>NZ_JASGEN010000039.1:0-68231 GCF_047606365.1 Micropruina sp. | reverse complement strand
GCCCGATCCGGGCTCGCGGACCACCAGCGGCGTCTCCATCAGCTCGGCCAGCGGCACCGGCCGGGTGCGGCGCGCCCACTCATGTCCGGGCGCCACGACCACCACCAGCCGATCGGTGGTGATCTCGTGGGTGGCGACCGGCACCGCCAGGCTGTCGGGCAGATCGGGGCTCTCCACGAAACCGAGCGTGGTGCCGGCGCTGAGCAGGCGTCCGACCTCCTGGGAGTTGGCCACGGTCAGCGACACGTCGGCCCCCGGGTGCTCGGCGCGCAGTGCCGCCAGCCAGCGCGGCAGCAGCTCCTCGGCGATGGTCTGGCTTGCGGCCACCCGGACGCTGCCGGCGTGACCACGTCCGATGGCTGCGGCACCCAGCAGCAGTTGCTGGTTCGCCTCGAGCACTCGCCGAGCCCAGTCGACGACGAGTGCGCCGTCCCGGGTGGGGGCGGTGCCGGTGGCGCTGCGGGTCAGCAACTCGAGGCGCAGCAGGCGTTCCAGCCGGCGCAGGGCACGACTGGCGTTCGGCTGGGCCATGTCGAGCGCACGGGCGGCCGCTCCCACACCGCCGTGCTCGACGGTGGCGACCAGCACGGCGAGATCGGCCACCGTCGGGTAGTGGTGCGGCGGAAACTCCACGGTCATATCGACATCGTATGACTGTCATGCGAAAGTACCGTCTACTCAGATATGCCTGGACGGCGGATGGTAGAGGGGTGCCACAGCAGAGTTCCCGTCCGGTTCGACAACCCGAAGCACCTGCGGCCGTTCGGGGGCGGTTGCGGCAGGGCTCGCCGGTGCCCGGGCTGGTGCTCTGCTGTGGTGCTGCCGTGGTCACCCTGGTCGGCCAGCAACTGGTGCCGGCCGTCAGTCCGCTGCTGGTGGCGATCGTGCTGGGCGCCGTGGTCGCCAACGTCATCGGCGGACGCGGCGGCTTCGATGAGGCGGTCGCGCCCGGCGTCCAGATCGCGTCGCGGCGGTTGCTCCGGCTCGGGGTCGTGCTGCTGGGGCTGCAACTGTCCGTCGCCGACATCGCCGGGCTGGGCTGGCCGGTGCTGGTCGGGGTGCTGATCGTCGTGGCCGGCGGCATCGCGGCCACCCTGCTGGCCGGACGGCTGCTCGGCGTGAGCCGCACCCAGTCGCTGCTGATCGCCTGCGGCTTCTCGATCTGCGGAGCGGCCGCGGTGGCCGGCGCGGAAGGTGTGTTGCGGCGACGCAGCAGCGACGAGACCGCCACCGCGGTGGCCCTGGTGGTCGCCTACGGGACGGCGATGATCGCCGTGCTGCCGGCGGCGTCCGCGCTGCTCGGGCTGGACGCGACTTCCGCCGGCATCTGGGCAGGGGCGTCGGTGCACGAGGTGGCGCAGGTGATCGCCACCGCCGGCATCATCGGCGAACCCGCGCTCAAGGTCGCCGTCGTCGTCAAGCTGGCCCGGGTGCTGTTGCTGGCGCCGGTGCTGGCCGCCATCTCGATCGGGCAACGCGGCGGACGCACCGCGGCAGCCGGCAAGCAGCCGCTGGTGCCGCTGTTCGTGGTCGGATTCCTGGCGGCCGTCGTAGTCCGCAGCCTCGGCATACTGTCGGCGCCGGTGCTGCAGTTGGCGAGCCTGCTGCAGACCGGACTGCTGGCCGCGGCGATGTTCGCGCTCGGCACCTCGCTGCACCTCTCGGTGCTACGCCGGGCCGGCGTCCGACCTGTGCTGCTCGGACTGATCGCCACCGTCGTGGTCGGCGGGCTCGGGCTGCTCACCTGCCGACTCGCCTGAAGTCCGAGCCTCATCTGCGGAGTCCGCGCGAGACCCAGCAGAGGCCGCCTTCCGCGCGGCCGCCCGGCGCCGGTACCGACGCACGATCGGCCAGCCGATCACCCCCGCCACCAGGGCGAACGGCAGCAGCCCGCCGATCAGCACGAACAGCGCCGCGACCGAGCTCTGCAGCGCCTCCCAGCCCTGGATGAGACCGATCAGCAGCGGGTTCTGCGGAGTGTCGGACTGTCCGGTCCTGAGCAGCGTCACGGTCACCGGCGCGCGCTCCACCTGGTTCTTCAGCGCCTTCTGCTTGGCCAGCAGCGACTCCAGCTCGGACTGCCTGCTGGTGAGTTCCTCCTCGACCTTGGCGATCTCGGTAACCGAGCCGGCCTTGTCCATCAGTGCCCGGATCCGGCTGATCGACTCACGCAGGGTGCGGATCCGGGCATCCACATCGACCACCTGCTCGGTGACGTCGCGGGCGGTCACCGAGCGGGTGACCAGCTCGCCGAGCTTCGCGGCCTCGGTCAGGAACCGGTCGAGGTTCTCGCTGGGCACGCTGAGCACGATCCGCGAGTTGCCGCTGGTGGTGTTCGCGCTCGTCCAGATCGACTCGGACGCCACATAGCCGCCCATGCTCTCGGCCAGCTGCCGCAGTTGCTCGGCGGTCGCGTTCAGGTCGGCGCAGCGCAGCGACAGGGCGGCCGTGCGGGCCACCTGGCGATTGGTGGTCGGCCCCGCCTCGGACGGCGCCATCGTCGCAGCCGGCGCCGGTCCGTCTCCGGCAGGTCCCGATTCGGGCGCGGAGTAGGAGGGGCTCGTCTGGGTGCAGCCGACCAGGCCGACCACCGACGAGAGCAGCACAGCAGGTAGCCACAGTGAGAATCGAGAGGTGCTCATGCCTCCACCACGCAGCAGGCCGCCGTGTTGTTGCAGGAGCCGGCGGCTTGAGCTCAGCCGTCCTCGGGTGAGCCGCGCAATTCGAGCCCGATCTGCTCGGCGTCGACCACGGCCAACGCGTGGCTGAGCACCTCGGCGTCGAAGACGCCGTCGTCGCGGGCGTCCAGCAGCGCCGTCCGTTGGGCTTGCAGCACGTCGAGTTCGACCCGCTTCAGCCCGCGTCCGGACTCGCGGGCGCGTTCCTGCTCGGCGGTCTGCCGCATCAGATCGAACAACCGGTCCCGCTCGTCGGCATCGCCCTGGCGATCCTCGTCGGTGGCCGGACGGCTCAGCCAGCGCACCACCAGCGGCAGCGTGGCGCCCTGCACCAGCAGCGAACCACCGGCCAGCGCGAAGGCGACCAGCAGCAGCATCGGGCGTCCCGGGGTGTCGGACGGCAGCGTCTGGGCGGCGGCCAGTGAGACCGCGCCGCGCATTCCGGCCCAGACCAGCAGGCCGCCTTCGCGGGGTCCGATCGGGTTGCTGACCAGGTAGTCGATGGTGGCCCGCTCGCGCCGCACCCGGGTGAGCACCTGGGTGATTCGCTCGGGGCTCCAGGGTGACCGGCGTCCCTTGCCCTTGGCCCCCCTTGCGGCCGCCTTCTTGGCGGCCTTGCGCATAGCGGCCGCACGTCGTGGATCGGCGGGGACCTGTGGCCCGCCGATGAGCGGAGGTTCGGGGACGGCGTCCGGGTTCGCCAACCGTTGCTCCAGATAGTCGGCCCACAGGTTCATGCGTTCCTGGCGACTAAGTCGGCGCTGGGTGCGTCGCGACATGCCGGTGACCAGGCTCACCACATAGACGCCACGGATCAGCACCGACCCCAGCCAACCCACCGCAGCCACCCAGGCCACGGTGAGGGCGGTGCTGTGATTGTGATCGGAATGGGTGATCAGGCCGTGCAGTTGCAGGCCCATCAGCAGGAAGATGCCGCTCTCGAGCACCAACTCGACGGTCTTCCAGTTCTGCGAATCGGAGAGCCGGGCCCACGGTGAGAGCAGCCGCGGAGCGCCGTAGCCGGAGATCAGCCCGGCCACCACCGCGGCGACCAAACCGGACGCCCCCAGCTGCTCAGCGGGAACAGCGGCCATGAACGGCGCCGCGTAGGAGATGACGGTCGAGGGAGCGGTTTCGGTGAGTTTGGAGCGCAGCCACAGATGCAGCCAGCCGACCCCGAATCCGATCAGCGCCGCGGCGGTCACCGCCCACAGGAAGTCCAGCACGACTCCGCCGAGCGCGATGCCGCCGGCCGCGGCGGCGATCGCCGAACGTAGTAGCACCAGCGCGCTGGCGTCGTTGAGCAGGCTCTCACCCTCCAGCATGGTGAGCACCCGCTGCGGGACGCCTACCCGGCGGGCAATCGCGGTGGCGACGGCGTCGGTGGGGCTGACGATGGCACCCAGCGCGATGCCCCAGGCCAGCGAGATGTCCAGGCTGGCGCTGAAGAACCAGCCCAGCAACAGGCTGCTGAGTACGACCAACACCACCGACAGGCCCGCGATCGAGCGGAACTCCCGGCGGAAACTCATCGCCGGCATGGACGCGGCTGCCGAGAACAGCAGCGGGGGCAGCACGCCGATCAGGATCCACTCGGGATCGACCTCCAGGCTCGGCACGCCGGGCAGGAACCCGACCACCCCGCCGATGACCACCAGCAGCAGGGGAGCGGCGACCCGGATCAGCCCGCTCAGCGCCGACGTCGCCGCGACGCACAACAGGACGGCGGTCAGCAGGATGACGACGTGTTCGGCTTCCACTGGTTCAGCATGCCGTTCCGGCGCACGCACGGCCACCAGCCGTTGCTCGAGCCTGTCGAAATCTGCGCGGCTCGGGTCTCGACAAGCCCGACCCGGCGGATCGGTCCGCGTGGCCGCGGAAGCTCAGGCCGCCTCGGCCTGGGCGCGCAGGAAGCGTCCGAAGTGCGGCACGGTGAACGCGATCCGGCCGCGCTCACTGGCGTAGATCAGACCCTTCTTGATCAGCGCATCGCGGGCGGGGGAGAGGGACTGCGGCTTGCGGCCCAGCGTCTGGGCGACCAGCGCGGACGGCACAGTGCCGGTGTCGTCGGCATCGGCGTCCGCCATCGCCCGCAGATACTCCCGTTCGGCGGCCGTGGCCCGCTCCAGCCGCGATCCGAAGAAGCCCACCGCGAGTTCGTGCTCGGCCTCGGGTGCGGCGACCGCGACGTCCTCGGCGGTGATCGGCGAACTCGGCGCCAGGTCCCAGACCACCTTGCCGTAGGCCTGAACGAAGTACGGGTAGCCGCCGGTGACCCGGTACATGGCGTCCAGGGCCTCGGGGGTGAACGCGGCACCCTCGTCCGCGGCCGGTGCGACCAGCGCCAGATCGGCCGACTCACGATCCAGCCGGTCGATCCGGGCGTAGGAGAACAGCCGTTCCGAGTACGATTTGGACGCGCTCAGCACCGCTGGCAGATGCGGCAGCCCGGCGCCCACGACGATCAGCGGCAGGCTCTGCTGGCCGAGTTCGTGACAGGCGGCGCAGAGTGCCGAGACGTCGTCGGCACCCAGATCCTGCATCTCGTCGATGAACACCGCGACGCCTTTGCCCTGGTCAGCGGCCAGTCCGGCCACGTCGGTGAGCAGTTCGACCAGATCGATCTCGATGTCGCCCGAGTCGGCCCGGCCCGCGATGGACGGCGCGCTGATGCCCGAGTTCCACCGGTCGTAGGCCTTGGTGTTCGGCGGCGCGGCGCGTTCCACGAAGGCCTTCAGGGTGGACAGGACGGCGGTGGCGTCCGGGTGGCCGAGTTCACGGATGGCCATGTGCAGCGCCGCCCCGAGCGGACGGCGAATGCCCTGGTCGGGGCGGGCCTCCAGCTTCCCGGTTCCCCAGCCGGCTCGGACGGCCAGCGACCGGGTGGCGTTGAGCAGCACGGTCTTGCCGACGCCGCGCAGCCCGACCAGCACGATGGAGCGCTCCGGACGGCCCCGGGCGATGCGTTCGATGACGAAGCGGAACGCCTCCAACTGCGGGTCGCGTCCGGCCAGTTCGGGCGGCCGCTGGCCGGCGCCCGGCGCGTACGGGTTTCTGATCGGGTCCACGATGGGACTGTATGGCCTTCTCTAGCGCTGACGGCAGATTGAGCCAGAGTGTCGCAGAGCCACCCCACCCTCGCGCTCGCCGAACTACTTAGGGCTCGCCGAATTCAGCGAGCCCTAAGTAGTTCGGGGAGCGTTGAGATTCGTTGGCCGATCCCGCCGAGCCCTCGGACGCCGTCCGCGCGTGGGAGAGCAAGCCTCCGACGACGAGTTGTACGGCGGGGGAGGACTCGACCGCCCGCCGGACCATCAGGTGGATGGAGCGTGTCGGTGTGGGATTGGTCACCGTGACCCCCGCGACGCCGGCCGGCAGGTCGATGGTGCACAGGCGCGGCATCACAGCGATGCCGATGCCGGCGGCGACGAAGGCGATCGCGGTGGGGTGGTTCGCCGTCCGCACCGAGTAGGGCGGGGAGAACCCGGCCGATACGGCGGCCCGGTGCAGGTTGATCACGCACCAGGATTCCTCCGAGTCGTGCGCGATCCATCGCTCACCGGCGAGTTCGGCCAGGTCGACCTCATCGCGTCCGGCGAGGGGGTGGTTCTGCGGCAGCACGGCGACGTAGGGCTCGTCCAGGAGATGGTGGGAGTGGAAGCCCGGCGGGGCGGCGAAGTCGCGTGACCCCACCAGCACCTCGACGTCGACGTGTTCACCTTCGCCGGTGGGCATCTCCAAGACGCGAAGATCGAGCCGCAACCGGGGGTGCTCCGCCAGCACCCGGCGCACGATGCCGGGGATCCACGCCATCGCCGCGGACGTGAAGTAGGCCATGCTGAGCGAGCCGGCCCGTCCTTCGCGCAGATCGGACACCCGTGCCTCGACCTCGGCGAGCTCACCGAACAGCCGCTCGGCCGCGGCCACCAACTCGAGGCCTGCGTCGGTGGGTTCGATACCGCGTCCGGCCTTGCCGACCAGCGCCAACCCGGTCTCCCGGCTCAGGGCCGCCACCTGCTGGCTGACCGCGGACGGCGTATAGCCCAGATTCGCGGCCGCGCCCTGGATGGAGCCGGCGGCGACGACCGCGCGGTAGATCCGGAGTCGCTGGAGATCCATCATGAGCGTCACCGTAGAGCACGAGGTAACACGGCCACCGAATAGAGGTCGAAACAGCAGCGCTGCTTCATGGTGAGCGGAGCGCTCAGATGACTTCGCGGGCGGAGGCACCGACGGCCGTCGTGGAGTTCGCTGGTCATCCTTGTCGCTCGGAGCCGGCGGCCAGTTGGCTCAGTTGCCGGAGTTCGGCGATCTGCCGGCGGTACTTGGCGGACGCCTCAGATTCGGCGTCCGCTCCGAACGGGATGCGGGGCAGGTCGCGGGTGCGCCGATGGGTGGCCTCCAACTGCCACGCCACGGGAATGAAGATCGCCACCGCGAGCACGAACTCGATGCCTGTCATCACGGCCTCCTCCAGATTGATCTGGATTCCAGCCTGGCCCTACTCACTGATTAGCACCAGCGCTGATTTCTTCATCATCGTGAAGCTGTACTGAACTCATGGAGGGAGGGAGAGGGGCGTTCGCACGGCCGATCTATGCTCCCGACATGAGCGGACGCGAGGCAGCGCCAGGCGGTGTGGGCGATCCGCTGTGGGGCGTCGAGCAGTACCCCCGCACCGCCGAGACGGTCGATTCGTGGCCCTCCGCGCGCCGACAGTCCTATCTGCAGGCGTTGGAGGAGTTGCACGCGACCGGACGGCTGAGCCGCCGCGAGATCGAGAAGACCATGATCGAGCGTGCGCGGGCGGAGGCCAGGCATGCCCGCGAATCCCCCGCGGCGACGGACGGGTACGAGCGCTATCCGCGTCCCTCGGGTGAGGTGGAGATCGGCTTCTATCACTACGGTGACGGCCCGGCGTCCGGGTCGGGCTGGCGATAGTCCGAGACGCCCGGCGTAGATCGTCGACGGGCGCGGCGCCCTCGATGCGGTGACGGCAGATGGTCGTCGCGACGACACCGTGGCGCGGGGTCTCGACCCCGGACGCCGTGAGGTGGAGGATGGGCAACGCGGGCGAGGAGGCCCGCGGAGAGGAGCCTGACGTCGCTCGTGATCGACCAGCAATCACCCGCCGGCGCCTCGCAGCGACCTTTGACCTACGGTTACGTAACCGGTAAGTTGGCGCAGCGCACGCAGAATTTCCCGGTTCGTGCGACCCGAAAGGATCCGACGTGTCCGAACCCGCTGTAGATGACTTCGTCCAGCTGCTCACCCCCGACGGTGAGCGCGTTCAGCACCCCGACTTCAGTTTCGAGGGCAGCTACGAGACCATCGCCGGCTACCTGCGCGAGATGATCCTGGCCCGGCGCTTCGACAGCGAGGCGACGGCGCTGCAGCGCAAGGGCGAGCTCGGCCTGTGGCCGCCGGCGTTGGGCCAGGAGGCCGCCCAGGTCGGCTCGGCCAGCGCCACCCGGCTGCCCGACTACGTCTTTCCCTCCTACCGCGAACACGCGATCGCGCTGCACCTGGGGGTCGACCCGGTCGAGATGCTGAGCACCTTCCGGGGCACCGCGATGGCACCGTGGGCCAACGACGTTCCCGGCATGCACGTCTACAGCTTCGTGATCGGCACCCAGACACTGCACGCCGTCGGCTACGCGATGGGCCTGCAACGCGACGGTCTGGTGGGCAACGCCGACCCCGATGCCAACGGCGCCGCGGTGGTCTATTTCGGCGACGGGGCCACCAGCCAGGGCGACGTCAATGAGGCGTTCATCTTCGCCGCCTCGTACACGGCGCCGGTGGTGTTCTTCTGCCAGAACAACCAGTGGGCGATCTCCGAACCGATCGCGCTGCAGTCGAAGATCCCGCTGTACCGCCGGGCGTCCGGCTTCGGTTTCCCCGGCGTCCGGGTCGACGGCAACGACGTCCTCGCCGTGCATGCCGTCACCAGTTGGGCGCTCGACCGGGCGCGGCGTGGCAAGGGTCCGGCGCTGATCGAGGCCTACACCTACCGGATGGGTGCCCACACCACCTCGGACGACCCGACCAAGTACCGCAGCAACGACGAGACCGAGCAGTGGCGCCAGCGCGACCCGATCAGTCGGGTGCAGACCTACCTGCAGAACCGTGGTGCCATCGACCAGGCCTGGCTCGACGCCTTGGACGCCGAATGCGAAGAGTTGGCGGTCCGCGTCCGGGAAGGTTGCCTGACGCTGCGCGAGCCGACCCTGGAGGAGTTCTTCGATCACACGGTGATCGACCCGGGCGAGGTGCTGCTCGAGCAGCGTGACGAGTATCTCGAATACGAGGCCGGCTTCGCCGATCATCCGGACGCCGACACCGATGACGAGACCCACGTCCAGGTTCAGGAGGCGTTCTGATGGCGACCATGACTCTCGCGAAGGCGCTCAACGCCGGCCTGCGTCGGGCCCTGGAGGCCGACCCCAAGGTGCTGCTGGCCGGCGAGGACATCGGCAAGCTCGGCGGTGTGTTCCGGATCACCGAGCACCTGCAGCGTGACTTCGGCCCCGACCGGGTGATCGACTCGCCGCTGGCCGAATCGGGCATTCTCGGCACCGCGGTCGGCCTGGCGATGCGCGGCTACCGGCCGGTCGTCGAGATCCAGTTCGACGGCTTCGTCTACCCGGCCTACGACCAGATCATCTCGCAGGTGTCACGGCTCTACTTCCGCACCCATGGGCACCTGAAGATGCCGATCGTGATCCGCATTCCCTACGGCGGCGGCATCGGTGCGATCGAGCACCATTCGGAATCGCCGGAGGCCTATTTCGCGCACACGCCGGGCCTGAAGGTGGTCACCTGCTCGAACCCGCTGGACGCCTACTGGATGATGCAGCAGGCCATCGCCTCGAACAACCCGATCGTGTTCTTCGAGCCCAAGCGGCGCTATCACGAGAAGGGCGAGGTCGACACCGAGATCGAACCGATGCCGCTGTTCCAGGCGCGTGTGGTGAAACCCGGCGACGACCTCACCCTGATCACCTACGGACCGATGGTGCGCACCTGCGTCGAGGCGGCGCTCGCCGCCGGCGAAGAGGGTCGCAACATCGAAGTGATCGACCTCCGCTCGCTGGCGCCGCTCGACATGCCCACGGTGATCGAGTCGGTGACCAAGACCGGACGGGCGATCGTCGTCCACGAGGCGGCGATGACGCTGGGCATGGGCTCCGAGATCGCCGCCCGGCTGCAGCAGGCATGCTTCTACTCATTGGAGGCGCCGGTGCTGCGGGTCACCGGGTATGACATTCCGTATCCGCCCAGCCGGGTGGAATCCGCCTACCTGCCCGACCTCGATCGGGTGCTCGACGCCGTCGACCGATCCATGGCCTACTGAGGAGAATGCGATGAAGGAATTCCACCTGCCCGATCCCGGCGAGGGACTGGTCGAGGCCGACATCGTCCGCTGGGTCGTCTCCGAGGGCGACGAGGTCAAGGTCAACGACATCCTGGTCGAGATCGAGACGTCGAAGTCGATCGTCGAGCTGCCCTCGCCGTGGGCCGGCCGGATCGCCCGGCTGATGGTCGACGAGGGCGCGACCGTCGAGGTGGGTGCCCCGATCGTGCTGATCGACGACGGGGTCGCCGCACCTGCTGCGCCGCAGGCGCCGACCGAGGTCACCGATGCGCCACCGGCTCAGCCTGCTGAGGCTCCGGCTGCGCAGCCCGCCGAGGCTGCAGCCGCCACCCAGACCGGCTCGGCCGAGCCCGCCCCGGAATCCGAGGCGTTCCTGGTCGGCTACGGCACGAAGTCGTCGTCGCTGGCGCGGCGTCCGCGCAAGACCGCGGGCGGGGTCGGCAAGCCGATCGGCCCGGTCACCGACCAGGTGCACGACTCGTATGCCGCCGACCAGCCGGTGTCCCGTCCGATCGATCAGTCGACCACCACCGGACCGCTCAGCGCCGAGGCCAGCGGCGAGCCGCTGCCCCGTCCGGGCAAGACCCCCAAGCCGCCGTCGGCCGCCAAGCGGGCGCTGGCCAAACCGCCGGTGCGCCGGCTGGCCCGCGACCTCGGTCTCGACCTGGACGCCGTGATCGGCACCGGGCCGGGCGGCACGATCACCTCTGACGACGTGCTCACCGCAGCCGTGCTCTCCCGCGGGACGCCCGAGGCTCAGACCGGGGTGACCTCGCGGGTGCCGCTCAAGGGCGTCCGCCGCGAGATGGCCCGCACCATGGCCGAGTCGTACAAGGTGCCCACCGCGACGGTGATCATGCAGACCGACGTGACCGCCTCGATGGAGCTGGTGGAGCGGCTGCGGGCACGCCGCGAGTTCGCCGGGCTACGGGTCTCGCCGCTGCTGATCTTCGCCAAGGCCGCCTGCCTGGCGATCGCCCGCAACCCCGACATCAACTCGACCCTCGACATGGCCGCCACCGAGATCGTCCGCAACGAGGACGTCAACCTCGGCATCGCCGCGGCCACCCCGCGCGGGCTGCTGGTGCCGAACATCAAGCAGGCGAACACGATGAACCTGCTGCAGTTGGCCGAGGCGCTGCACAACATGGTGCAGGTGGCGAAGTCGGGAAAGGTCTCCGCCGAGGACATGCAGGGCGGCACCTTCACCATCACCAACGTGGGCGTCTTCGGCGTGGATGGCGGCACGCCGATCCTCAATCTGGGCGAGTCGGCGATCATGTGCCTCGGCACCATCGCCCGCCGTCCGTGGGTGATCGGGAAGGGTGCCGACGAACAGATGGTGATCCGTTCGGTGTGCACGCTGTCGCTGACCTTCGACCACCGGCTGGTGGACGGCGAGCTCGCGTCGAAGTTCCTCAGCGATGTGGCGGCGATCCTGGCCGATCCCGGCCTGGCGATGATGTTCTGAACCCTGCGGCAAATAAGGATCGGGATCGGGCACGGTAGTCGGTGCCCGGTCCCGATCCATATTTGCGGCGCAATCGCGACGACGGGCGCATCGTCTAGATTCGTCCGGGACGACCGGCTCTTCTAGACGAATCTGGGTGTGGCTCATGGGTAAGAAAGTCGACTTCATCGTGGCCGACGTCTTGAGTCGCATCTTCCGCCAGCAATGGCCGTCGGGAAAGCTGCCGACCCAGCGGGAGTTCGCGCGTGAGTACGGCGTCTCGAGGTTCACCATTCAGGCGGTGATCGAGAACCTCACGCTGATCGGAGCGCTCAGCTCCACGCAGGGTTCGGGCACCTACGTGCGCGAGGGCCTGCGTAAGAATCCTCTGATCTACAACACGATGACCCGAACGCCGTACGAACAGATCGACTCGCGCGTGCTGCACCTGAACCGCACGTCCCCGAGCGCCGATGAGGCTCTCCTCTTCCAGCTGCCCTCCGGTGGTGAGATCTGGCAGTTCGACCGACTGCGAATCATTGACGGGGTGAGCTCCCAGATTGAGCGCACGGTGATGCCCGCAGCCATGTTCCCGACCTTGTCGGACGCCGTTCTGGAGAAGTCGGTTCAGGGGTTCGTGGAGGGGGCCGGCTACCGCATCTCGCACTACATGACGAGCTATCGGCCGGTGACCGTGACTCGACAGGACGCGAGCATCCTGGAGTGTCGCCGGGGAGCCCCGGCGATGGCCATCGATAGCCGCGGGGTGCTGACCGACGGTCGCGTCTTCGCACACAGCGAGATGATCGCGCTGAACTATGAGGTGTCCTACATCAGCCGGTTCGACCGCGAGGTGCACCAGGCGCGGCTCTAGATCGAGAGCCGCGCCTCGTCACGGGGTGACGAGCGTGCCGTCGGCGGTGCGACTGGTGGTCCAGGGGTGCTCCTTGAACACCCCTGGGAACTCGGCGGCCGCATCCACGTCGAATGAGACACCGATGCCGGGCTCGTCGGAAGGCCGCAGGAACCCGCGGGATTGCACCGGGTAGCCCGCGAACATCGCCGCTGTATTCGGCTGCACGTCGAGGTTCTCCTGCACGCTCGCATTGTGCAGGTGAACGTTCAGGTGGGTATTGACCGCCAAACCGACCGGAGTGATGTCGGACGGCGTGTGCCAGGCCAGCCGGATGCCCATGGCATCGGCGAAGTGGGCCACCTTGAGAGCAGGCGTGATGCCTCCGATCTGCGAGACATGGATGCGCAGGAAATCGATCTGGCGACGCACGACTAGTTCCTCCCACTCCTTGGGATTGTTGAACAGTTCGCCCGTTGCGATCGGGGTCGATGTCTGGGCCCGCAGCTTCTCGTACCAGGCGGTCTGCTCAAGCGGCAGAACGTCCTCGAGGAAGTACAGGCCGAAAGGCTCGCACTCTTTCGCGAACCGGATCGCGTCGGACGGGTTGAATCGCTCG
This sequence comes from Micropruina sp., assembly GCF_047606365.1. Classification (GTDB taxonomy): domain Bacteria; phylum Actinomycetota; class Actinomycetes; order Propionibacteriales; family Propionibacteriaceae; genus Micropruina. Next base: position 55,253 of record NZ_JASGEN010000039.1, on the reverse strand, counting down.
TGCACGTCGTGCAGCAACTCGATGTCGTCGCCGTAGCGGTCGCGGACCGCCTTGAACAGCCGTAGCGTAGTGGCCGCGTACTGGCGCGGGTCGTAGTAGCTGCCGGGCAGCGGGTTCTCGGGCGCCTGCAGATCTGTCGCATTACCGCCGTAGAAGCCCAACTGGACCCGGACGTGGCGGTAGCCGTCGGCGAGGTGCCTGTCGATCTGGGTGTAGAGGCCGCCCAGATCATCGGCTACCGCGTGGGCGTAGGCGGGGATGGCCGTTCGCGACCGTCCGCCGAGAAGCTGATACAGCGGCATCCCCGCCAGCTTTCCCTTGATGTCCCACAGGGCCATATCGACCCCCGCGATGGCGTTGTTGAGCACCGGGCCGTTGCGCCAGTACGAACTCATGCGCATCACGTGCCACAGGTCCTCGATGTCATTGGCGTCACGCCCCAAAAGCAGCGGCCGGAGGTAGTCGTCGACGGCGCTCCGGACGGCCCATGGGCGGAACTGGAAGGTGGCGCAGCCGAGACCCCAGGCGCCGGCGTCGGTGGTAACTCGCACGACCACCAGGTTGTGCTTGTCTGGCTTCGTCACGATGGCCTCGACCTGGGTGATCGTGCTGGGGGTCATCAGGATCCTTTCGCTGCATGTCTGCGCCGCTATTCAACCGGCTGCGCCGGAGGAGCCGCCAGCATGGCTCGGTCAACGGCGCCAAAAGCTCGTAGTTGCCAGTCCAATGCTTTCGCGGCTTCGTAAAGAGCAGGCTTACATGCTCCAATCTACCCAGTCGGGACCGGGGATTGGATCGGTACCATCGCTCGGCTGGGGTCGAGCTGTGAATGAGAAATGAGAGAGGGGACTGTAGATGCGCTACAGCGAGGTAGCTGAGAAAGTCATCGCCGCCGTCGGCGGGGTGGACAACGTCAGCAACGCGTGGCACTGCATGACGCGCTTGCGCTTCGACCTCAAGGACGGCGCCAAGGTGGACATGGCCGCACTGGACGGCGTTCCTGAGGTGATCGGGACCAACGTCCAGAACGGTGAACTGCAGGTGGTGGTCGGCACCGAGGTGGAGAAGTACTACGAACCGCTGGCTGACAAGCTCGGGCTCTCCGACAAAGCGGGTGGCGGCGAAGCAGCCGGTGGAAAGCGCGGCTGGGTCGCACTGGCCATGGACACGGTGTCCGGTGTCTTCGGGCCGATCGTCCCTGCCATCGCGGGCGCGGGCATGATCAAGGGCCTGATGGCCGGGCTCGCGGCACTGGGCGTGATCTCGAACAAGAACGACACCTACGTCGTCATCGACATGCTCGCGAGCGGTGTCTTCACCTTCCTGCCGTTCTTCGTGGCCGCGTCCGCGGCGAAGATCTTCAAGACGAACATGTTCATGGCGGTCGCCATCGCCGCCGCCATGCAGTACCCGACGATGACCGCCGCCGCAGCCGCCAAGGAGATCACGGCGTTCATGCTGTTCGGCGTCATTCCGGTCCCGGTGTTCAACTACGCCGGAACCGTGATTCCGATCATCTTCTCGGTCTTCGCGCTCAGTCACATCTATCGCTGGGTGGACCGGGCACTGCCGCGCGTCCTGCGGACGGTCTTCACGCCCACCTTCTCGCTATTCATCGCCGGCACGCTGGCGCTCACGGTGATCGGCCCCATCGGCATCTTCTTGGGCAACCAGCTCGCCGCCGGCGTTGCCTGGCTGTTCGCCTTCTCGCCCATCCTCGCGGGCGTCATTTTCGGTGCCACTCGCCCGATCGCGATCTTCACCGGCCTGCACCATGCCGAGACCCCCATCGCGTTGCAGAACTTCGCGACCCAGGGTTGGGACATGCTCATGCCGATGATGTTCATGGCCAACATGGCCATCGCCGGTGCGACTGCGGCGGTCTACTTCAAGGTGCGCAGCAAGGATCAGAAGACGGTCGTCGCATCTGCCGCCGTGTCAGGTCTGCTGGGCATCACCGAGCCGGCCCTGTTCGGCGTGCTCTCCAAGTACCGCCGGGCGTTCGTGGCGGCGACGATCGGCAGTACTCTCGCGGCGACGTTCTTCGCCGTCACCGGCGTCCGGATCTACGCCTACATCCTGTCGTCGATCTTCAGTCTGCCGGCCTACGTCGGTCCCTACTTCCCGTTCGCGTTGGCCGGCATTGCCATCGCCATCTCCAGTTCGTTCATCCTGACGATGTTCTTGGTGCCGGCCGAGCGTCCGGCGGACGAATCTGCAGTCGCCCCGGAGGCGGCGGCGCTGGGAGTCAAGGGTGAGCGTGTGGAACTGGTTGCGGTCGCGCGGGGCGCCTTTGTGCCCCTCGAGGAGGTCAGCGACGCGGTCTTCGCCAGCAAGACGGTCGGCGACGGCTACGCGCTGCAGCCCGCAGACGGCGACGTGTATGCGCCCGTGTCGGGCACCGTCACGGTGGTCTTCCCGACAAAGCATGCGATCGGCCTGGAGACCGATGACGGAGTCGAGGTTCTCGTTCATCTCGGCATCGACACGGTGTCGCTTCAGGGTGAGGGTTTCGAGGTCTTATGCGCGCCGGGCGACCGGGTCGACCCGTCGACCCTGATCGCCCGGGTCGACCTCGACGCCGTCCGTCGCGCCGGCAAGGATCCCGTGATCCTGGTGCTGGTGACGAACCTCGGCAAGGTCTCCACCGTGAACGAGTTCGACGACGCCGACGCCGCGCTGCAGCGGGGTGACAGCGTCGTATCGGTCAGCGCGGCGGTCTGAAGCAGCTGAAACAAGGATCCGGATCGGGCTTGGACTGACCAGCCCGATCCGGATCCCTTTTGTTCGGGGCCCCACCAGGGAGGTTGTATTCATCTACATTCGCCTATAAAGCTCCGCTATCTAGACGAATCTAGGTGCGGACCATGGACAGAAGCGTCTACACGTTGTGAGCGGTCCGATCCATCGGGATTGACGATGGATTCACTCCGCCGGACGATGAAGTCATGTCCGACTCCGATGCGTTCTGCGAGGTGTTCCCACGGACCTACCTGGCCTTTCACCGCCGTGACGGACGCCGCAGCGAGCTGACCAACGCCTCCCGGGCGGTGCTCACCCACCTGGCCGGGTCGGGTCCGATCACCGTCGGTGAGGCCGCTCGGCATCTCGACCGCGCCCAGTCGGTGGTCAGTGACATCGTCACTCAACTGGAGGGCCATGGCCTGCTGGAGCGCGAACCTGATCCGGACGACCGGCGCCGCACCCTGGTCTGGCTCACCGAGGCCGGGATGAACCGGCTGCGCGACGACGCCGACGTGCTCGACCGCACCCTGGTCGCACGCGCCATGGAGCAACTGGACGACACCACCCGCCGCGGGCTGATCGACGGGCTGAACGCCCTGATCGCCGCGGCCCGACGAGAGGACCACCGATGACCACCCAGACCGCTTCCTGCGAGAGCTGCGGCATGCCCATCGAGAGCGGGCACTACTGCCAGTACTGCACCGACGCCGACGGCAACCTGCAGGACTTCGACACCCGCTTCGCCGCAATGGTCGGCTGGCAGCGGCGCCGGCACCCCGACCAGTCCCAAGAGATGATCGAGGAACAGACCCGGGCCTACATGGCGTCCCTGCCGGCTTGGCGCGGGCACCCGCGGCTCACTGATCGCGCGATCGACAACTGCTGACAGGTTGCGCGACTGGTTTCGGGAAATATGCCGAAAGCAGTGGCCGATCCCGAAACCTGTGGCCGATCGCGCGATCGACCGCCGGCCGTTCTTCGACGAGCCGGGGGTGATCATCAACGGCCGGGTCTGACAGGCTGGGGGCATGGCCCGTGGCGATGTGCTGATCACTCCCGACGAACTGGACGGCGTCCTCGCCGATGTCGATCTGCTCGACGTGCGATGGCGGCTGGGTGAGCCGTCCGGGGCGGGGCGCGACCGCTACCGGGAGGCCCATCTCCCGGGTGCCCGCTTCCTCGACCTGGAAACCGTGCTGACCCGGCACGGCGAACCGACCGACGGACGGCATCCGCTGCCCGACGCCGACACCCTGGCCCGCGGCCTGGGTGCGCTGGGTGTGGACGGCAGCCGTCCGATCGTGGTCTACGACGAGGCCGGCTCGTTCGCCGCCTCCCGCGCTTGGTGGGTGCTGCGCTGGGCCGGGTTGGACGTCCGCGTCCTGGACGGCGGAATCGATGCCTGGACGGTGCACAACCGCCCGATGACAACCGGTGATGCGATCGTCGAGAGTGCCGAGCTGCACGTCACGCCCGGACAGTTGCCGACCATCGAGGCCGACGACGCCGCCGGCTTCTCCGGCACCCTGATGGACGCCCGCGCGCCCGAGCGATACCGCGGCGAGACCGAGCCGATGGATCCGGTCGCCGGGCACATCCCCGGAGCGGTCAACGTTCCGGTCAGCGACTTCTTCGCCGCCGACGGACGGCTGCCCGAACAGGACCGCCTGCGCGAACTGCTCGGCGACCAGACCGCTCCGCTGGCGGCCTACTGCGGCTCGGGGGTGAGCGCCGCGCAGCTGGTGCTGGCGGGTGCTGCGCTCGACCTCGAGATCGCGCTCTACCCGGGGTCATGGTCGGCCTGGAGCAACGACCCGTCGCGTCCGGTCGCGACCGGTGAGTCGGAACCCGCATGAGCTACCCCACCACCGCACACACCCTGCTCGACAACATCGAGGCCAACCTGCGCGGCGTCCGGGCACGGGTCGGTGACCGGCAGGTGCTGGCCGCGGTCAAGGCCAACGCCTACGGGCACGGCGCGGCTGCGGTGGCGGCGATGATCGAGCAGCGGCAGGCGGCTGACTGGCTCGGCGTCGCCACCGTCGACGAGGGACGGCAGCTGCGCCGCGCCGGCATCGGGCTGCCGATCCTGAAGCTGTCGCCGACCCGTGGCTTGGACGAGGTCGGCCGCGCGCTGATCTCGGCGCTCACCCTGACCGTGGTCGACGAGGCGTCGGTGGAAGAGACGTCCCGGGTCGCTGAGCAGGTCGGGCTGACCGGAGTCTCCGTCCATCTGAAGGTCGACACCGGCATGCGCCGGGTCGGCATCGAACCCGCCGCGGCGCCGGCGCTGGCCGCGCGGATCGCGTCCGATCCGCACCTGCATCTGCAGGGTCTGTTCAGCCACCTGCCGATCTCGGACACTCCGGACGGCGTCGACTTCACCCGCGCGCAAACCGAGCTGTTCCGGGAGACGATCGCCGCCGTCGAGGACGCCGCAGGCCCGGTGGAGATCAAACATCTGGCCAACTCGGGCGCCGTGCTGGGCCACCCCGACACCTGGTTCGACCTGGTCCGTCCCGGGATCATGATCTACGGCAGCCTGCCCGACCCGCAGGCTGAACGCAGCGTCGAACTGCGCCCCGGCCTGGCGCTGACCACGGAGATCTCGTTCGTGAAACCGGTGGCTGCAGGAGAGACGGTGAGCTACGGACGCACCTGGACGGCCCCCCGCCACACCTGGATCGCCACCATTCCGGTCGGCTACGGCGACGGCTATTCGCGACTGCTGTCCAACCGGGGACGGGTGCTGATCGACGGCACCTCCTACCCGATCGTCGGTCGGGTCTGCATGGACCAGACCATGATCGACCTCGGCCCCGAGCCGAACGTCGCGGTCGGTGACGGGGTCGTGCTGATCGGACGTTACGGCGACCAGGAGATCACCGTCGCCGAGGTCGCCGAGTTGATGGGCACCATCCCGTACGAGGTGACCTGCCTGATCACCGGCCGGGTCACCCGCGACTACCGCTAGGGATGCTCTGATCAAAGCCCCTCCATCGTCATCCCGGACTTGATCCGGGATCTCTCCGCTTGAGAGCCCGGGATGACGTGAATGACCAGCGTTTCCCTGGGGCCTGCCCTCACAGCGGCACGCGCTGCACCAGGGTGACCGCGTCGCTGCGGCTTTGAACGGTCACCAACAGGTGGAGCGCGCCGTCGTGCACCAGCACGTCATCCAGTGAGAGCTCCATTCCGTCCGCCAGATCCTCGACCTTCAGTGGCGCCTTCGCCCAGGTCAGGCCGTCCGAGGATCGCGACAAGGTGAGCGTCCGGTGGTCGTCGGAGAGGAAGACCTCGAGGAACTCGCCGCCGGAGTGAGCCATCAGCGCCCCCGAATGGACGCCCTCGAAAGCGGTGAAGGACCAATGAGCCCCGCCGTCGGTGGAGCGCCACACCGCACGGGTGCTGCGGGTCGTGCCCTTCCCCAGAGCCCAGCCGTAGCCCACCAGGACCTCTCCGACGCGGTGCACGCTGTTCACCTCGGCCTGCTCGTAGTGATCGAACGGCAGCGGGATCAGGCGCCAGGTCCGAGCATCGGCAGCCACCCATGCCGCGGGCTCGGTGCCGGGACCGTCGCTGATCGAGCCGACTGCCACCAGGCCGCGTCCGAATGCCGTTACCGCGGTCATCGCTCGCTCTCGGCCGTCCAGACCGTGCAGGTCGTCCAACGGGTCGCGCCGGTCGTACCAGTCACCGCGCGTTGTCGTTCTGGCGGGACGTCCGTGTGTCCAGGAGAGCCCGTTGGCTGAGCTGGCCACGAGTGCCGAGCGGCGGATTTCGCCGTTGGTGCTCCGCTCGCCGACCACCACCCACCGTCCGTCGGCACGGATGGCGTCGGCGATGCTCGAGTAGTGGTACTGCGCCACCTTGTTGAAGGCCTTCGGCGCGGTTCGTCGCCATTTCTGGCCGTCCGTCGAGTGCAGCGTGAAGGCGTCGGTGCCCTCCACCTCCCCGGTCGCCAGGTAGCCTCCGTCGGCGCTCCAGGCGACCGCGTCGATCGTCTCGTCCGCCGCGGCCCCGACCGGGATGGGCGTGCTGAAGGCGGAGCCGTCGGCGTGCCACAGGGCATAGGAGCCCTGGGTGCGCCCGTATGCGGCCAGGTGGTTCTCAACGACGAGCAGCCCACTGGGCTGAATCCGTTCGCGAGTCTCGGACGGAGCCGCCACTTCCGTCGCGTCAACCCGCGCCGGGCCGTCGAAGCGCCACAGCCGGGTCGATCCCGGGTTGCCATCGATACCGATCGCGACCACTCCGACCGCACCCGCACCGGCGCCGGCCTCTGCCCACGCGCTTCCCCTGGTGGACGGGATGGTGACCGGTGTCCAGAACATGTCGCCGGGCGACAAGTGCCAAACGCGCACCTCGTCGCTCGCACCTGCAGCGGAGGCGCGTTGCACAGCGAGTGTCCCCGACCCCATCCTGATCAGCTCGGTGACGCCGGACGACTCGCCTGCGTCGGGTAGTCGGCGGGGAGAACGCCACGAACGCAGATCGTCGCTGGTCAACATCAGCGGACGGTAGGTCCCCATGGGGTTGTCGCAGTAGCTCCCGCCGACCATGAAGCCCTTGTCGGTGGTGACCACATGGCTGAGCGAGCTGATGAAGTTCCCCGAGGTGGCCGGCTCCTTCACCGCCACGCGACGCCAGTTCGTGCCGCCATCGGTGGAGGTGAACAGCAGGGAGAATTGCGACCGGCCCTTGCGGAGCCGGGGCAGTTCATTCCTGCCCACCGCCACCAGCCGGTCGCCATTGGCGGCGACCTCGCTCAGGTGGCCCTCGCCGGGGAGCTTCTGTGCCGTCCAGGTGACGCCATCCGGCGATGTCCAAGCCATTGGCCAGGTCTTGTCGTGGCGCCAGCCGCCGCCGACCGCCACGAAACCACCACCGGACAGCCCGGTGATGCTGAAGACCTCTTCGCCCTTCTTGGGATCGATGCCGGCCACTGGGGTGCGCTCCCAGGTCTGTGCGTCGGGGCTGGTCCAGGCGAACAGCGTCTGGCTCTTACTGGTCAGACTCAGCCAGCGACGATCCGCCCCGGCGCCGGCCACGGCGGCGACCCCAACGGCCTCTTCGCCGATGGCAGCCGCAGACGCGGCTGCTGCGCTCGGCACGCCGTCGTGCCAGGTCGCGCCGGCGTCCGTCGAGTAGCGCAGGAGGGGAATCGAGGTGCGGCCCTCGATCGTCGCGACCATCAGCATGGTGTCGCCGTCGCTGGCCATCGCCTCGACAGTCGTTTCGACGCCGGCACCCAGGTTCGGCAGTCCGGGGAATACGTCGGCCGGCAGGCCGGGAGTGTTCGCCGGCGGACGCGGCGGCTCGCCCGTGCAGGCCGTCAGCACCAGCAACGCCAGCACCATGATCAACCACCGGGAACGACTCATGCGGACAAGCTAGAGCGAAAATTGCCCGATCCTCAGAATTACTTTTCAACCTGTGGATAACTCCCGCACGAGATCCCGGGTCGAGCCCGGGATGACCGGCTGAGGCAGGGGTCCAAGTCTCGTTGGTCTTGGTGGCCTGTCATCCCGGCTGTGAACGCCGGGATCTCGGGCGGGGCGAGGACGCGGGGCTCGAATTTCGCTGGTCCCGATCGCCTCACGGCTCGACCAGGCAACCTCCGGGTTCGGACGGCGTGGCCTGATGAACGTCCGGCACGGGCAGACCGCGCGACCCGGACGCCTCACGCACCGCATGCGCGATGGACGCGGCGTCCTCACCGCGGACCAGCGCGATGGCGCTGCCGCCGAAGCCGCCGCCGGTCATCCGGGCACCGAGGGCGCCGGCGGCCCGCGCGGCGGTCACCACCACGTCCAGTTCGAGGCAGCTGACCTCGTAGTCGTCGCGCAGCGACTCGTGCGAGGCGTTCATCAGCTCGCCGGCGGCGGTCCAGTCACCGGCTTCGGCGACTGTCACGAACTCGGTCACCCGCGCGATCTCGGTCACCACATGACGGACGCGGCGGCGCACTTCCTCGTCGTCGAGCTGCGCCAGCGCCGCGTCCAGATCGCTGACCTCACGCAGCGTCACGACGCCCAGGGTGCGGGCGGCCGATTCGCAGGCGGCACGGCGGGCGCCGTACTGGCCGTCGGCCAGTGAGTGGCTGGCCCGGGTGTCGATCACCAGCAACTCCAGGCCGGCGGACGCCAGATCGAAGCGCACCTGTTCAACCGAGCCGTCGCGGCAGTCGAGCAGCAGCGCATGTCCTGCGGTGGTGCGCAGCGAGGCCGCCTGGTCCATGCCGCCGGTTGGCGCACCGGCGACTTCGTTCTCGGCCAGCACGCAGAGCGTGGCCAGCCGGGCCCGGGAGTCATCGTCGGTGTCGAGTCGTTGTCCGGCCAGCTGGGCCAGCGCCAGGCCGACGGCGCACTCCACCGCCGCGGACGACGACAGTCCGGCACCCAGCGGCACGCACGAGGCGACGGCCAGGTCGAATCCGGGCACCTCGAAGCCCGCCTCCCGCAGCGCCCAGGCCGGCCCGCCGCAGTAGGCCACCCAGCCCGACACCTTGCCGGGAGCGAGCTCGGCGACCTCGCCCTCCCACACCTCATCGCCGATGTCGGTGGTCATCCGGACCCGGCCGTCCGACCGGGCGGAGACGGCCACATAGGTGCGGTGCGGCAGCGCGATCGGCAGGCACAACCCGCCGTTGTAATCGGTGTGCTCGCCGATCAGGTTCACCCGCCCCGGCGAGGCCCAGACGCCGTCCGGCTCGGCGTCGTACGCCGTCCGGAACAACTCTCGTGCCGTCCGGACGCCGACCTCACTCGGCCAGGCCTGCTGCCACTCGCTCATCGGACTCCTCTTCGTCAGTCTCCGTCGACCGCGTCGGTCAGGTACAGAATGGCGCCTCTCCCCCTGAGTAGGGGAGTTCTCACCGATCTTGACCAACGACGCAGGAGTTTCGTATACGGAAACAATGTTTCCGTATACGATAAGTCCATGAGTGAGCACCTGCTGCACGGCGAGTCTGTGACCGATGAGCAGATTCAAGCGTGGGCCGATGAGGCCGAGGCAGGCTACGACCTGTCGAAGCTCCCGAAGGCGCGTCGCGGTCGTCCACCGGTGGGGGACGGCCCCGGTGTGGTCGTGCCGGTACGTCTCGACGCAGCCACCCTCGCCGCACTCACTGCGCGTGCCGAAGCCGAGGGTATTGCCACGCGCTCTGAGGCCATCCGGGCCGCGGTGCGCGAGTGGACGACTCACGTTGCTTGAGCTTCACCCGTCCGCTCGCAAGCACTATGGTCGCGACCGGCTCGATGATGCTTCAGTCCTCTACGCGGCCGCCCATGTCCTGCACTTCCGCCCACTTGACGACGAGGACGATCCTCGTCGCTAGCTCATGATCGGGACGGACCCCGCGGGCCGTCTTCTCGAACTGGTTGCCCTGGTCTTCGATGACGGCTATGAACTGCTCATCCATGCCATGAAGGCCCGCTCGCAGTACCTCGACGAGATCTGACGGCCAGGACGCGGCCGACTATGTCCAGCCGAAGTGCTTTGCGACTGCAGCGACGACGAGATCGTATTCCTTCCACTCCATGCCAGTCAGAGGCCAGACATCGTTGTAGGCAGCGACGAATGCCTTCCGGGTTGCTGGCGGTGTCGGCTGCCAATTGTGATAGCGGGTACCGAGGAGCACCGCGGAGCGGGCAAGTTCGTCTGCCCGACTGCGGTGCGACGCCTCGTCGAAGTCGAGGACTGCCGTGATCTGGTCGGCACAGAGGATGTTCGCAGACCGGAAATCGCCATGCACGAGCTGCTGACCCTCCTGGGCTTGACCGCCCGAGAGTTCCCCGGGGTAGGCCGCCAGCGACCGGTGCAGCGTCGCGAGTGTCTGACCCGCGGCCTCGACCTGGTCCTGGTCATCCACGTCAAGCAGGTCACCGCCGATGACGGGGTAGAGGCCGACGGAGTAGCGGTCTCGGTCGAGGCGTCGGGGCCCATCTGTGGTGGCGAGAGGAGCCGCGACGGGAAGACCCTCATGGTGCAGCCAGGCGATGAGCTCGTCGATCTCAGCAAGCCGCGCAAACAGCGTCGGATCGACTGCGCACTTGGCGATGAGACATCTACCGTCGACGGTGAGCCACGCCAGAAGCTTGCTCGCACTGATGACAAGACGATCGCAACGCTCGACACGAAGACCCCAGGCGTCGCGCAACGCATCAGTGAGCCATGCCGCGGCGTGGTCCTCGCCCACGAAGCCGAATCGCGAGGTGAGCGCAGCCGCCGGGTCGGCGGACTCCCACAGCATCTCCAGCCGAGGTCGAGGGGCCATGCATGTCAGTAAAGCACTGGCGTCTCGCAGCGCCCCGTGAGCAAGTTGGCGCGGATCGACCGGACGCCGAATCTCGACCTGAGGGAGTCCCGACGACGTCCCACCACGCGAGGGCTCACGAGCGCAGCTCGCGCACGGAATCCCGCAGTTGTATCGGCATCGGCACCAGCAGATTCTGCGGGTCGACCGAATCGCTGAGCGCCATCTCCATTGCCCGGCGTCCCATCTCCTCGTACGGCAGCAGCGCGGTGGTCAGTGCCGGACGCAGGTGCGCGGCGATCACGTCGTCGTCGAACGACACCACCGAGACGTCGTCCGGAATGCGCAACCCGCGCAACTGCATGGCCTGGTAGGCGCCGAAGGCGAGCCGGTCGTTCAGGCAGATCAGCCCGGTGAACTCCGCGCCCGAATCGAGCAGTTCGTTCATGCCCTCGAAGCCGACGTCCGGATCCCAGCGACGGGCCCGGTAGCCGGTGACCCGCAGCCCGCGCTCGGCGATCACCTCGTCGATGCCCGCGAATCGGGCTCCGATGGTCACCGTCTCGCCCCAGTCCGGGTCCCGATTCGGGTCGTAGCCGATGACGGCGATGTCGGTGTGCCCCGCGTCGGCCAGCACCGAGGCGATCTGCCGGCCACCCTCGTGATCGGCGGGCAGCACCGTGGGGTGCTGCTCATCGCTCGCACCGTTCACCATGATCACCGGCACGTCGGAGGGGACCGGCGGAACATGGATCCGCCGTGCCTGCATGAAGCCGAGGATCAGTGCAGACGGCTGGCGGTCGAGCATGGTGAGCAGCGCGCGTTCGGTGCGGGCCGCGTCGTTGCCGGTCTCGGCGATCAGCACCGTGTGCTCCCGCGCGTCGGCCTCCTGCAGCAGGCCGAGGATCATCGCCGAGGCGAAGCGGGTGGTGGTGACGTCGGCGGAGAGGAAGGCCACGGTTCGGGTCGAACCCAGCCGCAGGCTGCGCGCGGTGTGGTTGGGGCGGTAGTTCAGTTCCTCGGCTGCTGCCCGGATCCGTGCGGCGGAGGTGGCGGAGAGCCGGGTGCCTGGCCGGTTGTTGAGCACAAGGCTGGCGGACGCCGTCGAGACACCGGCGCGGGCGGCAACGTCGGCGAGTGTGACGCGCTTCCTCATCCCAGGCTCCCTCGCTTAGGGCATGGATGCTAGCGCCAGGTCCAAGTAGGGGCGAAAAGCGCCTTCCGAGACTTGGCCTCAGAAAGTCGGCCGAGCGGCTGCAAAATCGTTGACGCACGAGTGCTAAAACGATTAGCATCGCGCCACACTCGGGTCCCGATCAGCGGTCGTCGCTGCCTGTGACCCAAGCAGAAGGAGCAGCAGAGTGGCTGACATCACACGAAGAGCAATGCTCGCGACGTTGGGCCTCGGTGCGATCGGGACGGTGGTCTCGTGGCCGCGGCTCACCGCTCAGGACATCCCCGGCCGAGGGCAGAGCGCCCTCACCATCGCGCTCTTCGGAACCGAGCAGGACGCCCAGCAGCGCCAGGGGCTGATCGCCGGCTTCCAGAAGAAACATCCCGATATCCCGGTCCGGATCGTGGCGATCCAGGGCCAGGACTGGAGCGAGTATTTCGCCAAGATTCTCACCATGATCGCGGCCGGCACCCCGCCGGACGTTGTCACCGTCGCCACCGAGGGCACCCAGTTGTTCGCCTCTCGGATGGCCTATCCGCTCGACGAGTTCGTGCAACGCGACGCCGCCGAGATGCAGGAGTATTTCGACGACGTCCATCCCTCGTTGATCGAATCGTTCTTCTACAAGGGCAGCCTGTTCCAGCTGCCGGACAACTTCAACGCGGCGAATGTGTTCTACAACACCTCCGCGCTGCAACGTGCCGGCCTCGAGCGGCCCAACGACAACTGGACGGTCGACGACTTCTTCACCGTCGCCCGGAAGATGAAGTCCAGCGGCCAGGGCAGCTTCCTGCCCTACTTCTGGAACAACCGGTTGTGGGGCGGCGTCGTGCCGTGGCTGTACGTCAACAAGACCAGCTTCCTCACCGAGGAGAAGGCCCCCGGCGGCGACTGGTTCTGGAAGAAGTTCTATCCCAACGAGACGCCACGCGGTGGCGGCTACCTCTGGGAGAACGCGGACGCCCTCAGTGACGCCACCGTGGAGAGCTTCTCGGTGCTGCAGCGACTGGTCAGCGAAGGTCTGGCGGCCAACCCGGCTCAGGGCGGCGGCAACGAACTCGTCGCACTGTTCTCCACCGGTGCGGTCGGCATGACGCCGGCCGGCGGCTACTGGGTGCAGGGTTTGAAGGAGGCGGGCGTGGCCAACGACGCCTACGACGTCACCTACTTCCCGGCGATGAACGGCCAGCGGCACCAGTTCGGTGCCGGCGGCTACGCCATCATGGACATCTCGGAGCGCAAGGACGAGGCCTGGGAATGGCTGAAGTACTGCGTGTCTCTCGAAGGCATGTCGATCGCCCACAACAAGCCGGACTCGTCACTGCCGCGCAAGTCGCTGAACGACAAGCTCTACGGCGCCGGGGTCGGCCCCGCGCACTGGAACGTCTTCTACGACACGCTGATCAAATTCCCCACCACCGGTCCGATGCCGGCCCCGCCCCAGCAGGCGGCGGTCGAATCCGCGCTGCTCAAGAACGTGGTCGGCACGATCATGAATGGACCGGGCGGTGTCCGGCCCGGCCTCGAGCTGATGCAGCGTGACCTCGAATTCGCACTGAAGGGACGCTGATGTCCGAATCAAATCCTCGAAAGAAGAACCGGGCGCTGGTCTGGGTCTTCCTTGCTCCCACGGTGATCGGGCTGGGCCTGTTCAGCGTGGTGCCGATCATCGGCTCCGTCGTCCTGGCGTTCTTCCGCTGGGACATCATCACGAATCCCGAGTTCGTCGGCTTCGACAACTTCGGTCAGATGGTGACCAATCCGACGATTCGGGTGTCCTTCCTCAACACCATCACCTTCGTGATTGCCGCCGTGATCGTGCAGTTGGCGGTCGCTCTCGGACTCGCCATCCTGGTGCAGTCCAAGATGCCCAACTGGCTGCGGACGTTCTTCCGTTCGGCGCTGTTCTTCCCGCTGATCCTGTCGGCGGCGTCGGTGTCGCTGATCATGGCCTACCTGTTCAACTACGAGTTCGGCCTGGTCAACCAGTTCCTGACCTGGATCGGCATCGGCAAGGTCGGCTGGTTGACCACCGGCTTCGGCGCCAAGGTCGTGGTGCTGCTGGTCTACGTGTGGCAGAACTTCGGCTTCACCTTCCTGATGTTCATCGGCGGTGTCGCCGGTATTCCGAAGGAGGTGTACGAGGCGTCGTCGATCGACGGTGTGGTGGGCTGGGCGCAGTTCCGGCACATCACCATTCCGCTGATCAGCCCGACGATGCTGGTGGCGTCCGTGATGGCGATCATCAGCGCGCTGCAGATCTTCGATCAGCCGTGGGTTCTCACCCGTGGCGGCCCAGGTGACGACACGCGGACGGCGGTGATGGTGATCTACGAGTCGGCTTTCCGGCAGCTCGACTTCGGCGGCGCATCCGCCGTCGGCATCGTGCTGACCCTCGTGATCATGCTGGTCACCGGTCTGCAGTTCCAGCTGAGCAAGCGTTACGTCTTCTACGGGTGAGGTTTCCATGAGCAATATCGACGCAGTGAAAACCCGATCCCCGCTTTCGGGGCTCGGCACGTTTGCCAAGTATCTGGTGCTCGCCCTCGGCGTGTTCCTCACCATCGGACCCGTGGTTTGGACGCTGTACTCGGCGCTCAACCCGCAGGATCCGGTCACCCACGAGATCACCCCCGGCTTCAGCGCGTTCGCCGACGTGTTCGAGAAGATCCCGGTCTGGTTGTACGTGTGGAACACCGCACTGGTCACCGTGTTGGTGGCCGCCGGCCAGATGATCAGCGCGGCCATGGCGGGCTACGTGTTCGCCCGGTTCGACTTCCGCGGCAAGAACGCCCTGTTCGCGGTCGTGCTCGCCACGATGATGGTGCCGATGCAGGTGACCATCGTCCCGGTGTTCATGCTGATCCGTGGCATGGGGCTGGCCGACACGCTGCTCGCCCTGATCATTCCGGCGCTGCCTACGGCGTTCGGTACGTTCCTGATGCGGCAGTACTTCATGGGCCTGCCCGCCGAACTCGGTGAAGCCGCCGAGATCGACGGTGCCGGTCCGTGGAAGACGTTCTTCAGCATCTACCTGCCGCTGTCGACACCCGGTTTGGCGATCGTCGGAATCCTGGCGTTCAACTACCACTGGAACGAGTTCTTCCGTCCGCTGATCATGACGATCAGCGAGCAGAACTTCACCCTGCCGCTCGGCCTGGTGTCGCTGCAGGGCAAGCTCGGCAGCGGTTCGGTCTCGACCGTGCTGGCCGGTGTCATCATTTCGATGATCCCGGCGCTGCTGGTGTTCGTCTTCGGTCAGAAGCCGCTTCGTGAGGGCCTCACCGCGGGCGCCGGCAAGTAGCGCACTCCATGCGATGCCCGTCACCATCGGGTGGCGGGCATCGTGCCGTCCGATCACACACACAGCTATTTGGTCTGGGAGCAGAAGCATGACTGTCAGCATGAGCGAGGCGTTGCAGCGCGCCGAGGCCGCCGTCGGCGACCTGGCGGCGACCCGTCGCGACCGGTGGTACCCGCGATTCCACATCGCCGGGGTGGCCGGCTGGATCAACGACCCGAACGGCCTGTGCTATTTCAACGGCCGCTACCACGTGTTCTTCCAGCATTACCCCTACGGCACCGACTGGGGGCTGATGCACTGGGGGCATGTCAGCAGTGCCGACCTGATCACCTGGCGGCGTGAGCCGATCGCGATGGCGCCGAGCCTGCCCGCCGATCGGGACGGCGTCTTCTCCGGTTCCGCTGTGGTCGCCGATTCGGGCGAGCTGTACGCCTACTACACCGGGCACGTCTGGAACAACGGTGTCGACTTCACCGACGGTGTCAGCCAGCGCCAGATACTCGCGGTCAGCGCCGACGGGAATCACTTCGACAAGGTGGGGGTCGTCATCGACAATCCGGACGGCGTCCCGCAGTTCCGCGATCCGAAGGTCTGGCGGCAGGGGAACACCTGGTACCTGGTGGTCGGGGTGGGCACCCCGGACGGCTTCGGCGAGGTCTGGCTCTACGACTCCGACGACCTGCGCGACTGGCGTTTCGAGCGGGTGCTGTATCGGTCGTCGCTGCCCGGCACATTCATGCTGGAATGCCCGGACTTCTTCCCGTTCGGCGACCGCTGGGTGCTGCTGTTCTGTCCGATGCGGGCCCTCCCGGACGGCTACGAGCGCCGCAACATCCACAACGTCGGTTACGTGGTGGGGCATTGGCAGCCCGGAAGCGACTTCGAGGTGATCGCCGAACACACCGAACTGGACCGGGGCGGCAACTTCTACGCGCCGCAGACCTTCGAAGCCCCGGACGGGCGCCGCCTGCTGTTCGGCTGGATGGGCGGCGGCCCCGATCAGCCGATGCCCTCCCAGGCGGACGGCTGGTGTTCCCAGCTGACCGTGCCGCGCCAACTCGGGCTGACCACCGACAACAAGCTGACCATGTGGCCGGTCGCCGAGGTGGAGGCGTTGCGCAGCACCACCGACGAACACGGCGCCCTGCAGTTGACCGAGGACGAAACGCGCGTGGTCGCCACCGATCTGACGGCCGGGGAGATCGACATCGAGATCGACCTGGCGGCGAGCACCGCCGAACGTATCGGCCTGGCCGTTCACAAGACCCCGGGTGGTGACGAGACCCTGATCGCCTACGACGTCCAGACCGGACGGCTGGTGGTCGACAGGCGTCACTCCGGCGCCGGCCAGCGCGGTTACCGCAGCGCCGCGGTGCGGGGCGGCACCTTGCGGATGCGCATCCTGCTGGACGCCTCCAGCGTCGAAGTGTTCCTCGACGAGGGACGCGAGGCGTTGAGCCTGCTGGTGTTCCCCGGCGAGGGTGAACGATCGGTCGAGCTGTTCAGCGAGGCCGGGACGGCGTCCGTCACCAAGCTGAACGTGCACCGGATGGGCAGCAGCTACGAACGCCACTGATCCGGGCAGATACCAACACCCCTAGATCACACGATGGTTGCAACTTAGGGCTGCTGTCTACACGAGAAGAGTCGTCTCCTGTATGTTGCGGTCCAGAGCGGGCACTCAGAAGCCGCTCACATCCATTTCTGTTGCAAGGGGGCGACTGAAGTTATGAGGAAAAAGAGCCTTGCCCTGATCACGGGCCTGGCGGCGAGCAGCCTGTTGCTGACTGGCTGCTTGAGCGGCGGCGGAGAGCCCGAGCCAGGTGCGACCGAGACCGGGCCGGCCACGGCCAAGGACACCGTTCAGGTGATGTACGCCTTCTCGGGCGACCAGTCCACGGCCTTCCAGAAAGACATGACGACCTGGGCCGACAGCCAGGGCATCAAGCTGGACTTCATCCAGTCGAACGAGTTCGAGGTGCAGATCACCGCCAAGATCCAGTCCGGCAATGCGCCCGACATCGCGGTCTTCCCGCAGCCGGGCATCCTCCGGCAGCTGGCGAAGGACGGCCAGGTGGCCGACCTGAGCACCCAGGTCGATCTGCCCAAGCTGCAGGCCGATGTGGTGCCGGGCTTCCTGGACGCCGCGACCGTCGACGGCAAGACCTACGGCGCGCCGATGGCGATGAACGGCAAGTCGTTCTACTGGTACAACAAGCCCGCCTTCGAGGCAAAGGGCTACACCGTGCCCGCCACCCACGCCGAGCTGCTGACGCTGATCGACAAGATCAAGGCTGATGGCACCGCTCCGCTGTGCTACGGCATGGAGTCGGGCTCGGCGACCGGCTGGCCGGCCACCGACTGGATCGAGGACTACGTGCTGCAGACCTCGGGCACCGAGGTCTACGACAAGTGGGTCGCGGGTGAGATCAAGTTCGACAGCCCCGAGATCCGCAAGGCGTTCGACGTCTACAACCAGATCCTGATGACCGACGGCAACGTCTTCGGTGGCATCAAGAACGCCCCGTCGAACGCGTTCGCGCAGGCGCTCAACCCGATGTTCGAGAAGACCCCGAAGTGCTACCTGGGCAAGCAGGGCAACTTCGTCACCCAGAAGGGCTTCTTCCCCGACGACGTCTTCGCCAAGCTCGACACCCAGGTGGGCATGTTCGTGACCCCGACCGTCAACGGCGAGCACCCGGTGCTCGGCGGTGGCGACCTGGCCGCGGCGCTGACCAAGAACGACACCAACGTCAAGAAGGTGATGGCCTTCATGACCTCCGATCCGACCTTCGGTGAGAACCAGGTGAAGACCGGTGCGTGGCTGTCGCCGCTGAAGTCCTTCCCGCTCGACAAGTACCCGAACAAGGTGCTGCAGGACGTGGTCAAGTCGATCCAGAGCGCCTCGGTGTTCCGCTTCGACGGCTCCGACCAGATGCCGGGTGTGGTGGGTTCCGGTGCCTTCTGGACCGGAATGGTCAACTACACCAGCGGCCGGTCCAACTTGGACGACACCCTGAAGGGCATCGACGCGAAGTGGCCGACTGAGTAAAACCAGAGGTCCGAGTCTCAGCCTGGCGGTGCTGCGAAGGTGTTCGCGGCACCGCCAGGCGCGAACTTAGGAGAAAATCGTGGTAGAGAAACTGGGGCTTGCCCTCGGCGCCGTGGTTGTCGGCGTCGTCGGCGCAGTCGCCCTCTTCTGGTTGTTGAACAAAGCCTGCGAACTACTTCCCCGCAAATGGGAGAACCGGCTCAAGCCGTACGCGCTGATTCTTCCGGCCTTCGCCGTGATCGGAATCTTCCTGCTGTACCCGGCGGTGGAAACCGTGATGTCGTCCTTCCGCAAGGGCAGTTACGGACGGCTGGGCCGCTGGGTCGGGTTCGACAACTATCGACATCTGTTCACCGATCCCGACTTCATCAATACGCTGATCAACAATGTGCTGTGGATCATCGTGGCTCCGGCACTGATCGTTGCGATGGGTCTCGGCGTCGCGGTGCTGGTCGACAAGCTGAACGCACGCGGCGAGAAGATCGCGAAGTCGATCATCTTCTTGCCGATGGCGATCTCGATGGTCGGCGCGTCGACTATCTGGAACCTGGTCTTCGCCTGGAAGCCCGAGGGCCAGCCGCAGATCGGCCTGTTCAACCAGATCGTGGTCTGGTTCGGCGGTGTGCCGCAGACCTGGCTGCAGATCGACACGTTCCGCTTCAACACGTTCCTGCTGATGATGGTCTACGTCTGGACGCAGGTCGGCTATTCGATGGTGCTGCTCAGCTCGGCGTTGAAGGCCGTCCCCGAGGACACCATCGAGGCCGGACGCATCGACGGCGCCACCGAAGGAAAGATCTTCTTCCGGATCATTCTTCCGCAGGCCTGGCCGACCGTGATCACCGTATTCATCACGGTGCTCATCGGCGTCATGAAGGTCTTCGACATCGTGTATGCGATGACCAACGGCAACTACACCACCAACGTGCTCGGCAATGCCTTCTACGGGGCGCTCTTCAAAGCCGGTGACCCGGGCACGGCATCGGCCATCGTGGTGATCCTGATCATCGCGATCATCCCGGTCCTGATCTACCAGGTTCGGCAGTTCCGGATTCAGGAGGCCAACTCATGAGCACCGCCACTCAGACCGTCAAGAAGAAGAAGGACGCCGGGCACGACGAGAATTCCGGCCGTTCGGTCGGAGCCGGCAAGGGCATTCTGATCATCGAGATCATCGTCGTCATCATGTGCCTGCTCTGGCTGATTCCGACCATCGGCCTGTTCATCGCGTCCATCCGTCCTCGCAGCGAATCGAACTCGAACGGTTGGTGGAACGTCTTCGCCAACCCGACGCAGATCACCATCGACAACTATCGCGAGGTGCTCACCACCGGCGCCATTCCGATGGGGCAGGCGTTCGTCAACTCGCTCGCGGTCGCGGTGCCCGCCACCGTGATCCCGATCCTGATCGCCGCCTTCGCCGCATACGTGTTCACGTTCATGAAGTTCCCGGGCCGCGACGCCCTGTTCATCCTGATCGTGGGCCTGCTGGTGGTGCCGAACCAGGTCGCGTTCGTGCCGCTGTCCATCATCTTCCAGCAGATGGGCATCAACGGTCAGTTCGCCACCGTCTGGCTGGCGCACGCCGGCTTCGGCATGCCGCTGGCGCTGTACATCTTGCGTAACTACATGGCGTCGCTGCCGAAATCGGTCGTGGAATCGGCCGAGATCGACGGGGCGTCCCATTGGAAGACGTTCTGGCAATTGATCATTCCGATGTCGACACCGGCATTGGCGTCATTCGCGATCTTCCAGTTCCTCTGGGTCTGGAACGATCTGCTGGTGGCGCTGATCTTCCTAGGCCAGGGCGACAACGCGGTGTTGACCATCGCGGTGGCCGGCCTGCTCGGCAGCCGTGGTGAGAACTGGCACCTGGTCACCGCCGGTGCCTTCGTGTCGATGATCATGCCGCTGATCGTCTTCTTCGCCCTGCAGCGCTACTTCGTGCGCGGCCTCACCTCAGGTGCGGTCAAGGGCTGACGAAACGCCGTATCGCCGGTTGAGCCCGTCGAGACCCGAGCCCCGTTGGGGCGAGGGTTTCGGCGGGCTCTTCCGCGTTGGACGAGCTTGTCCCCAGATGTTGTTGGTCGAGCTTGTCGAGACCTCGGGTCACCAAGGGTTTCGACAAGCTCAACCAGCGGTGGCTGAGACAAGCTCAACCAGCGGTGGCTCAGACAAGCTCAATCAGCGATGGGTCAGGCTCGACGCAGGTGGAGCAGAGTCGCCCGCTCCGGGTACAGGTCGGGGGCTCTCAGGCCCAGTTCGCCCAGCACCGCGCCGGGAAGGGTGACACCCTCGCGCCACCAGCCCCAGTTCTCCGGTGACCGCAGCGACAGGGCCAGGTCGGAGGGGACGCCGTCCGGCAGCAGCTCCACCAGGTGGTAGTCGGCGCTCGGATCGAGGCCGGGCAGGCGCATCGCGACGGACGGCCGGACGGCCGAGGTGCTCATCCGCACGAACGTGAAGACGGCCTCGTCCCGATCGGCCGAAACGACGCCGTGCGCGCGCCAACTGGCGTCCGGAGCGTCGAGGTGCACCACGCGCCCGGTGTGCAGCAGTGGACGAAGCCGCTTGTGGAGGCCGATCCAGGCGGCCAGGTCGCCACGTTCCTGCTCGCTGGCCTCCAGCAGGTTCCACTCGATGCCCATGTGCGAGAAGAGGGCGGTCGAGGCACGCAAGGTCAGGTTCAGCGTCCGGCCGGTGGTGTGCGACGTCGTCGACGCGACATGCGAACCGACCATCTCGGGCGGCAGCAGCAGCGCCGTGCCGGCCTCGATGTCCTGCCGCTCGAGCGGGTCGATGCAGTCCGAGCCCCAGACCCGCACCGCGCGCTCCAGGATGCCCAGGTCGATCCGTCCGCCGCCGCCGGCGCAGGACTCGATCTCCAACTCCGGATGGGCGGCGAGCAGGGTGTCCATCAGCCGATAGGTGGCCAGAGTCTGCGCGTGATACGCGGGCCTGCCGGTCAGCGGGGAGACCGCCTCGGGCAGGTCACGGTTGAAATCCCACTTGATGTAGTCGATCCGCACCCCGTCGAGGACGGCCAGCAGTTGATCGCGGACGTGTGCGAAGGCGTCCGGATTGCTCAGGTCGAGCACCTGCTGCTGACGCTCCTCCTGGGGCCGGTGGGTCCGCGGCGACAGGATCCATTCCGGGTGGGCGCGAGCGACGTCCGAATCGGGGTTGACCATCTCGGGTTCGAACCACAGGCCGAACTCCATGCCGTGGGCGTGGACGGCGTCCGCCAGCGGGGCGAGGCCGTTCGGCCAGGCGTCGACCGAGACCACCCAGTCGCCGAGACCCGAGCGATCGTCGCGTCGCGAACCGAACCAGCCGTCATCGAGCACGAATCGCTCGGCGCCGACCTCGGCGGCCACCTCGGCCAGGGCCAGCAGCGGCTCCAGCGTGTGGTCGAAGTACACCGCCTCCCAGGCGTTGAAGGTGACCGGCCGCGGCGAGGTGGGATGCCCGGGCCGCGCGCGCAAGTAGTCGTGGATGCGGCCGGCGGCCTCGTCCAGGCCCTCGCCCCAGGTGGCGATCAGCCACGGCGTGACATACGAGTCACCGGTGTTGAGCACCACTTCGCCCGGCAGCAGCAGTTCGCCGCCCAGGATCGCCTGGAAGCCGGTCACCACCCGCTCGGCCAGCGTCCGGGTGTTGCCCGACCAGGCGACGTGCACGTAGTGCACCAGCCCGCGGTTCCAGTTGGTGCCCGGTTCGCAGGTGCCGTGGATGCTCGAGCCGGCGTGGGCGCGGGCGGTCCGGGTGGTGCGCTCATGGCTGCCGAGGGTGAACTCGTGGGTGCTGGTCTCGCGCTCACGCAGATGGTGGCCGGACTGGTCGAGCACTAGGGTCTCGCTGGGCGGCGTCGGCAGCGCGAGCAGCAACGAGTCGACCCCGTAGCCGTCGGCGCCGCGGTTGGTCAGGGTGGCGCGGGTGCGTACCAGCCCGGACGCCGTCAGCTCGATCTCGATGGCCAGGTCGAGGTCGGCTTCGGCATCGTGCGCCTCGACCCGGACGTGCGACGGCGCCTGGTCGGTGCCCTCGGCAGCCACGACCTCGATCGCCGTCGGGTGGAAGTCGGAGAACTGCCCCAGCCCGGCTCGCGAACCGACCAGCCCCGGGGTGGTGGTCCAGCCCTCCGCCTGCTGGGGAACCAGGGACAGCCGAGGCGGAACGTCGGCGTTGCCGGACACCACGCCGGCCCGGGCGGAACGCCAGGCCGCCAGCTGCGCGTCGCTCAGCGGGCCGAGATCGCGTCCCCAATGAAGCACCTCAGGCAGTGAGTCGGCCTCGCAATGCAGCACCAGGCACGTCCCGCCCCGCCGCATCAGAACGGCCCGAGGGCCGTTCAGCCGAGCGGAGTTCGCGGCGGTTTCAGATGGTCGAGTGGACAACACGGGCTCCTTGAGAGTTCGGTTCTTTCACTGAGACGCGGCTAAGGCGTGATCGTCGTCCCGGCGCAGCCACAGGACTGGCGGACGATCAGGTCGGTGGGAAGCTGCTCGAAAACCTCGGCCGTGGCGTGGTCGGCCAGCAGCTCGAAGGCCCGTCGGGCGATGGCGGCGACCGGCTGCCGGGCCACGGTCAGCGCCGGGTAGGTGAACGCGGACTCCGACGTGCCGTCGAAGCTGACCACCGCCACGTCGGACGGCACCTTCGTGCCGCTCTCGTGCAGCGCGCGCAGCACACCGGTCGCCTGCAGATCCGACGACGCGAACACGGCCTGCGGCGGCAGAGGTGCGGCCAGTAGCTGGTGCGCCGCCCGGTAGCCGCCGGTCCGGTCGAACGCCGCACGCGCGATGGGGCCCTCCGGCAGGCCGTGGCGACGCAGGGCATCGCGCCAGCCCAGCTCGCGGGGATCGACCAGGCCGGGTAGGTCGCGCCCCACCACCAGGGCGATCCGAGTGAGGCCATGGACGGTGATCAGATGGTCGACCAGTTGATCGGCGCCGCCCCGGAGGTCGGAGCCGATCGAGCGCCGTCCGGGCAGCGGAACCATGGTGTCCAGCAACACGCACGGCACATTGGTGCGAATGCCAGCCAGCGGATCGTCGTGCGACGAACTGCCCCGGACGATCAGGCCGTCGATCTGGCGGCTCAGCATGCCGTCGATCAGTTGGCGCTGATGGCGCAGGTCGCCGAGCGAGTTGCCGAGCAGTACCGCTTTGCCGGTGCTGACCGCGAGCTGCTCGATCTCTTGGCTGAGTTCGGCGAAGAACAGATTGTCCAGGTGGGGGGTGATCAGCCCGACGGTGTCGCTGACCCCTCGGCGCAGCGCACGCGCGCTGCCGTTGGGGCGATAGCCCAGCACGTCGATGGCCTGCTTCACCCGTTCGGCGGTGGTGGCCGCCACCGGGCGGGGACCATTGTTGATGACGTAGCTGACCACGGCGGTGCTCACGCCGGCGTAGCGCGCGACATCGGCTCGTGTCACCACGTGTGGGACGCGCGTGCTGCCGGGCATCGCTGCACGTCTCCTCTCCCGTCGAGCCGCCACCGGGCACTTGAGGGTGAACAGTCGCCACGATGCGCCGGACCGTCGAATCTACACGTATTGCGGCGGCCCGGGCAATGAACGATGAGCGGTTCTGACACCGCGCGTCAGCGCGGGTCTCGGGCCGCCGGAAGCGGGGCGTCCGGGAGCGAATATCGAGGGTTCAGCCGGGCGGTATCGGCCCGCCCGGACGCTCGGCCTGCACCAGGTCGAGCAACTCGTGCCACGCCTCGATCTTCATCCGTTCCCGCGCGTAGGACGCGCCACGGTTGGCCTCGGCCGCCTCGATCCGCCGCCAGTCGTCGTAGCTGGAGGGCACGAAGCCACGTGCCGCGAGGGCATCGACCAGATCGACACGGTCGGCGCGCGGACCGAGCTCGGCCAGGTCGGCCAGCACCTGCTCCACGGTTTCGCGGGCGTCGGACTTGTTCGTGCCGATCACCCCGATCGGGCCGCGTTTGATCCAGCCGACCACGTATTCGCGCGGCGCGACCGTGGCACCGTCGAGCACCCGGCCATGCTCGGAGGGGATCACGCCGAGCTTCTCGTCGAAGGCCACCCCGGGCAGCCGGACGGCGCGGTAGCCGATGGCACGCAGCACCAGTTCGACCTCGAGCGTCTCGGTTTCGCCGGTGCCGAGCACCCGTCCGTCGTCGAGCCGGGTGCGCTCCAGCACCAACTCGCGCACCGGGTCGCCGCGCAGCTCGACCGGACGGCGCCAGAACAGGAAGTGCAGCCGCATCCGCGGATCGGCCACCTCGGTCCCGGACGCCTCGCGCAGCACGGCGACGTTCGCCCGGGTGCGCCGGTCCAGGGCGTCGTCGTCGATGTCGTCGAACGCCTCCGGGTCGACGCTGACCGCGACCCCGGGGGTCCGGCACAGTTCACGCAGTTCCGTGGTGGTGAAGCTGGCGTGCTGCGGGCCGCGCCGTCCGACCACCCAGACATCGGTGAGCCGGGCCCGGCGCAGTTCGCCCAGCACGTCCTCGGGCATGTCGGTCACGGCGAGCGCCAGCGGCTCCTTGACCAGGATGCGGGCCACGTCCACCGCCACGTTGCCGACGCCGACCGCCACCGCTTGCCGCACGCCGTCCAGCGACTGCGGTTCGGCGTCCGGATGGCCCGAGTACCAGGCCACGAACTCGCGCGCCGAGCGGCTGCCGACGGCGTCCTCGCCGGGAACCCCCATCCGCAGGTCCTCGCTGGCGCCGACGGCGTAGATCACCGCGTCGTAGCCGGTGAGCAGCTCGTCGCGGGTGACGTCGCGTCCGAAGTGGACCATGCCCAGGAAGCGGACGGACGGCGCGTCGAACACCCGGGCCAGCGCGTGGGCGACCGCCTTGATCGAGGTGTGATCAGGTGCCACCCCGTACCGCAGCAGCCCGTACGGGGTCGGCAGGCGGTCGAAGATGTCGACGGCCACGTCGTCGCGGGCGGACAGGAACTGGGCCGCGAACAGTCCGGACGGCCCGGCGCCGACGATCGCGACGCGAAAGCGGGGTTCCGGCATGGCCGAACACTACCGGCCGGAACCCACGCTCTCGCTATGGGTGACGCGCCGTCAGAAGAACTTCGATGCAACCGTCGGCAGGTAGCCCAGAACCTGCCCGAGGGCGTTGGGGTGGAAGGCGACCGGGTTCTCCGGGCCGGTGATCCAGGGCAGCCGGGCGCACCAGGCGTGGTTCTTGAACGACCTGGTCGGATTCGCGAACCGGGCGCCGACCGAGGCCGCTGCCTGCGACAGTCGCGTGTTCAGCAGGTCGATCGCGCCGTTCATCAGGCGCTGCTCCTTCGCGCTGTAGTCCACCAGCGGACTGCAGTCCTTGCCGCTGAACAGCCGCGGGTAGCCGACCACGACGATCCGCGCCTGCGGGGCGATCTGCCGGACGGCGGCGAACAGTGCGCTCGCCTGGCCGGTGAAGGTCGAGTTCATGTAGGCCGTCGACTGGGCAACCGCCGCCGCGCATTGGTCATCGTTGTCCTGCTGCGCGCAGAGCCCGAAGACCTGGGTGAAGCCGATGTCGTTGCCGCCGGCCTGCACGGTCACGTAGCGGGCGGACGGGGACACCGACGGCAACTGCTTGGTGGCGACATCGGTCATCGTCGCCCCGGCGCAGGCGAGTGTGGTCAGCTTCAGCCTGGCGGCCTTCGCCAGCAGCCGCGGGTAAGCGAGGTTCGAGCGGCCGCAGGCGTCGGTCGCGGGTGCGGCCCCGGTGCCCGCGGCGAACGAATCGCCGAGGGCGACGTAGCTGCGTTGTGGCGCACTGTGGTGGCCCCCTCGGTGTTGTGGCACGGGGTGAGCGGACGCCCCCGGTGCCGCTACCAGAATCAGGGCGAGCGCTGTCACAGTGACAGCGCAGAACCGGCGGAACATGGACATGGTGGACCCTTCCCCTCCCGTGGCGAGGTGAGAATCGCAGGTCGTTCCGACGTCCGGACAGGTGGCAATTCTGCCACCCTGTGCCGCCCTGACGGGTCAGAAATACTGCCGCAGGGTGCGCCGCCATCTGGTGGCCGGCAGCCGTGGGTTCATCGCCGCCAGCGCTGTGGCGTACTTCGAGAACCGTGCCGGGCGATGACCCAGGGACGACAGCAACAGGTCCATTCCGCAGGGCTGGCCCGCCGACCTGGTCTCGATGATCGCCAGCTCCGGACGGCTCAGCCAGCTACCGGTGCGGACGTCCCACCAGGTCAGTCCCGAGTCGATGGTGATGCGGGAGGTGGTCGGTTCGTGCAGCAGGGTGATCCGGCGGTAGTCGGCGCGCAACGAGGCGCGTAGCTCGGCGATCGGTGGATTGCGGACGCCGGCGCCACGCAACGTCTCGGCGACGAACCGCGCCCCGGCTTCCGAGAAGCCACCGTCGGGCAGGTGCTCGCCCGGCAGCCGGTGAGGGACGGTGCGCTGCTGTTGGCGCGTCCGGACCTCCAGGAACGTGCCACCCGATTCGTACCGGCGGGTGCGAATCCTGAACCGATGCCGGCGTCCGCGGGCGGCCCGCCGGAAGGCGTCCAGCTCGGGGGTGTCCAGGTAGACCGAGGTGTGGCCCAGGTCACGGCGTCCGTCGACCTCGAGCACCCGGGTCGTCGTCGGATCCACCAGTTCCAGCGCCATCGCGGCATCCGCTGCGGAGAGGACGTATCTGCGGTGGACGCGAGTGAGCAGGGGGCGACCGGCGATCAGCTCGTCGAGGTCGATGGTGCGGATGCTGTCGAGGGCCGTTTCGCTGCTGGTGATCATGTCCTTGAGTTCAGCGGCCAGCACTGTGCTGTCGCTGTGCCCGGCCGGGCAGCCGCCCGTGAACGCATTGCGGAGGTGACCACCGCTGGTCGAGCTTGCCGAGGCCTCAGAGGTCGGCGAACACAGCTGCCAGCGCGGCCGGCTGGGTGACCATCGGCCAGTGCCCAGAGTCGAGATCCACCAGGTCGAGGTGCCGCGCCTTCGCCAGCTCGGGCAGTTCGCCGGCGGTGAGCCAGGCCTTGGCGTCGTCCGGGGTGAACTCGGGGCAGATCAGCGTGACCGGGACGTCGTAGCGGCCCTCGTTCTGCAGCTGGACGACGCCGCGGACGACCGCCTCGGGCACCGGGATCATCGCGGACGCCAGCCGTTCGCGGGTCGCGGCGTCCAGATCGGCGGAGTCCGGACCCTCGAACGCCGGCCAGCCGGGGAACGGCATCGCTCCGTCGACGATCGGCAGGAAATCGGCGTAGGCCTCGCCGTCCCCGACCGGGAAGCCGCCGATCAGGGCCACCCCGGCCACCGGACGCCGGTCGGCCGCGATCCAGGCCAGTGATGCCGCCGCCGAGTGGCCCACCACCAGCGGCGGTGCGGCACAGTCGTCGATCGCGGCCAGAACCGCCGCGACCTGGTCGTCCAGGGTTGCCTCGGTGTTGCCGTCACCCTGTCCGGGCAGGGCCACCGGGATGCCCCGATGCCCCCGCCGGTCGAGCTCGGTCACCACGTCCGTCCATACCTGCGGGGCCAGCCACAGGCCCGCAACCAGCACGATGTCGGTCATCGTCTCCTCCTTCAGCGATGCGCTGATCAAAGCCCCGCCCTCGTCATCCTGGACTTGATCCGGGATCTCTCCGGGGTCTTTCCCCGGCCGGAGCTCCAGGGTCGGAGCCTGGGATGACGTGAATGATCAGCGATGCCTTGCACCCTAGGAGCGAATCCGGACGATCCGCGTCCGCAACCGACCTACCATGACGCCATGGACTCCAGCCCCACCGCCCGGGCCCTGCGCACGCTCGACCTGATCCACCAGCGGCCCGGGATCCGCGCCGCTGACCTCGCCGACCGGCTCGGAGTGAGCGAGCGGGCCGTCCGTCGCTACGTCGGCACCCTGCGCGACGCCGGCATCCCGGTCACCGCCACCACCGGACCGTACGGCGGCTATCAGATCGGACGCGGCGTCCGGCTACCACCGGTGGTGTTCAGCGGCGCCGAGGCGTTGGCGACGGTGATGGCGGTGCTGGATTCGCCGGCCGGCGCACCGGACCCCGACAGCTTGGCCGGCTCGGGTGTGGCGAAGCTGTTGCGGGCACTTCCGGAATCGGTCGGACGGCCCGCCACGCAGTTCTGGCAGCACGTCGCGTCCGCCGGTGCACGGACGCCGCGGCCCGACCTCAGCGTCACCTCCGCCCTGGTCGAGGCGGTGGCTGCGGGCCGCTGCGTCCGGATCTCGTATCGCAGCGCGGCCGGACATGAGTGGACCAGCGAGGTCGACCCGTGGGCCGTCGTCGTGCGCTACGGACTCTGGTATCTGCTGTGCCGGACTGGCTCGGGCGAACTGCGCACCTACCGGCTGGACCGGATCGGTTCGGTCGACCTGCTCAGCACCGCCTCCGAGGTGCCCGCCGATCTGGACGCCGCCGCCGTCCTGGAACGCAGTCTCGGCGAGGGCTGGGGGCTGACCACCCGGGTGCGGTTCCATGCGTCCGCCGAGCGCGTCCGGCCCTGGCTGCGGGCACCGATGGGCCGCCTCGAACCCGACGGTGACGAGTGCGTGCTGACCGGTACCACCAGCAATCCGGAGATGTACGCGGGGGAGTGGCTGGCGCAGGTGCCGTTCCCGTTCGTCGTCGAGGAAGGACCTGAGCTGCGGGCCGCCGTCCGCGAACTGGCCGCTCGACTCACCGCCGCGAGTGAGACCTAGCCGCGACGCCGGACGAACTCGCGCCGGGCGTACTGACCCAGGGCGTAGGTGAAGTAGCCGTCGGCGGCCGCGCCGACGCCGCCGCCGACCAGCGGGATCCGCTTGGCGACCTGCACCACCGCATGCTTGCCGGCCATCTTCATGCCCAGGTCGCCGAACACCCGTTCGCTGACCGCATGCTCCAGAATCGGGTCAAAGACGGGCGCGGTGGCCACCCCCATCGGCGTGCTGGGCAACTTGCCGGACGCCACCAGCTTGCGCACGTCGTCCTCACCGAGCATCGCCAGGGTCAACGCCGAGCGCACCCGCCGGTCGTTCAGGTCGTAGCCGCGCAGGTGCGCGATCGCCGCGATCATTCGCATCTGGACGACCGCCAGCCCGGCCAGGTTGGCCGGCAGCGCCACCGGCAGCAACAGCAGGCCGCCCAGGTTGGTCAGGAAGCCCTGCGCCCCGGCCAGTCCGACGTGTTGCCGAACCACCGACTCGACGGCCGCCTCATGATCGCCGCGGGTCTGCAGGCAGCGGGCGGCCGCGTCCTTGGCGCCCGGAATGGTCATATTGCCGTCGATGGCGAACTCGAGGATCTGCCGGAGCACATTGCCGGCCACTTCGGGCGCGCGCTGAACGAGGGTCTTGCTGGCTTCCTGGGAGGAGCTGGGTTCCTGGGTGGACATGCGGTCACTCCTGAGCGTCGCGGGATTCGCCGTCCACACTACTCACGGTGCCCCCAGCCACTATCGGGGGTGACCCCGCGGCATCCCTGGGCCGGCACAGTGGACCGGAGGGACGGTTCTTTTCGTTCCACTTTGCCCGGAAATGGACCGGAGGGACGGTTCTTTTCGGGCCACTCGGCGTCCTCGGTGGCCAGGCGCCCAGTGATCGGAGGCGCGGGTGCCAGGATCGGTCGAATCGTCGGTGCCGGATGGCACAATCGAGCAATGAGTCGCCCGGGCATCTTCGGACCGCCGCGGGACTGGCCGGCGCAGGACTTGATCGGGCTCTCCGACGAGCTCGACCCCGACCTGGTGGTGTTGGCCTACCGCTGCGGGGTCTTCCCGATGCCCCTGCACAACTCCTGGTTCCCGGCCCGGATGGGTTGGTGGTCGCCGATGCGGCGCGGGGTTCTGCTGCCCGACGGCATGCGGGTCACCCGCTCGCTGCGGCAAGCCGCGAAACGCTATGTGACCACCGTCGATGCCGCTTTCGACCAGGTGATCAGCCGCTGCGCCGACCCGAGCCGTCCGCACGGCTGGATCGACGACGACATCGTCAACGCGTTCACCCTGCTGCACGAGCACGGGGTGGTGCACAGCGTCGAGACCTGGACTCCCGACGGACGGCTCGCCGGCGGTCTGTACGGGGTGTCGCTGGGCGGCCTGTTCGCCGGCGAATCGATGTTCCACGACCCCGAGATCGGCCGGGACGCGTCCAAGGTGGCACTGCTGCGGCTGGTCCGGGCGATGCAGCGCGACGGCGGCACCGAGCGGCTGATCGACGTCCAATGGCGCACCGACCACCTGGCCTCGCTCGGGGTGATCGAGATTGATCGCGACGAATACCTGGCGGCGCTGGACGAAACCCTCGGCCTGCCCGGGCCCGACTGGGCGTCCGAGCGAGAACTGAGTGAGCGGGGAACGGAGGACGACGGTGCCTGAACTGCCCGAGGTGGAGGCGCTGCGCTCGTTCCTCACCGACAAGCTGACCGGCGCGACCATCGCCCGCACCGAGCTGTTGGCGTTCAGCGCGCTGAAGACGTTCCAGCTGCCGCTCTCGGCATTGCACGGGGGCGAGGTGGAACAGGTCCGCCGCTACGGGAAATTCATCGCGATCGACGTCTCGGGCAGTTGGCTGGTGTTCCACCTGGCCAGGGCCGGCTGGCTGCAATGGAAGGACGCCATGCCCACCAAGCCGGCTCGTCCCGGACGTGGTCCGCTGAGTCTGCGGGTGGTGCTGGCCGACGGTTCGGGCTTTGATCTGACCGAGATGGGCACCCAGCGGAAGCTGGCCATCTATGTGGTCGGCGCCCCGCAGGACGTGCCGATGCTGGCCAGCCTCGGCCCCGATCCGCTGGCCGACGAGTTCGACTCCGACGCGTTGGCGGCGATCCTGGCCAAGGCCGGACGCGCCCAGCTCAAAGGGGTGCTGCGTGACCAGCGGGTGATCGCCGGCATCGGCAACGCCTACAGCGACGAGATTCTGCACGCCGCCAAGCTGAGCCCGTTCAAGCCGTCCAATGCCTTGTCGGCCGAGGAACATGCCCGGTTGTTCGCCGCGATCAAGGATGAGCTCGGCGACGCGATCGCCCGTTCGGTCGGCCGGGCCGCCAAGGAGCTGAAGGGCGAGAAGAAGATCGGCCTGCGGGTCCACGGCCGCACCGGCGAACCCTGTGACGTCTGCGGCACGCCGATCGCCGAGGTCTCCTTCGCCGACTCGTCCCTGCAGTACTGTCCAGGCTGTCAGACCGGCGGTAAACCCCTGGCCGACCGCCGGATGTCCAAGCTGCTGAAGTAGGTCACCAGCCGAGGGCGTCCAGGTCGGCGATCAGGGCGGGGACCCCGCGGTCGCCGAAGTGCCGGACGCCGAGCAGCCGGTGGTGCAGGCCGAGCACCTTGCTGCGTTCGGCGAAGTCGTCCGGGATCGGCCATTCGTGTTCGTAGGCCTCCCAGAACTCCGGCGGGAACGGATTCTGGCTGACGCCGAGCATGTGCACCAGATCGAGCTCACGGTCGGCGAACGACACCTCCGGGTCGATCACCCAGCGGCCGGCGACGGTGTTGCCCGTCCACAGGTCGCCGTGGGTGAGCGAGGGGACGGGTCGGGACGGCAGCAGCGCCTGGATCGCGCCGTCGCAGGCCCGATCCAGGCGGCGGGCGACCGCACGCGGAACGGACGGGTCGGCCAGGTGGGTGCGGACGCGTTGCTCGGCGAAGAACGCCGGCCAGTCGTCCGACCAGGCGTTGGGTTGGCGGAAACGACCGCCCCGGTTTTCCCGGTGCCAGCCGTACCGCGGCCCGGCCTGGCGATGCATCCGGCCGATCGCCAGGCCCAGCGCCGGCCAATCCGGGGGGCCGTCGACGTACTCGAGGATCAGCCGTGTTCCCGACGCCGCCAGCACCTTCGGTGTGGGGACGCCGGCCCGCCGCAACGCACCCAGCCCGTCGGCCTCGATCACCGCCGGATAGGGGCAGTCCTTGACCACGACGCGACGTCCGCCGGTCAGCGTCGCCAGTCGGGTATCGCCGACCCAGCCGCCACTCAGCGGCTCGACGCTGACCGGCACCGGCAACTCCGCGGGCCAACCGCCCGGGTTCGTCGCCGCGTCCATCCCCGCACGGTAACCCAAACCTGATGCGGGCACTCGGCATCCGCGGCGGAGGCACTTGGCCCGTGCTCCCGTGGAATAGCGGCGGATAACAGGATCATCTCGACCGGTCGTGCTGCTGGGGGTGGCCCGTGGGTGCCCGATATCCTCGGCGGTGCCGTCTACCCCGAGGAGTCCCATGTCGAGCGCGCTGGTTACTCGTGCTCGCGCGGTCCTCGACCAGGAGTGGACGAAGAACTCCCGGCTCGGTCTGCGGCTGATCGTCGCCGCCACCATCGTGACCATCGTGATCGCCTTCATGGGTCCGTCGGCGGTTGCGCTGCGGCTCGGTCCGCGCAGCTCGCTGATGCCGCCCTGGTACCTGCCGGCGGGCATCGTCAGCCTCAACGAGTGGGTGGCGGTGCTGTCGCTGTGGATCGCCCTCATCGCAGGCTCGATCGGGTTGTGGATCTGCTATCGCGCCGTCGACACCGGCTGGCGACCGAACATCCATCGGCTCTTCGTGCTGGGCGCGGTGCTCTGCCTGGTCACCTCGCTGGTACCGCCGCTGACTTCGGCCGATGTGCTGATGTACGCCGCCTACGGACGGCTGATGGTGCTGGGCTGGAACCCCTACGACATCACCCCGGCGAACATCGTCCGGCAGGAGTTCGATCCGGTGATGCGCTGGATGGAGGCGCCCTGGCAGGACACCCCCTCGGTGTACGGCCCGATCGCCTCGTTCAGCCAGTGGCTGGCCGCCACCCTGGGCGGCGAAAGCATGCACCAGGTGGTCTTCTGGCTGCAGATGTTCGCCGTGCTGCCGTTCCTGGTGGTGGCGTTCATCGCGGTGAAGATGGCGCACGGCGACCCGGCCTTCC
This sequence comes from Micropruina sp., assembly GCF_047606365.1. Classification (GTDB taxonomy): domain Bacteria; phylum Actinomycetota; class Actinomycetes; order Propionibacteriales; family Propionibacteriaceae; genus Micropruina. The sequence goes on along the minus strand of NZ_JASGEN010000039.1, from coordinate 21,886 downwards.
AGACCCGCGCGGTGCTGTTCACCATTCTCAACCCGATCATGATCTGGTCGATCTGCGCGCAGGCCCACAACGAGCCGCTGACGCTGGTGTTCGCCGTCGCCGGACTGTGGTTCATGCGGCGCAACGCCTGGCTGGCCGGCGTCGGGATCGGCCTGGCCGGCTGCGTCAAGGTGTCGCTGGTCTACTACGGGTTGGCGATGGTGTGGGGCTACCGGCATCAGCCGCGCAAGCTGATCCAGCTATGTGTGGCGGCCGCGGTCACCATCGGACTCGGTTACGGACTGTTCGCCCCCGAGGCGTTGTTCGCGGCCGGCCGGAACACCTCGTACGTGTCGGCCGGCTCCTGGGCGGAGTGGCTGCTCGGCCTCGGCGTGGTCACGGTCGGCGACGGCATCACCCGCCGGGTGATCAGCGTGCTCGGCATGGCCGGCATGGTGGCGGTCGGCTGGATGCTGTCCCGGGTGCTGCCCTGGGAGACCGCCCCGGGCGCCCCGGCGGGAACCGATCCGAGGCGTGATCCGCTGACCATCGCGGTCCGGACGGCGGCGCTGCTGACCGCCGCGTGGCTGATCACCTCGCCGTACACGCTGAGCTGGTACGACCTGATCACCTGGGTGCCGTTGGCGCTGATGGCGGCCAACCGGCTCGATGTGATCACCATGTGGCGCGGCACCTGGCTGTCGCTGGCCTACGTCACCGGCCGGGTGATCGAGTTCGGGCCCGGCGTGGTGATCGCCGGTTTCGCGATGCGCGATGTGCTGTGCACCGCCGCCCAGATCGCAGCCATCGTCTGGGTGATCTGGTGGTGGCGTTCCGAGGGCGGCGAGATGCCCCGGATGAGCCTGCTGCGGGACGGCTGGCGCCGGTTCCGCGGTCGTCCGGCGACACCCTGACCGGATCGAGCGCCGAGGCCTGACCGGTGCCTGGTTACACTCCCCGGGTGAGTGGCACGGAGGTCGGACGGCGACGCAGCGTCGCCATTCGTGCCCTGGTCACCGTGGCGGTGACCGCGCTAGTGGTCACCGTCGCGTTGGCCGTGGTGGGCGCCGTCCGAGGACCAGTGCTACCGGCGCCGACGGTGCCCGCACCCACTGCCGGACCGGCTTCGATCCTGCCCAGCCAGCCCGTGCACCGGGTCAGCGTCGATCCGCTGAGCCGCACACTGACGGTCGAGCCGTACCTGAGTGGGCGAATGCCCGGCAAGCCGTTCGGTGTCGCCGACCCCACCTCGACCACCGGCCTGTTCACCGAGGCGACGCTGATCGCGTGGGCCGCCGACCCGGGCTGGAAGCAGAACCAGAACCTGCCGGTGGGTCTGATCGTCGCCGACCTCGAGCCGCGCACCGTGGTCGTCGGTGACCTGGACGCCACCGGACGGGGCGTCCTCGCCGAGGTCGGGGCCCGCGTCTACCGCTCGCTGACCGATCTGCGGGTCAGCGACGTCCGCAGCGACCCGGAGACGGCGATCGGGCCGTATCCGGCACGTTGGGCGCACGCGACGGTGACCGGCACGCTGTCGGACGGCGCCGCCGAACGGGTCGAGTTGTCGATGCTGGTGGTGGCGCTGCCGAACGGACGCCACTTCGCGCTGGTCGAGTTGCGACCCGACCATCCCGGTGCGGCCGCCCAGTTCCCGGCGCTGGATCGTGCCGCGGCGTCCGTCGTCGCGGTCGGCTGAGCGGGAGGCCGGTCATAACCGCCGCTGGTTGAGCTGTCGAAACCCCTTGCCAGCGCACGCACGTCCAGGGTCTCGACAAGCTCGACCAACGAAAGGCGGCACCGAGGGGTTCCGCTTACACTGACCCGGTGACCCAGTCAGCGCAGCCCGGCGAACCTTCCCGGCTGCTCGTCGTCGGCGCCGCCGCAGGCATGGGGCGCTGGCTCTCCGATCACCTGTTCGCCGACCTGCCCTGGCAGCAGGTCGTGCTGGTCGACACCGCCGCCTCCGCGCAACTGCTCGAGGGGGCGACCCACGCCTACGGTGCGACGCCGGTGCGCACCGGCACCCTCGACGAGGTCGCGTCCGAACTGGGCGCCGCGGGCTTCATCATCTGCCTCGCCGTTCCGGACGGCGCCGCCGCCGGCGTGCTCGCCGATGTGGACGCCCTGCTGCCGGCCGATGCGCCGATCATAATGGTCGGTGCGAGCTTCAGCTGGACGATGGACCTGCTGGCCGCCGTCCCCGACCGGACGGCCGTCGCGCTGCACCCGCTGATGGACACCGCGGCCCGTTCGCTGGACGGCCAGACGGTGTGCGCGACCGAGGTGCGCGGGGTGGCGACCGGCTGGCTGGCCGAGGCGATCACCAGCCGCGGCGGCATCTACACGGTGCTGTCACCCGAGCGGCACGACCGGATCATGACCTACGTGCTGGCGCTCACCCACCAGGCGCTGCTCGGCTTCGTCACCGCCGTCGCCGAAAGCGGACTCGACCTGGCCGACGAGCTGTGGGCCGCCCGGACGCCGCTGTTCGAGGCGCTGCTCGGGCTGGCGGTGAGCCTGCTGGAAGAGAACCAGGAACTGACCCTGGCGCACATCCAGGCCAGCGTCGACGGGGAAACCGCCGCCGCCGAACTGGCCGCCGCGGTGGCGTCGGTGAGCGCGTCCGCCACCTCCCGCGACGACCTGGTGGCCCGGATCACCGCGACCCGGGACCGGTTCAGCGGTGCCTTGTTCGACACCGTCCGCAACACCGCCGCCGCGACCCTGACCGCCGGCCAGTCGAAGCGGGCCACCCTGGCCCGGGTGCGCCGGCTGGGCGGCCTGGTCGGCCTGTATCCGACCGGGCGCCCCGACAAGCTGCGGGTCGGACGGCTGGTCGACCTGACCCCGGTGCACCTGGTGTTGGAGGAGTTGCTGATCGGCCCACGGGGCGAGGCCGCGCTGCTGCTCGGACCGGGCGTCCGCAACGCCAAACGGCTCGGACGCCGCGGCAAGGCCGTCCGGACCCGGTTCGGCATCGGGCATGTCGAGGTGCTCTCGGACGCCGAACTCGAGGTCGCTCTCGACTCCTGGCTGGCCTACCTGCGCCGCGACATCCGCTTCCTGGTGCCCGAATCGGTGGCCGGCGACGGGGTCGCTTCGGTGGTGCGCGAACAGCGCGGGGTGGGCGCCGCCTACCTGGTCTCCGAAGCGGTCCGGACCGGTCAGCGGGCGGTGGTGATCCGCACCGAGATCCGTGCCGACCTCGACCTGGACGAGACCATCGAGCGGCTCCGGCGGGCCGTCGAGGTCGCCTACGCCTGGCCGCACGGGGTGGCCCGGCCGCTGCGCGAAACCCGTCCCGAGCTGCGTTATCTGGGGCCTCCCGGCACCTTCTCCGAGAACGCCGCCCGGCAGTTCGCGGTGGGCCTGGCCGGGGCCGGCGAGCACGACGTCGAGATCGAGGCGGTGGACTCCTTCGACGACGTGCTGGAGGCGACCCGGGCCGGCGGGCTCGGCGTGCTGCCGATCACCAGCTCGGCCTCCGGCCTGGTCACCCGCTCGACCAAGGCGCTGCTGGCCTCCGATGTGCCGGTGGTGGCCGGCGGCGTGGTGGACGTCGCCGTCCGGTTCGATGCGTACGCGGCTGCCCCGGTCGCGTTGTCCGAACTGCGCGGCGCACCGGTGTTCAGCCATCCGCAGGCGCTGGCCCAGTGCACCAACTTCGTCCGACGCTGGGGTCTGGATCCGCGTCCGTGCGCCTCGACCGCGGACGCGCTCGGCCAGCTGCTCACCGCCGGCGGTCCGGCGATCGCGCTGGCCTCCTCAGGCGCCGAGGCCGACCACCCGTTCGTGCACGTGGTCGAGCGCGAGATCGACGACCTCTCCGGCTCGATCACCCGGTTCCTCATCGTCGGCCAGCCCGGCGCCTTCGACGAGCATCGCGACGGTTCAGACCCGACCCTGCGCGGCATCGTGCTCGCCCCGTCGGTGGCCTCGATCGCCTCCCTGGTCGGACGCGGCCCCGGCTTCGACGAGCTGCTCACCGACGCCGACGGCCACTGCCTGTGGGTGACCAGCCACCCGGTCACCGATCTCCCGGACGGCGTCCGCAACCTGGGTGTGGTGCCCTGGTCGCCCCGGACGCCGGTCGTCCGCCCCACTCCCGGCTGACCGATTCCTCGTCATCCCGGCGAACGCCGGGATCTCCGCGGTCTGCCCATGGACGACCGACCGTTGGTCAAGCTTGTCGAGACCCCTCGCAAGGATCTCGACAAGCTCGATCACCGGTGGTCGGGAGGGGTCTCCGTGCTCGCTCAGGACGTCGTCGGGATCCCGGGTCAAGCCCGGGATGACCGTTGGCTCGATCAGCGGTGGTTCAGCGCTTGGGGACCATCACGGTCAGGGTTTGCGGGATGACCTCGGCGACCATCCGGCGGCACTCACCTGCGGCGTCGCCGTCCAGTTGATACTCCACCGGCTCGGACGCCTCGATCACCACCCGGCGGCCCTGACCCCGGTCGATCTCGGACGCCTCGGGCACCGGCAGCAGCACGCTGGTGGTGATCCGCAGCCAGTCCGCCACGCTCGCCGGGGAGGCGACGAACAGGTCGAGTAGCCCGTCGTCGAACTGGGCCTCGGGCAACAACTGCACGTTGCCCTGCAGTTGGCCGACGTTGCCCACCATCACCAGCCCGGCATGGCGCTCGATCGGTTCGCCGTCGTCGAGGGTGATGGTCACGTCGAAGGACGGCAGGTTGGCCGCGTCGCCGGCGGCCATCACATAGGCGGCCGGTCCGAAGACCTTCTTCAGGCCCTCGTCGGTGCCGCTCATGATCCGCGCGTCCAGGCCCATCCCGGCCATCACCGCGATGTGTTCGGGTTCGGCGTCGTCGATCGTCACCTCGACCAAATCGATCCGGTCCTGACGTCCGTCCAGGATCACCCGCAGCGCCTCGGCCTCGTCCAGCGGAATGCGGAGGTTGCGGGCGAGTAGGTTGCCGGTGCCCGAGGGCAGCAGACCCAAGGGGACGCCGGTGCCGGCGAGTTCGGAACACACCACCCGCACCGTGCCGTCGCCGCCGGCCGCCATCACCAACTCGACCTCGGCTTCGAGGGCTCGCTGGGTCATGCCGCGTCCGGGATCGTCGGGAGTGGTCTCCAGGAACATCGGCGTCCAGCCGTATTCGCGACAATCACCCTCGACGTGCCGCCGGAAGGCCGCCCAGTCGGGAATCTTGGTGGGGTTGACCACGATGGCGCAGCGCCGCGGGTTCTTCGCCGCCAGCACGGCCGCCCTGGTCGGACGTTCCGGCTGCATGTGCACCCGGGTCACGGTGAGCGCGAGGCTGGCGGTGAACCCGCCGAACAACGCACCGCCGACCAGGTCGCTGATCCAATGCGCGTGCAGCAGCCACCTGTCGAGTGCCACCAGCAGGATCAGTGCCACCCCGAGCCAACGCCACAGTTCGATCACCGACCGCGGCTGCTTGGTGGTGGTCGTGGTGGCGATGACCACCAGGGCGGCGGTCACGATGCCGACCATGTGGCCCGACGGGTACGCGTAGCCGGTGTTGCCGATCAGTTCGCTGAGGGTGTCCGGCGGCCGCGGGCGGGCGATCAGGGTGCGCGTCAGTTCATGGCCGGCCCAGCCGAGCGCGATGGCCAGCAGGATGCCGACGGTCAGGTTGCGCAGCCGGCGCCGGAACGCCCAGATCGCGATGCCGGCCAGCGCACAGTTGACCACCACCGGATGGAACACGATCGCCACCGCGGCGGCGATCTGAACGATGTGGCTCTGCCAGTGGGGTGTGGGGGCCTGCAGGGCGTCCAGAGTCGTGAACGTGCCGGCGAACAGCAGTGCCGTCCAGAGCGCGAAGCCCGCACCGAAGCCGATGGTGGCGATCAAGCCCAAGCTCGGCCGTCGGCTGCGCATGCGTCATTGTGGCATTCGAGGACCGGACGTTTCAGGCTTCGCCGAGCGCGTCCAGGAAGTCGATGGTGGGAATGAAGAACAGGCTGCCGGTGACCGCCGTGGAGAAGTCGAGGATGCGGTCGTGATTGCCGGGCGGATCGCCGATGAACATATTGCGCAGCATGTCCTCGATCGCGCTCACATCGGCGGCGTAGCCGATGAAATAGGTGCCGAACTCGCCGCTGCCGACCGAGCCGAACGGCATGTTCTCGCGGACGATCTGCCGCTCGGTGCCGTCCGGGGCGGTGAGCACGGTCAACGCGACGTGGGCGTTGGCGGCCTTGTGGGCGTCCGGGATCTCGATGTCGTCCAGTTTGTGCCGGCCGATCGCCCGCTCCTGCTCCTCGACGCTGAGCCGGTTCCAGCTGGCCAGGTCGTGCAGGTAGCGCTGCACGATCAGATAGCTACCGCCTGCGAACGGGCCGTCGGCGAGATACGCGGCCGCGTCGGCCTCGACGCCGGTGGGGCTCTCGGTGCCGTCCACGAAGCCGAGCAGGTCGCGCTCGTCGAAGTACCGGAAGCCCTGCAGTTCGTCCTCGACGACGGCGATGCCGTCCAGGGCGATCGCCAGTTGGTGGGCCAGTTCGAAGCACAGGTCGAAGCGTTGGCCGCGAATGTGGAAGACCAGGTCGCCGGGCGTCGACGGGGCGTGATGGACGTCGCCCTGCAGCGCTACGAACGGGTGCAGGCCGTTGGGTTTCGGCTCGCCGGGGAACAACCGGTCCCAGGCGTCCGAACCGATCCCGACGACGCAGGTGGTGGCGGCGTCCGGGTAGCGGAAGCAGACGGCGCGGATCACCGAGGTGATCTCGCCGAGCGCGGCGCGGGCGGCCTGCTCCTTCCCCTCCGCGATCGTCATCACCAGCACGATGGCGGCTTCGGACGGCACAACGACGACAGGCTGCGGTACGGCGGGCATGGGCTGAGCGTAACCGGGGCGTCCGTCGCCGGCCGATAGGCTGAGCGGGTGATCGACCCGAAGCTACTGCGTACCGAACCCGACCGTCTGCGAGCCGCGCAAGAGGCGCGCGGCGAGTCCGTCGCGCTGGTCGACGAGCTGATCGCCGCCGACGAGGCTCGGCGCTCCTCGATCGCCGCGTTCGAGTCGTTGCGGGCCGAGCAGAAGTCGCTCGGCAAGGACGTCGCACGCGCCAAGGGCGACGAGAAGGCGGCGCTGATCACCCGCACCCGCGAACTCGCCGCGCAGGTCAAGGCCGCGGACGCCGCCGCCACCGAGGCCGGGGCGCGGTTCGACGAGCTGATGCTGGCGCTGCCCAACCCGGTCTTCGACGACGTCCCGCGCGGCGGCGAGGACGACTTCGTGGTGGTCTCCGAACACGGCACCCCGCGGGACTTCGAGGCCGAGGGCTTCACCCCGCGCGACCACTTGGAGCTGGGTGAACTGCTCGGCGCGATCGACATGCCGCGCGGCGCCAAGGTCTCCGGCGCGCGCTTCTACTTCCTCACCGGACAAGGGGCGATGCTCGAGCTGGCGCTGATCAACCTGGCGCTGGCCAAGGCGATGGAGTGGGGCTTCACGCCGATCCTGCCGCCGGCGCTGGTGAAGCCGTCCGCGATGGAGGGCACCGGCTTCCTCGGCCAGGCCGCCCAGGACGTCTACCACCTGCCCGCCGACGACCTGTACCTGGTCGGCACCTCCGAGGTGGCGCTGGCCGCCTACCACAGCGAGGAGATCCTGGACGCCGCGACGCTGCCCCGGCTCTACGCCGGCTACTCGCCCTGCTACCGGCGCGAGGCGGGCAGCTACGGCAAGGACACCAAGGGCATCTTCCGGGTGCACTGGTTCGACAAGGTCGAGATGTTCGTCTACTGCCAGCCCGACGAGGCCGACGCCCTGCACCGCAAGCTGCTGGAGTTCGAGAAGGAGTTCATCACCGCGCTGGAACTGCCGTTCCAGGTGCTCGAGGTGGCCTCCGGAGACCTCGGCCTGAGCGCGGCCCGCAAGTACGACTGCTACGGCTGGATCCCCAGCCAGGGCAAGTACCGCGAGATCACCTCGACCTCGAACTGCACCACCTTCCAGGCCCGCCGGCTGAACATCCGGATGCGCACCGAGGCCGGCATCGAGTCGGTGGCGACGTTGAACGGCACCCTGTGCGCGATGACCCGGATGATCATCCTGCTGCTGGAGAACCATCAGCAGGCCGATGGGTCCGTCCGCATCCCGCAGGCCCTGCGTCCCTACCTGGGTGGCCGGGAGTTCCTGACCCCGGTCAGCTGAACGCCCTGAAAGCCTGAACCAGAAGGGGGTATCGGCATGGCATGGCGACCGCGCCTGGTGGCGCTGGACATCGACGGCACCCTGTTGAGTTTCGACGGACGGCTGCCGCAGTCGGTTCGGACGGCCGTGGACGCCGTGGTCTCCGCCGGTGTCCCGGTGGTGTTGAGTACCGGACGCGGCTGGGCCGGCACCAAGCCGGTGGCCGAAGCGCTGGGCCTGCCGCCCGGCCAGCATGTGTCGTCCAACGGCGCCGTCCGGGTCAGCTACCCGCCGCTGGAACTGCTGGAACGGGTGACCTTCGACCCCACCGATGTCGTCGACCGGGTGCTCGCCGAGCATCCGGAGGCGATGCTCGCCATCGAAGAGATCGGCCGCGGGTTCAAGGTCAACCGGTTGTTCCCCGAGGGCGAGCTGACCGGCGAACTGGTCGAGGTCGAGCTGGACGAACTGGTCGCCGAACGGGTGACCCGCGTCGTCGTCCGTGACCCGAACGCTTCCGAGGCAGACTTCCTGCGCCTCGCGCACCGGCTCGGCCTGCAGGGCGTCAGCTACTTCATCGGCTACACCGCCTGGCTCGACATCGCCCCGGACGGCATCGACAAGTCCTACGGGCTGGCCGGGGTCTGCACTGACCTCGGCATCGACGCCGCCGACGTCTTGGCGATGGGCGACGGACGCAACGACATCGAGATGCTCAGCTGGGCCGGACGCGGGGTCGCCCTGGGTGACGCCCCGGACGAGGTGGTCGCCGCCGCCGATGCTGTCACCGACCGGTTCGCCGACGACGGCACCGCCAAGGAACTACTGCGCTGGTTCTGACCGCTGATTGAGCTCCGCGGATCCCGCGGTCTCGACAAGCTCGACCAGCGGTGCTCGGCTCCGTCATCCCGGGCTCTCCGCACGCGACCGTCCGAGACGCACCGCGCCCCGGACGCGTGGGCGTCCGGGGCGCGAAGAGCGGAACAGAGGTCAGGCGACTCGACGTTCGCGAGAACGAGGCGACCGGACGACGGCGGCGAACGCGGCCAGCACCCGCTCGATGGTCGGCTTCACCACGGCGAACTTCGTTTCGGACGCCGCGGCGGCACGCGCTCGGCGCATGTGCCGCTTCACGGTCGACAGCGAGCAGCCGAGCCGCATCGCCAGCACCTCGAGGCTCTCGTGCGGGTTCGCCTGGCGCAGCCGCAGCACCTCCTGGTGGTTGATCTGACGACCGCCGCGCATCACGCCGGCGAGGGTGTCGAGATCCTCGGGCTCGACGCTCACCCCGAGGGCGGATCGAATCTGTGAGCGCTGACGCTCGGTCGTCCCGGCGACGAAGCCGGCGACGTCGTGCTTGACCACTGCGTCGTACAGGCAGGACTCGAACAGCGGGCACTCGGCGCAGGTGGCGCGGGCCCGGTCGGTCAGGACGGTGAGCCGGCGCTGCCGTTCGCCGTCGCCACGGGCCAGCGACGGATCCTCCAGCAGCTCGTGCTGGAACAGGGCCGGGTTGTCGATGCAGGCGGCGCGCTCGGCGCGGATGCGATGCGGCATGTCGTACTCACTTCCGTGGCTGGTCATCTTGGGGTTGGACGCGGCCAGTCACGATTCGGTTGCAACTCCCCCCGGAAACCGTTGGGCTGCTCCCTTGTGGGGGCACAATGCGACGGTCTCCGCTGCCCGAATTCCGCCCCGGGATGGGGCGCACTCCGAGCGGGCTAGTGCCTCGGCACTAGGTGGGACGCTACCCTGGCCGGGATTGTCGATCCAGGGGAGCACTACCCATGCAGGCGTTCCACAGAGAGCCTGACTGGCTGACCGTCATGGCCGACGGAACCGTCAAGCAACTCAATCCGTTCTCCGGCACCGAAGTCTGGACGGTCGCCGGACGGGGCAACAGACCCCTTGGGGTGGCCCTGCCACCGCCGATTCCGCTCGACCCGGAGCAGCACGGCCGGTACTGCCCGTTCTGCGAGCGCCGCTACCTGGAGACGCCGCCGGAGAAGTCCCGGGTGGTGCGCGATGACCGCGGTGACTGGCGGACGTTGTACCGCACGACCGCGGAGGAACTCTTCGCCAGCACCGCCGAGTTCCGCCGGGTGCCGAACCTGTTCGAGATCCTCAGCTTCCAGTATTGGCATGCCAACTACGGCTACGCGCTGCCCGCGCGGGTGGCGTCCCGGCGGACGGCCTACCTCGAGTCGGAGGCCGGGCGGGCCCATGTGCTCGGCGTCGCCCGGGCCAAGCTGCTGGCCAGCGGCCGGACGCCGGAGCAGATCGACGCGATGGGTGTCGAGGGGCAGCTGGACTACGCGGCCGGGTTCTTCGGCAGCGGCCACGACGTGATCATCAGCCGCCGGCACTACATCGACGGGGCGGTCGACAACACCCAGCTCGCCGGGTCGGGGACGCTGACTCCCGACGAGCACTACCAACTGCTGGCGTTCACGGTGGAGTCGATGTCGGCGCTGTTCACGCTCAACCGCTACGCCCGCTATGTGGTCGTCTTCCAGAACTGGCTGCGGCCCGCGGGGGCGTCCTTCGACCATCTGCACAAGCAACTGGTGGCCGTCGATGAGCGCGGCGTCCAGGCCGAACGGGCGGTGGAGCAGCTGCGGGTCAACCCCAACGTGTTCAACGAGGACGCCGTCAACTACGCCGGCTACAAGAACCTGGTGCTGGCCGAGAGCGACCACGCGATCGCGTTCGCCGGGTTCGGGCACCGGTTCCCGTCGCTGGAGATCTATTCCAAGAGCGCGGAATGCGATCCGTGGGAGATGTCACCCGAGGAACTGCGCGGCATGTCCGACATGCTGCACGCGATGCATGCCGCGACCGGCGTCGAGGTGCCCAGCAACGAGGAATGGCACTACCGGCCGATCGATGTCGACGTCGCGATGCCCTGGCGGATCGTGCTGAAGTGGCGCATCTCGACCCTGGCCGGCTTCGAGGGTGCCACCAAGATCTACCTCAACACCCTCGATCCGTGGGCGATTCGCGACCGGACGGTGACCAAGCTGGCGGCGTTGCGCGACGACGGCCGGATCGCCGCCAATCTGCGCATCGGCAGCGAGGCGGAATGCCGTCCGAACTCGCTGCGATACAACGCCGGCGGCCGGTGACGGGTGGCGTCCGGGGCGTACTGATGCAGAATGGGGACGACCGAGGAAAGTAGGACGACCCATGTCAACTCCGCAGTGGCAGAACCTCCCGGTGCCCGAATCGGGCGGTGGGCGCAGCTGGTCAGGGTTCTCCGCCGACCCGCGCGATCCCCAGTACCAACAGCTGCGTGCCTCGGACGCCGATCGCACCAAGGCGTCCGGCATGCTCGCCGACGCCTACGCGGAGGGCCGGCTGGACAACGACGAGTACAACCAGCGGCTCGATCAGGTGATGAGTTCCAAGAGCCTCGGCGAGCTGGTGCCGGTGCTGTCCGACATCACCCCTGCGGTGGCCGGTCAGCAGTCCGCCCCGCAAGAGGCTTGTGCGCCCTCCAATGACGCTGTTGGTGGTGGGGGGAGACCGAGTTGGCTGTCGCATTTCCCGCGTTGGTGGATCAGCATGGCCGTGATGCTCAACCTGATCTGGCTGATGACGGTGCTGACCTCGGGCCACATGATCTACTACTGGCCGATGTGGCCGATGGTGGGCACCGCGATCCCGATGATCATGGGCTTCATGGGTGGCGCGAACCGCCGCGATCGTTCCGATCGACACAATCAGCGGGCCATCGATCGCGGCTACCAGCCGCCGGAGAACGACCTGCGCTGACCGTCAGCCGGCCACCGCTGGTCGAGCCTGAACCGTCGTTGGTCGAGCTTGTCGAGGCCCCGCACCTGTGGTCGAGGCCCGGATACCGCTGGTCGAGCCTGTCGAGACCCGCTCCCGCCGCTCAGCCTTCGCCCACTCCCAGGGTTGCGCACTGCCGCCGCAGCAGCGCGTCGTATAGGGCGTCCGCAGGGTCGGCGGTGCCGACGAAGTGACCGGCCAGTTCGAGGCCGACGAACCCCACCAGGGCGGCCAGTTCGGTGAGCACGGCGGCGACGCCGGCCGGCTGGGCGTCCGGCAGAACGGACGCCAGCGAACCGAACTGCTCGGCCAACTCCGGAGTGTCGAACGGTGCGGGGGCGGAGCGGGCGGCGACCGCCAGGAAGTGACCGGCGACCGCGGCGGCGGCCGGAACCGTCTCCGGCGGCGCGACATAGCCGGGGATCGGCGTCCCGTAGATCAGCTGGAACTCGTGCGGCGTCCGTCGTGCCCAGCCACGTAGCGCGCGACCCAGCGTCGTCCAGCCCGCGTCGGCGTCGGAGGCCTGGGTGAGTGCCCGGTCGAGGTTGCCGTAACTCTCGACGATCAGCGTGGTCAGCAGTGCCTCGCGGGTCGGGAAGTACCGGTAGACCGCCGACGACACCATGCCGACCTCGCGGGCGATCGCCCGCATCGACAGCCCGCCGCCGCCCTCTTCGGCGATCGCCCGTCGCGCGGCGTCCAGGATCGCCGCCGTCGTCCTGGCTCGTGCCTCATCCCGCTTGCCCACCTGCGGCCCCTTCGTAGGGCCCTCCCTAACTAGTTCTACCCTCCCGTCGACGGGAGGGCAGAGCTAGTTAGGGAGGGCATTTCGGTGTCGGGTGACCAGTCTGCCACAAAAGAGAGCAATGCTCTTGCATTTCCGAGAGCAGTGCTCTACCTTCTAAACAGAGAGCGGTGCTCTCGAATAGCGAGGGAGTGGATATGCGAAGCAAGGCGAGGACGCAACGGGACCTGCTGGTTCCGCTCGGAACGACCGGAATCCTGATGGCGGTGTACCTGTTGGTGCGGCCCTACGGCGACATGACCTCGAGTGCGGCCGAGCAGGCGGCGGCGTTCGCGTCACCGTGGTGGGTGGTTGCCCATGTGGCCGGGGCGTTGGCCCTGGTCGGGTTCGGACGGCTCGCGCTGCGGCTGGCCGACCTGGAGCGCGACTGGTTCGTGACCCGGCTGGCCCGCTGGGCGGGGCTCGCCGGCGTGGTGCTGGTGCTGCCTTACTTCGGTGCCGAGACCTTCGCCCTGCATGTGATCGGAGGCCACGCCGCGCACGGCGAGCCGGCACTGCTGGGGTTGGTCGAACAGATCCGCAACCAGCCGGTGGCGATCACCATGTTCGGCCTCGGCCTGCTGCTGCTCGCCGTTGCTGGCGTCGCTTTCGCGCTGGCCTGGACGCGTTACACGGGCAGCCGGGCGGCGTGGCCGCTGGGGGTTCTGGTGGCCCTGGTGCTGCCGCAGTTCTATCTGCCGCCGGTCGGCCGGATGGCGTTCGGAGTGGCGTACCTGCTGGCTGCGGTTCTGTTGGCCGTGACGGTTCTGCGCCGTGATCCGGCGCCGGACACCGGGCGCGTCACGACGTCCGCCGAGCCCGCGTCCATGATCACGTCGAGCCTGTAACCACGCTTCACCACCGTCGTGATCACCGGGACCACGAGGCTGCGCCGCAGCCGGCTCAGCGCCATCTCCAACGCGTGCTCGTCGGAACTGCGCACCGCGCGCAGCAGCTGCTCCCGCGAGACCACCGAGCCCCCGGCGGACATCAGGGTGCGCAGCAGGGTCAACGGCACCGGGGTCAGCGGGACGCGGCAGCCGTCCAGCTCGACCAGAGCTCCCCGGATCAGCAACTCGCCGTGGAAGGTCCGCGCGCGGACCACCCGAAGCTCGGGCAGCCGTTCGCAGACCAGCCGGATCAGCGCACCCATCCGGAACCGCTCCGGTTGGATCGGCCGCAACCCGGCCGCGGTGAGCGCCGCGGAGGTGACCGGTCCGACCGAGGCGGCGACCACCCCGCGCCGGAACGCGGACAGCAGCGCGTCCAGGCTGCCCAGGCCCTCGGCGGCGGCGAACAGGGCGTCCACCGCCGGGGCGCTGGTGAAGGTGACGCAGTCGAGCTGGTCGGTGCAGATGGCGTCCACCAGACGCGGGATGCGTTCGTCGCCCTCGTCGAGCGAGCTCCAGCGGTACGGCGACACGGTCACCACCCGGTGTCCCGCGGCCCGCAACGGCGCCAGCACCGCGTCCTGCAGGTAGCCGTGGGCCTGCACGGCGACGGTCAGGCCGGGCCCGTGCTCGGCCAGCACCTTGGCCACCAGGGACGAGGTGGTCTCCTCCTCGCTCATCCCGGCGTCGTCCAGCCCGGCGGCCCGGATGCCGCCCCGGGCCTTCGGACCGCGAACCAGGATCGCCGAGGCGGCCAGGGTGGCGAGCAGCCGCTCACCGAGGCCCGCGGCGTCCGCCACCTCGAGCCAGCGCCGGACGCCGAACGCGGTGGTCACCAGCACCACGTCGGGACGTGCGTCGATGATCGCCTCGGTGTCGGCGATCACCCGCTCGTCGTTGGAGGCCGGCTCCATCCGCAGCGTCGGGGCGTGCAGCACCTGCGCGCCGCGGCGCTCCAGGGCGTCGATCAGATCGGCCGCGCGACGCTCGCTGGTGACACCGATCCGGAAGCCCTCCAGCTGGTCGCGGCGGAACGTCGGCACCGTGAGGCCGGTGGTGGCCGCCGGCTCACTCATCGCCGCTCCTCCGCACCGGAAGGCTCGCGCCGGCCAGCAGGACCCGGCCGTCCGCCAGTTCGGACGCCGTCGCGGGCCGCTGCTGACCCCGTTCCGCGACCCGCGGTGCCACGGTCGCGGCGTCCGCCGGTGCGTTGATGAAGCTGCGGAAGCGTTTCAGCCGTTCCGGATCGCGCAGGGTCGCCGCCCATTCGTCCTCGTAGGTGTCCACATGCGCGGCCATCGCGGCCTCGAGTTCCGCCGCCAGCCCGAGCGAGTCGTGCACCACCACCTCCCGGACGTGGTCGAGGCCGCCGTCCAGTTCCTCCATCCAGCGGGCGGTGCGCTGCAGCCGGTCCGCGGTGCGGATGTAGTACATCAAGTAGCGGTCGATGTAGCGGATCAGGGTGTCGTCGTCCAGGTCGCCGGCCAGCAGTTGCGCGTGGCTGGGCTGGAAGCCGCCGTTGCCGCCGACGTAGAGGTTCCAGCCGGCGTCGGTGGCGATGATGCCGACGTCCTTGCCGCGGGCCTCGGCACATTCTCGGGCGCAGCCGGACACCCCGAGCTTGATCTTGTGCGGCGCCCGCAGCCCGCGGTAGCGCAGCTCGAGCAGGATCGCCATGCCGACGGAGTCCTGGACGCCGAACCGGCACCAGGTCGAGCCGACGCAACTCTTCACGGTGCGCAACGACTTGCCGTAGGCATGACCGGACTCGAAACCGGCTTCCACCAGCTGTTCCCAGATCGCCGGCAGCTGGTCGAGCCGGGCACCGAACAGGTCGATCCGCTGGCCGCCGGTGATCTTGGTGTACAGCCCGAAATCGGACGCCACCCGCGCGATCACGGCCAGCTTCTCCGGGGTGATCTCGCCGCCCGGAATCCGCGGCACCACCGAGTAGCTGCCGTCGCGCTGCATATTGGCCAGTGCCCGGTCGTTGGTGTCCTGCAGGGCGCCGCGGCCGCCGTCGAGGATGTAGCTGCCGTGCTGGCTGGCCAGGATCGAGGCCACCGCCGGCTTGCAGATGTCGCAGCCGCGGCCGGTGCCGAACCGGGCCAGCACCTCGTCCCAGGAGGTGATCTCGAGCACCCTGATCGACTCGAACAGTTCCTGGCGGGACTGCGCGAAGTGTTCGCACAAGGCCCGCGACACGCTCAGCCCGGCCTTGGCGAGTTCCTGTTCGAGGGTCTTCTTCAGCAGCGGCACGCACGACCCGCACTGCGTGCCGGCCCGGGTGCAGGCCTTCAACGCGGGCACCGTCTGGCAGGCCGGCTCGCCGGTGACGGCGTCGCGGACCGCACCGACGCAGACGTTGTTGCAGGCACACAGCAGGGCGTCGTCGGGCAGCTCATCGGCACCCGACGGCTGGGCTCCGGACGCCGACAGGTACGCCGCCGGCTCGGAACCGAGCTCCCGGCCGAGCAGCGGCCGCAGCGACAGGTAGGGGGAGGCGTCGCCGACGAATACGCCGCCGAGCAGGGTGCGGGCATCGTCGGACACCACGACCTTCTGGTAGAGGCCGCGGGCCGGGTCGGCGTAGACCACTTCGAGAGCACCCTCGGCGTGGCCGAAGGCGTCACCGAAGCTGGCCACCTCCACCCCGGCCAGTTTCAGCTTGGTGGCGTCGTCGATCGTGGTGAACGCCGCGTCGCCGCCGAGCAGCCGGTCGGCGACCACCTCGGCCATCGCGTTGGCCGGCGCCACCAGCCCCACGCAGCGATCGTGGACGTGGGCGACCTCGCCGATCGCCCACACTCGTGGGTCGGACGTCCGGCAGGCCTCGTCGACGACGATGCCGCCGCGGGGCGCCACCTCGACGCCGGCGGCGGCAGCCACCTCGTCGCGGGCCGAGATGCCGATGGCGAAGACGATCAGGTCGGCGTCGAGGATGCGTCCGTCGGTCAGCTCCACCCCCGTGACGGCGCCGCGGGTGGCCTGGATCGCCCGCGGTCGCACCCCCAGATGCATGGTGATGCCGCGGGCGCCGATCAGGCGTCCGAGCGAGGTGCCGGCGCCCTCGTCGAGCTGCGCCGACATCAACCAGTTGCCGGAGTGCACGATGGACGACTCGGCGCCCAGTTCGGCCAAACCGCCGGCCGCTTCCAGGCCGAGCAGGCCGCCGCCGGCCACCACCGTCCGGGGCGGACGGCCCAGCGCGACCGCCAGCAGCCGCACCTCGGCGGACAGGTCGTCGACGTCACCGATCGTCCGGTACACCCGGGCATGGTCGGCGCCGGCGATGTCGGGCACCGGGGCGCGTGAGCCGGTCGCGAACACGACATCGTCGTAGGGCAGTGATCGTCCGGTGTCGGTGGTCACCGTCTGTGCCGTCCGGTCGAGGGCGATCACCCGCTCGCCGCGGATCAGGCTGATCGCGTCGCCGTCCCAGATCGTCGGGTCGAGGGCCAGGTCGGCGCCGCCGATGAATCGGGTGCTGAGCGCGACCCGGTCGTAGGGCAGATGCTCCTCCTCACCGATCACGGTCAGCCGGATGTCGCCCTCGGTGTCGCGGCGATGAATGGTGCTGGCAAGTCGGTGCGCGGCCGGGCCGGCACCGATCACGACCACCTGGCGTGGGGAAGTGCTGTCGGTCATGGGGGTGTGCCTTCCGTCGATGCTCTTCGACGGTATGAAGCCACGATTGCCCGACTGTTTCCCCGATGTAACGGACGCCTCACAGCCACCCCACCACGGCGTCCGGAGCGTGTGAGTAGAGCGTCACCGAGGAGAAACCCAGGCCGTCACCCGACGAAACACCGGCTGCCTAGCGTCGGTGTCGCCGAGTGAAAGGACTTCCCGATCATGACTCTCACCCTTCCCGACCGGACGACGTCCGAGCCCGCACGCGAGATCGAACCGGCCGCCGTCGCCTGGCACCGGGTGTGCCCGGTGGACGCCCTGGAACCCACTTGGGGCGAGGCTGTGCTGATCGAGGGACGGCAGATCGCGCTGGTGCTGGTCGAACCTGGCGAGCTGTACGCCATCGACCACCGCGACCCGGTCACCTCGGCCTATGTGATGGCCCGGGGCATCGTCGGCAGCCGCGGTGACCGGGCCACCATCGCCTCCCCGCTGCTCAAGCAGGTGTACGACCTGCAGACCGGAGCCTGCCTCGACGATCCCGGGCTCGCGGTGGCGACCTACCGGACGCGGGTGGTGGCCGGCGAGGTCGAGGTGGAGGTCGCGGCGTGACTTCGGTCGCCACCCCGGTCCTGGCGCCGGATCTGCTCGCCATCTCGCACGGCACGTCGTCGCCCGCCGGGCAGGCCGCGGTGGCGGCCCTGGTTGCCGCCGTGACCGGCAGCCGTCCCAAGCTAGCGGTGCATGAGGGCTTCGTCGACGTCCAACAGCCCGACGTGCCCACGGTGCTCGGCGCGCTTCCGGAGGGCCGGCGGTCGGTGATCGTGCCGTTGTTGTTGTCGGCGGGCTACCACGTCCATGTCGATCTCGCCGAGGTGGCGCACGCCACCGGTGCCACCGTCGCCGCAGCGCTCGGACCGGACGAACGGCTGGTGCGACTGCTGGCCCGCCGCCTCGCCGAGGCCGGTCTGACCAGGGACGACATCGTGGTGCTGGCCGCCGCGGGCTCCAGCGATGCCCGTGCGGTCGCCGACTGCGTCGAGACCGCCTCCCGGCTCGGTGGGCTGCTCGGCCTACCGGTCTCGGTGGGTTTCATCTCCGCCGCGCTGCCGCGACTGGCCGACGAGATCGTCACCGCCCGTGCCGCTCGTCCCGGACGCCGCGTGGTGGTCGCCAGCTACCTGCTGGCGCCCGGCTACTTCGCCGGCCTGGCCGCCCGCGCGGGCGGCGATGTCACGACGGCGCCGCTGCTCAAACCGGACAGCCCGGTGCCCGCCGAGCTGGTCGACATCGTCCTCGACCGCTACACGGAGGCACATCGCTGAGCGTGTAGGCGTCCGGTTGTCGCGGTGGTTGCGCTGCTCGAAGCGGGCCCCAGGGGGCTTGCCCCGGGATCTGTCAGAGCCGGTTGGTAGGTTTCTCGCCGTGTCCGTGATCGAAGCCCGCGCCCTGGTGAAGAGCTACGGCGAACTGAACGCAGTCGACGGCATCGACTTCGACGTCGCGCCGGGGGAGTCCTTCGGCCTGCTCGGTCCCAACGGTGCCGGCAAGTCGACGACGATGCGAATGATCGGCGGCACTTCGCTGCGCACCTCCGGCACGCTCACCGTGCTCGGTCTCGATCCCGAGACCCACGGACCCGAGGTGCGCGCCAACCTGGGCGTCGTCCCGCAGCAGGACAACCTCGACACCGAGCTGCGCTGCCGCGAGAACCTGATCACCTACGGCCGCTACTTCGGCCTGCCGCGGTCGTATCTGCGGCGTCGCGCCGATGATCTGCTGGCCTTCGCCCAGCTCACCGACAAGGCCGACGAGAAGGTCGACAACCTTTCCGGCGGCATGAAACGGCGCCTCACCATCGCTCGCGGGCTGATCAACGAACCCCGGATCCTGCTGCTCGACGAGCCCACCACCGGGCTCGATCCGCAGGCCCGGCACATCCTCTGGGATCGGCTGTTCCGGCTCAAGGAAGAGGGCGTCACCCTGGTGGTGACCACCCACTTCATGGACGAGGCCGAGCAGCTGTGCGACCGGCTGGTGGTGATGGACCACGGCAAGATCGTCGCCGAGGGCTCGCCGGCTCAACTGATCCGGCGCTATTCGACCCGCGAGGTGCTCGAGGTGCGGTTCGGCTCCGACCGCAACGCCGCAGTCGTCGCCCAACTCGACGGGGTGGCCGAACGCATCGAGGTGCTGCCCGACCGGGTGCTGCTCTACTCCGCCGACGGCGAAGCCACCCTCGAACAGGTCATCTCGCGCGGCCTTCAGCCGATCACCTCGCTGGTCCGGCGCTCCTCGCTCGAGGACGTCTTCCTGCGGCTCACCGGGAGGTCGCTCATTGACTGACCGTGCCCCCGAACTGCTCGACTCCAACCGGCTCGCCTACGCCGGCGGCGCACTGCCGGCCGCGTCCCAGGCCCGTATCGGACGCCGCTGGGGCTGGTGGCTCTACGCCGAATACCGGCTGACCTCGATGCGCGCCTACCTGCCGACCATCCTGATCCGCTCCATCGGGCTGCCGCTGCTGTACCTGTCGTCGATGGGCCTCGGCCTGGGCGCCCTGGTCGACTCGGGTGCCGGCCGTGTTGAAGGGGTCAGCTACCTGGTCTTCGTCGGCCCGGCGCTGCTGGTCTCGTCCATCGTGATGGAGTCCAGCGGCGAGTTCACCTTTCCGGTGATGAGCGGCTTCAAGTGGCAGCGGCACTACTTCGCCGCGTCCGCGAGCCCGATCACGCCCGGTCAGGTGGCGGTGGGTGAGGTGGTCGCCGTCGGGCTGCGGTTCATTCCCGAAGCACTGCTGTTCTGGCTGGCTCTGGTCTGGTTCGGCGGAGTCACCGCCCCGGCGTCCGTACTGATGGTGCTGATCGCGCCGCTGGCGGCGCTCGCCTTCGGGGCGCCGCTGATGGCGTTCGCGGCCACCCAGACCGACGAGGGCTATCAGTTCACCTTCGTCCAGCGGTTCATCGTGATGCCGATGTTCCTGTTCGCCGGCACCTTCTTCCCGCTGAGCGCGATGCCGACCTATCTGCAGTGGATCGGCTGGATCTCGCCGATGTGGCACGGCACCCAGTTGGCCCGCGTCGTCGGCTTCGGCATGGCGAACCCGTGGTGGCTGACCTGGTTGCACCTGCTGGTGCTCGTCGTTGCCGCCGGCGGCGGCATCGTGGCGAGCGCACGGATGTTCGAACGGAGGCTGACCCGATGAGCGCGCCGGCGTCCCGAACGCTGTCAGGCCTGTACGCGGGCAACGTCCGCGCCGTGCTCGAGCGCGGCTTCAAGGTGATCGGCAACCAGAACTGGACGATCGTCGTGTCCGGCTTCTTCGAACCGGTCTTCTACCTGCTCGCTATGGGCTACGGGTTGGGCGGACTGGTCGGCACCGTGACCGGTCCGGGTGGTGCCGAGATGTCGTACGTGGCCTTCATCGCACCTGCGCTGCTGGCCACGTCTGCGATGAACGGCGCCATCTACGACTCCACCTGGAACGTCTTCTTCAAGATGCGCTTCGGACGCATCTACGAGGCGATGCTCTCCACCTCGCTCGGCCCGCTGGACGTGGCCGCCGGCGAGATCGCGATGGCCCTCTTCCGGGGCTTGTTGTACGCCTGCGGCTTCCTCGGCGTGATGGGGGTACTGGGCATCGCGACATCGTGGTGGGCGCTGGCCATGGTGCCGGTCGCGGTGCTGATCGCGCTCGGTTTCGCCGCCGTCGGCATGGCGGTGACAAGCTGGTTCACCACCTTCCAGCAGATGGATCTGATCAACATCGTGCTGCTGCCGATGTTCCTGTTCAGCGCCACGCTGTTCCCGATCGGCGTCTACCCGCAGGCCGTCCAATGGTTCATCCAGGCGCTGCCGCTATGGCACGGCGTCGAGTTGATGCGGCAGCTCTCGATCGGCGCCTTCACCGACGCCACCTGGGTGCACCTGGGCTACTTCGTGGTGATGTCGGTGGCCGGCGTCGCGTTCTGCACGCTGCGGCTACGCGCACTGTTCCTGCGCTGAGAGCCACATACGCACCGCTGATCGAGCTTGTCGAGATCCTTCCAAGGGGTCTCGACAAGCTCGACCAGCGGTGGTCTGGGTTTCGATGAAGCTCAACCAGCGGTGGCGTTCAGGCCGATTGGCCGATCTCCTTCGTGCCCACCCGGACGTGGTGGCCGTCGGGATCGGTGACCTCGAAGTCCCGCGCCCACGGGTGCTGTTCGACCGTGGCGCCGAACCGGTGGGCGACCTCGTCCGCGTCAGGAACCCAGACGAAGATCAATGCCGGACCGACATCGTCGGCGGGATTCTCGCTGAGAAAGATGTCCGCGCCGTCCCGGCGGATACCCATGAAGCGGTGGGTGGTGCCGCCGCCGTAACGGTGGGTGAAGTCATGGACGAAGCCGATCCGCGACCACCAAGCGAGCGATTCATCCACGTCGCTGACACGAAGGATCGGAACCACCTGAGTCATCGCAACCCCTCTTCGTCGATTGATCCCTGCGTTCCATGATGCCGCGCCAGGTTCCGCATCGGTCACGACCACGCCGGGCGACCGCGATCCCGCCCACTCACTCAACACCCACCCACCCACCCCACCCCACTCACCGCTCGCCGAACTATCTAGGGCTCGCTGAATTCAGCGAGCCCTGAATAGTTCGGCGAGCGGTGGGGAGGGCAGCGAG
>NZ_JASGEN010000038.1:0-13278 GCF_047606365.1 Micropruina sp. | reverse complement strand
CCGCCGAGATCGACGACGCGTTCCGCTGGAGCGAAGAGAACGAACACCTGCAGCGCAAGGCGCAGATCGTGCTCGACTTCTACTACGGCGACGACCCGGAGAAGCGCAAGGTCGCCTCGACGATGCTGGAGTCGTGCCTGGTCTACTCCGGCGTCTACGCCCCGATGTACTGGTCGAGCCACGCCAAGCTGACCAACACCGCCGACCTGATCCGGTTGATCATCCGCGACGAGGCGGTGCACGGCTACTACATCGGCTACAAGTACCAGGTGGCCCTGCGCGAGGCGTCCCAGGCGCGGCGCGACGAGCTGAAGGACTACACCTTCGACCTGCTCTACGAGCTGTACGACAACGAAGAGAACTACACCGAGGACCTCTACGACCCGCTCGGCCAGACCGAGGACGTCAAGATGTTCCTGCGCTACAACGCCAACAAGGCGCTGATGAACCTCGGCTACGAGCCGCTATTCCCGAAGCAAGCCACGGCGGTCTCCCCCGCCATCCTGGCGGCGCTGTCGCCCAATGCGGACGAGAACCACGACTTCTTCTCCGGCTCCGGCTCGTCCTACGTGATGGGCAAGGCGGTGAACACCGAGGACTCCGACTGGGACTTCTGAGGTTCCACGCCGGCGCGGCTGCCTCGGAGCACCCGTGGACGCCGATTGTGACGTCCACGGCAGTCCGCATAGACTGTTTTTTAGTTGAAACGTCTAATTTCAGGAGTTGCTTCGTTCGTGGGCAAGATCGTGTTCATCGACTTCGACGGAACCATCGCCGACCGAGGAGCAATTCCTCCCGCCCACGCCGAGGCGGTTCGCGAAGCCCGCGACAGGGGTCACCACGTCGTGCTGTGCACGGGGCGTCCGCGCTCCCTGGTCAGCGACGAGGTCCGGGCTCTCTTCGACGGCATGGTCGGCGCCGCCGGCGGCTACATCGAGGTGGACGGCGAAGTGTTGTCCGACCAGCGCTTCCCCGCCGAACTCGGGGCCCAGGTCGTGTCCGTGCTCGACGCGCACGACGTGGCCTACATCCTGGAAGCACCGGACGCCGTGCACGCGCGTCCGGCCACCCGCGCCCGGATCGCCGCACTGCTGCAGGTGGACCGCGGCGACGAGGCAGCCACCGGACGCACCGGTGTGGACATTCTCGACGCCCTCCACGTCGCCGACGACCTCAAGACGGTCTCGTTCAGCAAGGCCGCCTGCTTCGACGCGAATCTGCCCATGGCGGACGTCGCACGCCACCTTCCGACCGGGGTCGGCTTCCTGCCGAGCTCTCTGGAACTCGGCGAGCGCGCCGGCGAGCTGTACCTGGCTGAGGTGAACAAGTCGGTCGGAATGAAGCTCACCGCCCGCCATTTCGGTGCCGACGAGGCCGATGTGGTGGCCATCGGCGACGGCTACAACGACCTGGAGATGCTGCGCGACGCCGCCACCGCGGTCGTCATCGAAGGCGCTCCCGAGCCGGTGCTGGCCGTGGCCGACCTGGTGGTGCCACCGCCGGAGCGGGCCGGGCTCGTCGAAGCCTTCGCCCGCCTGGGGCTCACCGCCTGATTCCGACCGATCAGTCTCGGCGCAGCGCACCTAGCCGCCGGACGGCCTCGTCCAGCACCTCGTCACGCTTGCAGTAGGCGAACCGGACGAGGTGACGTGCGCCGTCCGGGTTGTCGTAGAACACCTGCATGGGCACCGCGACCACACCACACAGTTCCGGCAGGGCACGGCACAGTTCGTAGCCGTCGGCGTAGCCGAGGCTGCGGGCGTCGGCGACGACGAAGTAGGTGCCCCGCGGCCGGAAGGTGGCGATGCCAGCTTTGGTGAGGCCGTCGATCAGCCGATCGCGTTTGTCCTGCATCGCCGTCCGGAAGCCGTCGAAGTAGCTGTGGGGCAACTGCAGCGCCTCGGCGATCGCCGGCTGGAACGGTGCCCCGTTGACGTAGGTGAGGAACTGCTTGGCGGCCCGGACGGCAGCGACCAGTTCATCCGGACCGGTGGCCCAGCCGATCTTCCAACCCGTCGCTGAGAATGTCTTGCCGGCCGACGACAGGGTGACGGTGCGTTCAGCCATGCCCGGCAGGGCGCTCAGCGGCAGGTGGGCGACGCCGTCGTAGGTGAGGTGCTCGTAGACCTCGTCGGTGACCACCAGCACGTCGTGTCGCACGGCGAGTTCGGCGATGAAGGCGAGGTCGTCGGCGCTCAGCACCGCGCCGGTCGGATTGTGCGGCGAGTTGATCAGCAGCAACCTGGTCCGGGGATTGATCGCGGCGGCGAACGTTTCGCGAGGCAGGGCGAAGTCAGGCGGTTCCAGCCGAATCGGACGGCGTACCCCGCCGGCCAGGGCGATGGTTGCGGCGTAGGAGTCGTAGTAGGGCTCGAGCAGGACCACCTCGTCACCGGGTTCGAGCAGGCCCAGCATGGCGGCCGCGATGCCCTCGGTGGCCCCGGCGGTGACCAGGACCTGGCTGTCCGGGTCGAGCTCGATGTCGTAGAAGCGTTGCTGATGTGCCGCGATGGCCGATCGCAGCGTCGGGTCGCCGGGTCCGGGCGGATACTGGTTGACGCCGTCGGCGATCGCCTGCCGAGCCCGCTCGAGCATGCTGTCCGGACCGCCGAAGTCGGGAAAACCCTGCCCCAGGTTGACCGAGGCGGTGCGCACGGCCAGCGCGGACATCTCGGCGAAGATGGTCGAGGTGAATCCCTCGAGCGCCCGGTTGAGTGGTCCTCGAGTCATGACCGACACCCTAATGCGGCGCGCCGCGATCCTGTCTGTCGCCGCGTCTACCGCCTGGTGTCAGGCGCTGTGCACCAGCCGACGGGTGTCGGAGTGCGGCTGGACGGTCGGCGCGTGCATTCGCCGGCTGAAGGCGCGGGCCGGGCGCAGCTGCAGGCTGCCGCCACAGTTGGGGCAGCCTCCGCCGGGAAATGTGGCGGCACAGGCCGCACACCAGGTGCATTCGAATGAACAGATGTAGACGCGGTGATCTCCGGCCGCAAGCTCACGGCCGCAACATTCACAGCTGCGACGATAATCCAGCATGGTTGCCGTCCCTTCGTGCTGGCGCTCCCCCATTGATCGGGCGGCGTCACCACACGACCGCACTCCACAGCGAGCAGGCTCTCGGCGGGTGAAGGCAAATGGCTGAAAGAACCGCCACTGGCCGAATCGCCCCATCCCCCCTTGATGTGGTGCGATTCGGTCAACAGCGTCTTAAATGTCCCCCCGACACCCGTCACTGTATCGAGATGTCGCTGTCGCATCAGTCACCCGCGCGAGTGACAGCGGGACGCGGCAGACGCCAGCCGGCGGCGCCATGCTCGACCAGGCCGCGGTCAGAAATTCTGTCGAGGATGCCGAGACAGCTGCCCAGAGGCAGACCGGCCCGCAACGTCACCTCGCCGGTGTCGATCTCGCCACGCGCCGGAATCGCTTCGTAGACCGCCAGTTCGTCGGCACTGAGCTCGTCGAGCACACGATGTTGATCGGGACGGGCGGCGGTCGGGCGTCCGAGCGGCCCAACCAGCTCCAGCACGTCGGACACCCCGGTGCACAGCACCGCCTCGGCGTCGCGGATCAGCCGGTGCGGCGTGGTCGAGGTCGCACTGTGCACCGGACCCGGCACGGCCAGCACGACCCGGCCGCAGGCGTTCGCCCAGCTCACCGTGTTGCGCGCCCCGCTGCGCCAGGCGGCCTCCACGATGATCGTGGCCGGGCACAGCGCGGCGATCAGCCGATTGCGCGACAGGAACCGGGCCCGGGTCGGATGCTCGCCGGGGGGCAGCTCACTGACCAGCAGCCCCTGACCGGCGACCCGCTGCAGCAGGGTGGCGTTGCCCGGCGGATACGGCTTGTCCAGGCCGCCGGCCATCACCGCGACCGTCGGTGCGGCGCCGGCCAGCGCCCCGGCGTGTGCGGCCGCGTCGATGCCGTACGCTCCCCCGCTGACCACACTCACACCATGACCGCCCAGGCCGGCGGCCAGGTCGGAGGCCACCGATTCACCGTAGGCCGTCGCGGCTCGCGACCCGACGATGGCGACGGCACGGGCCGACACTTCGGCGAGGTTCGCATCGCCCTTCACCCACAGCCCGAACGGCATGCCGTTCATCTCCTGCACCGATTCGCAGGTGGCGAGGACGCTCAGCGAAGCCGGCCATTCGTCGTCGCCGGGATCACGAACCGGAGCCGGTTGCGACGGGTGGCTCGCCGGACGGCGTCCAGGTCGAGCGCCTGTGCCCGTTGCGCCCACCGCGAGCGCGACGCACGGCTGCGGAGTCCTTCCAGCACCGCGATCGGTCCGTGCTCGGCCACCGCTGCCGTGACCGCGGTGCTGGCCGGCTCGACCACGCAGCACAACGCCATCCGTGCCTCACGCTCGTGCACTGCCGACCCCTCCCAGTTCGAGCCCGTGGCGCATCGCCAGGGCGGTGTGCAGATGGTCGCGGTCCGGGCGGTCGGCCCGGGCCAGATCGGCGACGGTCCAGGACAGCCGAAGCACCTTGTCGACGCCGCGGGCGGACAGCCGTCCGCGCGCGACCGCGTCGTCGAGCAGGTCGATGCCGTCCGGCAGGGGCAGCACGCGTCGCAGCGCCGCACCGGGTACCTCGCCGTTGGTTCGCCAGCCGTGCTCAGCCAGTCGATGCCGTTGCCGCTCACGCGCCTCGGCCACCCGTGTGGCGACCGCTGCGGACGTCTCGCCTCCGCCGAGTGCGGCCTTCAGATAGCTACGCGACATCGGACGCAGCTGATGCCGGATGTCGATGCGGTCGAGGATCGGGCCGGAGATCCGCTCGCCGTAGCGCCGGACCGCCATCGGTGCACAACGGCACTGCGCACCCGGAGTACCCGCGTTGCCGCACGGACATGGGTTGGAGGCCAGGACGAGCTGGAAGCTGGCCGGGTAGGTAGCCTGCGCAGCCGCCCTGCCTAGCACCACCCGGCCGGATTCCAGCGGCACCCGCAATGCCTCCAGCACTCTCGGCGGAAACTCCGGCGCTTCGTCTAAGAACAGAATCCCGTTATGGGCACGGCTGATCGCACCGGGTTGAGCGATCCTCGCCCCGCCGCCGACGATGCTCGCCAACGACGCGGTGTGATGCGGGTCGGCGTAGGGCGGGCGCCGGATCAGACCGCCATCGAGTGAAAGCCCGGCCAGCGAGTGGACGGCCGATACCTCCAACGCCTCGGCCTGGTCGAGGTCGGGCAGGATGCCCGGCAGCCGCTCGGCCAGCAGGGTCTTGCCGACACCGGGCGGGCCGTGCAGATGCAGATGGTGCCTGCCGGCGGCCGCCACCTCGATCACCCACTTCGCCTCCAGTTGGCCCGCCACGTCGCTCAGGTCTTTGACCGGCGCCGGCTCATCGCCGACCGACATCACCGGTTCGGGCGCCGGCTTCGGCGAGCCGCCCAGCAGCACCGCCACCAGATCGGGCAGATCGTTGACTCCCCACAGCGTGAGGCCCTCGACCAACTGGGCTTCCCGCAACTGGGCGGCGGGCACGACCGCCGTGCTGAAGCCCGCGGTGACGGCGGCGAGCAGGGCCGGCAGCAGACCACGCACCGGGCGGACCCGTCCGTCGAGGCCGAGTTCGCCGAAGAGCACCATGTGCTCCAGCACCGCACGATCGAACTTCTCGTCGGCGGCCTCGACCGCGGCGACGATGGCCAGATCGAAGTGCGAGCCCGCCTTCGGTAGCGTCGCCGGTGACAGGTTGACGGTGACCAGTTGCGGGGGCCAGCCGAGGCCGTGCGCATGGACGGCGGCCCGGCATCGCTCTCGTGCCTCGGTGAGAGCTGCGTCGGCCAGGCCGACGATCACCATGCGGGGTAGCCCGCCGCCGATCGCCGCCTCCACCTCGACGATGGTGCCCTCGACGCCGACCAGCGCGACCGAGAAGGCCCGTGCCGGCGTCACTGCCCCACGCCTTCCAGGTGGGTGATCCGCGGTCGGCCGTCACGAAGCAGCAGCACGCCGATGGCGTCGAGCCGATAGCGCGGAACCCAGTGCTGCTGCTCACCCAGCCAGGTCAGCGCCAGTCGCCTGAGCCGGCCGAGTTTCTCGGCAGTGATGGCCTCGAGCGGGTCACCGAAACCGGTGCCGGTACGGCATTTGACCTCGCAGAACACCAGCACCGGGTCGGGTTCGGCGGTGTGCGCGATGATGTCGACCTCGCCGAGCGAACAACGCCAGTTGCGTTCGATGATCGTCCAGCCCCGGCGCACCAGGTGCTGGACGGCCGCCACCTCGCCCGCTCGCCACACTGCCTGTCGTTCCACGTCCTCATCGTGGGCACCGGCGTCCGAAAGTGGTCAAAATCGCTGCCGGGCTGTGGATAACAGTGGCTGACAGGGGGCCTCGACAAGCTCGACCAACGAGGACGGGACTCGACAAGCTCGACCAACGGTGAAGACAGGCTCACCGACGGTGGGCTCAGAGGTCGTCGGGAACCTTCAGCTCGCTGTGCGCGATCTCTTCGATGGAGACGTCGCGGAAGGTGAGCACCTTGGCCGACTTCACGAAGCGCGCCGGACGGTACATATCCCACACCCAGGCGTCGCCCATGGACACCTCGTAGTAGACGTCGCCGCCCTCGGTGCGCACCTTGAGGTCGACCGCGTTGCAGAGGTAGAAGCGCCGTTCCGTCTCCACCGCGTAGGTGAAGATCCCGACCACGTCCTTGTACTCCCGGTACAGCTGGAGTTCGAGTTCGCTCTCGTACTGTTCAAGATCTTCGGCGCTCATAGCGCACCCACTCTATATGGTCCGCGCACTCAGCGAGGGACGCCTCAGCGCAGCCGCCCGGCGGACGTTCTCGAACCGCCACCGGTGGATCTCGCAGGGCCCGTTCGCGTCCAGGTGCTGCTGGTGCAGCGGCGTGCAATAGCCCTTGTGAATGTCGAAACGGTAGTCGGGCCACTGGTCGTGGGCGGCGGTCATCAGCCGGTCCCGGGTGACCTTCGCGATCACGGACGCCGCCGCGACACAACCGGCGACCGCGTCGCCCTTCCAGACCGCGAGGGAGGGCGCGCCGAGCCCGTCGACGCCGAAGCCGTCGGTGAGCACGAAGTGCGGGGCGGTGGGCAGTCGCCAGACGGCCCGGCGCAGCGCCTGGATATTGGCCACATGCATGCCGAGCCGGTCACATTCACCGGGTTCGATCAGCACCACCGACCAGGCCACCGCCTTGGTCAGGATCTCGTCGTAGCAGCGCTCACGTTGGGCCGGGGTGAGCAGCTTGGAATCCTTCAGCCCCGTCACCTGGGCGCCGGGGGTACTGCCCAGGATCACCGACGCCGCCACGAGGGGGCCTGCGCAGGCGCCGCGTCCGGCTTCGTCGGCACCGGCGATCAGCGGGAATCCGGCCCGGCGGAGTGCCCGCTCATAGCCGTACAGACCCGCGTCGCGACGCACCACGAACGGCATCGTGGCCTCAGCAGACGGGCACCGCTCCGGTGATCACCGGGCGGTCGGGGGGTGGCGCGGTCGGTTCGGGAACATGGGTGAAGGTGTCAGGCCGCGACAGGATTCGCCAGCGGTCGAACGGGAACACGATCGCTACCGCGGAACCCACCACGTTGGCCGTGGGCACGAACGCCCCCGACCCGCCGTTGCCCTCGTTGAGATGGCAGCGCGAGTCCTGGGAGTTGTTGCGATGGTCGCCCATCACCCAGATCCGGTCCTTGGGAACCACCACGTCGAAGGGCATCGTCGACGGCTCGACCGTCTGTCCACCCTCGGAATACAGGTAGGAGCCCTCGTCCAGCGGTTGGCCGTTGACGGTGATCCGGCCCTGCGAATCGCAGCACTTGACGTGATCGCCGGGCAACCCGATCACCCGTTTGATCAGGTGGTTCGAACTCTCGTCGGGCGCCAGGCCGATGAAGATCAGCGCCTTGCGGACGGGATCGGTCTCTTCCTCAGGGTCGGCGAGCCAGCCCTGGGTGTCGCGGAACACCACGACGTCGCCGCGCGACCAGCCGGCGACCTTCTGCACCATGACCCGGTCACGGATCAGCAGCGTGTTCTCCATCGATCCGGATGGGATGACGAACATCTGGGCGATGAACAACCGCAGCAGCGTCGACGCGACCAGCGCACCGATCACCACGATGGCGATCTCTTTCGCCCACATGCCAGCCACCCGGCCGGCCGAGGGCTTCTCGGCGGGGGGTGACTCACTCACCGCGGACCTCCTGCCTCTGGTCGCGTCCGCAGTACGACGGACGGCTCAGCGGTCGCGCTTTTCCTTGATCTTGGCCGCCTTGCCACGCAGACCACGCAGGTAGTACAGCTTGGCCCGGCGGACGTCGCCGTGGCGCTCGACCTCGATCTTGTCGATGATCGGGGAGTGCAGCGGGAACGTCCGCTCGACGCCGGTGCCGAAGCTCACCTTGCGGACGGTGAACGACTCGCCGATGCCGCTGCCGGTGCGCGAGATGACCGCGCCGGCGAACACCTGGATACGGGAGCGGTTGCCCTCAACGACCTTCACGTGCACCCGCACGGAGTCGCCGGGACGGAACTGCGGGATGTCCGAACGCAGGGAGGCCTCGGTGACCTCGGCAACGATCTTGTTCATGTGAATTTTCCTCGCCGGTGCCACAGGACACCTCGTGGTTGGTCAGAACGTGAGTGCGGACGCCTTCCCCCTGTGGCAGGGGCGTTCGGCACCGAGGATCAAGTTTGCCATAACCCCTCCCCGGGCCGAAATCGAGCTTGCCGGACCTCTGCAGGGTCTCGACGAGCTCGACCGACGGCGACTGGGACGAGCGCTGGCGAGGGACCTACTTGTCCTTCTTGAACAGCGAGTGCATCAGGTCGCGGTTCAGCTGGCTGATGGTGTCCAGCGGGATCTCCTTGGGGCACACCGCGGCGCATTCGCCGATGTTGGTGCAGTTGCCGAAGCCCTCGATGTCGTGCTGGGCCACCATGCCCTTGACCCGCGACCAGCGTTCCGGCTGGCCCTGCGGCAGCATCGCCAGATGGGTGATCTTGGCCGAGGTGAACAGCATCGCCGACCCGTTCGGGCAGGCCGCCACGCAGGCGCCGCAGCCGATGCAGGTGGCGGCGTCGAAGGCGCGGTCGGCGTCGGCCTTGGGCACCGGGGTGTTGTTGGCGTCCTGGGCGGCGCCGGTGTTCACCGAGATGTAGCCGCCGGCCTGGATGATCCGGTCGAAGGCGCTGCGGTCGACCACCAGGTCCTTGATCACCGGGAAGCCGCCGGCCCGCCACGGTTCGACGTCGATCACCGCGCCGTCGGCGAACGAGCGCATGTGCAGCTGGCAGGTGGTGGTCGGCACCGGGGACGAGCCGCGTCCGTGCGCCGAACCGTTGATCACCACACCGCACATGCCGCAGATGCCCTCACGACAGTCGTGGTCGAAGGCCACCGGTTCGACGCCTTCGACGGTCAACTGTTCGTTGAGCAGATCGAGCATCTCCAGGAACGACATGTCGGGGCTGACGTCGGCCAGTTGATAGGTCTGCATGGCGCCCTTGGCCTCGGCGTTCGCCTGCCGCCAGACCCGCAAGGTGATGTTCACTTGTAACTCCGTTGCTTCAGCTCGATGAACTCGTATTCCAAGGGCTCCTTGTGCAGCACGGGCACATCGCCGGTGTACTCCCAGGCCCCCACGTAGAGGAACTGGTCGTCGTGCCGCAGCGCCTCGCCGTCCGGGGTCTGCGATTCGGCCCGGAAGTGCCCGCCGCAGGATTCCCGCCGATGCAGCGCGTCGACACACATCAGCTCGCCGAGTTCGAGGAAGTCGGCGACCCGTCCGGCCCGCTCCAGGGTCTGGTTGAACTCCTCGTTCTGACCGGTCACCTTGACGTCGCGCCAGAACTCTTCGCGCAACTCGCGGATCAGGCCGATGGCCTTCTTCAGGCCCTCGTCGGTGCGCTCCATGCCGCAGTATTCCCACATGATCTGGCCGAGCTCCTTGTGGAAGGAGTCGACCGTGCGGCTGCCCTGGATCGACAACAAGGTGTCGATCCGCTCCTGGACGCTGCGCACCGCGGCGACCACGTCCGGGTGGTCCGCTGTGATCTTCGGGAACGGCGCGGCGGCCAGATAGTCGTTGATGGTGTTGGGCAGCACGAAGTAGCCGTCGGCCAGGCCCTGCATCAACGCGGACGCGCCGAGCCGGTTCGCGCCGTGGTCGGAGAAGTTGCACTCTCCGGTCGCGTACAGGCCGGTGATCGAGGTCATCAGGTCGTAGTCGACCCAGACGCCGCCCATCGTGTAGTGCACCGCCGGGTAGATCCGCATCGGGGTCTCGTAGGGGTCCTCGGCAGTGATCTGGGCGTACATGTCGAACAGGTTGCCGTACTTGGCGGCAACGCCGTCCTTGCCGATCCGCTTGATCACCTCGGCGAAGTCGAGGTAGACGCCGCGGCGCACCATCTTCGTCGAGCCGTCCTGCTGCTTCTCGGCGACGGCCGGACCGACACCGCGTCCCTCGTCGCACATGTTCTTGGCCTGCCGGGACGCGATGTCACGGGGCACCAGGTTGCCGAAGGCCGGGTAGATCCGCTCCAGGTAGTAGTCGCGGTCCTCTTCGGGGATCTGCCGCGGATCCTTGTCGCAGTCCTCGGCGCGCTTCGGCACCCAGATGCGTCCGTCGTTGCGCAGCGATTCGCTCATCAGGGTGAGCTTCGACTGGGTCTCGCCATGCACCGGGATGCAGGTCGGATGGATCTGGGTGTAGCAGGGGTTGGCGAAGTAGGCGCCCTTGCGGTGGGCCCGCCAGCCGGCCGTGACGTTGCAGCCCATCGCGTTGGTGGACAGGAAGAACACGTTGCCGTAGCCGCCGGTGGCCAGCACCACGGCGTCCGCGAGATGGGTTTCGATCTCACCGGTCACCATGTCGCGGGCGACGATGCCGCGGGCGCGTCCCTCGACCAGGATCAACTCGAGCATCTCGTGCCGGGTGAACATCTGCACCGTGCCGGACGCGACCTGCCGTTCGAGCGCCTGGTAGGCACCGATCAGCAGCTGCTGCCCGGTCTGGCCGCGGGCGTAGAAGGTGCGCTGCACCTGGACGCCGCCGAAGGAGCGGTTGTCGAGCAGGCCGCCGTACTCGCGGGCGAACGGGACGCCCTGAGCGACGCACTGGTCGATGATCCGGGCGCTGACCTCGGCCAGCCGGTAGACGTTGGTCTCCCGGGAGCGGTAGTCGCCGCCCTTCACCGTGTCGTAGAACAACCGGTACACCGAGTCGTTGTCGTTGCGGTAGTTCTTCGCGGCGTTGATGCCACCCTGGGCGGCGATGGAGTGGGCGCGCCGGGGGCTGTCCTGGTAGCAGAAGTTCAGCACGTTGTAGCCGGCCTCACCCAGGGACGCCGCGGCGGCACCACCGGCCAGGCCGGTGCCGACGATGATCACCGTCAGCTTGCGCCGGTTGGCCGGGTTGACCAGCTTCGCCTCGAACTGCCGCTTGGCCCACTTGCCCTCGATCGGCCCGGGCGGGGCCTTGGTGTCGTGCACCTCGGCGCCCTCGCGCCAGTACGCACCCTGGGTGGTTGCCGCCTCACGCTCAATGGTCTGGGTTGCCATCACTTCACCGCCCCGAACAGCACCGCGAGCGGCGCGATCATGAATCCGACATACAACAGGATCGCCACCGCGTAGGCGATGATGTTCCACCACTTGCGGCTGGTCGCCGAGGTGTTCGCACCCAGCGTCGCGAACGCGCTCCAGAAGCCGTGCCGGATGTGCATGCACACCGTCACCATCCACAGCGCGTAGGCGAGCACCAGCCACCACTGCTGGAACGAGGCCACGAACATGTCGTACGCCCCGGCGTCCGCGGCGAAGCCGGTCCTGATCGTGCGCGAGGTGAACTGGAGGATGTGGAACACCAGGAAGCCGGCCAGGATGACGCCGCCCCAGCGCATGGTGCGCGCCGAGTAGGTCTGCTGGATCGGCTTGGAGTTCACGTACTTGGTGCCGCGCGCTCGCCGCGCCCGCAGGGTGAGCGTCGCCGCCGACCAGACGTGCAGCACGATCGCCGCCAGCAGGAAGGTGCGGAAGATCCAGATGAACCAACCCTTCGGCACCAGCGGGTAGAGGATGTCCCCCTTGAGCCACTCGGCGTAGTGATCGAAGGATTCGGCACCGAAGAACACCTTCAAGTTGCCGTACATGTGCATCAGCAGGAACCCGATCATGATCAGGCCGGTTACCGCCATCAGCGCCTTCATGGCCACGGATGAACGGACGGCCCGAGCGCGTGGGGAAAGAGTCGTCGTCGCCACGAGAGTCACCATATTCCCCTTGCGACGGCCATGTTGAACGGACGGCCAATGTCGTCGCGGATGAGACGAAAGGTCTCGTGACTCGGGCCGACAGCGGTGTGGTGACCAAAGGAACCGTCCCCGGTGACCAAGGGAACCGTCCCCAGTGACCGGGAGAACCGTCCCCGGGGTCAGTGGCGGCCGCGGACGTAGGTCTTGCCGGGCTTGGTGGGGCCGAGGATGTCGTCCAGGCTGACCAGGGTGTAGCCCTTGGCGCGCAACTTGGCGATCAGGGTGGGGACGGCCTTGATCGTCCACGGGTGGATGTCGTGGGCCAGCACGATCGCGCCGGGCGCGATCTGGGGCAGGGTGACCTCGACGATCTTGGCCGGCTTGTTGTACTGCCAGTCCAGGGCACCGGCGCTCCACAGCACGACCGCCTGGCCCTGCTTGCCGGCGACGGCGTCCACGGCGGCGTTGTGCAGGCCATACGGCGGGCGCAGGTAGTGCGGCTTCACGCCGGTCACCTTGGTGATCAGCTTGGTGTTGTCGACGATCTCCTGGCGCGCCTTGGTGGCTGCGATGCGGGTCAGCATCGGGTGGCTGATGGTGTGGTTGGCCACCGTCATGCCGGGCGTGGTGGCGATCCGCTTGGCCACCTCCGGGTGTTGCCGGATCATCGTGCCGACCAGGAAGAAGGTGGCCGGCACCTTCTCTTTGACCAGGGTGTCGAGCAGCTCCGGAGTCTGCGGGCCGGGCCCGTCGTCGAAGGTGAGGGCGACGCATTTCGCCTTGCGGCAGTCGATGGCGGCGGGTGTCTCGGCCGGAGTACTGGGTGAGGGGCTACCGGTGCTGGCCGGCGTGCTCGGCGCCACCGAGGGTGCGGTGCCGTCCGGGCTGGGTCCGGCGGAGCTACCCGTGGACGGAGCCGCGCAGCCGGCCAGCAGCACGGTCAGTACGCAGACGACGGACAGGAATCGGGAGCGGGTCACCGGACCAGTGAACGCCTTCCGGAGCGGGATTCCCAGCCGACGCGCGAGCCGATG
>NZ_JASGEN010000037.1:0-19967 GCF_047606365.1 Micropruina sp. | reverse complement strand
TCGCGATCGGTGGCATCACCGCCGACAACCTGGATCAGGTGTTGGAGGCCGGCGCCCGCCGAGTGGCCGTCGGCCGCGCGATCACCGCCGCGGCCGATCCCGCCGCGGCCGCGCGAACGTTCGGTGACCGGCTCCGCGCCGCCTGGGGTGACGAGTTCGAGGCGTTCACGCTGGACGCCCTGCGTTAGCCAACTCGCTGGTCGAGCTTGTCGAGACCCGGAACGAGGACTGCGGAGAGATCCCGGCGTCCGCCGGGATGACGGCTACGCCGGGATGACGATTACGCCGTCCGGCTGGTCGACAGCTCGGCGAGCCGGTGCAACGCGGTGACCGCCTCGGTGCGCAGCGGGGCGTCGTCCAGGGCGGCCAGGGCACGGTCGAGGTCGTCGGCGATCCGTTGCTCGGTGGCCGCCAGCGCGCCGGAGGTGACGATGATCTCTTGGGCGGTGGCGATGTCGGCGGCGTCCAGTTCGGGGCTGCCCAGCAGTCCGGTGAGCCGCTCCTTCGCCGTCTCGGACGCCAGCTGCAGCGCGTGCGCGACCAGCACCGTCCGTTTGCCCTCGCGCAGGTCGTCACCGGCCGGCTTGCCGGTGACGTCCGGTTCGCCGAAGACACCCAACACGTCGTCGCGGAACTGGAAGGCGCGGCCCAGCGGCGAGCCGTAGGCCTCCAGCGCGTCCAGTGCCGCGGCCGACCCGCCGGCCAGCGCGGCGCCGATCTGCAGCGGCCGGATCACCGTATACCGGGAGGTCTTGAACTCGACCACCCTCGGCACCACGTCCATCAGGTCGATGCTGCCGATCGGCTCGGCCTGGGCAACTACATCGAGGAACTGGCCGCAGGTCACTTCGGTGCGGACGGCGTCCAGCAGCGGCAGGCCGCGGCGCAGCGCCTCACCCGACAGCCCGGACGCGGTGAACAGCTCCATCGACCAGACCAGCAGCAGGTCGCCGAGCAGGATCGCGCCGGCCCGTCCGAACGCCTCGGCCGAGCCGGTCAGGCCGTGCTCGGCGTGCCAGGTCTCGAACTGGCGGTGTGCCGCCGGCAGCCCGCGACGGACGTCGGAGGCGTCCATCACGTCGTCGTGCATCAGCGCCGAGACGTGCAGCAGGTCGAGGCTGGCCGCTGCCCGCAGCAGGGCGTCCGGATCGGTGGTTTCCTCGACCGCCTGGTAGCCCCACCAGCAGAACGCGGGCCGCAGCCGCTTGCCGCCGGCGGTGAAGGCGAGCGCCAGCTCGCTGAGCAGCCCGGCTCGCTCGCCGATGCCGGCCAGCCGCTCGGACTGGCCGGCGATGAAGCTTCGCAGGGCGTCGCCGACGGCTCCTCGGAAGGGTGTGCCGATCGGGTCTTCCGCAGCGAAGAGGGCCATGCCCCGAGCCTAACCGGACGGGCCGTCCGGCGCCTGTCCGGGAGGTCGCAGACGGCCGCCGCCCGGCATGGACCCCGGGCCGGGTCCGGAATCGGATCGGTAGGGTTGTCGCTCGTGTCCCCCAACCCTGCCGCCGCCGGGCAACGCAGCATCACCGAGCTGCTTGCCGACCCCGAGCGCCCCACGTTCAGCTTCGAGTTCTTCCCGCCCGCGGACGAGGCCGGGATGGACGTGCTGCGGCAGACGATCGTGGACCTCGATCATGTCGGGCCCGACTGGCTGTCGGTGACCTACGGCGCCTCCGGTGCGACCCGGGACCGGACGATCTCGGCGACGGAGTTCATCAAGACCCAGACCCAGGCGCAGACCGTCGGGCACCTGACCTGTGCCAGCCAGTCCGTGGATCAGCTGCTGGAGACCCTGAGCTCGTACCGGGCGGTCGACGTCAAGTACATCCTGGCGATCCGCGGTGACATGCCGGGCGGGCCGACGGTGCCCTGGGTGCGGCACCCGCAGGGCCTGGCCAACGCCACCGAGCTGGTGCGGCTGATCGCCGACAACTTCGACTTCGGCATCGGGGTGGCCGCCTTCCCCGACCTGCACCCCGAGAACCGGGACGCCGATCTCGACGCCCGGCTGCTGCTCGCCAAGCAGGAGGCAGGGGCCGGCTTCGCGGTCACCCAGCTGTTCTTCGACGCCGACGCCTACTTCCGGCTGGTCGACCGGGTGCGGGCGATCGGCTGCACGCTGCCGATCGTGGCCGGCATTCAGCCGGTCACCAACCTGGCCCAGATCAACCGGTTCGCGGCACTGTCCGGCGCGGAGCTGCCGGAACGGGTGACCAGCCGGCTGCATGCGGTCGGTGACGACCCGGCGGCGGTGCGAGCCGTGGGCGTGGAGATCGCCACCGAACTGAGCGCCGACCTGCTGCGCGGCGGCGCGCCCGGTCTGCAGTTCTTCACCCTGAACCGGTCGCGGGCTACCTCAGCGATTCTCGCCAATCTCCGCCGGCTGGGTCTGGATCGACGCACACCAGCCGCTGTGTCGGACGGGTGAGCGCCACGTAGAGCACCCGGACGCCGCCCGGCGACTCGGCGACGATGTCGTCCGGCGCGACCACGATCACCCCGTCGTACTCCAGGCCCTTGGCCTGCAGCGGCGTCACCACCACCAGCCGCGGCTCGGCGAGCGGCGCCAGCACGGCGCGGACGGCGTCCAGCCGGGACGGGGGAGCGATCACCCCGACGGTGCCCGGCAGCTCCGCCAGCAGAGCGGCGGCGCGGTCGGCGACCAGGCCGGTCAGCCCGTCGGCGCTGGTGGCCAGCAGTTCCGGCTCGACACCGGTGTGCCGGACGGCCTCCGGCAGGTCGGCACTCGGGAAGCCGCGCCGGACCACGTCCGCGGCCAGCGCGAACACCTCGGCCGGCGAGCGGTAGTTGACGCTCAGCCGGAACGACCGGTGCGGTGCGTGGCCGATCAGTTCGGCGATCACCTGGTCGGTCTCGGCCGGGTCGGGCCAGCTGCTCTGAGCCGGGTCGCCGACGATCGTCCAGGACGCGTGCGCGCCGCGGCGGCGCAGCATCCGCCATTGCATCGGGGTGATGTCCTGCGCCTCGTCGACCAGTAGATGCGCGTACTCGGTGTGCGCTTCGTCGTCGGGGTCGTCGACGACCTGCCGGGACAGCCGGTCGGCGACGGTGACCAGTTCGGCCGCCTCGGCACCCTCGATGAACACCGGGTCTTCGGCGTCCGGCTCGGCCGGCACCGGGCCGAGCAGGGCGGCCAGCTCATCGAGCAGCGCGATGTCGGCCACCGACCAGGCCTCGTGGTGGAACGACTCGGTGAGGATGCGTTGCTCGTCGGCGTCCAGCAGGCCGACCGACACCCGTCGGGTGACCGCCGGGTCATCCAGCCGGCGCAGCACCTCGGTGGGGCTGAGGGTGGGCCACCAGGCGTTGATGAACATCCGCCACTGCGCGCTGGAGGTGATCAGGTCGTCGATGGTCTCGCGGTCGAGCTCCAGTTCCTCGGGCACCTGGTCGGCGAGCTGGGAGAGCAGCGCCTTCTCGGCCGCCTCGCGGGCCCGGTTCACCTTGTGCCGCGACAGCACCTCGCGGCGCAGCCGGTCGAGTGCGGCGGCGTCCAGGCCGACCGGCTCACCCTTCACGGTGAGCAGCAGCCGGGCACCCTGTGGACCGGGATCGACCAGCGGTAGGTCGACCAGCCGCTTCAGCAGCGGCGCCATTCGCAGCGAGCCCTTGATGCCGGCCGCGGCGGCGGCGTCGTTGCGGTCGGCGGAGAAGCCGAGCACATCCGACGCGACCGCGCCGATCGAGCGCAGGGTCACCGAATCCTCGCCGAGCGAGGGCAGCACCCGCTCGATGTAGCTCATGAACAGCGCCGACGGGCCGACCACCAGAATGCCGCCGCGTTCGAAGCGGCGCCGGTTGGAGTACAGCAGGTAGGCGGCGCGGTGCAGCGCCACCACCGTCTTGCCGGTGCCGGGACCACCCGAGATCACCGTCACCCCGCGGGCATCGGCGCGGATCGCCTCGTCCTGCTCGGCCTGGATGGTGGCGACGATGTCGCGCATGTGCGTGCCGCGGGCCCGCTGCAGCGATGCCATCAGGGCACCCTCGCCGATCACCACCAGGTCGCCGGCGTCGGCGGCGTCCAGTAGGTCGTCCTCGATGCCGATCACCCGGTCGTTGCGGCAGCGCAGCACCCGGCGGCGGGTGACGTCCATCGGGTCGGACGGGGTGGCCCGGTAGAACGGCTCGGCCGCCCGGGCCCGCCAGTCGATCACCAGCGGTTCGTACTCTTCGTCACGGACGCCGATCCGGCCGATGTAGCGGATCTCGCTGTCGCTTAGGTCGAGCCGGCCGAACACCAGTCCCTCGTGTTCGGCATCGAGCACGGCCAGGCGTTTCGCGGCCTGGAAGGCGAAGGCGTCCCGCTCGAACATGGCGGTGCCGTCCTCTTCGCGCATCCAGGTGCCCCGGTCGGAGGCGTAGATCGACCGACTGGCGTTGGCCGTTCGCCGTGCGGCGAGGGCGGCCTTCCCGAGTTGGGCATAGACGAGATCGACGTGGGCCTGCTCGATGGCGAGTTCGCGGTCGAGAGCCGAGACTGGCTGGGTCAAGAAACCTCCTGCTTGCCGTTTTTGCCAGACCTACCATTTTACGCCGATCGGGTTGGCAGTCCAACGCCGGCGCGACGAACCGTCCGGCGCCGGTCGGAAGCGGGTGATTCCACCGGGGCGGCAGCTACTTCACAGTGCGCCACGAGCGTTCGAACGGCAGCCGCCAGGCATGCGGGGCGATCAGCTGATGGATCGAGTTCGGCCCCCAGCTCCCCCGTGGATAGGGCTTGACGGCCGGCGGGTCGGCCAGCATCGGTATCGAGCGCTCCCAGAGGCTCTCGATGCCCTCAGCGGTGGTGAACAGGGTGCGGTCACCGCGCATCGCGTCCAGGATCAGCCGCTCGTACGCCTCGAGGACGTCGTCGGCGCGGTCCGTATCGTGCGTCGAGAATTGCATCGAAAGCTTGTCCAGCTTCATTCCCGGGCCGGGCCGCTTGCCGTAATAGGACAGCGATACCCGGGATTCGTCCGCGAGATCGAAGGTGAGGTGGTCTGGGCCGGCCGAGCCCACCCCGGAGTTCGGCGGGAACATGGTGCGGGGCGCCTCTTGGAAAGCGATCGAAATGATCCGCTGGCCCTCGGCCAGTTGCTTCCCGGTCCGCAGATAGAACGGGACGCCGGCCCAGCGCCAGTTGTCGAGGTGGCAGCGCAGCGCGATGAACGTCTCGGTGTCGGAGTCTCGGGCCACCCCGGGGAGCTCGCGGTAGCCGCTGAACTGGCCGCGCACCACGTCGGTGGGCAAGATCGGCAGCAGCGCGCGGAAGACCTTGTTCTTCTCCTCGCTGATGGACGCCGGATCGAGGGCCGTCGGCGGCTCCATGGCCACGAAGGCCATCACCTGGAACAAGTGGGTGACCACCATGTCCTTGTACGCCCCGGTCGATTCGTAGAAGCCGGCGCGTTGATCGAGGCCGAGTGTTTCGGGCACGTCGATCTGGATGTGATCGATGAAGTTGCGGTTCCAGATCGGTTCGAACAGGCCATTCGCGAAACGCAGCGCGAGTACGTTCTGGGCGGCTTCCTTGCCAAGGAAGTGATCGATCCGGAACACGTCGTTCTCGTCGAAGACCTCGTGCAC
This sequence comes from Micropruina sp., assembly GCF_047606365.1. Lineage (GTDB taxonomy): Bacteria > Actinomycetota > Actinomycetes > Propionibacteriales > Propionibacteriaceae > Micropruina. The sequence goes on along the minus strand of NZ_JASGEN010000037.1, from coordinate 14,378 downwards.
CTGCCGGTTGAGATCGACCGCCGAATCCAGGTCGGTGCCGAACGGTTTCTCCATGATCACCCGCGCCCGGTCGACCAGTTTCGCCCGGTCGAGCATGCCGATGACGTTGAGGGCCGCAGCCGGCGGGACACTCAGGTAGTGCAGGCGCCGGCAGCCCTCACCGAGCTGCTCCTCGGCGGACTTCACCGCTGCGGCCAGTGCCTTCGGACCCGCCGATGTCGATACGTAATGCAGGGTGGAGGCGAAGGCCTGCCATTCGTCGTCGGGCATCGGATGCTTCCCGAAGTCGTCGACCGCCTGCTTGGCGAACGCTCGGAAGTCGTCATCGGACATCTCGTCCAGCGAAGAGGCCACCACCATCATCTCTGGCGCGAGATGCGAACTGGCCAGCCGGGCAAGCCCGGGGATCAGTTTTCGCCGGGAGAGGTCGCCGGTGCCGCCGAAAAGCACGACGACATGTGGAGAAGTCGTCTCCCCTTCCTTCCGGTAGGGGCGCGCCGACGGCGCCGGATAGGCAATTGTTTGTGCCTCAGAACTCGCCATTCAGGCAGTTTCGCACTATCTCGAGCGGCGCCGGAAGAGCTGAGAAGGACATTCGACGGACCAGCGATCTATTTGGTTGGATCCGGCGTGGACAACCAGGCGCAGACCATCTCGGTCAGGTCGTCGATCGCGGTGTTCAGCGATTCCTCGGTGTCCATCCGGACGCCGAAGGTGGCCTCGATGGTGGGCCGGTTGGTGACCCGGAACAGCGCGATCGCGCTCATCTGCAGGTGCAGATCGACCGCCGCGACGTCACGGACGAAGCTGCCGTCGGCGCGGCCGCGGGCCAGGATGTCGGCCAGGGTCTGCAGGATCGGCAGGTTGGTCCCGGCCTGCCGGGGCGACTGCCGCAGATGCATCGCGTCCAGGGCGTTCTCGGAGGCGACCAGCCGGGCCAGTTCGGGGTGCGCGGCATGCCAGCGCAGGGTGTGGTCGATGAGCCGGGCGAGAGCTTCGCGGGGCGGCAGGCCGCTCAGGTCGAGTGCCTTCTCAGCTGCCCGGATGTCGGCGTAGGCGCGTTCCAGGACGGCGGTGAACAGGCCGTCCTTGTCGCCGAAGTAGTAGTAGATCATCCGCTTGGTGGTGGAACTCTTGGCGGCGATCTCGTCGACCCGGGCGCCGAAGTAGCCGATCCGGGCGAACTCGGCGGTGGCCACGTCGAGCAGCTCGGCCTTGGAGCGCTTCGCGCTGCGGGTCTTGCGTGGACCTGTGCTGCCCGGTTCGGATCCGGGTGGGGTCGCTGGCTCGGCCGACATGGGCGTCACTGTAGCGCCGTGCCGAGGCCCGGCGGCGGGTCGGTCAGCGCCGCTGCCGCAGCACCAGGAACAGGTTGATCACGCCCGAGAGGGCGCCGACGCCGACGAAGAGCCAGCCGAACAGCTGGGCGGAGCCGACCCCGGACGTCACCATGTACCAACCGGCGAACAGCAGCAGGACGGCCATCGCCAGGCCGACCCCGGGCCGTGTGGTCGGTTTCATGTAGAACTCCTCACCGGGTGGGCAGCCGGTCGTGGCTGCCCACCCAGACTACGGAAGGGACGGCGGTCAGGCCGCTGCCTTGGCCGCCTTGGCTGCCTTCGCGTCGGCGATGGCGGCGTTGCGCAGCCGGTGGTACTCGGCCTCGGGAACCGGCTGAGCGCCGGGAACACCCAGGTCGTCACCGTGCAACCGGTAGGTCTCCGGCGACTTCCAGGCCGCGATGGAGGCGATCACGCACAGCACCAGGGTCAGCGTGCCGACCGTCATCACCACGTTGGTCGAGCCGGGCGGTGCCACGATCGGGAACACCAGCACCATGGCCGAGGAGGCGACGGTGCCCAGGTTCTGGGCGATCGCCATCGAGCTGACCCGGGTCTTGGTCGGGAACAGCTCGGGGTAGAAGGCCGGGAACACGGCGTTGTAGCCCTGGTACACCGCACCCCACATGACCAGCGAGAACACGATCGCCAGCGTCACGTTCGCCTGGCTGATCGACCACAGGTAGCCGTACGACATCAGGCCGCACAGCACCGGTGCCCAGATCATCAGCGGACGCCGTCCGATCTTGTCGGACAGGTTGCCGACCAGCGGAATCACCACACAGGCCACCACGTTGCCGAGCAGCGGGATCCACAGGTAGACGTCGGCGTGGAAGCCGATGCCGTAGTCCTTGTTGGTGGCGTAGGTGGCACCGAAGATCGAGGTGGTCACCGCGATGATGTTGGTCAGCGCCATGCAGAACACCCGGCCGATGGCGCCCGGGTTCTCCCGGAAGGCCTGCCGGATCGGGGACTCGGCGACCTTGCCCTCTTCCTGTTCCTCCTGGAAGGCCGGCGTCTCGTCCACCTTGCGGCGGATCAGGTAGCCGGCGACCACGACGCCCGCGCTGAGCGCGAACGGAACCCGCCAGCCCCAGCTGTGGAAGGCCTCGTCGGAGAGGTAGTGCGCCAGCGGCAGGAAGACCGCGGCGGCCAGGATCTGGCCGAACTGGGTGCCCTGCAGGGTGAAGCTGCCGAAGTAGCCACGACGTCCGAACGGGGCGTGCTCGAGGATCATCGAGCTGGCGCCCGAGATCTCGCCGGCGACGGCGAAACCCTGGACCAGACGCAGCGCCATCAGCATGGCGGGCGCCAGGATGCCGACCTGCTGATAGGTGGGCAACACCGCGACCAGCATGGTCGAGATGCCCATCAGCAGCATGCAGAGCACCAGCACGTTCTTGCGGCCGTGCTTATCGCCCCAGGCGCCGAGCACGAAGGCACCGATCGGACGGGCGACGTAGCCGACCACGTAGGTGCCGAGCGCGCCGATGATCGCCATCCGCGGGTCTTTGTTGTCGAACATGATCGTCGGGAAGATCAGGGCGGCGGCCTGGGCGTAGATGAAGAAGTCGTAGTACTCCAGGGCACTACCGATCCAGCCGCTGGCTGTGGCCTTTCCGGTTTGTTTCTCGTGGTGGGTTGTAGTGGACATGAGAACCTCTCGTTCAGGGGCCCGAGGGCCGGTGAACGCATCACCTTCGATGCGTAGCCGGTGAACGTCCGAGGTAGTGGACGGCCCCACCGGAGAGTGGGGTCAGGCAACCATTGCCCGTACCCGAGCGTGCATTCGCGGGGCGTCGGGTGTGACTCCCGTGAACAGCTCGAACGCCCGGACGGCCTGTTCGGCCGCCATTCCGGCGCCATCAACGGTCCGGCACCCGGCATCGCGGGCCCGGACCAGAAGTTCGGTTTGGATGGGGAAGTAGACGATCTCCGAGACCCACAGGTCGGGCCGCAGCAGGTCGCCGTCGATCGCGCAACCCGGGTGGGTCGCCATGCCGACCGGGGTGGCGTTGACCACTCCTTCGGCGCCGGCCACCGAGCGGGCCAGGTCGACGCCGACCTGCACCCGTTCGGGGCCGAAGATGCCCTGCATCCGCTCCACCAACGCGGCCGCGCGTGCCGTGTTGATGTCGTGGACGATCAGTAGCGGGGTGCCGAGATCGAGGGTCGCGTAGGCGACCGCCGCCCCTGCCCCGCCGGCGCCCAGCTGGACGACGGTGCGGCGGCAGGCGTCCGGAAGGGCGTCGTGGAACGGCTTCTGGTAGCCGCACCAGTCGGTGTTGTGGCCGATCGCCCGGCCGTCGCGGAACACCACGGTGTTCACCGCGCCGAGGGCGCCGGCCCGGTCGGAGAGCTCGTCCAGGCTGGGAATGATGGCCTGCTTGAACGGATGGGTGACGTTGAACCCGGAGAAGCCGGACGTCCGGGCCCAGTCGAGCACCGCGGGAAGGTCGGCGGCGGTGATGCCCCATTCGAGGCTGTCCAGGATCCGGTAGGACAGCCACATGCCCTGCTCGCGGCCCTCGTACTCGTGCAGCGCAGGGGTCCGGGAGGCGCCGATGCCCTCGCCGAGCAGGAACAGCCGGTGGATGGCCGGACGGGCCCCGCGCGCCCAGCCCGCGACGGACGCGCTGACGTTCGGACGCCGGTCGGCGTCCGGCGCGGGCCAGGGGGCGCCGGTCTCGGGATCGGGCATGCGGGACAGCAGCGCCTGGTCGAGGCGCGGCCCGATCGAGCCGGTTCCGGTCATCGTGTGGCCTCTCGTTGGGTGACGCCCGCTCGGGCGAGGTAGGCGCGGGAGGTCTCCAGGCAGCGCCGGGCATGGCCCTCGGCGCCGAAGCGTGCCTCATCGGGAGCACTGGGGATCTCCACCGAGTAGACCATCGGTGGCAGTGCCCGCAGCACCGCCGCCGGATCGGTGCCACCCTCGCCGAGGTAGTTGCGTCCGGCACGGATGATCCTGGCCATCTCGTCCCGCTCGGCCGGGATCTCGCCCGGTGCGTCGCAGATCTGGACGAACTCGAACCACTCCCTTGGCAGGGTCGCCAGATCGTCCACCGATTCGTGGGAGCGGTGGAAGTGGTGCAGGTCGATCATCAGCCGGGCGTTCGGCTCGTCGACCTGGCGGAGCACGTCGACCGCGTCCGCCATGGTGGTGACGGTGCCGAGCGCCAGCCATTCCAGGTTCACCGTGAGACCGTACTGGGCGGCGAGTCGGCAGAGCCGTCCGAACGCGTCGACGGTGTAGCCACGATCGGAACTCCAGATGCTCGACAGCACATGGCGGGCGCCGATCTCGGCGCCGACCGCGAGTTCAGGTTCGTAGCTGCCCGGATCGACATCGTCGGCGATCCGGGCAAGTTCGATGTCGTGCACCGGCAGGCCGGTCTCGGCCAGCGCCGCCCTGGTGGCCCGCAGCAGTGCCGGGTTCCGCGCCAGCGAGTGGTCCATGCCCGGCAGCCCGTCGCAGATCAGCCGCGGGCTGACGAAGTCGTAACCGGTGCGGGCGGCGATCCGGACGAGTTCGGGCGTCGGCGTGTCGATGATCGTCAGGTGCCCCAGCGAATACTGCTGGGCCTGCGGTTCGACGGTGGCTGCGGCGGTCATGATCGGTGCTTACGAGGTGGCCGCGTGGTGAATGCCGGCGCCGGGGGAGTAGATGTCCATGATGTTCCAGTGCCCCGACGTGGGGGTCGGCGCGTTGATCATCGACACGTCGATCACCACCGGGACACTTCCTGCGATGGCCTTGGCCAGGGCCGGCTTGAACTCATCCGCGCTGGTCAGCGTGACACCCTCGACGCCGTAGGCGCGGGCGATGGCTCCGAAGTCGGTCGTCACCGGGCCGTCCGCGTTCTCGAAGACGGTGCCGTAGGTGGTGTCGAAGTGCGCCTTCTCGAGCCCGGCGATGGTGCCGAACGCGTTGTTGTTCATCACCACCCAGACCGCCGCGATGCCTTTCTCGCGGGCGGTGTAGAGCAGGCTCGGGTTGGCGCCGAAGCCGCCGTCGCCGACCAGCGAGACCACCACCTTCTCGGGGCAGGCGATCTTGGCGCCGAGCGCGGCGGGGGCGCCGAAACCCATGGTGGCGAAGCCGCCGGGGGTGAACACCGAGCCGGGGGTGAGGATGTCCATCTGCTGGGCCATCCCGTTCTTGTTCCAGCCCACGTCGGTGGTGATGATCGCGTCGGCGGGCAGCACCTCGCGGACCTCGGCGAGGATCCGTTCCGGACGCATCGGCCAGGCATCGCTGGACACCGCGTCGGCGTTGCGCGAGCGGAAGTCGTCGCGCTGCCGCTTGATCTCGGCCAGCAGCTCGGGGCGGCGCACGCCGTCCGGGGCGAGTCGCTTGGCGGCTTCGACCAGTGCCGCGATGGCCGGCTTCAGGTCGGCGACGGCGGCTACCTGCAGCGGGTAGTTGCGGCCCAGCTCCTCGGGGTCGATGTCGATCTGCATCAACTTCGTCTCGGGGATGCGGAAGGTGTATTTCTCTTCCCACGACGAGCTGTCGGCCTCGGCGAAGGTGACGCCCAGGGCCAGGATCCAGTCGGCGTTGCGGGTCGAGGCGTTGACGAACTCGGTGCCCCAGAAGCCGGTCATGCCGAGCACGCACGGGTTGTCGTCGGCCACCGCGCCCTTGCCCATCAGGCTGTGGCTGACCGGGATCTGCAGGTGATCGACCAGTGCGGCCAGCTCGTCGGCGGCGTCGGCCAGCACGATGCCGCCGCCGACGTGCAGCAGCGGACGCTCGGCGGCCAGCAGGTTGGTCACGATCTGCTCGGCGACCGCCGGGTCGAGGCCGGGCTTGGCCAGTTCGGTGGTGCCGGACATCGCCTTGTCGAACGTCGCGACGTCCACCTCGGCGGAGAAGATGTCCATCGGCACGCTGACCAGGACGGGGCCGGGACGTCCGCTCTCGGCGAGCCGGAACGCCTTGTCGATGATCTCGGCGAACAGGTGCGCCGACTCCACCCGCCAGGCCCGCTTCACGAACGGCCGGTAGATCTCGTGCTGCGCGCCGTCGGCGTGCAGGTTGACCTCCTGGTGCGGGTGTTTGCCGTAGTAGTGCGAGGGAATGTCACCGGCGATGACCACCATCGGCACCGAGTCGAGGGCGGCGTTGGCGACCCCGGTGGCGGCGTTGGTGAGGCCCGGGCCGAGGTGGGAGAGCACCACCGAAGCGCGGTTGGTGGCCCGGGCGTAGCCGTCGGCGGCATGTGCGGCCAGCTGCTCGTGCCGGGTGTTGACGAACTCGATGCTGTCGGACTTCGACAGCGCCGCGAGCACCGCGATGTTTGTGTGCCCGCACAACCCGAAGACATGCTTCACGTCGCGGTACTCGAGGTAGCGGACGAGCTGGTGCGAGATCAGGTCGGTGGTCATCGGTGACTCCTGGGTTCGGTGCTCAGGCGGATTCGGTGTCGGCGGGGTCGGACGGCGCGGCCCCGGGCAGGTCGCGGCGCGGTTCGCCGGTGTAGCGGTAGGGGATCTTCGGTGTCATCGGGCCCTTGATCCGGCCGCCCTGGTTGGTCTGCTCCCAGGCGTGGGCGAGGATGCCGACCGAGCGGGACAGGATGAAGATGCCGCGGCCCAGCTCGGGGGCGAAGCCGAGTTCGGAGTAGATCACCGCGGTGGCGCCGTCGATGTTCATCGGCACCCGGCGGCTGCGTCCGGCCGAGATGGCCTCTTCGACGGCGCGTCCGATGGTGGCGAACCGGCCGCTGACTTCGCCCTTCGCAGCCAGGTCGTCGACCAGGCCGAGCAGTCGCGGCGCCCGGGGATCGAGCGGATGGAAGCGATGCCCGAAGCCCGGCGCGTATTTGATGCCGCGCTCGTTCCAGCGCGCCCAGACGGTGCTGGCTGCCGCGACGGCGTCCGCCTCGGCGAGCGGGGCGTCCGGGCCGTGACCCTGGTCGGTGAGCTCAGCGTCGATGTCGCGGTACAGCTCCATGCACTGCTGCCCGGCGCCGCCGTGCACGTCGTCCAGCACGTTGATCGCCGACGCCATCGCCCCGTTCAGCGGCAGCCCGCAGGTCACCGACATCCGGCTGATCGCGATCGACGGCGCATGCGGGCCGTGATCGACGGACGCCACCAGCGCGGCCTCCAGCAGGGACGCCTGGTCGGCGCTGGGCAGGTCACCGCGCAGCATCAGCCAGATCATCTGCGGGAAGCTGATCCGGCCGATCAACTGCTCAATCGGGTAGCCCCGGACGCCGATCTGGCCGGGGTGGATGTCGATGATGTCGGTCGACCACCAATTGTGGGCGGCCTCCACCAACTCCTCGGGGGACTGGGTCATCGGTGGGCCTCAGGCGTCCGCGGGCTCGAGGGCCGGGTCGTAGAAGTCGCCGAACAGCTCCTCGTCACTGGGCTTGTCCTCGGGGATCGGACGGGCCACCCAGGTGGTGTTCAGGTAGTGCTTGAGGTGCACGTTCTCGCTGGTCACGTTGCCGCCCCAGGTGCCGCAACCCATCGACGAGGTCATCGGCATGCCGTTGTTGAACGCGCCCGCGTTGGCCTTCGACTGCGGCTGGCGGACCATGATCCGGGACACCGGCGCGGCCAGGCCGAGGCGGTGGATGTGGTCGTCGTCGTGGGAGTAGATGCCGCAGGAGTGGCCCTTGCCGCCCACCTCGTAGACGGCGCGCATCGCGTCCAGGGCGTTCTCGAATTCGCCTTCGTAATGGTGCACGGTGAGCAGCGTGGTCAGCTTCTCGCGCGAGAACGGGAACTCGTCGCCGATGCCGTCGCCCTTCACGAACAGGAAGGTGGTGCCCTCGGGGACCTCGAAGCCGGCGTGCCTGGCCAGCTCGGCCGGGGCGATCGCGACGGTGTCGGGCAGCCGGTGCGCCTCGTCGTCCCACATCACCGTGGCCAGCGCTGCGCGCTGCTCGCCTTCGGCGAGGTAGCCGCCCTCGGCCTGCAGCGCGGCGATCATGTCGTCCCAGATCGACTCGTGGATGATCAGGTTGCCGTCGGCAGAGCAGCCGGAGCCGAAGTCGGAGGTCTTGGAGATCCGGGTGTTGCGGGCGGCGATGTCGACGTCGGCGGTCTCGTCGATGATCATCGTCGAGTTGCCGGCGCCGACCCCGTAGGCGGGGGTGCCGGAGCTGTAGGCGGCGCGCACCATCGGCTGGCCGCCGGTCGCGATGACCAGGTCGGACGCCGCCATCAGCGCCTGCGACATGGCCACGCTGGGCTGGGTGATGCACTGCAGGATGTCGGCGGGGGCGCCCTCACGCTCCAGCGCCTCGCGCATCAGCCGGACGGTCTCGAAGGTGGTCTTCTTCGACCGCGGGTGCGGGGAGAAGATCACCACGTCGCGGGCCTTGATCGCGTAGATCGCGTTGCCGGCCGGGGTCAGATCGGGGTTCGTGGTGGGCACGATGCAGCCGATCAGGCCGACCGGCTTGCCGTACTTGACCAGGCCCTTCGCCTCGTCGGTCTCGATGATGCCGACGCTGGGCTGGCGCAGCGCGTCGCGCAGCACGCCGCGGATCTTCATCCGCTTGCCCATCCGGCTGACCGGGTCGCCCAGGCCGGATTCCTCGATGCCCTCGTGCACCAGCCGGGTGAAGGTCACCTTGTTGGCCACCGCCCAGGCGATCGCCTGGCAGAGCCGGTCGACCTTCGCCTGGTCGTAGGTCTCGATGATCTTCTGCGCGGCGCGGGCCTTGGCCAGCAGGTCGTTGAGCTCTTGCTCCTGCTCCGGGCGGAGGGGTTTCGGTTGGCTCGTCGTCGATGCCATCAGTGCGTCTCCCGAGTGTGAATCGCGATGTCGTGGGCATCAGTATGCAGACAAAATCGCCATTTGTGAACCATCTGGTTAGTTAAGAAGGTGCTGATCCGTGTGGAGGGTTCTGAGTGTGGTCCGGTGTCGGGGTGGGATCCGGTGGCTCTCGGAGCGGCTTCCCGGCCCCTGGGTCGGCCTGTTGGGGCTCCGGTCTGGGCACGTCTGCCGTCTGTGCTGGCTGGGGAAACGATGATCGATCGTGTCCCGGCTGCGGCGCACCCCGCGGGCGGTTCTGTACCCCCGGGCCCTGCGCCGAGTGAACGCGACATGGGGCCGGCTGCAGGTTCTTGACGAGGCCAGTGACGGCTCCCAGGACGCTCTGGGCGCCTTAACTCTGGGTCGGGAGCCTGACATCAGCGGGTGTCCCTGGTGCCGGCGGGGAGTCGCTCTTGGCGCCATCGGGACAGGCTCCGCGCGCCGGTCAGGTGCGGCGCGTGCTGTGCATAATGCGGCCATTGGGCACTAGGCAGCGAGTTGGAGAATCCGCCTGATCGGTGACTGCGGGCAGTATGCGTCATGGAACTACCGTCAGTGCGCACCACCAAGGTGCTGTGCAACTCGGGGTTGTACATTCTTCCTTTCTGCTGCCGACGAGGTCGATTGCCATCCGAGGCCCATCCCGGTGCGCACGGAGTCCGCGGCAGCTTCATTGGTCGGAATTGATATCTCCGACTATGCGCGTGGTCGAAACCGTCCGACTACTCCCGTGGCCGGAATCGTTGATGACATCGTGGTCGTTGGTGTTTGTCCACAAATCGTGGTGGAATCACCTCGGGCATTCCATCGGTTGAGATGCGGATCTCCCATTGCAACCCGGAAGCTCGTTTCCGGTCGGGTTCCAACAGATTGTGGTGATGCTTGCACAACAAACACAGATTCGACAGTGAGGTTGACCCACCTTGAGCCCAGGGGGTGATGTGGTGCGCGTCGCAGTCAGCCGCCGGCCGATCACACCCGGGAAACACGCAACCCTGGTCACGGACATGAAGGGCGTGACGGATATCGGGAGTGACGAGGCGTTGTGCGCGCCCCACGTCGAGCACCCCGGAGGGGCCGCCCAGGATCACGGGCAGGATGCCGGCGTCGCAGGCGTATTGGCGTAGCTGGCCGGCGGTCAGCTGGGTGCCGTCGGCTAGACCGGCACCGTGGCGGTCGCCGAGCAGATCGTCGTAGTTGATCAGGATTGTCATGTGGGGTCGATCGCCACCGTGCTTGGGAGCGTCGCGGTGGATCGCGACGCGGCGGGCCAACTCGACCAGGGCGTCGGCGCGGCGTTGCGGCCAGGTGGGTTGCGGCACGCCTGGATCGCGTAGTTCCAGGGCGGTGCGGTGCATCTGCTGGGCGAGTGCTTCGATCTGGGCTTTGATCAGCGCCGCGTCCGCGCTCGGCAGGCTGCCTTTGATGGTGGTGGATCCATGCCCGTCGTCGGCAAAGTTGAGATGCCGGGCTTGTTGGGCGTCGCGTAGTTCGCGTTCCTGCCGTTTCGCTTCCGCTTCCTCGGCCACCTCGGGGGCCACCAGATCCAGCAGGTAGCGTGACAGACCGCCCAGTTCGTAACTGTCGAACTCGTCACAGTGGGTGACCATCGTCGCCTGTGCCTTCGCCTCAGCTTCGACACCCAGATCGCTAGGCAGCTTCTTCAACACCTTCGTGACCGCTTGGGCTTGCCGATCGTTCGCCCGCCCGTCACGCAACGCATCTCCGAGTTGGATGAACCGGTGCAAATCAGCGGCGTGGTGCACCATCGCGGACGCCTGGCCACGCGTGTACCGCAACTCTGCCGCCAACCAGCTGACCGTGGGGACACCGTGGGCGGTCATGGCTGCCTCGGCCCGGTCGACCTGCCCGAGCACGGTGTGCAGCACACCTGATAGCCGGGACTGCGCCGTCAATAGATCAGCGACCAGATCCAGCTGTTTCCGATCGGTCAACAAGGCAATAGTGTCGTAGTCGAGGTGATCGAGCAGCCCGGTGATCACGGTGGCGAAATCCGCCACCGCCGTCCCGACCTCTACCTCGATACTCATACCTTTGACCCTAAGCGTCGCCACTGACACTTTTCACGACCAGCTGGGGCGGGAATGAATCCCGTAGCCAGACTGATCGACTGATTCATGAAAACCAGGCTAAAGGCCGTCACTGACAGTTTTCGGCCCTCGCGTCCTGGCCCACAAGATTCGGTAGAACTGACAACACCTCGTCATTTGTGACAACACTTGTGACAACACCATTTCGCTGGATGAAGGTTGCGGAAATCAAACAGGTATGAGGCGTCCGGACGCTAGTTCGGCCGAACAGCCCAAGGGCCAGCACCAGAGCCACCCAGCCGAACGTCCACGCCACCGTCATGGATGCCCTATCGGGCGGACGGACCGGTCGTCCAACCGTCATCCCGGGCTTGACCCGGGATCTCGGCCGCACTCGTGTCGTTCGGAGATCCCGGCGTCCGCCGGGATGACGGGCCGGGTGCAGTGCAGAAGGGGGTTTCGACAAGCTCAACCAGCGGCGGTGACAAGCTCAACCGGCGGGGGCGACGAGCGCAGTCGGCGGTGGGGCACAGGCTCAACCGGCGGCTGTGCTGAAGAGGACGCCGTCGGCTTGCAGCGACTCGATCTCGGACGGCGTGAAGCCCAACTCGGCGGCGATCTCGGCGTTGTGCTGGCCCAGGTCGGGTGCGACCTCGGTGATGGTGGTGTCGCAGTCGGAGAACCGGAACGGCAGGTTCGGCAGTCGCAGCGTGCCGTAGCGGGGATGCTGCTGCTCGATCACCATGCCGCGGGCCTGGATCTGCGGATCGTCCAGCACCTCGTCGATCCGCTGCACCTTGGCGCAGGGCACGTCGGCGGCGTCCAGTTGGGCGAGCACCTCGGCGACGCCACGCGCGGCCACCCAGTAGCGCACCCCGGAGAGGATCTCCTCGCGGTGCGCATTGCGGCCTGACAAGGTGTGGAACCGGGTGTCGGTGCCGAAACCGGCCGGTCCGCCGGAGGCTTCCAGCAGGTCGGCGAAGCGGCGCCAGCTGTCGTCTTGCTGGGCGGCGATGACCAGGTCACCGTCGGCGGCCCGGAAGACGCCGTACAGGGTGGAGGCCGGCATGTCGTGGCCGGTCTGCTCGGGCAGCACGCCGCCGATCGTCCAGTTCTGCACCGCGTACTCGTGCATCGAGAACAGGGTGTCGTACAGCGCCAGGTCGATGTGTTGACCGCGTCCGCTGCGCACCCGGCCGAGCAGCGCGGCGGTGATCGCGGCCACCGCGTGGCTGCCGGTGTACATGTCGCCGAGCGAGATCCGCAGCAGCGGGGGTGGTTCGCCGGGCGTCCCGACCATCGCCATGATGCCGCTCTTGGCTTCGGCGATCAGTCCGAAGCCGGGGCGATGGGCGTCCGGGCCGGTGTGGCCGTAGGCCGAGATCGAGCAGTAGACCAGGCCCGGATTGCGGGCCGACAGGTCGGCATAGCCGAGGCCGGCGCGGTCGAGCGCGCCCGGCCGGTAGTTCTCGACGAAGACGTCGGCGGAGTCGCACAGTCTGTGCATCAGGTCGCGGCCGCGAGGGTCCTTCACGTTTACGCTGAGGCCGCGTTTGCCCATGTTGAGCTGCAGGAAGTAGCCGCTCTGCCGCTCGTCGAGCACCGTGGCGTGCTGCCGTCCGGCGTCGCCGGTGCCGGGCCGTTCCACCTTGATCACGTCGGCGCCGAGCGCGGCCAGGCAACGTCCGACGTAGGGGCCGGCCAGGAAGTGGCTGTAGTCGACGACCCGAATTCCGTCGAGCGGGCGGCCCTGCATCAGTTCGCTCCCGAGCCTGGACGGCGCGGCACCATCAACCGGTGCTCGCCGCGCTGCACCACCTCGCCGCGCTGGTTGATCAGCTCGGTCGGCAACACCACGATGCCCCAGTCCGGACGGCTCCGGCTGGCCCGCATGCTGCCCACCCGAAAGACCACGTGCAGCACGTCGTCCACCCGGATCGGCAGCCGGAAGTCCCACGTCCAGCCCAGCGACATGCCGGGCAGAAACCGATAGTCGGACTGGGTTTTCAGGCCGTCGGCGAGGGCCAGCCCGAACAGTCCGTGGGCGACGATGCCGCCGAAGTGGCTGGCCGCCGCGTATTCCTCGTCGACGTGCACCGGGGTGTGGTCGCCGGTCAGGTCGGCATAGGCCAGGATGCGTTCCCTGGTCACCGTGTAGGTCGGGCTGCGACACTCGTCACCCTCGCGGGCATCGTCCCAATAGCGCTCGACGATCGTCATGGTCAGGCCTCCGCTCGCGGGTCGATGGCCAGCGCCTGGGCCACGGACGCTGCAGGCGCGGCCTGCATCAGTTCCAGTCGCAGCCCGTCGGGGAGTTGCAGCCAGTTGCGTCCCTTGGGTAGTTCGATCACGTTGAACCGGTGCGCCGCAGCGAGTGCGGCGTCCAGGTTTTCGCACATCAGGCCGAGGTGGGCCAGCCGTCCCTCGGGTGCGTTGTGGTCGGGGTCGTGGATGAGCTGGATGCCGCCGACCGTCCAGTACTGGCGTGGTGCTGCCGGGTCGCCGTCCACCTCGCGGCAGCCCATGCCGAAGACCTCGGCGAAGAACCGAATGTGCCAGCCGATGTCGCGCACCGTGATCGCTGTGTGTTCCAGATAGGCGGTGGCAGCGGTCATGCCACGGTCTCCCTTCGCTTGTCGGAGTTGGCTCGTTCCAGGCCTTTGACCAGGGCGACCAGGGTGTTGTTCACCGGTGTGGGCACCCCGTACCGCTTACCGATCCGCACCACGGCGCCGTTGATCACGTCGATCTCGGTGGGCCGTCCGCTCTCCAGGCTCTGCAGCATCGAGGTCTTGAAGCTCGCCGGCAGCCCCGCGGTGGCCTGCCCCCAGACCTGATCCAGATCGGTCGTCGACAGTCGGACGCCGGCCGCGGCAGCCACCGCCATCGCTTCGGCGACGGCGTCCGAAGCGGTGGCAAGCAGCAACGGCTGCCCACTGAGTTGGCCGTAGGTCAGCCCGGTGAGGGCCGCGATCGCGCCGGTGGCCACGTTGATCAGCAGCTTCTCCCAGCGAGTGGACGCCATGTCGTCACTGACAGAGGTGGGCAGCCCGGCATTGTTCAGCAGCGTGGCGATGGTGTGGGTCCGCGGTGTGCCAGGCCCGTCCACCTCGCCGATCCAGGTCTGCCGGGTCGCCGTCCCGGTGCGGATGTGGCCCGGTCCGAGCAGCACCCCGCCGACCAGGGTGCTGCCCAGCAGGACATGTTCGC
>NZ_JASGEN010000036.1:0-57129 GCF_047606365.1 Micropruina sp. | reverse complement strand
GTGTCGGCCCGGACGTCCCACGCCGCCGAGCCGGGCACGGTGTCGGGGCGGCAGCGGCGGCAGGCCCGGAAGCCAGCGTCCTGAGCGGCCGCCGCGGTCGGATAGAAGGCGGTGTTCTCCGGACGCGGGGTGAGCGCCGGGCAGCTCGGCCGGCAGTAGATGCCGGTGGTGGCGACGGCGGTGAAGAACTCGCCGTCGAAGCGGGCGTCACGGCTGGCGACGGCCCGCAAGCACACCTCACGACTCGGAATCATGGCTCCATCATGGTCGCCGCCACCGACAAGACCTAGCAAGAATGCGACATGGAGTTCCGGCACGAGTTCAGTCCGCCTCGCTGGGTTCGTCACCCCGGCGGACGCCGGGATCTCCGCGGGACGCCGGTCACCTTCCTGCTCCATCCGTTGTCATCCCGGCGGACGCCGGGATCTCCGACGGGCCCGGCGAGGCCCGAACGTGAGATCCCGGGTCGAGCCCGGGATGACGAACCCCACGGGAGGAGCAAGCCTCTGGCGAGTCGACGCATCGCCGCGGGAGTGCCACGACGGCGTCCGGCGGTTCAGGCCTCGGCGCGAGCGATTGTCTCCGCGGTGGTCAGGAACCGGTCGCCCTCGTCGGGGTAGCCGAACCAGTGCAGATAGAGCCCAGTGGTGACCCGTTCGACGAAGCCCCAGCGCCAGACCCGCTCAGGAGCGGCGCCACCCAACTCGGCCAGCAACTGGCAGCCGTCCCGCAGCAACGCGACGCCGGCGCCCGCACGGCCGGTCTCTGCGTCGGCGAACTCCAGGCAGGCGTCGCGCAGCACCACGCCCAGGTCGTAGGCGCGCTCGCCGACGAAGCCGTCCGGGTCGATCAGCGCCCAGCCGTCGCCGCGCCGCAGCACGTTGCCGGCGTGCGGATCACCATGACAAACGACCTCGGCACGTTCGTCGGCCGCCAACTGTTCGGCGTAGCCGACGGCCAATTCCAGGGCGGTGGGCGCCGCCTCGCCATAGCGTCCGCCGAGGTCGGCGAGGATGCCGCGCAGCCCGCTCGCCTTGGACTCGAACGCACGCCCGATCGCCACCGGCACCGCCCATGCCTGACGCAGCAGCGGCACGATCGTGCGCACCTGCCCGACCAGGTCTGACCGGACGCCCCAGAGCGTTCCGCCCAGCCGCTCGGTGAGCAGCGCCCCGCGGGAGGCGTCCCAGTCGAGTACCCGCACGTAGCCGTCCCCGCCTGCGGCGAGTAGTACAGCCGCGGCGACATCCTGGACGCCGGGCAGCTGAATCTTCAGTACCGCCGGCGCCCCGTCAGGGGCGATCACCGCCAGCGGCGGCGGATTGACCCCACCGCCGAACCACTCGGTCGGCGTCAGCGCCCAGACATCGCACACCTTCGCCAGGACGGACCCATAGTGAGCCACCTCCGCACCGAGATCTCGATCGGAGATCGCCTCCCGGCGCCGCGCTTCGTCGATGGCCGCCGCGATCACCTCCGAGTCCACCCTCCGAGGCTAGTGGTGTCCCGACCCCGGGATCTCGGCACGAAGCGTAGGTTGACCGCATGACCGTGCAGATCCACCCGGCGACCGCCGCCCGGTTCGACGACGCGGCAACGATCCTGGCCCCGAAGCGGCCCGGCGCTCAGGGCTGCTGGTGCCTCAGCTACCGGCTGCCGCCGGCGGAGAACGACGCGCTGCGCCAACCGCACCGGGGCGAGGCACTCCGCGAGCTGTGCGGACGCCGCGGGCGGGCGCCGGGCGTCCTCGCCTACGACGGCGACGAGGTGGTCGGCTGGGCCGCGATCGCGCCGCGCAGCGAACTGAACGGTCTGGGCGACAAGCACTTTCCCCGCGATGAGGACGATCCGTGGGCATTGACCTGCTTTCGCGTCCGCGCCGGTCACGGACGCCGTGGCGTCGCCCGGGCACTGCTGACCGGCGCCGTCGACTACGCCGCTTCGCGCGACGCAGCAGCCGTCATCGGCTACCCGATCGACGCGGACGGGGCGAAGATCGACCGCACCCAGGCGTCCGCGGGGCTACTCACATGGTTCACCGAGGCCGGTTTCGCGGTCATCGGCGATACCGGCTACAAGGTGAACGGCCGGCCTCGGGTGATCGTCCGCAAGGAACTCTGAGCCGCTCAGCTCACATCCCGCGGATCCGCAGGGTCACCTCGGCAACGTGGTCGACCGCAACCTTCTCGGCGTCACGGACGGCCGCCTTGACCGGCAGCAGGTACCCGCCGTCACGGGGAAACAATGAGGTGGTCCAGGTGGTTCGCCCGATCGTCGCCTCGACCGGGATCACACCCCAGCCGTAGCTGACCGCCCGCGCGACCACGCCGATCTGCTCGGCCACCCAGTCCGGTAGCGCGATGAAGTAGTAGGGCGCCGGCCCACGCCACTCGATCACTGTTCCGGAGAAGTCGAATTCGACCACGCGCAGAGTCTGCCACTAAGACGAGGTGGGCGCCCCACCGCTGGTTGAGCTCGTCGAAACCTGAGCTTGTCGAAAGACCATGCCTGCCTGTGGTCTCGACAAGCTCGACCAACGGTGGTTGAGTCCGCGAGTCTCGACAAGCTCGACCAACGGTGGTCGACCAAGGATCAGCGCTTCCTTAGCCGGTGGTGCGGCCCACGGTCCAGTAGCCCATCGCGTGGCCCTCCCGCTTGCCGGCACCAGTGGCCGTCCGCAGCATTTCCTTGATCGCCCGGGTCTGGGCGGTGTCCACGCAGACCCAGCCGAACCAGCCGTGCACGCCGGCAAGTTCGGTGCTGAGCCGCCTGGTGAGTTCCTCGTGCGGCACCCATGTCGCCCGCAGGCCGGGGTGGGAAGCCAGCGGCAACTCGTCGTCGGCAGGATGCTGCCGCCCTAGCCAGAGTTGGATCTGCAGATCGTCGGGCAGTGTGGGCAGAATGCTGTTCACCGCGGGCAGCGAGGCCGGGTCGGCCACCATGACGAAGCCGGGCGGCATCGGATCGGGCCGGACGTAGTCGTCGCGGGTCAGCACCGACACCTGGACGACGTCGCCGGGCTGCGCGGTGCGGGCCAGGTCCATGGCGTAGCCGGTGGAGTGCATCGCGAAGTCGATGTCGAAGGTGCCGGCTGCGGCGTCCGGGTCGACCAGGGTGAAAGCTCGTTGATAGAGCCGATCGGGTCCGGGGCACCACAGTCGGATCCACATGCTCGGGTAGGGCGGGTGGGCGGCCAACAGCTCGGGGGCGGCGAACGACAGCCGGCGATAGTACGGACCGATGTCGCGGGCGCCGGTCACCGTGATCGTGTAGTCGCGGGACCGGAAGGCCCGCATGATGACTCCTTGGACGCCCTTGCCCAGCGTCGCGGTCTCAGCCATTGCGCTTCCTTAGGTTAGGTTTGCCTAACCTAAATTAGCTGGTTTCGTCGCCTTCTCTTCGACTGCCCACGGCGAGGACGCCGTCCACCACGTCGCGGACGAGTCGTCGAGCCATCGCGTCGCGAACCTCACGCGGCGCTCCCCGCAGTGGGCCCTGGGTGGCCAGCGAGGCGAAGCCGTGCACGCTCGACCAGCACTGGATCGCCGCCGGTTCGACGCGCTCCGCCGGCAACGCCCCGACCGCGGCGAGGCCGGCGAGCGCATCGGTGAGCAGTTGGAACGGCGTCCGGCCGCTGTCGCCCGCACCCTCGGCCAGTTCGGCATGTTCCATGCCGAGCAGGCCGTAGAGACCGATCCGAAAGACCCGCGGCTGATCGAGGGCGAACGCCAGGTAGCCGTCACCGACCGCTTCGAGCATCGCGCGCGCCCGCGGTGCGGGGTCGGCGATCTCCACCCGGGACTGGTGCTCCTCGATGGATCGAGCCAGTCCGCGGATCGACCACAGCCCGATGGCCACCCGGAGCTCCTCCAGGCCGGCGAAGTGACGGTAGGCGGCGGCCGGGCTGACTCCTGCGCGCCGGGTGACCGCGCGCAGGGTGACGGCGTCCGGGCCCTGTTCGACGGCCAGGCGATAGCCGGCCTGCACCAACGCGGCCCGCAGATTGCCGTGGTGGTACCGCCCCTTGGGGGTTGCCTCCGCCATTCGCACCGCCTACGGTTTCAAGAACCAAATGTTTACATCGTTTACTTTAGACTTGGGAGCGCTGCTGTGAGGGAGCCGAACAAAGTGTCGGTGGCGGCATGCAGGCTGTGCCCATGACTTCAGACGTCGCGGAACGCGACCTGTTGCTGGGCCGGCTGCGCGGTCAGCGCCGGCACATTCTCGACCAACTCGACGGTCTGAACGACGAGCAGCTGCGCATGGCGACGCTGCCGTCGGGCTGGAGCATTCTCGGGCTGGTGCGGCACCTGACGCTGTCCGACGAGCGGTACTGGTTCGAGACGGTGATGGGCGGGGCGCCGCTCGATTTCTGGCCCGAGGGCGACAACGCCGACTGGCGGGTCGGTGCGGACGAGCCCGCCGATCAGGTGATCGCTGACTACCGGGCCGCCGTGGCCGCGTCCGATGCGCTGATCGAGTCCACGCCGCTGAGCGCGCCGCCCAAGAGTCCCGAGGACTGGTGGCCCGCCGCCGGCCTCGCCTTCCCCGACCTGCGCAGCGTGATCGTCCACGTCCTGGTCGAGACCGCCACCCACGCCGGCCATCTGGACGCCGCTCGCGAGCTGATCGACGGTCGGCAATACATCGTCTTGTGACATCAACCAACCGATAGGAGCACACCATGACCATCACGCTGAGCCCGTACCTGAACTTCGCCGGCAACGGCCGCGAAGCGATGACCTACTACCACGGCATCTTCGGCGGCGAACTGCAGCTGTTCGGCTATGCCGACTTCGGCATGAAGGACATGCCCGACGACGGCCTGATGCACGGCAACCTGCAGGTCAACGAAGGGCTGAGCATCTCGGCCTCCGACGCCATGCCCGGCGCCGAGCAGACCTGGGGCGGCACCCGCGTCTACTGCTCGTTCTTCGGCGACGACCTCACCACAATGCAGGGCTGGTTCGAAGCACTGGCCGCCGACGGCAGCGTGGGCATGCCGCTGGAGAAGCAGGTGTGGGGCGACATCTACGGCCTGGTCAAGGACAAGTACGGCATCGAGTGGATGTTCAACGTGTCCGCGCCCGGAGGCTGGTCGCAGCAGGACTGAGCCCTCCGCTGGTTGAGCTTGTCGAAGCCCAGGACCGTGTTTCGACAAGTTCACTCAGCGAGGGTCGAGCTTGTCGAGACCCTCCCAGCGGACAGTCGCGCTCACTCAGCGGTGTTGATCACCCGAGCGTCCTCGTCGGCCGCCGGCCAGTCGAAGCCGTCCACATAGAGCCGCAGCCGCGACTCGGTCAGCCGGACGGCGTTGGCGTGCTCTTCGTCGTTGCGCCGTTTGACCCGCTGCCAGAGCACCTCGAAGGGCGCGGTGAAGACCAGAAGTTCGCAACGGACACCGGCGGACGCGCACAGATGGCGCCACTCGTCGCGCACCGAGCGATCGGCCAGGGACAGGTCGACCACGACGTCCGAGCCCGCCTCCACGGCGTGGACCAGGTCGTCCCGCAGGCCGGCGTACAGCGCGTCGAGGCGTTCCTGCGGTGGCTCGTCCTGCCGCCAGCCGTCGTCCCAGACCGCCTCATCCATGGACAGCCGGACGGCGCCACGCCGCTCCAGCTTTCGCGCATAGGTGGTCTTGCCCGCTCCGGCGGGCCCGCACAGCAGCGTCACCATCGGCATGCCTGCCAGCATGCCAGCCGTCCGCCCACCGACAAGGCACCGAAGTGCCTTGTCACCCGTCAGGGTGGGACGGATCGAACAGGTCGGCACTGTCCTCGTGTAGCACTGATTCAGTGTCACACTGATCCAGTGGCGAACCTGACCATCACCGTGGACGACGCGACCCTGAAGCGTGCCCGTCAGCGAGCCCTGGAACGCAACGAGTCCGTGAACGCCTACTTGGCCGACGTGCTCCGTCGCTACGCCGGATCGGCCGATTCGACGATGGACGATGTCATCGCCCTGGCCCGTGCCAGCGAGGCCGGTTCGGCCGGCACCGGGCGCAACTGGACCCGGGACGAGCTTCATCGTGGCTGAGGTATTCCTCGATACGAATGTGCTGGTCTACGCGTTCGACACCTCCGACCGTGAGAAGCAGGCGCGGGCATTGGCGGTCCTCGCCCAGCACCCCGACGCGACGATCAGCACACAGGTCCTCCTGGAGTGGTTCGCCGCCGTGACCCGGAAACTCACCCCGCCGATGCCTCCCGCGACCGCTCAGAAGAGCCTGGAATCCCTCGCGAAGCTGTCGGTGGCTACGGACGATGCCGAACTCGTCGTGCGGGCGGCACAGACCTCGGTGGAGCATCAGCTGTCGATCTGGGATGCAATGGTGATCGAAGCCGCCGCCATCGCCGGCTGCCGCGTCCTGCTGTCGGAGGATCTGAACGACGGTCAGGTGATCCGCGGCGTCCGCGTCCAGAACCCGTTTGCTTGAGGCAGCGCTGACGTTCACGTCATCCCGAGCTCCGCCCCGGGATCTCTTCTGTTATGTCGCAGGACATCGGTGACAGTTCTGGATCTCTCCCGACCTGAGATCCCGGGTCGGAGCCCGGGACGACGATGGAGGGGCCTTGATTAGCGCATCCCCAACGCCGCCCGCATCCGTTCCGCTGCCTCAGCGAATGCGGCCCGGACGGCGTCGTCGCCGATCACCCGGTAGGGCACCGGCAGGTCGGACAACCAGCCCGGCACGTATTCCGCCCGTTCGGCACCGGTGCGTAGTTCGGTGGTGTGCTCGTCGATCGCGCTCAACACCGTGCGGTAGTGGCCGAACCACTCACTCACCGTCTCCAGCGGCGCGTCGATATGCACCAGCACGGCGAACGGATAGCTGTCGACCGGGATCCGGCGCAGCCGCTCCACCGGATCGGGTGGCTCCGGACGCGGCCGGAACCCGAGCGTGGACACGGCGACGTCGCTCATCCGATCGAGCCGGAACAGCCGCCAGTCATCCCGGTCGAGGTCGAAGGCCGACAGGTACCAGCCCCGCTCGGCGGCCACCAGCCGGTAGGGCTCGACACGACGTTGTTCCAGCAACTGGGCCGACCGGGTGGGCGGGTAGCTGAAGCGCAGCCGGATCCGAGCACGGATGGCGGCGGCGATCCGGGTCAGCAGTTCGGCGGGCACGGTCGCCGTGGTTCGCCCGGTGTGGCTGACGAAGCTGCGCAGGTCGCGGAGTCGTTCCCGCAGCGGCCCGGGCAAGGCGGCATCCAGTTTGACCAGCGCGCCGACCGCCGACTCGGCGTCCGGTCCGGAGGTCAACGCCGCCGCTCGCTGCAATGCGACACCGACCGCGACCGCCTCGTCCTCGGTGAACAGCAGCGGTGGCACCGCCCTACCCCTGGCCAATCGGTAGCCGCCCGCCGCACCTCGGTCCGCGTCGATCGCGTAGCCCAGTTGGCGCAGCCGGTCGACGTCGCGACGCACGGTGCGGGTCGTCACGCCCAGGTCACGGGCTAGTTCGGGCGCCGTCCAGCCGGGCCGGGCCTGCAGCAGGCCCAACACCCGCAGGGCACGTTCGGTGGTGTCGGTGGACATGAATCCAGAATCCCATGTGTAAGCGGACAAATACTGTCCTATTCAATGGAAACACTAGGCATGTCAACGAAGGAACACCTCACAAGGAGCACTCAGATGGCATTCCTCACCCCGAACGCACACGGCGAGGCCGGCGTGGTCAGCAGCTTCGTCCGCAATCAACTGGCGCAGGTCCGCAGCGCCGTCCACGGCCTGAGTGACGAGCAGTGGCACCAGCGCTCGACGGTCAGCGAATTCACCCTCGCCGCCCTGGTCGACCATGTCGGGCTGGTCGCCGAACAGTACGGAATCGGCATCGAGGCCGCGGCGGGCGGTGCCGTCGACTACAGCAAGGGCGCCACCGAGGACGAGGCGGAATCGGTCGCCGGCCACACCGGCGAACAGCTGCTGGCCGACTTCGATCGCCGGGTGGCCGGCGTCGAGGTCCTGCTGGAGCGGATCGAGACGGACCCCAGCCTGCTGGACGGCCTGGTGCCGGTACCCGAGGCGCCGTGGTTCCCCGAGGACCTGACCCATTGGGAGGTGCGCTGGGTGCTGTTGCATGTCGCGACCGAGGTGGCCCGGCATGCCGGCCATGCCGACATCATTCGCGAGAGCATCGACGGCAAGGGTTCCTACGAGCTGAACGCCCTGGCCGATGGCGAGCCGTGGCCGGCCTGGGGCGACGGCGAGTGGACCGACAGCGAGTGGACGGCGAACGAGACCGAGCGGGGCTGACCACCGCCGGTCGAGCTTGTCGAGACCCTTTCGACGCGGGTCGGCCTTCGTCATCCCGGCGGACGCCGGGATCTCCACAGCCGATCTCGCCGGTAGAGATCCCGGGTCAAGCCCGCGATGACGAGGGCGTTGATCAGTCGTCGTCGGGCAGGGTGACGTCGTCCGGGGTCTTGTCCGGACGCCATCCGCGCCACACCGGCATGCGGAGGCGTCCGGCCTGGGTCCAGACCCCGTAGCTCACCTCGCCGACCAGCACCGGCTCCACCCAGTGCGCGGTCTTGCGCTCGAGCGCCGGGACGTCGTCGACCGGCGTGCTGGGTGTCTCGATCTCGGCGAGCACCACGGCGGTGTCCTGCAGGTCCTTGTCGCTGAAGCCCGAGCCGACCCGGCCGACGTAGGTCAGCCCGTCGCGGCCCGGCACCGCCATCAGCAGCGCGCCGAAGGTGCGGGCCCGGGCGTTCTCACCGGGCAGCCAGCCGATGATGACCACTTCCTGGGTGAGGATGTGCTTGATCTTCACCCAGGTGTGGCCGCGGCGTCCGGGCTGGTAGACGCTGTCGGCGCGCTTGGCGACGACGCCTTCGAGGCCGAGTTCGGCGGTGATCGCCAAGGCTTCCTCGGCGTCGGTACCCAGCTGGGTGCTGAGCTGGATGCGCGTGCTGCCGCCGTCGAGCAGGTCCTCCAGCATCCGCCGCCGCTCGGTGTAGGGACGGCGCAGCAGGGATTGCCCGTCGAGATGCAACAGGTCGAAGGCCAGGTAGTGCGCCTCGCCGCGGTGTTCGGCGCGGTTCTGCAGCCGTTCGAAACTGGATCGGCCGGCCTCGTCGAGCAGCACCACCTCGCCGTCGACCACCGCGTCATGCCCGGCGAGCAGCCTGCCCAGTTCGGCGAGCTCCGGGAACTCGGCGGTGAGGTCGAGGCCGCGCCGGCTGGTGAAACTGACCCGTCCGCCGGAGGCCGCCGCCACCGCGCGGTAGCCGTCCCATTTGACCTCGAACACCCAGCCGTCCTCACGGACATCGGACGGCGTCCCCGGGATGGCGAGCATCGGCGCGAGCGCCGGCAGCTCACTCGCGCCTCCGCTGGTCGAGCTTGTCGAGACCCCGCCCACACCGTTGGTCGAGCTTGTCGAAACCCCTTCGCCACCGCTGGTCGAGCTTGTCGAGACCGCACCCTCTCCCTCTTCGCCGGGCTCAACCACCGCCGCACTCTCCCCGGCCGGCGCCATCAGATGAATCAGCCAGTTCTTCTCCTCGCCGCCCATCCGGGTGTGCAGCAGGGCGAACCGCCTCGGCACCCCGCCCAGGCCGCCGTCGGGGCGTCCGGTGAGGGTGGCGATGACCTCCTTGCCGTCGCGCCACTTCTCCAGTTCGAAGGTGCCGGCATCCCAGATCCGGACGTGGCCGCCGCCGTACTCGCCGCGCGGAATGTCGCCCTCGAAGCTGCCGTACTCCAGCGGATGGTCCTCGGTCTGCACCGCCAGATGATTGACCGCCGGATCGGTCGGCGGACCCTTCGGAACTGCCCAGGACACCAGCACCCCGTCGCGCTCCAGCCGGAAGTCGTAGTGCAGCCGGCGGGCGTGATGCTCCTGGATGACGAAGGAGTTGCCGGCATCGCCGGGCTGCGGGGGCGCCTCCGGCACCGGCTCGGGCGTCCGGTTCGCGTCGCGCATCGAGCGGTAGGTGGCCAAGCGGTCGGGAGCAGTTTCGTCGGTTGAGCGCGACGACTCCGCGCTGGTTGAGCTTGTCGAAACCTGGTCGAGAAGGGTCTCGACAAGCTCGACCGACGGGGCATCCAGCACCGCCATCGGGTCACCGAGGCTCTGGATCCGCTCCAGCACCTCGGGAAACTCCAGCTGCCGCAGGCCGGCGTCCAACTCGTCCCAGGTTCGTGGCGTCGCCACCGTCGGGCGTGCCCGGCCACGCAGCGAGTAGGGCGCGATGGTGGTCTTCGCTGAGCTGTTCTGACTCCAGTCCAGCAGCACCTTGCCCGCGCGGAGCGTCTTCTTCATGTCGCTGACTACGAGGTTCGGATGCATCGACTCCAGCGAGCGGGCCAGCTCGCGGGCCCAGTCGGACGCCTCGTGCGACGACATCGAGCCGTCCAGGGCGGCGTAGAGATGGATGCCCTTGCTGCCACTGGTCACCGGCACCGACGGAAAGCCGACCCCGTCCAGCACTTCGTGCAGCAGATGCGCGACCTCGACGCAGTGCTCGATGCCGGCACCCTCGCCGGGGTCGAGGTCGATCACCAGCCGGTTGGGTGGCTGGGCTCGGTCGTCACGGACCGTCCACTGCGGCACATGGAGTTCGAGGGCAGCCAGCTGAGCCAGCCAGACCAGGGTCGCCGCGTCGTCGATCAGCGGGTAGAGGTTGTCCCCCTCGCTGTGCTCGATGACGAAGGTGTGCACCCAGTCGGGTGTCGATTTGGCGTCCATGTTCTTGTGGAAGAACGGCCTCTGCGGGTGCTGCGGCGTGCCGACGCCGTTGGGCCATCGTTTCCGGGTCGCCGGACGCCGCCGCGCATGCGACAGGAACACCGGCGCGGCCGCCTGGTAGTAGGCGATCACCTCGCCCTTGGTGGTGCCGGTCTCCGGGTACAGCACCTTGTCGAGGTTGGTCACCTTGATCAGGCGCCCTTCCACCTCGACCTGCTGCACCGGCTGAGCCATGCGGCCAGTCTCCCAGCACCCGTCCCGGCAACCGCTACCCCCGAGCGGTGGGGCGTGGCAGGGTGAGCGCATGGGAACACTGCGAATCGTCCGGACGCTGGAGCCCCGCGGACCGGCCGGTGCCCTGGTGTTGACCGACGACGAGGTGGCCGAACTGGGCGGCGGGAAGCGGGCCGCGGTGCGCGTCCGGGTCGGTGAGCGGGAGGCCGCGATCCGATTGGCGGTGATGGGTGGCGAGAACCTGATCGGCATGAGCAAGGCCACCCGTGCCGCGCTCGCGGTCGAGATCGGTCAGCTGCTCGAGGCCACGATCACCGTGGACGACGCTCCGCGCGAGGTGACCGTCCCCGACGAGCTCGCGGCCGCACTGGCGACGGACGCCACGGCGTCCGCGTTCTTCGAGAAGCTGCCCTTCACCGCCCGCAAGGAATTCGCCGTCTGGGTGTCCGAAGCCAAGCGTGCCGAGACGCGGCAACGGCGCGTCGAGGAGTCGGTGCGGTTGCTGCGTGAGGGCAAGCGTCGCTCCTGACCGCAGGCCTCCGCGCTCGCCGAACTATTCGGGACTCGCTGAATTCGGCGAGCGGCAAGTAGTTCGGCGAGCATCGGATTGGCAGACGCATGGAAGACTCGCAGCATGCCGCCCACCCCTGGTCCCGCCGCACCGGGGTCCACGGCGGCGGTGATCCCTGCCGCAGCTCTGGGCGTCGCCGCGGTGATCCTGCTGGTGGTTCGCGATCCCCTGCTCGGCACCGCCGCGCTGGCGCTCGGCCTCCTCGGAGCCTGGTGGTGCGATGCCACCAACCGTTCGGACGGGCTGCTGCCCGACCTGACCGCGGTGGCGTCCGGCATCGCCATCCTCAGCCTGTCCGACCTGGCCGCCGACCTGTCCGATGCCGGAATGGTCCGGTTCACGCTGGTGCTGTCCGGGGCGCTGCTGGTGCCCTACGTGCTGGTTCGCTGGGTGTTCCGCCGCGACCCGGTCACCTTCCCGTGGGGCGGCTGGCGCTGGAACCGGGCCCAGTGGAGCTACCTGATCGTGGTGATCGTCGCCGGCTATCTGATCCTGCCCTGGTACTTCCTGAGCACCGGCGTCTATCGCAACTGGCCGGCCGTGCACGCGCCCGCCGAGATCGCCCGGTTGTTCGTCGGGGTGAACGCGGTCGGCATCTGGGACGAGCTGTTCTTCATCTGTACCGTCTTCGCCCTCTACCGGCGACATTTCCCGTTGTGGCAGGCCAATCTGTTGCAGGCGATGGTGTTCGTTTCGTTCCTGTGGGAGCTCGGTTATCAGGCATGGGGACCGTTGCTGACCATTCCGTTCGCCCTGGTCCAGGGGGCGATCTTCCAGCTCACCAAGAACCTCGCCTATGTGATCACCGTGCACCTGTTGTTCGATCTGGTGGTGTTCCTGGTGCTCATTCACGGGCACAATCCGTCCTGGCCGACCATCTTCCTGATCTGAGAGGCACCTCGTGAGTTCCACCGCCGCAATGCCGACCCGCCACGACTCCGGCAGCGTCCACGGCAGCACCGTCGAACGCGTCCGGCTCGAATCCGGCGACATCGTCGTCGACCTGTTGACCGTCGGAGCCGCCGTCCACCGGGTGATCGTCGACGGCCGCGACGTCGTGCTGGCTCATCCGGACGCCACCGACTACGCCGATTCGATGTTCGGCCTCGGACTGACCATCGGCCGGTTCGCCAACCGGATCGGCGGCGCCCGGTTCACCCTGGACGGCACCGAGTACCAGCTCGCCAGCAACGAGAACGGCAACACCCTGCACGGCGGCCCGGACGGCTTCGCCCGCCGGCTGTGGGGCGTCAGCGACGTGGCCCCGGGGACCGTCGAGTTCGCGCTGACCAGCCCGGACGGCGATCAGGGCTTCCCGGGCGAGGTGTCGGTCCGGGTCCGCTACACGCTGAGCGACGACGAACTTCGCATGGAGTACGCCGCCACCTCCACCGCGCCGACACCGATCAACCTGACCAACCACGCCTACCTGAACCCGGCCGGCGAAGCCTCCGGGTCGGCCGACGACCTGCTGCTGACCGTGCACGCCGACCAGCTCCTGGAAGTCGACGACACTCTGGTGCCGACCGGACGGCTGCTGGCCGCCGATCTGCGCGAGCCGCGACGGATCGCCGACGTGGCACCGCTGGACACCTGTTTCGTGGTGGACGGCGAGCCCGGCACGCTGCGCCCGCACGCGACGCTGGCGGCGTCCGATCTGGCCATCGACGTGTCCAGCGACCAGCCCGGCGTCCAGGTGTTCACCGCCGACGGGATGGCCGGCGTTCCCGGGCTGACCGGGGCGTACGGGCCGCGGGCCGGGGTCGCGCTGGAGACCCAGAACTTCCCGGACGCGCCGAACCACCCCGAGTTCCCCGATTCGATCCTGCGCCCCGGGCAGGTGCACACCACCACCACGGTCTGGCGCTTCCGCACGACGAGGGGCTGAGCGCGGAATCCGCAACTCAGCCCCTCGTGACTGGGGAGGGTGTCTGCTACCCCATGGCGCTGACCGCAGCGCCGACGATGCCCGACTGGTTCAACAGTTGCGCCGGGACGATCGGCGCCTGCAGCTCCAGCCGCGGTAGGAACTTCTCCGCCTTCTTACTGATCCCGCCGCCGACGATGATCAGGTCGGGTGACAGCAGTGCCTCGACGTGGCTGAAGTACCGCTGCAGCCGCGTCGACCACGCCTTGTACGACAAACCCTCGTTGGTCTTCACCGACGACGCCGCCCGCTTCTCCGCGTCATAGCCGTCGATCTCGAGGTGACCGAACTCGGTGTTCGGCACCAGCTTCCCGTCGACGAACAGCGCGGTGCCGATACCGGTGCCGAGCGTGGCGATCAGCACCACACCGGCGACACCGCGTCCGGCACCGAACCGCATCTCGGCGATCCCGGCCGCGTCGGCGTCGTTCAGCACCGTGACCGGATGCCCGAGCCGTCCGCTGAGTTCGGCAGCCAGATCGGTGCCGATCCAGCTGTGGTCGACGTTGGCCGCCGAGCCGACCACGCCGTGCCGGACTATGCCCGGGAAGGTGCAGCCCAGCGGGCCGTCCCAGCCGGCCTGCTCGACCACCGCGACAACGGTGTCGAGCACAGCCGGCACGGTTGCCGGCTGCGGGGTCGGAATCCGTACCCGCTCACCCGCCAACACACCCTGTGCGAGGTCGACCGGTGCACCCTTGATGCCGGTGCCGCCGATGTCGATGCCGAATCCGGTACCCACTTCTCCTCCTACTCCGTCCGACGGCATCAGTGGCCACCGGGGACGAAGCCGCCGTCGTCCATGTCTTCGAGCGCGACGCCCTTGGTTTCTTTGACGAACCTGAGCACGAACAGCAGCGACAGCAGTGCGAAGGCCGCATACAGGCCGTAGGCCATGCCGAGCGAGATGTCCTTCAGGGTCGGGAAGGTCACGGTCACGATCCAGTTCGCCACCCATTGCGCGAAACCGGCGACCGACAACGCCGCGCCGCGGTACATGTTGGGGAACATCTCGCCGAGCATGATCCACATCACCGGACCCCACGACATGCCGAACGCGATCACGAACACGTTCGCAGCCGCCAACGCCACCGGACCCATGGCACCCAGCTGCGGCACGCCATTGACCACCGGCGCGGTACCGAAGATGAACGCCATCACGCCGAGCGCCACCGTCATGCCGATCGAGCCAATGATCAGCAGCGGACGTCGACCGGCCCGGTCGACCGCGGCGATCGCGATCAGCGTGGTGACGATGTTGGTCACCGAGGTGAGCACGGTGATCACGAACGAGCTCGATTCGGTGAACCCGACCGCCTCCCACAGCACGTTGGAGTAGTAGAAGATCACGTTGATGCCGACGAACTGCTGGAAGATCGCCAAGCCGATACCGACCCAGACGATCGGATACCAACCACCCTTGGGTGATTTCAGGTCGGCCATCGACGGCTTGTGCGAGCTGCTCAACGAGGCCTGGATCTTCTCCACCGTCTCGTTGGCGCCCACGCCGAGCACCTTGGCCAGGATCTTCTGTGCTGCCTCGGGGTTGCCCTGGGCCACCAGGAACCGGGGCGATTCGGGAATGGTCAGCGACAACCCGCCGTAGGCGATCGCCGGGATGAACATCATGATGAACATCCACCGCCAGGCCTCGAGACCCATCCACAACATGCCCGAGGAGCCGCCCGCGGCTTCGGCCAGCAGGTAGTCGACCAGCAGCGACACGAAGATGCCCGACACAATCGCCAACTGCTGCAGCGAACCCAGCCGGCCACGAATGTGCGGCGGCGAGATCTCCGCGATGTAGGCCGGGGCGATCACCGAAGCGATACCCACCGCGATGCCGCCGATGACCCGGAAGATCACGAACAGCGTCAGGCTGTTCGACAAGCCACAGCCGATCGCTGAGATGAAGAACAGCACGGCTGCGATCTGCATCACCCGTAGCCGGCCGATTCGATCAGCGATTCGGCCGCCGGTGAATGCACCGGCCGCCGCACCGATCAGGGCCGCTGCAACCGCGAACCCGAGCGGCCCGGGCGCCACCTCGAAGTGCTTCTCGATGGCGCTGACAGCACCGTTGATCACCGCCGAGTCATAACCGAAAAGTAAGCCGCCCAATGCAGCCACCGAGGCGATCCGGACTACCCCGGAACCCTTCGGTGTCGTCGCAGGGCTTGTCTGTTCCGTCATTGCGCCACTCTCCTCGAGGGCACATCAAGTTGAAGCATTCTCCACACCTCCATGTGTTCGGAACTTGAACGCCGCCCGGCCACGCAGGGGGCACGTGCGGCGGTTGATGATTGGAGTGTCCACCTGAGCCCACAAGATGGTCAAGAGTTGAACTAAAAGTTACGCATCAACAAACTCGGCGTTCATGCGTTGCACTCGATGCTCGGTCAGCGCCACCTTCGCCGCTCCCAGCACTTCGGAACGCTTGCCCAGTTCGGACAGGACGATCTCGACCCGTTCCGCGGCACTCGGGATGGCGTACTGGCTGACCATCTGCCTGATCGGCTCGAGCAGCACCTCGCCCGCGCTGCTCAACTCGCCCCCGACGATCACCCGTTGCGGGTTGATCAGGTTGACCAGGTTGGTCACCGCGACGCCGATGTGCCGTCCGGTCTGCGCCAGCACCCGCCGGCACAGCGGGTCACCTGACGCGATCCGCTCGAGCACCTCGTCGAAGCTCGCCAGGCGACCCAGCTGCGGCTCCAGCAGGGCCAGCACGGCCGGGGTGGACACCACAGTCTCCAGGCAGCCCCGGTTGCCGCAGCGACACAGCGCCCCGGTCTCCGCTCGCTGCAGCGTGTGCCCCAACTCGCCGGCGATGCCACTGATTCCCGCGTACAAGGTGTCGTTCAGGATGAGTCCGGCGCCCAGGCCTTCCGACACCCAGATGTAGGCGAAGTGACTCACGCCGCGTCCCGCACCCAGCCGCGCCTCACCGACCGCGCCGACGTTGGTGTCGTTGTGCACGCTGACCGGAAAACCGAGGACGTCCTGCGCCAGGGCGGCAGGCTCGATCCCGCCCCAGCGCGGCAGGATCTCCGTCGAACCCAGCCGTCCCGAACTGATGTCCACCGGAGCGGGTAGGGCGAGCGCGCCGCGGTGCACCTCGGCGCGCGACCTGCCGGCCGCCGCGAGCACCCGATCGAGCAGGGCACTCAGTTCGACCATCGATTCCGTGGCGGGCAACTCGTCGGAGATCCGCATCCGGGCATCGGCGAGGATCTCGCCGTCCATACCGGCGACCGCCGCCGCCAGATGCCGGCGTCCGTGATCGAGGCCGACCACCAGCCCCGGCGGCGTGGACAGCCGGATCAGCTGGCTACTCCGGCCCGAGCCCCGGCGTTCGAACAGGACGTCACCGGCATCGGCAAGTTCGCGGACCAGCGCAGAGACGGTGGACGCGGCCAGCCCGGTCGCCCGGGCCAGGTCGGCCTGGGACAGCACCTCGCCGTCGGCGAGCGCGGCGAGCACCCGCTTCCGGTTCGCCTGCCGCAACGAGCGGGGCGAGCCAGGTCCGGAACGTGGCGCCTCCTGCACGCGAGGGATGTTACGCCACCGGCGAGGTTCGCGAGGCCCCATCAAGCAGCCAGGAACATCGCCAGCACTGCCGTGTCGGCGTCCTCCCTCGGGTCGAAGCCGGCCCGGCTGACCATCCGGGCGATGTTGCCGCGGCGGTCGGCCTCCACCCAGGCGGCGCGATGCTCCAGGCCCAGATGCGGAATTCCCGGCAACAGCACACAGCCGGCGGCCACCTCGTCCTGCTCGGGCAGCGAGGGCCGGATCTCGTGCGGCGGATGCAACACGATCAGCCCCGGCGGCTGATGCTCGGCGAACTGGCCGGGCGCCACAGCGCGTTCGCCGAGCACCGGACCCTCGGCGAGAACCAGACCGACCGCACCTGGCACCGGCGCCTCCGGCAATTCCTCGCGAACCCGGAAGACGGTGCTGGTCTCCAGCAGCCCCGGCACGCCGGCCATCTGGACGGCGAGCAACAGGAAGCGGGCCCATTCCACCGTGCTCGCCGGCCACCGCCCCGAGACCAGGAATCCGCTGAGCAGGCCATGCGCCTGCATGGGTGACACCTCGACCGAGACGTTGTCGTTCTCCAGCATGTCAACCTCCTGTTCGCGCACCGTTTCCCCTAATGGGTTCCGCTAATGGCGCCATGGTGGAACACAGTCGCGCTGGCAGACAAGACCCCTTGAGTGCCAACTCGGCCGGCGTCCACCTGACCCACCGGGCAACCTGCTACTGAGCTCAGGAGTGATCGTCGGTACCGGTTGATACCGGGTGTGAGCCAAGACGCTCCGGAATCCACCGTAAAATTTCTTGCCGTTTGGCGGTCGAGCTGCTGGAACGCCGTTGAATCTGCGCCTCGTGGACAGATACTGGCGGCTTCACCGTCCATCATGTGAGAATCCCTTATGACCACCGTCACCCAAGTTCCTGTGTCGGAACTCACCCGGCACCCGGCGTGGCTGCGGATCAAGACCGCCGCCACCGACCTCCAGCCTCTGCAGGCGGCCAACGGATCCATTGAGGACGCCGCCCACCACGAGCGAGCGCGTGCCCTTGTCAGCGAGCTGATCGAGGGCATCGCCGCGCTCGCCCCTCAGTTCCCGCATGACGCCGCGTACCTGGACGCCGTCCAGGACGACTTCCGGCGCTGGGCCGACAACGGCTTCGGCGAGCCCGACTTCTATGACTCACTGATCCAGTTCCAGCCGCAGCAGCATCGAATCGACGGGCTCACCCACCTGGTGGTGTTCCCGATGTACACCCAGAACGGCTCCCGCAACCGCCTGGTCGAGGCCGTCCTGGTCCAGGTGATCTGGCCCGACTTCGTCGCCGAACTGGAGGCCGGTGACTACAGCAACAAGCTGTTCGTACCGATCCGCTTCCTCGATTTCACCGCCGGCTACGACACCAACTCGGCGGTGTTGTTCCCCGAGACAGTGGCGATGCGACAGATTCCCACCTTCACCTGGGGCGCGATCTTCGCCGACCGCGAGGCCGCCCGGTTCCGCCGGGTGGTGCGCGCAGCGGTCGACGTCACCAAGCTCGACCTGCCTGCCGAAGCCGCCGAACTGCTCGACGATCAGCACCTGACCGAAGAGACCTTCGTGATGTGGGACCTGATCCACGACCGGACCCACATGCGGGGCGACCTGCCGTTCGACCCGTTCATGATCAAGCAGCGGATGCCGTTCTTCCTCTACTCGCTGGAGGAGTTGCGCTGCGACCTGACCGCCTTCCGCGAGTCCGTCGCCATCGACCGCCGGATCGCCGCCCTCGCCGAGCCGACCGCTGAGGATCTCGAACTCGCCCATCACGCCCGGCTGGTGCAGTACTGCGTGATCTTCGACCGGATCTTCCGGTTCGCGATCACCGGCAACCGTGTCCGCAACTACGACGGGCTGGGTGGGCAGCTACTGTTCGCCTGGCTGCATCAGCACCGCGTGTTGCACTGGACCGACACCCAGCTGGCTTTCGAGTGGGAACGGGTGCCCGACTGCGTCAACGAACTCGGTGCCGCCATCGAGCATCTCTACTGGCGCTCCATCGACCGGCCCAAGATCAGCCACTGGCTGGCCGCCTACGAGTTGGTGTCGGGCACGGTCGAGCCGCACCCGGCGTCGGCGTGGAAGGCCGGCGACCTGCCGCTGACCGGGCTGCCGCGTGAGCTGACCGACAAGGTGATGGACGACGAGTTCCCGCTGAGCATGTTCTACGAGGCCTTCGAGAAGAAGATGCGCGACGTCATCGCCTCCACCTCGGGCATCACCGGGACGGCGGACTGATGCGGGTGGTGATCGCCGGCGCGGGCAGCCCCGCCGGCGACGCCACAGCGTCCGCACTGCGCGAGCACGGTCATCAGGTGATCGAGATCGGCCCCGACGAGTGCGACCTGCGCGACTTCGCCGCCGTGCAGGATCTGGCCTCGCGGCTGGGCCCGGTCGACGGGGTGATCCACCTGGTCGGCGGCTGGCGCGGCGGCGGTGGCCTCGCCGGGCAGTCCGATGAGGACTGGGACTGGCTACAGACCATGATCGTCGGCACGCTGCGCAACACCACCCGCGCCTTCGTCGACGCCATCGCCGCGTCGCCGGCCGGAAAGTTCGCGATCGTCTCGCAGACCGGAGTGGCCAAGCCGACCGCCGGCAACGCCAACTATCTGGCAGCCAAGGCGGCCGCCGAGACCTGGCTGCTCGCCGTCGGCCATGCCCTGAAGGACAGCCCCGGCACGGTGCACATCGAGCGGGTGATGGCGCTGTACTCGGATCGTGACGTCGAAAAGTCCCCCGACAAGGACTTCAGCCGGCAAACCCATGTGAGTGAACTCGGCCAGCGGCTGGCGAGTCTGTTCGACTAACGGCCGGCACACGAGCCAAGTCAGCCACGGGCGGCGCTTTCGTGTTCGTCATCCCGGGCTCGCCCCCGAAACCTGGCTCCCCAGCCGAGATCCCGGCGTTCGCCGGGATGACGAGTTGCCGATGAAGGGCTGGCCACCGCCGGCCCAGCCTGTCCAGACCCCCTCAAGTGGTTTCGACAAGCTCAACCACCCGTTGGTCGAGCTTGTCGAGACCCATCCCACACGGGGTTACCCGCGATCAGTCTGAAATCGACCCCAGAGTGAGCAGGCCGCCTGCATGTTCCCCGCTTGGGCAGCACGCGCAAGCCGCCTCTCACCCACCACTCTGGGGTCGATTTCAGACTGATCCCAGGTACCCCCACCGTTCAGGCGGCGACAACCGGGCCGCCCGCACCGACATGGAAGGATGACCAGGTGCAACTCCACGATCCCGCCCGCCGGGGCTTCGCTAGCGACAACTATTCCGGCGTCCACCCCGAGGTGCTGGACGCCATCGCCGAAGCCAACGGCGGACACCAGACCGCCTACGGCAGCGACGCCTACACCGCGAAACTGACCGAGGTGCTCCGCGGGCACTTCGGCGAGCAGGTCGAGGCGTTCCCGGTGTTCAACGGCACCGGCGCCAATGTCACCGCGCTGCTGTCGATGCTGCCCCGCTGGGGTGCGGTGGTTTGTGCCCAGACCGCACACATCAACGTCGACGAGGGCGGCGCCCCCGAGAAGGTGGCCGGGCTGAAGCTGTACCCGGTCCCGACTCCCGACGGGAAGCTGACCCCTGAGTTGATCGACGTCGAGGCCCGCGGCTTCGGCGACGAGCACCGCGCGCAACCGCTGGCGGTCTCGATCACCCAGTCCACCGAGTTGGGCACCCTCTACACACCCGACGAGATCCGGGCGATCACCGATCATGCGCACCGCCTCGGCATGACCGTGCACATGGACGGCTCCAGGCTGGCCAACGCCGCCGCCGCGCTCGGTGTTCCGTTCGCCGACTTCACCACCGACGCCGGCGTCGATGTGCTCAGCCTGGGCGGCACCAAGAACGGCGCGCTCGGCGCCGAGGCGATCGTCGTGCTCAACCCGGACGCCTGCACCGGCCTCACCTACCTACGCAAGACGCATATGCAACTGGCCAGCAAGATGCGGTTCGTGTCGGCTCAGCTGATCGCCCTGTACGAGGGTGATCTGTGGTTGCGCAGCGCCACCCACTCCAACGCGATGGCCGCCCGGCTGCGGGCCGCCGTGGCGGACATTCCGGGCGTCGAGTTCGCCCAGCCGACCCAGGCCAACGGTGTCTTCGTCCGGCTGCCCGAAGGGGTCGCGGACGCCGTCCGCTCGGAGTTCTTCTTCTACGACTGGGACGAGGCCGTCCGCGAGGTCCGCTGGATGTGTTCCTTCGACACCACCGAGACCGACGTGGACGCCTTCGCCGCCCTGATCCGGGACGCCTGCACCCGACTCGCCTGAGCGGTAAACCTCCCCATAGTTACCGGGCCAACAGGTTGTCCCAGGGATCCCCGATTTGACCCTCACGTCGCGTGAGGGCCGAACGTGGAGTCCATGAGCAACTACTACAACGCCTTTGAGGTGAGCCCGGTCCCCGCTCCTGGGCCTGACGCGGTCGCACCGGAGCCCTTCCGTGGGATCTACGGGATGCCGTCGTTCGTGACAATCCCGACAACGGATTTGGTCGCCTCCGTCGACTTCTGGACCCGCGGCTTGGACTTCTTCGAGCTGTTCAGCGTGCCAGGCCAGCTCGTCCACCTGCGCCGGTGGGCCTTCCAGGACCTCCTGCTGGTCCCGACCGCATCGACTCCGGATCAGGTGCCGACTGTGAGCTTCAGCTTCGCATGCGTCTTGAACCAAATCGAGGTCCTCGTGGACGCATGCCGAGCCCACGACGCCGGCATGGTCGGCGAGCCACGGGACACACCCTGGGGCACCC
Source organism: Micropruina sp. (assembly GCF_047606365.1). GTDB lineage: Bacteria > Actinomycetota > Actinomycetes > Propionibacteriales > Propionibacteriaceae > Micropruina. Next base: position 35,365 of record NZ_JASGEN010000036.1, on the reverse strand, counting down.
GCGACGTCGAGGTGATCACGCCGGAGAAGGTACGAATCGTCTTCACCGCCGCGAAGCCTTTCGACCCGGCCAGCCAGGCCGCCAGGAACCTCGAAGCAATCGGCATCACCGTGCCGGACGCCAATGGCGGGAAGAATGGAGCGCGTGTTTGACGAAAACGACGCCGTAGACCTGACCGTTGGTCAGGCCTCGGCGCGCCTAGGCGTGACGGTCCGGACGCTACATCACTGGGATGAGATCGCCCTCGCTAGGCCGTCGTCGCGGTCAGCTGGCGGGTACCGGCTCTATGCCGAAGGCGACCTCGAGCGATTGCGGCGCATCGTGGTCTACCGCGAACTGGGGCTCGACCTGGATTCCATTCGGAGCGTCCTCGACGATCCGAGTGCGGCTATTGTCACTGCGCTGCGCGCCCAGCAGGGCCAGCTTGCGGCACGGATCGAGCATCTCAATGCGCTCGGCGATGACCTGGCCCGGATGGTCGACGCGCACGAGCACGGGCTGCTCATGACTGCCGAGGAGCAGACCGCCATGTTCGGGCCCGGATGGAATCCGCAGTGGCCGGCTGAGGCGCGGCAACGCTACGGCGATACGCCCGAGTGGAGGCAATACGCCGAACGCTCCGCGTCACGCACCGCGGACGACTGGCAGGCTATCGCTGATACTGCGGCGGCGCTTGATCAGGCCCTGGCCGACGCCATGGACACCGGTGTCGAACCCGGCAGCCCAGCCGCGGATTCTCTCGTGGAACAGCATCGCGAGGCATTCTCCGCCTACTTCCCGATCACCCGGCAAATGCAGGTCGTCCTCGGCCGCATGTATGAAGTTGATCCCGCATACACCGCGCATTACGAGGGAGTCCGCCCCGGGCTCGCCTCGTGGTTGCGACGCATTATCGACGCGAGCGCGCGCGCCCGCGGCATCGACCCCGATACCGCCGCCTGGCAATAGGAGTCGCGGGTTACGGGCGCGCGCAGGGACCGACGTCTCTCGTTCCGGAGACTCTCTCTGACTCACGCAAGCGCTCGTCGGACCCCACGCGGAAGGCAGCTGATCGTCGATCGCTTCCGTTCGGGCTGGAAGCAATCCCACATCGCCGCAGCATTGGGAGTTTCTCGCCGCTGCGTGAAGCGCCGGCTCGACCGCTACGAAATCGAAGGCGACGCCGGGCTGGTCGACCGATCGTCACACCCTCACCACTCACCGCGACGACAGGCTCCGCCAGAGCTCGAAGCGGCCGTGCTGGATCGTCGCCGTCGCGAAACGCCTTGGACAGGACGAGATCCCACCGGCAGGCCTCCGCCAACAACGACGAGCCCACCACAGCCCTCCGCCGGTGGATCGAACACTTCAACCAGACTCGACGTCACTCGGCGCCCGGCGGCAAACCCCCGATCAGCTGGCTGCCCCAACCTGATGGCCGACTACACCTAGTCGGGTCTTGAGCGCGCACCTCCATGGGCTCCGAGCTAAGATCCCGGCGTTCGCCGGGATGGCGAAGACGGGACCCACCATCCATCCCGGACTTGATCCGGGATCTCCTGCTCGGTGAGCCAAGTTCAACCGACGTCGCGGGCGAGATCGTCCACCCGCTCGGCACCGGGGAGGCCGAGCAGGCCGGCGACCGGAATGAACAGCTTGGAATGCCGCACGCCGGAACCGATGCACACCCAGTCCCGGTCGGCGACGGCGCCGTCCACCCAGATTGGCCAGCCTTCGGGCAGGCCGACCGGGTTGATCCCGCCGTACTCCATGCCGGTCGCCTCGACCGCGAAATCCATCGGCGCGAAGGAGGCTTTGCGGGCGTTCAGCCGGCGCCGGACGACGTTGTTCACGTCCACCCGGCGGTGTGCCAGGGTCATGCAGCAAGCGTGTGAGTCGACGCCGGCCCGGGTGCCGCGCACGATCACCGCGTTGGCCGAGGCGTCCATCGGAACCCCGTAGTGGGAGCACAGATTCTCGGTGTCCGCATAGGCCGGATCGATGGCTGCGACCAGCGCCTCGGGGATCAGCCCGATGGCGGCCAGGACCGGCGCGGCCAACAGATCCGGACGGCTGGCGGCAGGGACCGCGTCGAGGGTGCCGAAGACGTCAGACATGCTGCCCATCCTGCACCAGCCCGGTCGGGAAGCCGTCCAGCGATTCGGCGTTCTTCTCCCGCTGGTACACCAGCAGCCCGTCGTCGCCCTTCTTCGCCGCCCACGAGTCCAGCACGTCCCGGTCGCCTTCGAAGCTGTACAGCGGGACACCGAAACCGCACGAGGTCAGCACCAGGTCGATGTCCAGCACGAACACCTGCCGCGAGCCGCGCTGCGGCGGGAACAGTCCGACCAACTCGTCCCAGCCGTCTTCTCCCGGCTGCACCATGGTCGGCGTGCCGAACAGCCGGACGATCCACGGATTGCCCTCGAACGCACAGAACATCAGCGTCATCCGCGGCACATCCAGGATGTGTGCGGCGGTCTCATTGCCCGAACCGGTGAGGTTCAGCCACGCCACCTTGTTCGCGTCCAGGATGCGCAGCGTGTCGAGCCCCTTGGGCGACACGTTCACCCGCCCCGTCCGGGCCGCGGACGCCACGAAGAACATGTGCTGTGCCTCGATGAACCGCCGAATGCGGTCGGTGATCTGCGGGTAGCGCTGGGCCATGGTTCATTGTCCGCTCGCCAGCCGATAGCGTCGGACCATCCCAGACCCCGGAGGTGCCATGACCGAGAGCAGATCGCCCAGGAAGGGCCGTGGCCGGCACAGTGTCTCGCTCACCCGCTTCATCGTGTTGGTGCCGGCGCTGGGCATGTTGCTCGGTGCCGTCACCCTGACGATCGTCGGGGCGATCGAGGTCTACCAGACGGTCGTCAGCGCCTTCGACGGTCATGCCGAAGCCAAGGACTTCGTGATCGCCTTCGTCGAGATCGCCGACGTGTTCCTGCTTGCCGTGGTGCTTTTCATCATCGCGATCGGGCTCTACGAGTTGTTCATCGACGAGATCCCCGGGCTGCCGGAGTGGCTGGTGTTCGACTCGCTCGACGACCTGAAGAGCCAGCTGATCGGCGTGGTCGTGGTGGTGCTGGGCGTCTTCTTCCTGGGCCGCGCCCTGCATGGCGACAACGCCCTGAACCTGCTCTACCTCGGCGGCGGCATCGCCGCGGTGACCGCCGCACTCTCGCTGTTCCTGCGCGCGAAACACTGAGGATCAACCATGACCATCGGACGCCGCAGCCTCGCCGAGGCCTACCCCGTGCTCGGTCTACGGATCGTCGCCGGCCCCATCGAGTCGGCCGGAATGGACGACGACACCCTGATGGCGCTGGCCAACCTGGCGGCGGAGGGCATCCACGGCGACGACGAGATGCCGTTCCTGCACCCGTGGACGCGCACCCCGGCGGAGCGATTCCACCTGCACTACCTGCAACATCACTGGAGCGTCCGGTCGCGCTTCACCCCCGGCGCGTGGGACCTGGATCTGGCCGTTCGCTACGAAGGCGAGTTGGTCGGCACCCAGGGCGTGTCGACCCGGGACTTCCTGGCCACCCGCACCGGCGAGACCGGTTCCTGGCTGGGCCGCCGCTTCCAGGGACGCGGCATCGGCACCCTGATGCGCCAGACGCTGTGCGCCTTCCTGTTCGACCACCTAGATTTCGAGCAGATCACCTCGTCGGCGTTCGACGACAACCCGGCATCGAACCAGGTCAGTCAGAAGGTCGGCTACCGTCCCAACGGCGTCCAGCGGGTACCCAGGAACGAAACCTGGGTGAGTTCGAATGAGTACCTGCTCACCCCGGACGCCCTCGTCCGCGGGCCGGAACTGACCGTCACCGGAGCAGAACCCGTCCGCAAACTGATCGGACTGGAGTGATCCCCGCTGGTTGAGCTTGTCGAAACAACTCGTGCGTACAGAGGTCTCGACAAGCTCGGCCAACGGTGGCTGGCACGGTCTCGACCAACGGTCGTCCCGGCGGGGTCTCGACCAAGCTCGACCAGCTGGGGTGGTGCAGGGTCTCGACCAACTCGACCAGCGGGGTGGTGCAGGGTCTCGACAAGCTCGACCAGCGGGGGGTGAGTCCGGCAGAGACGCAACTTCAAAGCGGAGTGGGCTGCACCCCGTCCGGGTAGGTCGGGCGTAAAGCGCGCGAGCCCCCTGCCAGGGACTGAAAAACAAAAGCAGAAGTAGGGCGAGCTGCGCACGGGCGGGACGGGGTGCAGCCCACTCCGCGGACCCTGACGCAACCACCAAGAACCCGACCACGGAAAACAAGGTCTCGACAAGCTCGACCAGCGGTGGCCGACAAGCTCGACCAACGGCGAAAATCAGCGAGCTAACTCGGCGTCCAGCACTGCTAGCTCGCGCTCAAACCGGGCGCGCAGCGCCGCTTTCTCGGATGCCGGCAGCCAGCAGGCGTCGACGCCGGCGAGGGCCATCTGCCGTAGCCGAGGGTAGGCCACACCGAGATCGTCGGCGAGGATGCCGTATTCGGCCGCGAGGGTGGTGGGGAACATGCCGGGGTCGTCGGACGCCGCGATCACGTTGAGCCCGGCGTCCAGCATCGCGGCGATGGAGGCCCGCCGCCATGGTCGCCAGGAGCGCCGCGACGTGGTCGAGATGACCGTCATCGGGGTCTGCTCAGCGCGCAGCCGAGCCACCACCGCGTCGTCCTGCAGCACGAAATAGCCGTGGTCGATCCGGTCGCAGCCGAGCAGGTCGAGGCAGGTGATCGTGTTGACGGCGCCCGGTACATGCTCGGAGGAGTGCGCCGTCCGTCCGAGGCCTGCTTCGCCGGCCAGCCGGTAGGCGTCCGCGAAGCGTTCCGGCGGGCCGACGGTTTCCAGGTTGTCCAGGCCGATCCCGGCCAGGTAGTCGTGCGGGTGGGAGACCACGGTGCGCACCCAGGCCAGCGCTTGCTCGCCGGTGCGGCTGCGGTCGATGGCGGCGATCAGCCGTCCGGACATGCCGAACTCGCGCTCGGCCATCCGGATTCCCTCGGCGTAGGCCTCGACCAGCGCCGGGTAACCGATCCGGGCCAGCCGCCCCTGCGGCTCGTCGATGGACACTTCCAGGTGCCGGGTCGCACTCAGGGTGTGTGCGTCGGCGAAAGCCTCGTAGACGATCCGGGTCAGGTCGTCGGTGTCACGCAGCGCCTCGGTCACCCAGCCGGAGAGCTGGAACAGCGAGTAGGAGACCTCGGGCTCGTCGGCCGAACGGCCCTGCGGCACCGGGATGCGGGTGTCCCGGTACAGGTCGGGGTCGGGCGGCAGCGAGTTGCAGTCGGCGTAGATCCGCTCGGGGGTGTCGGGCAGGTCGAGACGCTCGCGGCGGGCCAACTCGGCGAAGGTGGACGCCCGCACGGTCCCGATCAGGTGGCAGTGCAGGTCGACCTTGGGCAGCCGGGCGATGATGCCGGCGTCGAGAGTCATGGACGCTCCTTGGTGGGGACGTACTGGTCGTTGGGGAAGCGCTGAGCCTCGTTGGTCGCTAGTCGATCAGCACTTCTTAGAGGTGCGGTTCGGGGCGAGATCCCGGCGTTCGCCGGGATGACGGAGGCGGGCCGGGATGACGGAGGCGGGCCGGGACGGAGGCGGGCCGGGACGGAGGCCGGGCCGGGATGACCGAGGGGGCCGCACCGGAAGTCGTCCGGCGCGGCCCCGTCGGGGCGGTCACGACAAGCGCGACCGGCGACGATCAGTTGCCGGTGACCTCGCGGGCGAACCGGTCGGCCAGCGTGCTGAACTCGGACGCGGCCTTGACGGCGTCGATGGTGCCGTAGCCGGCCTTGGTCGGATCGGGCACCGCACCGCCGAGCATCTTCGTCATCGACTCGGGCACGGTCACCTTGGTGTTCACCGGCAGATCGTTGTAGCCCTTCAGCGCCGCGGCCTGGGCGTCGGCGCCGAGCAGGTAGTCGATGAACTGGTAGGCGGCGTCGGTGTGCTGCGCGCCGACCGGGATCATCGCCCGGTTGGTCGCCAGGTACGCACCCTTCTCGGGCACGGCGAAGGCGAAGTTCGAGTCCTTGCTGATCAGGTCGGCGGCGAATCCGCTGATCGAGGCGGCGGCGACGATCTCACCCTGGGTCATCAGGTTCGACACCTCGGTGGTCGAGGCGTAGAACTTCAGCACGCTCGGCTTCCACTTGGCCAGCGTCGAGATCGCGGTGTCGTAGTCGAACGGACCGCTGCCGTAGGTGGTGCCCAGCCCCGAGACGGTCAGCTGGCCGGAGGTGGCGCTGATGTCGGGCAGGGCGACCTTGCCGGCCACCGACGATTCGCCGAACAGGTCCCACGACTTCGCCTGCTTGGCGTTCACCTTGCGGGTGTCGTAGACGATGCCGTTGAGCTGGTAGGTGGTGGCCGGACCGTAGAGGTCGGTGCCCTTGGCGAAGTCGGCCACATCGGCCAGCGCGGGCAGCTTGGCGGCGTCGATCTGCTCGAACAGCTTGTCGGTCTGGCCCTGGGCGGCGAAGTTGTCGGTGATCAGCATCACGTCGACGCCGGCGCTGTTCTCGGTCGCCTTCAGTTCGTTGAGCCGCTCGGCGTTCTTGCCGGTGACCACCTCGACCTTGATGCCGGTCTTGGCTTCGAACGGCTTGACGACGGCCTCGGTGAAGCCCTCCACGCCGAAGCTGAAGGTGCTGATCTTGAGGGTCTTGGCCGTGGAGGCGTCCCCACCGGGCGCCGCGCTGCTGCAGCCGGTGAAGGCCAGCCCGGCGGCTGCCACCGCGGCGGCGATCATGACCATGGGCTTCGATCGAGCCATGTCTGTCCTTTCGGTTTACGTGAATCCTGGGTCTGGGGCCCGGCGCTCAGGCGGCGAGCACGATCAGATGGTCGTGGGTGATGCTGAGCCGGACGGGCTGGCCCGGGGCGAAGGCACCGGCGGTGGCGCCGCGGATGTCGGCGACCAGTCGCACCTGCTGGCCGGCCGGATCGGTGACTTCGCTGGTGACCAGCAGGTCGACGCCGCGGTAGGCGACATCGGCGACCGTGCCGTCCAGCCGCAGTGCTCCGTCGGACGGGGTGTCGTCGGGGGTGCCCACCACCAGCCGTTCCGGACGTACGGCGGCGTGCTGCCCGTCGGCCAGGGTGAGGAAGTTCTCGTAGCCGAGGAATTCGGCGACGAACCGGCTGGCCGGCGCGCTGAACACCGCTTGCGGCGTCCCGGCCTGTTCGATCTTGCCGGCCCGCATCACCACCATCTGGTCGGAGAGCTCCAGCGCCTCGTCCTGATCGTGGGTGACCAGGACGACGCACAGCCCGGTCTCGGCCTGGATGCGGCGCAGTTCGGCGCGCATCTCGACCCGCAGCCGGGCATCCAGCGCCGACAGCGGCTCGTCGAGCAACAACAGCCGGGGCCGGATCGCGATCGCCCGGGCCAGCGCCACCCGCTGCTGCTGACCGCCGGACATCTGCCGCGGCCGCTTGTCGGCCTGCGACGTCAGCCCGACCAACTCGAGCGCCTCGTCGACCCGCTGCCGGCGCTCGGCGGTCGGCACCTTGCGCAGCTTGAGGCCGTAGCCGACGTTGTCGCGCACCGTCATGTGCGGGAACAGTGCGTACTGCTGGAACACCATGCCGAGGCCGCGCTTCTCGGGCGGCACCCGGGTGCATTCCTCGCCCTCGATGAAGATCTGCCCGGACGTGGGTTTGCCGAAGCCGGCCAGCATGCGCAGCGAGGTGGTCTTGCCGCAACCACTCGGGCCGAGCAGGGTGGTCAGCTTGCCCCGCTCGATGTCGAGCGAGATGTCGTCGACGGCGACCACATCACCGAAGGTCTGGGTGACGTTGACGAACTGGGCGGCGGGGACGCTCATTTGTTGATCCCTCCGAAGATCTGGGCGAAGCCGACGGTCCGTTCCGCGATGAACGCGATCACGACGGTCCCGGCGAGGACGAGGGTGGACATGGCGGCGATCATCGGGTCGATGCCCTGCGACACATAGTCAAGCATCTCGATCGGCAGGGTGGTGCTGCCCTTGGTCAGAAGCAGCGACAGCGGCACGTTGTTGAACGATGTGATGAACGACAGCAGCGCGGCGGAGAAGATGCCGGGCCGCAGCATCGGCAGAGTGACGTCGAAGAAGGCCCGCACCGGTGAGGCGCCGAGCATCCGCGCCGCCTCTTCGGCCTGGCCGTCCATGTTGGCCAGCGACGCCCCGGTCACCCGGACGGCGTAGGGCAGCATCAGGATGGTGTGGCCCAGGATCAGCACCGGCAGGTAGTTCTGCAGCCGCAGCGGGATCGCCAGCTGCTGGTAGAGCGCGGCGCCCAGCACCAGTTCGGGAATGATCAGCGGCGAGAAGAAGATGTTCTGGATCGCGCCCTTGGCCCGCAGGTTGCTTCTGGCCAGCGCCAGCGCCGCCGGAACGCCGAGCACCAAGCCGAGGAAGGTGGCGATGATCGCCACGATCAGGCTGGTCAGCAGCGCGCTGGTGAACCGCTCATGGGCCAGTGCCGCGCCGAACCAGCGCAGCGAGACGGCGTCCGGTGGGAAGGTGAGGGTGTCGCCGGCGTTGAACGAGATCGCGATCACGAAGAAGATCGGCACGATCATGATCGTGTAGCCGATGACGGCCAGCACCAGGGCGATCGGGTGACGGTTCTTCACTGCGTCCTCCCGAGCCGGCCAGTGGCGCTGGAGAGCGACGCGACCGCGAACACCAGGATCGTCATCATCAGCGCGACGGCGCCCGCCATCGTCCAGTCGACGTTGGTGTCGGTGTAGTAGAAGAGCTGGGTGGAGAGCATCTTGTCGCTCGATCCGCCGAGCAGGAAGGGCGTGGTGTAGGCGGTCACCGAGCCGGCGAAGACCAGGGTGGCGGCCACGATCACGCCGGGCAGCGAGAGCGGGACGACGACGCTCCAGAAGGTGCGGGTCGGGCTGGCACCCAGGCTGCGGGCCGCTTCGTCGAGGGTGGCGTCCACCTGGGCGATCGCCGAGTAGCTGGAGATGATGGCCAGTGGCAGGAAGAGCTGGATCAGGCCGAGCACGATGGCGAACTCACTGGCCAGCAACTGCGGCGGCTTCTCGACCAGGTGCAGCGCCATCAGCACCCGGCCCAGCACACCTTGGGAGCCGAGCACGACCAGCCAGCCGAAGGTACGCACCACGTTGCTGAGCAGCAGCGGGAAGATCGCCAGCGCCAGCCACATGCCCACCCAGCGCGAGCCGCTGCGGGCCAGCATGTAGGCGATCGGGAAGCCGATCACCACGCACAGGCCGGTCACGACCAACCCGATCCAGACGGTGCGCCACAGGATGCTCATCATGAACGGATCGCTGAAGAAGCTCCCGAAAGCGGCGAGCACCTCGCCCGGTCCGGAACGGCGTGGGAAGAAGAGCATGCTGATCGCGGGCACGATCAGGCCGACCACGAGAACGATGAGTCCGGGAACCAGGAGCAGACCGGCACGACTTCTCATCGCGCTCCCTCCTGGCGATCCAGGAAGCGGATCGGCCTGCAATCGTTTGCATTGGTCGCAGGAAAGCTATCCCATCCACGCCCGTACCGGTACCGTCTTGGGTAACGATCGAGAAAACAACCTCGCGGCAGCGGGTGGTCATCTCGCAGACAATCGGTTCGAATCGTGGTCGCAGGGCCACCGCGGGAGGGAGATGCCGTGGCCACCCTGTCCGACGTCGCCGCCCGTGTGGGCGTCTCCAAGGCAACTGTTTCCCGAGCTCTCAGCCGTCCTGATCTGGTGGCGCCGGCCACCGTCGCACGTGTCCGTGAGGCGGCCGATGAGCTGAATTTCGCGGTCAACCGAGCGGCCAGCGGTCTGGTCACCGGCCGCACCGGGGTGATCGCGATCGTCGTCCCCGATCTCGACAATCACTTCTTCACGCCGATCGTGGTGGGCGCCCAGCGGCGGGCAGCCACCCGGCAAAGGCAACTCACCATCGCGGCGAACCCACTGCAAACCCACGAGGATGTCCGCGATTTGGAACGGCTGGCCCGCCAAGTGGACGGATTGATCCTCGCCGCTCCGCTCGGGCCGGACGATCACGTCCGCCAGATCTGCCGCACCCGCCCTGTCGTGCTGGTCGATCGCGAGGTCGCCGGCGTCCGTTCGGTGAGCGCCGACGCGGCGAACGGCTTCGGCAATCTGGCCAGGCATCTGCTCGACGGCGGCCACCGCACCCTGGTGTATCTCGGTGGGCCGGCGGGCTCCTGGCAGGACGCCCAACGCACCCGCGCCATCGCCGAGCGGACGACGGGGCGCGCAGAGTTGGTCGTGCTCGGCCCGATGCCACCCACTTTCGCCGCCGGCGCTGCGGCCGCGGACGACGTCCTGGCCGCCGGAGCGAGCGCGGTGATCCCCTACGCCAGCCAGATCGGGCTGGGTCTGGTATTCGCCCTGCGAGCGCGAGGCGTCCTTCCCGACGACCTGGTGGTGACCACCGAGAGCGTCATCAGCACCGCGATCGGCGACACCCGGACGCCGACCATCGACGTGGACGGCAGCGAACTCGGCACCGCCGCCATGGACCTGCTGATCGAGGAACTGGACGCCGCGGGCGAGACACCCGTACGCACCATGCGCCTCCCGATGCAGGTCACCCTGCCCCTCGACTGAGCAGGTTCCCGGTCGCTGATTGAGCTTGTCGAAATCACGAGGGCCGAGGCAGCCGAAGACTCGTCATCCCGGCGAACGCCGGGATCTCCTACTGGCCGGATCAGGTGACGGAGATCCCGGGGCAAGCCCGGGATGACGGATGCGGCTCCGAATGAGGGTCTGACAAGCTCTGCCAACGGGCGCAACAGCTCCCAGGGGATCGGCAGGATCCTTCGTCAGGAGGCGTCCGTCAGATTCTCCACCGCGATCCGGTTGGCGAACCGGGCGAAGTGCCGGGCGTTGTCGGTAACGATGGCGTCCGCGCGATGGGCGAGTGCCACGGCAACGACATTGGCATCGCGCACCTGCTTACCCTCGGCCAAGCCGCGTCCGATCAAGTCCACCAGCGTGGCCGTGGTTGCGGCGTCCTCCGCGAGGAGTTGCATGTCTTCGAGGAACATGTCCAGGTTGGCGAGGGCGTCCGGCACGGCGAGGCCCAAGCCGTTGACATCAACGGGACGGGTAGCCACGGCGAGGTACTCGCGGACGATCTGCGGCGTGAGAGCCAGACGCCGTTCGTCCTCGTTGAGGAATCTCGTCGCCGCTCGATGGGCTGACCTGGCCCGGTCTGTCGCGGCCAGCAGGATGTTGGTGTCGACGACGACCAGCGCCGCCGGGTCAGCGGGCGTCGTCGTCATAGAAATCGGCTCGGTCGAAACCCTCGGTGTGACCGGTGTCCACCGTTCGAAGATTCAGCCGCTTCGGACGTGCACCCGGCACCGGCTCGCCGGCGGCGCGATCGAGCGCCTCCCGCAGTTCCTGCTGCATCGAATGTCCTTGCCGCGCTGCTCGCCGGCGTAGCGCAGCCACCGTCTCGTCCGAGACGTCGCGGATATGGAGGGCAGGCATGCCAGCAATGTTAGCACTCATGCTAACATCATCGGATTCCTTGATTCTGAACCGACCTGATGGCGCACTGCCACCATGACTCGCTTAGGGAATCGCTGACAATTCACGTCATCCCGGGCTCCGACCCGGGATCTCAGGCGAGGAGAGGTCCCGGATCAAGTCCGGGATGACGACGGCGGGCTTTGATCAGCGCATCCTTAGCTGACCGGCTCAGTAGTAGTACGGAAAGCGCGACCAGTCCGGACGCCGCTTCTCCAGGAACGAGTCCCGGCCCTCCACCGCCTCGTCGGTCATGTAGGCGAGCCTGGTGCTTTCGCCGGCGAACACCTGCTGGCCGATCAGGCCGTCGTCGATGGCGTTGAAGGCGAATTTGAGCATCCGCTGCGCGGTCGGCGACTTGCCGCAGACCAGTTCCGCCCAGGCCAGGCCCTCGTCCTCGAGGTCGGCGTGCGGCACCACCTTGTTGACGGTGCCCATCTCGTAGCCGCGCTGCGCGTCGTAGGTCTGACCGAGGAAGAAGATCTCGCGGGCGACCTTCTGGCCGACCTGCCGAGCCAGATAGGCCGAGCCGAAGCCGGCGTCGAACGAGCCGACGTCGGCGTCGGTCTGCTTGAACCTGGCGTGCTCGGCCGAGGCCAGGGTCAGGTCGCAGACCACGTGCAGCGAATGGCCGCCGCCGGCCGCCCAGCCGTTGACCAGCGCGATCACGACCTTCGGCATGAACCGGATCAGCCGCTGCACCTCGAGAATGTGCAGCCGTCCACCCTGAGCCTGGGTGCGCCGGGCGTCGACGGTATCGGCGGTCTCCCCCTCGGCGTACTGGTAGCCGGAACGGCCTCGAATGCGCTGGTCGCCGCCGGAGCAGAAGGCCCAGCCGCCGTCCTTGGCCGAGGGTCCGTTGCCGGTCAGCAGCACACAGCCGACGTCGGCCGACTGCCGGGCGTGATCGAGCGCGGCGTACAGCTCGTCGACGGTGTGCGGACGGAAGGCGTTGCGCACCTCCGGGCGGTCGAAGGCGATCCGTACCGCCGGCACGTCCTTGGCCCGGTGGTAGGTGATGTCGGTGAAGTCGAAGCCGGGAACCTCGTCCCAGAGCTCCGGACGCCAGGGGCTGGTCATGCCGACCAACCTATCGTCGGACGCCGGTCGGGTTCGTCGGGGGTCTCGACAAGCTCGACCAACGGTGGGTCAGGGTCTCGACAAGCTCGACCAACGGTGGTCAGGTCTCGACCGCCCGCCGAGTCACCAGTTGGGTCGTGCCTTGACCAGGTCGGTGAAGATGCCGTCGACGCCGAGCCGTTCGCATCGCTGCCGGTGGGTGGCCTTGTTGACCGTCCAGACCCGCACCTTGAAGCCGGCCCGGTGGGCTCGGGTGACGAACCCGGGGACCATCAGCACGTGCCGCGGCGGGTGCACCGCCTGGACGTCCAGTTCACGGAAGTACCGCCAGGGTTCGCGCAGCATGCCGTCGTGCACGGCGGCCAACTCCCCCGTCCAGCCGCGTTCCCGCAGCCGTTGCAGCGAATAGTGGTTGAACGACGAGAGCACCACCCGATCACCGAGCTTCCGTTCGGCCACCAGGTCGAGCACCTTCTTCTCCAGACCCTTGTACGGCTTGACGCTGTTCTTCAGCTCGATGTTGATCTGCTGACCACCGGACGCCAACAGGTCGAGCACTTCGACGAGGCTGGGAATACGGGTCGCCATCGGATCGCCCTTGGGCTTGATCAGCGAGCGCAGCTTCTGCAGCTGCGCCAGCGTGAACCCCGACACCCCGCCCGTGCCGTCATGGGTGCGGTCCACCGTCTCGTCGTGGATCACCACCGGCACACCGTCGGAGGTCAGCTGCACGTCGAGTTCGACGCCGTCCGCACCTGCCTCCATCGCCGCCGTGAAGGCGGCGATCGTGTTCTCCGGCTGCCGCGCGCTTGCTCCGCGGTGTGCCCAGATCTCCATCGTCACGCCCTTTCGATCGCCTGCATCAGCCTCGCCCGGACGAGGTCTGTCGTGGTCTCAACGTAATCTCGCGTCAGATGGTGCTGGTCCATCCACACTCTCACATTCCCAATCGTGGACACGCAGAGCCGCTCGGGGCAGGCCAGATCGGACAGATCCATGGTGTTCAGACCCTTCACCGTTTTGACCAGCGGAATCAGCGGATTCGGGGTATCGAGAATCGGATGCCCCGACTCGCAGGGCGGATCATCGGGCTGCCGGTTCGCCTCGCACTGGGTCAAACCCACCTCGAAGCGAGGCGTGTCGCGCATCGCGATCACCGTGCGTTCGGGCTTCACATGCTGCTCGAGCAGCTCCAGCCCGCTGGTCAGCACTGTTTCGCCGTCGTCCTCCGATTTGGTCGCGATGGTGATCACCAGATCAGGGTTGAGCGGCTCAATCGAATCGAGGACGTCCGGCCAGAAATCCGCGCATTTCTCGACCTCGTTGATCGGATCCCCGGCCGGCGCCAGATAACAGTTCTGCTCGTAGATCAGCAGCACCTGCCAGCCCTGCTGGCGGCCGATTTCGCGAATGGCCGTCGACCAATGCTGCATATGCGAATTGCCGACCAACAGCACCCGGGTGACCCCTTCCGCCGCCTGCAACGGGAGTGCGGACGCCGAAGCCGCCCCGGCACCACCAGCACCGGCGTCGTCCAGGCCCGGATCGGTCAGCACCTGGCACTGCTGCTGCGCTTTGGTCGGCAGCTGCCAGGACGTCGGGCAGGCCGGCCCGGCCAGACCCCACTGGTAGGGGATGTCGGCGATGGTCGGGATCGGTGGTTCGGTCGGCTCTGACTGCGGCCGGAACGCCGGGTCGAGCACCCGCGCGCCCGGATGCTCGGCGATCGCATGCAGCCGCGCCTGCTCGACCTGAGCCTGCTGTTCGGCGCGGTCCCGTTCGGCTTGATAGGTGAGCAGTTGCCGCCACCCGGTGACCGCACCCAGCACCAGCGCGATCGCGACCACCACCAACAGTCCGTCGCGCCACGGGCCCCAATGCGACGTCCGGTTGCGCAGCGGCAACTCCACCCAACGGTGCAGCGCAATCGCCAGCAGCACCGAACCCACGATGATCACGCCCCCGGCGAGCAGGCTGGGCCGATCGGCGTCCAGCGCGACGACGTAGGCGATCAGGATCGGCCAATGCACCAGGTACAGCGCATACGAGGCGTTACCCAGCCCGGCGATCCAGCGGTGGCCGAGCAGCCGCCCGACACTCCACCGGCCCGGGTCGTCGCCGACCAGCACGATGGTCGCCGCCGCCGTCAGCGGAATCAGCGCGATCCAGCCGGGGAAGGCGTTGCGCACGTTCACCACGACGCCGACCAGCAGGATGGTGGCCAGCCCCAGCCAGCCGGCTGCGGTGCGCCAGGTCGAACCCGGACGGCCCAACGGCCGTCCGCTGGTGGCCACCAGGGCGAGCAGCGAGCCGAAGGCGAACTCCCACAGCCGGGCGCGGGTGTCGAAGTAGGCGAAGGTCTGGTCGACCGCGGTGATCCATACCGACCAGGCCAACGAGGCCACGAAGATGAGGCCGAACGCACCGGCCAGCAGCCGCCGCACCGGGGCGTCCGGACGCCACCGAACGACCAGCGCGACGACCGCGAAGATCAGTGGCCAGGCCAGAAACACGGTGCCTTGGATCGACAACGACCAGAAATGCTGCAGCGGAATCGGCGCACCGCCGTAGTAATTGACGTCGTTGGCGGCCAGCCACCAGTTCTCCATGTAGACGGCACTGGCGATCGCCTGCTGCTGGATGTCGGGCCAGACGGCGATCGGCATCAGCCATTGCGCGGTGGCCACCACCGCCAGAATGGTGAGCGTGGCGAGCGGCACGATGCGGGCGAAGGTGCGCGTCCAGTAGCCGGCCAGTGCGAGCGGACGCCCGTCGTCCAGTTTGCGGGCGAACGATGAGGTCAGGAAGAACGCCGACAGCACCAGGAAGATGTCCACGCCGCCCGACACCCGGTCGAGCCACACGTGGTAGACGACGACAAGCAGGACGGCGACGAAGCGCAGCCCTTGGATGTCTTGTCGCAACGGACGTCGCGAAGCGGTATTCGTCATCAAGCGGAGCAGTGTAGACGTGCCGGCTGTGGGCGCCGCGGGCCCCCGCAGGTAGGGTCCGTGGGGTGAGCACCCGTGAACCCAGCGAGGTGGATGCCCTCGCCGACGCCTACACCCTGGCCGCCGCCGACCTCGATCCGATCTTCGCCACCGAGATCGGTTTGTCCGGCTACGACCACCGGATGAGTGAGACCGACCCCGACTTCCATGACGCGCGCGACGCCCTGATCCGCGACACGCTGACCAAGCTGGACGCCGTGACGCCCCGCGACGCCGTCGACCGGGTGACGGTCGCGGCGATGAAGGAGCGGCTCGGGTTGACCCATGAGCTGCACGAGGCCGGCGAGCATTTTCGCGACCTGAACAACATCGCCTCCCCACTGCAGGGTTTGCGCGACGTGTTCGACCTGATGCCGACCGAGACCGAGGAGCATTGGTCGAACATCGCCTCCCGGCTCAGCGGCGTGCCCCGCGCCGTCGACGGCTACCTGGCCTGCCTGCGCGAGGGCGTCCGGCGTGGTTCGGTGGCGCCGGCCCTGCAGGTCCGTGAGGGAATCAAGCAGGCCGGTGAACTCGCCGACACGGCGAACTCGTTCTTCACCGGCTTCCATCGCGAAGCCGGTCAATCGGCGGCGTTGACCGCCGAACTGGAGCGGGCCGGCGCAGCGGCTGCCGAAGCCTACGGAACGCTGGAGCAGTTCCTGCGCGAGCTCGAGCCGGACGCCCCGGCCGCCGACGCCGCCGGACGGGACCGCTACCGGCTGTGGTCGCGGGTCTTCCTCGGCGCCGAGGTCGACCTGGACGAAACCTACGAGTGGGGCCTGGACGAGTTGGACCGGGTCGCCGCCGAACAGGACGCCGTGATCGAGGCGATCGCCGGCACGGGTGCCGGCATCGACGACGCCGTCCGGGAACTGGACGCCGACCCCGAGCGGAAACTGGTCGGCACCGCCGCGTTGCGCGAGTGGATGCAGTCCACCGCCGACGAGGCGATCCGGCAGCTGAACGGCGTGCATTTCGACATTCCCGACCAGGTGCAGCGCATCGAGTGCATGATCGCGCCGACCCAGAACGGCGGCATCTACTACACCCCGCCGTCGGACGACTTCTCCCGGCCGGGCCGGATGTGGTGGTCGGTGCCGCCGGGCGTCGAGGAGTTCAACACCTGGCGCGAGAAGACCACCGTCTACCACGAGGGCGTGCCCGGGCATCATCTGCAGCTGGGCCAGGCGGTCCACAACCGCGCCGAACTCAACCTGTGGCGCCGGCTGGTCTGCTGGGTGTCGGGCCACGGCGAGGGCTGGGCGCTGTACGCCGAACGGCTGATGGAGGAGTTCGGCTACATGGACGACCTCGGCGACAAGCTGGGCCTGCTCGACGGCCAGCGGATGCGGGCCACCCGAGTGGTGCTCGACATCGGCGTCCATCTCGGCAAGCCGGCGCCGCAACGCTGGGGCGGCGGCACCTGGGACGCCGAGAAGGCCTGGGAGTTGCTGCGCGCCAACGTCAACATGGACGCCCAATTCCTCCGGTTCGAACTGAACCGTTACCTGGGCTGGCCGGGGCAGGCGCCGTCGTACAAGATCGGGCAGCGGCTCTGGGAGCAGTTGCGTGCCGAGGCGGCCGCGCAGGCCGGGGACGCATTCTCGCTCAAGGACTTCCACAGCCGGGCACTGAACCTCGGTTCGCTGCCGCTCAGCGTGCTGCGCGACGCCGTGCTGGACACCACGAGCTGATCGAGCCTGTCGCTGGTTGAGCTTGTCGCTGGTTGAGCTTGTCGAAACCCTGCACCGCGACCCGGCGGGGTCTCGACAAGCTCGACCAACGGAATCGTCGCCACACCGTTCTGGCGGTCTTGAGGGCCGTTGACTGAGATCCCGGGGCAAGCCCGGGATGACGAACAAGCCGCACCCGGGATGACGAACACACCGCGCACCGTCATCCCGGCGGACGCCGGGATCTCGGCGGAATCAACGCACCCGGGTCAACGGGCCAACAGCACCCAGCGGTCGCCGTTCTTGTCGCTGACCAGGATTCCGGTGCCGTTCGCGTAGCGGATGGACGGCAGCACAGCATCGGCGATCAGGACGTGGCCGGTGCGGGCGTCCAGGACGTCGCCGCGTCCGTCGCGGCGCCAGAGGTAGACCCAGTCGTTGACGATCGCGATCGATTGGGCCGGCACCGACGACGCCCACAGTTGGGTGCCGTTGGCGAGTGCGTAGCCGGCGATCCCGGCGTTCAGGCAGATCAGCACGCCGGAGGTGGCGGCGCAGGGTGGCTCCGCCTCGCCCAGATCGTCGATCCGGGCGATCTCCAGGCCGAGGGCGGGGTCCAACCAGACCGCCGATGAGGCCATCCCCGCGACGATCACCTCGGAGGTCTGCGCCAGCAGCGGGCCGAGCGGCGCAGCGGCCTGCCAGCGTTGCTTGCCGTCGCCGCGGGCCCGTCCTCCGCGGCGGGTGACGACCGTGCCGGCGCTGGCCGCGACCGCCTGCTCATCGACCCGCCACATCAGTCGTCCGTCAGACATCCGGACCACCCCGGTCTGCCGTCCCGACTCGGGGTCGTCGGCCAGCACGAGGGTGTCGGCATCGGCGGCAAGCACCGTGGGCGGTAGATCCACCGACCACTTCCGGCCCGGGTCGGCCATCAGGCGCTCGGCGACGACGGTGCCGGTGGCTGCGTCCAGCAGCAACAGGTTGATTCGCGCACCGGCGTCGGTATCGACGGTGCGCACCGCGATCACCGTCGACTGGTTGGTGCTGAGTCCGAGCTGGGGTCGGGCGTCCCAGGCCTTGCCCATGGTGAACGCGGCTTGCCACAGCGTGCGTCCGCTGGCCAGGTCGAGGGCGACGACGGTGCCGTCCTCGGGGGTGGTGAAGGCGCGTCCGGCGGAGATCACCCAGTGTCCGGCCG
Organism: Micropruina sp.; assembly: GCF_047606365.1. Lineage (GTDB taxonomy): Bacteria > Actinomycetota > Actinomycetes > Propionibacteriales > Propionibacteriaceae > Micropruina. Next base: position 16,925 of record NZ_JASGEN010000036.1, on the reverse strand, counting down.
AGCCGAGCTGGACGGGTGTGCCGCCGGTCAGGTCGTCAGCAACCGGTGGACGCGCCACGGCGGACGCCGTGGTCGAGGGCGTCGTGGACGGGGTGACGGCGACACCTGCGGCGCACCCGGCGAGCAGTAGCGCGAGGGCCACGACTCCCGCGCGAGCGGACCTGCCTGTCGGCATGGCATCACGGTAGTCCGCGGAACCTTCCGACACTGGCGAATGACGAGATCCCGGGTCGAGCCCGGGATGACGATCTCAGCCCCAAACGGATGACGGCCCCACCCGGCATGACGACCTCCACCCGGATGACGACCCACCCGTCATCCCGGCGAACGCCGGGATCCCGAGGCGCCACCGCCGCTGGTTGAGCTTGTCGAAACCACTCGGCCAGCAGGGTCTCGACAAGCTCGACCAACGACAAGCTCGACCAACGACGAGCGCGAAGCGGCGGTCAGCGGTTGAGCCAGTCCTCGAACGCCTTGGTGTTGTACGGACGCCCGAGGAAGTCGGCGACCAGTTCGCCGGCGTCCTTGCTGCCTCCGGGCGCCAGGACGGCGTCCCGATAGTGGGCGGCCACCTCGGGTTCGAGGAGGTTGTCCGGGTCGAAGGCGCTGAACAGGTCCTTCGCGATCACCAGGCTCCACATGTAGGTGTAGTAGCCCGAGGTGTACCCGGCGAGGTGCCCGAACCCGGTGTAGAAGTGCGTATCGGGCAGCGGCTTCACCAGGCTGTACTCGGCGTAGAGCTCGAGCATGCGGGCGGTCGGATCGGTGGGCCGCTCGAGATGGAACCGGTAGGCCAGCGCCGCGTAGAACATCTGGGTGCGGGCCAGGAACCCCTTGCCGAACTCCTCGGCGGCCTTCATCTGCGCCACCAGTTCGGCCGGGATCGGGGTGCCGTCGGCATCGGTGGCGAACAGCTGCAGGACGCCGGCGTCCCAGGCCCACTCCTCCAGCAGTTGGCTCGGCGCCTCGACGAAGTCCCATTCGGTCGCGACGCCGGAGAACCGCACCCAGCTCTGACCGCCGCCGAGCAGATGGTGGATCAGGTGGCCGAACTCGTGGAACAGGGTGACCACGTCGCGGTGCTCCATCAGGCCACGCGGGAAGTTGCAGACCAGCACGCCCTCGGGCAGTTGCCGGTCGCGGACGCCGGCCACCAGGTCGAACTGGGCGGCGTGGTTGTACTTGCGTTCGCGCGGGTGCAGGTCGAGGTAGATCCGGCCGATCTGACGGCCGTCGTCGAAGCTGACGTCGTAGCTGGTCACATCGGGATGCCAGGGCCGGGCCTGGTCGGCCGGCACCGGGGTGAAGCGCAGCCCGAACAGCTGGCCGGTGATCTGCAGCAGGCCGTCGTGGACCTTGCCGAAGTCGAAGTAGCGGCGCACCTGGTGGGCGTCGACCCCGTACTGCTCGCGCTTGACGAACTCATGGAAGTACCGCCAGTTCGAGGCATCGATCTCGGTCTCGCCGTCGAGTGCGGCACGGGCGGCGAGGATGCCGATCTCTCGCTCGCCGGCCGGCCCGGCCGCCGCGCTGACCGTGTCGATGAACGCCGCGATCGCGTCACCGGAGCCGATCATCTTCACTTCGGCGTCGTAGTCGGGCCAGTTGGCGTAGCCGAGCAGGGTGGCCAGTTCGTGTCGGGCCTGCAGCAGCTCGGCCAGCACGGGATCGTTGATCGGCGAGGCGATGCTGAAGAAGGTGCTGGCGACAACCCTTCGGGCGGCCGCGTCGGTGGAGAAGGTGAGGAATGGCAGCACGTCGGGGTAGTCGGTGGAGATGCCGACCAAGCCGTCGGAATCGACCGGATGCGTCTCGACATAGTCGGCCGGCAGACCGGCGAGCGCCGACCCGGGTACGCGCGCCTCGAGGCGTCCGTCGCGGATGTTGCGCGAGAAGGCCAGGCTGAGTTCGGTGGTCTTCGCCTCCAGCTCTCGGACGCGGTCGCGAACCCCGGCGTCACGGTCGACGCCCGAGCGGTGGAAGTCGCGCAGCGATTTGGCGAGCATGCGGCGTCCGTCATCGTCGAGGTTGGCCGGGGCGACGGAGCTGAGCGCGCGATACACGTCGGGGTCGAGATGGAGGTCGGTGGAGTAGCCCTGCACCTCCACCTCGATCTCTTCGGCACGCTCCATCACGGCGGCTTCGGGGTGCACCGAGGAGAGCAGCCCGGCGACCGATCCGGCGTTACGCAGGGCGATCGCGGCGTCGTTCCACAGCTGCACGATCAGCAGGCTGCCCGGCTCGGCGCGGACCAGTTCGGCGATGCTCTCGCGGGCGGCCTGCAGTTGGCCGGCGCCCCGTTCGTTGAGCCAGGTGAGCCAGTCGTCGGCGGGGAATTCCAGCGGTGTCAGGGCCATGCCGGGCACACTACGGGCTCGGTCTGACACTGCAAAGAACTCTCACCCCCGAGGGGTGCGGGGCCGTCGCGGAGCGGTCGGCAAATGGGTGCGCGGCGCCAACCGCGGGCCGTGCCGCTCCCGCCAGCGCCGGGTGCCGAGCAGTGCCTGCACCCGATGCCGGTGCGGTCGGTACGGCTCGAGCAACTCCTCCAGAGCGGCGTCGTCCAGGTCGTGCCCGACCAGCGCGTGACCGATCTCGTTGGGGATGTGGTAGTCGCCGAAGCTGACCGCGTCGGCATCGCCGTGGGCCCGGAAACGAATCTCGGCGGAAGTCCAGATGCCGATGCCGGGGATCGACCGCAGCCGCCGATCGGCCTCGTCGGAGGGCAGGCCGAGGGTGCGTTCCAGCGCGTCGGCGCGTTGAGCGCAGTGCAGCAGGGTGCGGGAGCGGGCCGGGTCGATGTGCAGCTTGAGCCACTCCCAGGACGGAATCCGGCGGACGGTCTCGGGTCCCGGCGGCACCCACAACCGCAGCGCCGCGCCCGGCCCCGGCGCGCGCTCGCCGAAGAAGTTCACCAGCCGGCGGAAACCACCGAAGGCCTCCTGCCCGGTCACCTTCTGTTCGATGACGGCAGGTAACAACGCCTGCCAGACCAGCCCGCCGCGTCCGAGACGCCAATGCGGATGCTCGTGAAGGACCTGGGCAAGTTCCGGGTGCCGCGGGCTGAAACCCGCCGGGTCGTCGTCCGCGCCGAGCATGGACGGCAGCCGATCCAGCACCCAGTCGGCACCCTCACCCCAAGCCTGCGCCTCGATCACGCCGACGTGATCCAGCGGTCGGACGGCCAGCGTGGCCGCCCCGATCGGCGTGCGGATGCCACGCCAATGCCGTCCGGCCTCGATCCGGTAGGTGGGGTCGCCGGAACCCCGACGCCAGTGCGCCCAGATCTCTCCCACCGGACACGGCCAGGCCGGACGCCACTCTCGCGTCCGCGCCGCGGCGTCCGTGGTGATCGTCATGGGCCTCCTTGCTCGGAGGCGAGCGTAACCCGGCGACCTGACAGTTTCTTACCGCGCCGGTCACCCCGCTGATCGAGCTTGCCCCGCATCCACCGGTGATCGAGCTTGTCGAGATCCATCTGGGGGTCTCGACGGGCTCGCACATCCGGGGACGGTTCTTTGACGTTCGAAAATCGCAGGTGCAAGAACCGTCCCCGGATGTGCGAAATGGGTCTCGACGGTCTCGACCGACGGGGGGCTGAGATCCGGCGTGCACCGGGACGATGACGAGGGCTCGGCGAAACCGTCAGTGGGCGGCTGCACAATGGTCGGCATGCTGTTGGCCGAACTCGTCACGACCTCCGCGCAGGTCGCCGGCACCCGCTCGCGACTGGCCAAGGTCGCCGCCTTGGCCGAGACACTGCGTCATGCCGAGCCGGACGAGATCGAGATCGTCACCAGCTATCTCTCCGGTTCGCTCCGCCAGCGCCGCACGGGGGTGGGTTGGCGCTCGGCGCGCGCGACCGTCCCGGCAGCGACCGAAGCGTCCCTGACTGTGACCGAAGTGGACGCGATCTTCGCCGAGTTGGCCGAACTGTCCGGACCCGGTTCGCAGCTGGCCCGGAAGGCTCGGCTCGACGAGTTGATGGGCCGGGCGACCTCCGATGAGCAGCGCTGGCTGGCCGGGTTGATCACCGGCGAGACCCGGCAGGGTGCCCTCGATGGCGTGATGGTCGACGCACTGGTGAAGGCGTCCGAGCTGCCCGCAACCGCGGTGCGACGTGCAGTGATGCTGGCCGGCGCCACACCACCTGTCGCGGTCGCCGCACTCACCGGCGGTGCGGACGCCGTCGCCGCCATCGGGCTGAGCGTCGGCCGTCCGGTGCGGCCGATGCTGGCGGCCAGCGCCAAGTCGGTGGCCGAGGCGATGACGAGCCTGGGCGGTGAGGTGGCCGTCGAGGCCAAGCTGGACGGCATCCGCATCCAGGTGCATCGCGACGGCGACGACATCCGGGTCTTCACCCGCAGCCTGGACGACGTCACCGACCGGCTGCCCGACGTGGTCGAGGCGGTGGCCGCGCTGCCCGCCCATCGGCTGATTCTGGACGGCGAGGCGCTCGCTCTGGACGTCGAGGGCCGGCCCCGTCCGTTCCAGGAAACCGCGGCCCGCTCGATGAGCGACGACGCCGCAGCGCTGCGCGGCCGGACCCCGATGACTCCGTTCTTCTTCGATCTGCTCGCTGTCGATGACGAGGAACTGCTCGACCTGCCCGGACGCGAGCGGGTGGCTCGGCTGACCGAGTTGATGCCGGAACCGGCCCGGGTCGGCCGGATCGTCACCGACGACCCGGCGGTTGCCGAACAGTTCACCACCGCGGTGCTGGCCTCCGGCCACGAAGGTGTGGTGCTCAAGGCGCTCGACGCGCCCTACGAAGCCGGACGCCGCGGCTCGTCCTGGGTGAAGGTGAAGCCGGTGCACACCCTCGATCTGGTCGTACTGGCCGTCGAATGGGGGTCCGGACGCCGCCACGGCTGGCTGTCGAACATCCACCTCGGCGCCCGCGACCCGGCCACCGGCGGTTTCGTGATGCTGGGTAAGACGTTCAAGGGCATGACCGACGCCATGTTGACCTGGCAGACCGAGCGCTTCCTCGCGCTCGAGGATCACCGCGACGACTGGACGGTGTACCTGCGGCCCGAGCAGGTGGTCGAGATTGCTTTCGACGGCCTGCAGCGCTCCACCCGTTACCCGGGCGGGCTGGCGCTGCGGTTCGCCCGGGTGCTGCGCTATCGAGACGACAAATCCGCCGACGAGGCCGACACCATCGAGACGGTGCGTCGGCTCGCCGGCGGATCTGAAGGGTCGGTCAGCAGCGGTTGATGCCGTCGAATCGCCCGGCCACTCCGGTGGAGTGCTTATAGGTCTTGCCCGGCGCCAGCGACTTGCAGGCGCTGTCCGGCGCGAAGGCCCAGATGATCTTGACCCGCTGCGTGGTCTTGCAGTCATTGCGGATCTTCACCCAGGGGAAGCCCCAGCTCCGTCCGGAATCGATGTGTTTGACACAGGACGGCGCGGTCGCCGCCTGCGCCTGTGGCGCCGTCGCCACCACACTGCCCATGGTCAGGGCCACCGCGGCGAGACCCACTCCAATCGTGCGTTTCATGTCGTCCTTCTCCTTCCCGGGGCGCGGGGGTCGCCCCCGAATGCCGGTCACGCTACCGACGCGAGGGTCAGCTCCCGGACGTGCCGTCGGAGGGGCCACGCAGGCTTACCCGGGGCGTCCGATCGCGCGATCGACCACTGGTTTCGGGATCGGTCTTCCACTTTCGGGATATTTCCCGAAAGTAGTGATGGTTCCCGCCAGCTGTGGTGGATCGCGCGATCGAGCAACCCTGTCGGCCGGCTGGCATCACGCCGTTCAGGGGTCTCGACAAGCTCGACCAACGGTCGCCGGTAGCGATTCAGTCCCGGTCGGCCGCCAATCCGACGGCGATCATCGCCGTCACCACCAGGGCAGCGGTCGGGGCCAGCACGGCCCAGGGTGCGCGCTCCAGGTACCCGATGCCCTCACTGACGACCAGACCCCACTCCGGCGTCGGCTGCCGCGGACCGAGTCCGAGGAAGCCCAGGGACGCCAACGCCAGCGCGATACCGGGCAGCCGCAGCATGGCGTGCCGGAACACCGGCCCGGAGACCGCGGGTAGCAGGTATTGCCACAGCATTCGGGCGCGACTGACGCCGAGCACCGGCAGCAGCGCCACATACGGTTTGGCCCGCTCCTCCTGCAGCAGCGCCGAGGTGTGCGCGGCCAGCGGCGCCCAGCTCACCGCGGCGACCGCGATCGCCGCGCCGAACACCGACGGCCCCCAGACGGCGGCCACCAGCAGGCCGGCGATCACCGGTGGGGCGGCGTTGGTCACCTCGATCGGCCCGATGGACAGTCGCGGCACCATGCCGATCGCCAGGCCCAGCGCCAGGCAGAGCAGGGTGACCGCGACCGCCGTCCCGACCGTGGTGAGTGCGCCGTGCGCCACTCGGGCCAGCAGGTCACGTCCGCTGGCGTCCGCACCGAACGGCAGCCAGGGCGACAGCGACGGCTGCTGCAGCCGGTGGTAGTCGGACGTGTACGGGTCGCGCGGCAGCCCGAGCACCACCACCAGCAGCACCAGTGAACCGCCGACGATCGGCACCCACCGGACGGCCCGCGACGTCGCGGTCGGGGCCGCGGCCACGCCCATCGCCCCGGCCCGCAGTGAACCGCCGAGCAGCAGCCGCCGGATGATCTCGACCGCGATGCCGGCCGCCACCGCGACCAGCACCAGGGCCAGCACACCGGCCTGCAGGGCGGGCAGGTCCTGCGAGCTGGCCGCGCCCAGGGTGGCCCGGCCGAGACCGGGAATGGCGAAGACCTCTTCGACGGCGACCGCTCCCCCGGTCAGCCCGACCAGCACCAGTCCGACCTGGCCGAGCACGGACGGCAGCGCCCGCCGGACGATGCCGCCGGCCACCCGTGCCTTGCTCAGTCCGGCCAGTGTCCAGGTGGTGACCCAGCGTTCCGCGGAGGCGTCAGCGATGGCGTCCGAGACGAGTCGTCCGACCAGGCCGCCGGCCGGCATGCCCAGCGCAAGCGCAGGCAGCACGGCATAGAGCGGCCCGTTCCACCCGTACGGCGGGAACCAGCCCAGCCAGACCGCGCCGATCAGCAGCATCAGCGCGGCCAGTACGAACTCGGGCAGTGCGGTCAGCATGGCCGCCACCGCACCGGCGTCGCGTCGCGGCACCCCACGGACGCCGGCCAGCAGCGCCGGCAGGCTGATCAGCGACGCGATCACCACCGCCACGGCGAGCGCGAACAGCATCAGGGTGAGCGACACTCCCAGCGCCGACAGCACCCCGGGCAGCACCGGTGTCCCGGTGATCCACGAGTCGCCGGCGTCGCCGCGCAGCAGTCCGCCCAGCCAGTCGGCGAAGATCAGCAGCGGTCCGCGGTCGAGCCCGAGCTCGGTGCGCACCATCGCCAGGTTCTCGGGGGTTGCCTCGAGGTCGGCGTAACGGGCGCGCAGAATCGTGTACTCGGCGCCGTTGCCGGACAGCCAGGGCAACAGACCGAGGAACACCACCAGCGCCAGGATGGCGACCACCCGGGAGAGGGTGACCACCCCCGGCCCGCTCAGCCACGGACCCAGCGCCCGGGCCGCCGGAGCGGCGACCCGGGGACGGGTGCGGGTCGTGGCCTCGGTCACGCGCCGACCGTCGACTTGGCGGTGAGCAGGGCCCGTTCGCGCGGGTCGCGCTCCACCCCGGTGACGCCGGCGGCCTCACCCTGGATCACCCGCTCGTGCAGCATCGGCACCGCTGCGTCGTTGCCGAGGATCAGCGCCTCCGCTTTGGCAATGGCCTTACGGCGCCCCTCACCGGCCGGCGCCTGGGCGGCGGCCTTCAGTGCGGCGTCCACCTCCTTGTCGCAGAACTGGGAGATGTTGAACGAGCCCTCGCAGGCGAAGTCCGAGTACATGTAGGCGACCGGGTCACCCGAGTCGAGCACGGTGGCCCGGGACAGGATGAACGCGTCGAAGTCGCCGTCGAGCGCGTCAGCTTCGATGTACTGGTATTCGCGGACGTCCTGGGTCACCTCGAAGCCGGCAGCCTCCAGCTGCTGTTCGAGTAGCACCGCAACCTCGGGCAGCTCGGCCCGGTCGGTGAAGGTGCCCAGGGTGATCTTCACCTTGTCGACCTTGGCCGGTTCGGCCCGGTGTCCGTCGCGAAGCCCCTTGTAGGCCTCGTCCCGCTCACCGGCCATCCAGGGCAGCGCCGGTCCGAGCAGACCCTCGGCGATGTCGGCCCGGCCCTCGTAGACGGTGTCGACCAGGCGTGCCCGGTCGATGGCGGCGCGGGCCGCGGCGCGCACCGCCGGGTCGGCGAACGGACCCTTCTTGGTGTTCAAGTAGAGGGTGTTGGTGCGCGGCATCGGCACCTCATGGATCAGGTTCTGATCGACGCTGGCAGCCTGCCCGACCGGGACGGCCTCAACGACCTGGGCGGTGCCGGTGCGCAACGCGGCAGCGCGAGCGGCACCGTCCGGAACGAAGTTGACGTCGATGCCCGAGGCGAGCGCCTTGTCACCCCAGTAGCCGTCGAAGCGCTGCAGGGTGGCGCCGCTGGTGCCGTTGACCGCGGTCAGCTCGAACGGTCCAGTGCCAGTGCCGACCGGCGACACCGACTTGCCGCTGTAGGCCTTGGCGGCCAGGATCACCAGCTGCGGGCTGGAGAGCCGTTGCGGCACCAACGGATCGGGTTCGGCGGTGGTGATGGTCACCGTGGTCGCGTCGTGGCTGATCTTCAGCGTGACGCCGTCCAGGATGCGCGGCTTGGGGCTGGCCTTGGTGGCCGCGATGAGCGAGGCCTCGACCCGTTCGGGGGTCAGGTCAGTGCCGTCGTGGAACTTCACCCCTTGGCGAATGGTGAACACCCAGGTCTTCGGCGAGGTCTGCTTCCATTCGGTGGCCAACCCGGGCTGCGCCTCGCCGTTGGCGTCGAGCATGATCAGGGTTTCGGCGGTCGCCCAGCGGGAGAGTTTGAAGGCGTCGTCGCTGAGTGGAGTCAGGCCGGAACGCGGCGGCTGCAGCATGGCGAGGGCGATCCGCTGGCCGGTGCCCTGGCTGGCCTGTTGCGCGGGCGCCGCGTTGAAGCAGCCACCCAGAAGGGTCAGGCAGGCCAGGCCGGCAGCGCCGGCGAGCAGTCGGTTCAGCGGGCGCCGTCCGGAGATCCGGGCAGCAGCGGGCTTGGGGTCGGTCATGACGTCCTTTCAGTGGGTGGCAAGTGCGGACGGCTCGGTGAGACGTCCGTCGGCAAGAAGCAGGGTGCGGTCGCAGAGCCGGGCGACCGCTTCGGGATCATGGGAGACGAACAGGACGCCGAGACCCCTGGTCACCCCGGACGCGGTTTCCGTCGTCCCAGGTGTCTGCTCCGTCATCCCGGGTTCGACCCGGGACCTCTGCGTAGCGGTTTCCGCCGTCCCGGAGGCGCTTTCAGTCATCCCGGGCTTGCCCCGGGATCCCAGCGCGTCCCCGTCGAGGCTGAGCTCGTGCAGCAGGTCGAGCACCTGGTCGCGCAGTTCGTGATCGAGTCCGCTGACCGGCTCGTCGGCGAGCACCACGGCGGGACGCAGCGCCAAGGCACGGGCGACGGCCACGCGTTGTGCCTGGCCACCGGAGAGTTCATGCGGACGGCGCCGCCAGAAGCGTTCGTCGAGGCCGACCCGCTCCAGTGCCCACCGGGCGATCTCGAGACGCGGTTCGGGTGCCTGCAGCCGGATCAGCGGCACCAGCACATTGCGTTCGGCGGTGAGCCGCGGAATCAGTGACGCGGCCGGATCCTGTGGGATCAGTTGGACGTGCCGCCGGTAGTCGCGCAGGGAACGCAACGACCCGGGCCGGATCGCGGTGCCGTTGAACCGGACGGCACCCGCGTCCGGAGCGGCCAGGCCGAGCAGAATCCGCAACAACGTGGACTTGCCGCAGCCGGAACGACCGACCAGACCCACCCGCTCCCCGCTGCGGACCCGCAGGCTGATCCCGTCCAGCACCCGATGCCCGGACGGCGACCCCGGCCTGGGCGGAAAGGTGAAGTGCAGATCATCCGCGACCAGTTCGTTCATCCCTGAACGCCCGTGGCCTCGTCGATCAGCTCACCCTGCGCCATCCGGATCGAACGATCGGTGCGCGTCGCGGCAACCCGGCGGTCGTGGGTGATCAGCATCAGCGCGGTGCCGTGCCGCTGCCGGACCCGCTCAATGGCGTCCAGCACCTGCTCCTGGGTGTCCACATCGAGGGCCGTGGTGGGTTCGTCGGCGACCAGCAGCTTGGGCCGGCAGGCCAGCGCGATCGCGAGGCAGACCCGCTGGCGCTGGCCGCCGGAGAGTTCGGCCGGGTAGCGCCACAGCAGCTTGTCCGGGTCCTCGAACCCGACGTCCTCCAGCAGCGACGTGGCTACCGAGGTGGCGACGGCAGCGCGGGTGCCGTGGGCACGCAGCACCAGATCGAGTTGGTCGCCCACCCGAAGCAGCGGATTCAGCGCGGTGCTCGGATCCTGATGGACGGCGGCGACCCCGGTCCGCGAGCGCGGCAGCCGTCCGGGCCGCACGTCGCACCCGCAGACGCTGATCGCACCGGACGCGTTCAGCGTCACTGGCAGAGTGCCCAGCACTGCGGCCGCGGTCAGCGATTTTCCCGACCCGGACGCGCCGACCAGCGCCACCCGTTCGGCCTCTTCGAGCGTGAACGAGATGTCACTGACCAGCCGAGCACCGGCAGCGGTGTGCACGCTCAGGCGCCGGACGTGGACGGCATGCCCCATGGTTTCCTCCTCTGTCGCGGAGGATCCTAATGACAATCATTCTTGTTCTCAACATGAGTCCATCCATCGTCGCCCGAGCCTGCAGGGCCCCCGCCGCCACTGGCCGAGACCCACCTGGCACGCGGGGACGGTTCTTTTCGTACCACTTGAAGGGACGGTTCTGGCGTGAGAGGGCGGAACGGAGGGACGGTTCTTTTCGTACCGCTGAGGGACGACGGGGACGGCAGCTCTTCCGGTCCACGGCATGGCCGCGGGACCGCTTCGTACGCCGGGGACGGGCTCTTTCGGTCCCGTGGCGGGATGGTTCTGGCACGAAAAGAACCGTCCCTCCGTACCGCGTCACCTCCGCCCACCGGCGGGCGATTCCGGTACGAGAAGAACCGTCCCTTCGTACCGCGTCCGGACATGGCGAAGGGCCCGGCGTCCTCTCGAACGCCGGGCCCTTCTCACACTCACTTCCGGGGCTGCTTGACCTTCGCCGCGCCACCCACGCTGAGCACCTTGACGCTGCCGTCGGCGCGCACCTGGACGGTCGCCGACATGGCCGCGGCCAGGTTGAGCCGCTGCCACGAGCCGGGGGCGGTGCCGATTCGGCTGCTGATCGTGGTGTCCAGCGGATGGCCCGACTTGATCTCGGTCTGGGCCAACACCTGCCGGCGCTGCTTATTGGTCAGCGTCGGGAAGGTGGTCCGCAGCAGTGCCTCGGCACCCTTCGGCACGGACGCCGAGAGCCGGGTCGACGTCACCGGCGCGAAGCCGTACGAGAGCCGCTCGGTGTACACGTTCAGCGCCGACTTGCGATCGGTCACCTTCTGCGCAGTGCCGCCGGGGATCTTGGCGCCGCCGTAGGGATTGTTCACGTACGAGGTGTCCTTGGCGATGCAGGCGGCGAGGCTCGCGCCGCACTTGGACTCCAGGTAGCTCACCAGCTCCTTGCGGGCCGGGTTCAGCACCTCTTTGCGGAACCGCGCGTCCGACCAGCGGGAGGCCAGCGCCACCTCGCCGGAGATCCGGCCACCGACGATATCGAGCGCATAGTGGACGCCGAGCACGATCCGGTTGTTGCCGGCCTCGGACGCCCGGGCCAGGATCTGCGGCGCCAACTCGGGCAGCAGCGTCGCCAGGGTGATGCCGGCCTGGTAGGCGGTCGCGGTGTGCCCGCTCGGGTACGAACCGCCGGTGCACAGCGCCGCTTCGCCGTAGATCGGGTCGAGGGTGACGCTGGTGCTGGCGAACTTGTGGGTGGTGTCAACGGTCGCAGGCACCCGGGTGATCTTCAGGTTGCCCTTGGCGTCGGCCCACTTCTTGCCCTTGCGGATCGGCGCCACCGAGGAGCTGTTCACCTTGCTGGGCGCGCAGGCGTCCGTGTCGCCCTCGACCTTCGGCGCGCTCGGATCAGCGTTCAGGAACGGACGCGGGTAGCTGAAGGCGGCCTTGGCGTTCGAAGTGCTCACGTAGGCACCGGTGGTGCCGTTCGAACTGTTGATCAGCGCGGCAACCTTGGGCAGGTCGCCGTTGATCCGGCCCTGCGCGTACAGCGTGCCGAGCTGGCCTCCGAGGCCGTCGGCGATCGAGATGGACTGGTCGTAGCCGCTGCCGTCCGAGTTCAGGTAGGCGGCGTTCTGCAGCGCGCGGAACTGCTGGGACTTGGTGGCGTGCTGGTTGATCCAGCTGGTCACCCGATCGTTCCACTGCAGTGTCGGACCGTCCTTGACGGTGCCGTGCAGGTCGTTCAGTCCGGAGGTCTGCCACAGCGAGCTGTAGCCGCTGAGCGCCGGGACCAGGTCGGGCCGGGCGTCGCTGACGTACGGGTCGGCAGCCTGGGCGGGCGTGACGCCGATCGGGGCGAGCAGTGCCGCCGACGCGCCAACGACGGCGGTCGCCGCGAGGAACCGCCGCAGTCGCGGGTTCCGGCGGGAGGTATTGAGGGCCATGGGGCGCCTTCCATTTCGAGGACGGCGGGCGTGTCCGCTCGCCGCTCAGCAAGCTAGGGACGTGAGGTTTCCATCGGCCGTCCCTGGACCCATCGCTTGGTGAACGGGCGTCGGCGTCGCCGTGAACGGACCTGCTGAACCACCGCCGGTCGAGCCGCCACGTCATCCCAGGGTCTCAGTCGCACACCACGCTTGACCCTCCGCCGGTCCAGCTTGCCGAACCCAACTCACCGCTGGTCGAGCTTGTCGAGACCCTTCCCCGCCAGCCTCCTGCCCAGACTCAGGCGCCGTCCGCACTCCTGTGCAGCGCGCGGCGAAGGAACTCCTCCACACCGTCGACCACGCCGGCACAACGCAGCGAGTCGAACCGGTCCAACGTGTGATGCGCACCGGGCAGTTCGGCATACACGACTGGCGATGCGGACACCGTCCGCAACTGGGTAACCAGCTCTCGCGCGGACGCCGCAGCCACCATCGGATCCCGATCGCCATGCACGATCATGATTGCCGGAATGTCGGCACGTCGTCCCCTGTCAGGGCGGGAAAGGTAGTCGAGCGGATCGGACGGCGGCCCCGACGTCGGCGCAGGACCGTAGTAGCCGTACAGGCTGATAACTGCCGCAACACTGGTCTCGGCATCCTCGAAGCCCGGCTGGAAGCGTGGATCGCCCCCGGTCAGCGCGCAGATCATCGCCCCGTGCGCTCCTGCCGACCCTCCGACCAGCGCGACGGTGCCCGGATCGGCGCCGTACTCGTCCGCATACCCACTCAGCGACGACCTAAACCACCCTCGCCGATCAAGCTTTGTCGCCACCCCTGGTCGCCACCGTTGGTCGAGCTTGTCGAGACCTCGCACGGCACGCACCACACCGTCATCCCGGCGGAAGCCGGGATCTCCCGACCCCAACCGCCACCGTCGGACCTTGCCGAACCCTTCGCTGGTTGAGCTTGTCGAAACCCCCTCGGCGCGGCAATCAGCTCCCGTACCGACTCGGATCCGGCCGCGGCATCCCAACGGGCTCGACCACCTCGTCCGGCTCATCAGGCAGGAACTCGATGCCCCGCGTGTCGTCATCCAACACGCCACCCGCGATCTTCAACTGCCCGCTACGTGTCAAGCTCAGCAGCGAATCAGCCTTGCGAAGCCGAGCCCGCAACGCCCGGACGTGACCCGTGACAGCGTCGGCGGTCACACCTTTGACCGGCAGCGCACCACTGCCCGCGGCGGCCGAGCCAACCCACTCTTGCAGCGCTCCCGGCAACCGCAACTCACCCACCTCGCGAGCATCCTTGGCGGCACTTACGACGCCGCAATCCCGGTGGCCGAGCACGAGCACGACCCCGACGTTCTGCACCAACGCCGCGTACTCGATGGCCGCCATGGTGTCCTGACCAAGGCTCGGCCCGGCCGTCCGAACGCACTCGATAGCCCCCGGACGCTCCGCGAACAGTTCCTCGCCCGCAGCCCCTGGCTCCAGGCAGCCCACGACAAGCGCAAACGGGAACCCGGCAGGGGTCACATCACCGGACGCCTGACTCTCGCCTGCAGACTCGCGCCGATGGCGTCCGTTACCTGCGATCAAGCGCCGCAACGCCTGCGCGGACGGCATCCGGTGGGTAGGTAGCCCCGCGGGTCGCATCCAGTCGGGAACGCTCGGGGGAAGGGCCATGCCCCCGGACACTAGTAGCGGTGAAACCGCTTGTCGAGAGTTGATTTCCGGGCTGAGGTCGAAAGCGCGTCACCAACCAAACCTGGAACCCAGTGGGCCGCAATCGCGATGACCTCAAGATGAGTCCACAGCTATCGATGTCAACCCCCACCGCGGGCGCGGATGGCCACCGACACAGCTCAGCCGAGCGCATTCTCCGCCCCCTGAATCCACGACACACCCTCACAGTGGACGAGACGACTCCTCCCACCCGGGCACTAACACCATCCTTCAGGTCTGGCCTTGCTGTTCGCCGCTTTCCGATTCACGACGGAACTGCAAGCTTCACATCAGAACCCATGCGGCCCCCATCGCCATCTTTCAGTTGGATCGGGGGCACCGTTCACCAGCATCGCGACAGCCAAGAGGCGCCGATCAAATGCAGCCTTCTCGCCAGTTGAGCTCGCCAAAACCCCTTGCCAGAGCGTTCCCGACCAGCCTGCCGACGACGGATCAACGCTTTTCTAACAGACCCCTACACCGGCTGACCCCTTGCCAGCGTCCCACGATCTCGGCGAGCAGGACTCAGCCATTAGAAGCCCACCCGCACGGCCGGGGCGCCACCCCTAGGGGCCAGCCTTCCCAAGGCCCAGACCGCTGCTCAGCCATGGCGCCGCCAGAGACCCGAGACCGCCCTCAATGAGACTCGCCGCATCTGGCGGGTGCGACCGAGATCGGAATGGCCAAGACCCGACACTGGGCCAAACTGCAATGATGCCCGCCATTCTGGCGGGTGCGACTGCGGGTCGTCGCCGGCGCCACCGCGACCCCGATCGCGCTTCAATGATGCCCATCATGCCCGACGGGTGTGACGCGCCGAGGCCGATCAGCTTCTTCGTTTCGCCGCCACTTCAATGATGCCCGTCATTCCTGACAGGTGTGACCCCGCAATACGGCGGATCGGATGTTGGCCCGCAGTGGGCTTCAATGATGCCCGTCGTTCCTGACGGGTGTGACCCTCTTAACTGCCCCCTCACCCGGCCGGTGTTGGGGTGCTTCAATGATGCCCGTCATTCCTGACGGGTATGACCTCGGCACGCACGGCGCCGTGGGTAGGGGGATGTCCCGCTTCAATGATGCCCGTCATTCCTCACGGGTGTGACGGTGCCGGTACGCCCATCGACAGGGAGCGGTGGAACAGGCTTCAATGATGCCCGTCATTCCTGACGGGCGTGACCGACAGCGGACATGGTTCCTCCTGTGGGTTGGTCAGCTTCAATGATGCCCGTCATTCCTGACGGGTGTGACGGTCGGGCGGCACCGCACGCCACACGGCGCCGTTGGCGCTTCAATGATGCCCATCATTCCTGACGGGTGTGACGTCGCCAGCTGGGCCGAGCAGGCCGAAGCGGACGTGATGCTTCAATGATGCTCGCCAATGAACTCACTGACGCGAAGCTGGACCAGCTTCAATGATGCCCGTCATTCCTGACGGGTGTGACTACCGACCCGGCAAGACCCGCACCACCTGGCTCGCGCTTCAATGATGCCCGTCATTCCTGACGGGTGTGACCAAGCGCGGTGACACCGGTCCGGACGTCGCCGAGCTGTCGCTTCAATGATGCCCGTCATTCCTGACGGGTGTGACCACCGCGGCGCAACACGGTGACCCGCAGCACCAGGCCGCTTCAATGATGCCCGTCATTCCTGACGGGTGTGACAGAGGACCGGTGAAGA
The DNA here is from genome assembly GCF_047606365.1 of Micropruina sp. Classification (GTDB taxonomy): domain Bacteria; phylum Actinomycetota; class Actinomycetes; order Propionibacteriales; family Propionibacteriaceae; genus Micropruina. Next base: position 910 of record NZ_JASGEN010000036.1, on the reverse strand, counting down.
ACCCGACCTGAGCGTCAGTGATGCTTCAATGATGCCCGTCATTCCTGACGGGTGTGACCGATCTCCATCGGCTCGAGCGTGTGCTTCGCCTTGCCGCTTCAATGATGCCCGTCATTCCTGACGGGTGTGACCCGCCCCACCGAGACGCAGACCTGCACGGTCGAGTCGCTTCAATGATGCCCGTCATTCCTGACGGGTGTGACCCAGCGAGGACTTCCGTAAGGCGGTCGATACCGGCTTCGCTTCAATAATGCCCGTCATTCCTGACGGGTGTGACGCCGCTGATGTTCGTACCGGGCGGGGCCGCGCAACTTGCTTCAATGATGCCCGTCATTCCTGACGGGTGTGACCCGCGCCTGCGGCGACTGTCGTCGCGACCGAAGATGAGCTTCAATGATGCCCGTCATTCCTGACGGGTGTGACGTGTGCCTGGACGGAACCGAGACCGCTGGAGTATTAGTGCTTCAATGATGCCCGTCATTCCTGACGGGTGTGACGCGTCGCAATGCAGGCTGCGCAGCTGCACCAGATGCGGCTTCAATGATGCCCGTCATTCCTGACGGGTGTGACGGGTCATGATGCTTGGTCCTCCTGTAGGACGTAGGGCGCTTCAATGATGCCCGTCATTCCTGACGGGTGTGACACGGCCGCCACACCTTGGTCTCGACACCGAGAGTTCCGGCTTCAATCATGCCCGTCATTCCTGACGGGTGTGACGTGGGTGACCTCACCGTCGAGCTGACCGAACTGCTCGTTGCTTCAATGATGCCCGTCATTCCTGACGGGTGTGACGTTCCCGTCCGACTACAAGGTGACCGGGAACCTCGGCGCTTCAATGATGCCCGTCATTCCTGACGGGTGTGACGTTCCCGTCCGACTACAAGGTGACCGGGAACCTCGGCGCTTCAAT
>NZ_JASGEN010000035.1:0-6596 GCF_047606365.1 Micropruina sp. | reverse complement strand
CCGACGCCCGAGGCCGATGAGGCGCTGGACGTCAGCGTGGCGCAGATCGCGCAGGCGCCGTGGCTGGACGGCGCAGAGGTCGCCTTCGCCGGCCGCGTCCGGGCGGTGCGGGATCACGGCGGCGTGGTGTTCGCCGACCTGGCCGGAGGCGGTGCCACCGTGCAACTGGTGCTGGAGGCGTCCGGGCTGCCCGACAGCATCGCTGTGTTCCGGCGCTGCGTCGACCACGGTGACCTGCTGGTCGTGCGCGGTGTCCGCGGCAGGTCGCGCAACGGTATCCCGGCGGTGCTGGTCCGCTCGTGGCGGGTGGCCGCGAAGGCACTGCATCCGATTCCGTTCGGCGGGCTCATCGACCCGCAGGCCCGGCTCCGGCGGCGCTCCGCCGACCTGATCGTCCATCCCGAGCAGGTCGCCGTGCTGCGCGATCGGGCCGCGGTGGTCGCCGCGCTGCGCGGCACGCTGGCTGCCGAGGGCTTCCTCGAGGTGGAGACACCCGTCCTGCAGCCGGTGCACGGTGGCGCGACGGCGCGTCCGTTCACCACCCACAGCAACGCCTACAACCAGGACCTCTACCTGCGCATCGCCCCCGAGCTGTACCTGAAACGCCTTGTCGTGGGTGGTTTGGGTCGGGTGTACGAGCTGGGCCGCAACTTCCGCAACGAAGGCGCGGACGCCACCCACAACCCGGAGTTCACCTCGTTGGAGGCGTATCAGCCCGGTGGCGACTACCGGACGGTGCAGGCGCTCACCGAGCGGCTGGTTCGCGAGGCGGCCATCGCGGTGCACGGCCGTCCGGCGTTGCCGCCGGCGGAGCCCGGACAGCAGTGGATCGACCTGGCGCCGCCGTGGCGGACCGTTCCGGTGCTGCGGGCGGTGTCGGAGGCGGTCGGGACCGACATCAGCCTGGCGACCCCGGTGGCCCAGCTCTATGAGATCGCGCGGGAGCGTGGCGTACCGGTGGCCGAGCAGCGGGGGCCTGGTGCGGTGATCGAGGAGCTGTACGGCGAACTGGTCGAGCCCGCCACTCAGACGCCCACCTTCTACGTGGACTTCCCCGAGGAGACCTCGCCGCTGACCGCCGCGCACCGCAGTCAGCCCGGACTGGTCGAGCGCTGGGATCTGGTGATTCGCGGCATGGAACTGGCCACCGGCTATTCCGAACTCACCGACCCGATCGACCAGCGGGACCGGCTCACCCGGCAGTCGCTGCTGGCCGCCGGCGGCGACCCCGAGGCGATGGAACTCGACCAGGATTTCCTGGCCGCCCTGGAACTCGGCATGTCGCCGACAGGCGGCCTCGGCATCGGTGTGGACCGGTTGGTGATGCTGCTCACCGGGCTGAACATCCGCTCGGTGCTCAGCTTCCCGTTCGTGAGGCCGACGCGCGCCCAGTGAGCCCGAGAGTGAACTGCGGCCGGGCGGCTACTGCGCGAACCGGGCGAGGGCCGTCGTCCCGCTGATGGCGAGAGCGAAGCCCACGGCGGCGAGCGGGCCGAGCCCGGAGCCGACCCGGTCACCGAACAGCACCAGTCCGATGAACGAGGGCAGGACGACCTCGATGGTGAAGGTGACCGCGGTGACGGCGGTGACCGGTCCGCGCTGCAGGGCGACCGCGAAGAATGCCATCGCCAGGACGCCGCCGGCGACCAGCGACCACAGCAGCGGATGTGCCAGCAGGCTGGTGGCTATCGGCAACGCTCCCAGCCCGCGAGAAGCCACCCCCACCACGCTGAAGCCGAGGCCGGAGGCCACCGCGAGCACGATCCATGACCGCGGCCCGGAAAGCCGCAGCCCGATCAGTCCCACCGCGGCGGGCAGTGCGCAGGCGCCCAGGATGGCCCACTCCACGGCCGGCGCCGCAGCCAGAGGGGAGTCCGCGCTGGCGCTGACCGCGAGCAGCACCAGGCCTGTACCCAAGGTGCCCAGCGCTGCCCAGTCCCGGCCGCGGAGCCGGGCTCCGCGCAGCGCCGCGATGACCGCGGTCACGCCGACCGAGGCCGCCATGACCGACTGCACCAGGAAGAGCGGCAGGTCGCGGGCGGCCACGATGTTGGCGACGAAAGCCACCCCGTCGGCCGCCAGCCCGAGCAGATAGGGCAGCTGCGCAACGATCGAGACAACCCCGGAGACTCCGGTGACGGCGGCGGCGCGTTTCGCCCCGACCGACTGCAGAACCGTGCCGACTCCGTAGCCGAGACAACAGACGACGGCGGCGACCCAGCTGACGACCGGCATGCCCGGGGTCGTCGATCAGATCAGGCCGAGCTCGCTGACCGCCTTGGCCTCGTCCTGCAGTTCGGCCACCGAGGCGTCGATCTTGCCGCGGCTGAAGTCGTTGATCTCGAGGCCCTGGACGATGCTGTAGCTGCTGTCGGACGTGGTGCACGGGAACGACGAGATGATGCCCTCGGGCACCCCGTAGGAGCCGTCGGACGGCACCGCCATCGACACCCAGTCGCCGGCCGGGGTGCCGTTGAGCAGGTCGCGCATGTGCTCGATGGTGGCGTTCGCCGCCGACGCCGCCGAGGACGAGCCGCGGGCCGCGATGATGGCCGCGCCGCGCTTGGCGACGGTCGGGATGAAGTCGTTCTCGACCCAGGCCTGATCGTCGACCAGCTCGGCGGCGTTCTTGCCGTCGACCTCGGCGTGGAACACGTCGGGGTACTGGGTGGCGGAGTGGTTGCCCCAGATGGTCATCTTCTTCACGCTGGTCACCGGAACGCCGGCCTTCGCGGCGAGCTGGCTGATCGCCCGGTTGTGGTCGAGCCGGGTCAGTGCGTTGAACCGCTCGATGGGGATGTCGGGCGCGTTCTTCATCGCGATCAGGGCGTTGGTGTTGGCCGGGTTGCCGGTCACCAGCACCTTGATGTCGTCGGCGGCGACCTCGTTGAGGGCCTTGCCCTGGGCGGTGAAGATGGCGCCGTTGGCGCTCAGCAGATCACCGCGCTCCATGCCGGCGGTGCGCGGCCGGGCACCCACCAGCATCGCCAGGTTCACCCCGTCGAACACCTTGGTCGGATCGTCGCCGATCTCGACCTTGGCCAGCGTCGGGAAGGCGCAGTCGTCGAGTTCCATCACCACACCCTCGAGGGCCTTCAAGGCAGGGGTGATCTCGAGCAGCCGCAGTTCGACGGGCTGGTCGGGACCGAGCAGGGCGCCGCTGGCGATGCGGAACAGCAGGCTGTAGCAGATCTGGCCGGCCGCGCCGGTCACGGCAACCTTCACGGGTGTGCTCACGGTGGTTCTCCTCAACGACGAGTGGTGACGGTTTTCACGCTATCAGCGGTGACTGACACTCGTCGGGCGATCCATCGGACGCCTGCCCTCGGCGACCGCGGCTAGGCTCCCGACCGTGCGACTGCTGCTGGCCCGACATGCCCGAACCGCGTCCAATGTGGCCGCGCTGCTCGACACCGCACCGCCCGGACCGGAGCTGGATCTGGTGGGACGCGCCCAGGCGGCGGCGCTGGCCGAGCGCCTGGCCGGGCAGCGGATCGGCGGCGTCTACACCTCCGATCTGGTGCGTGCCGTTCAAACCGGAGCGCCCGCCGTCCGGGCGTTCGAGGTGGCGGCCGCCGAGCTGCCGCAACTGCGTGAGATCGGGGCCGGTGAGGACGAGATGTCGGCCGACCTGCAGCGCTATCTGACCGCGCTGCGCTCGTGGGGCGAGGGCGACCATCGCGTCCGGATTCCGGGTGGTGAGGACGGGGCCGAGTTCCTGGAGCGGTTCGGTGACGGCATCCGGGCGGTCGCCGAGGCGGGGCATGAGGCGGCGCTGGTGATCAGCCATGGCGCGGCGATCCGGACCTGGGCCGGGTTCGCGATGCCCCAGGTGCACGTCGCGCTGGGTGCCCGCGGGATGCCCAACACCACGGTGATCGTCGCCGACGGCGACCCTGATTCCGGCTGGACGCTGCGCGGCATCGACCTTCCCGCGCCTGATCCCGACGACGGGTTCGCCGCGCTGGGCAGACCGCGCTAGACCACTAGGCTGCCGTCCCATGACGGCCTACCACGCGGACGCGTCCGACATCGACGGCAAAGAGATCCTCACCTGGGCCGGCTTCGGCGACGCCAGCCGTGAACTGGCCGAACAGGTCGCGGCGAGCGGCTTCCGTCCGGACGTGATCGTCGCGGTCGCGCGGGGCGGACTGATCGTCGGCGGCGCACTCTCCTACGCGCTGGGCGTGAAGCTCGCCGACGCGATGAACGTCGAGTTCTACACCGACGTCTCCGAGACCCTGCCCGATCCGGTGCTGCTGGCACCGCTGCTCGACATCGACAGCATCGCCGGACGCCGGGTGCTGGTCGCCGATGACGTCGCCGACTCGGGCCGCACCCTGCAACTGGTGATGGACATCCTGCTCAAGCACGGCGCCGAGGTACGCACCGCGGTGCTCTACACCAAGCCCACCTCGGTCTACCAGGTCGACTTCGTCTGGAAGGACACCGCCGACTGGATCGTCTTCCCCTGGTCGGCGCTGCCGCCGGTGGACGGCGTCCGGTCCGAGTCCGACTGAGCCGACGAACTCGGCACTAAAGCACGGCGCCCTTGCGGCGACGATGGATCCAACAGGAGCACCCCGATGAACACGCTCGGCACCGAACGGGAATTGCTGGAGGCGATGCTCGATGAGGGGCGTGCCGACCTGGTGCGATGCGTCGCCGGACTCGGCGACCATGACGCCCGCCGTCGCCTGGTCCCGTCATTGACCACGCCACTGGGTCTGCTGACCCACGCCGCAGCCGCCGAGCGATCCTGGTTCCAACGGCGACTCGCCGGCCTGCCCGATTCGGCCTGTGACGGCTATGCGTACGGCGACGACGAGAGCTTCCGCTACGAGGCCGACTTGACGGTCGGTGAGGCGATCGAACGCTTCGAGCGTGCCTGCGAGCGGAGCCGAACGATCGCGGCCGGATTCGACCTGGAGCACATGGTCCGCCATGAGCGGATCGGCCTGGTGTCGGTGCGCTGGATCCATCTCCACATGATCCGGGAACTGGCCCGGCATGCCGGTCATGCCGACATCCTCCGCGAGCAACTCGACGGCGCGACGATGACCGGACCGGGGTACGGAGTCCCGCCGAATAGCGAGAAGCAGTGACCCACGGGGAGGGTTCGCGACGACGCCTACCCGCACCGCCCACGACGGCCTGACCCTGCCGGGGCATCACGCCCGCGACCCCGCGGTGGAGACGCTCGAGGAGAGCCTGAGCCGAGCGAGTGCGGTGGGGGTCAGCGGAAGATGACGGTGCGCTGGCCGTCGGCCATGATCCGGTGCTCGGCGAACAGCTTCACCGCGTCGGTGAGGGTGCGGGACTCCTGCTCCTGACCGATCGCCACCAACTCGGGGACGTCGACGGTGTGGTCGACGCGGCGGACGTTCTGCTCGATGATCGGGCCCTCGTCCAGGTCGGCGGTGACGAAATGTGCGGTAGCGCCGATCAGCTTCACCCCGCGGCTGTGCGCCTGCCGGTACGGGTTGGCGCCTTTGAAGCCGGGCAGGAACGAGTGGTGGATGTTGATCGCCCGGCCGGCCAGCCGCTCGCACAGCTCGGGCGACAGGATCTGCATGTAGCGGGCCAGCACCACCAATTCGATGTCGTGTTCTTCGACGGCGTCCAGCACCCGCGCCTCGAACGCGGCCTTGGTGTGCGGCAGCACCACATGGTTCTCGAACGGGACGCCGTAGAAGCCGGCCAGGTCACCCAGATCGGGATGGTTGGCGAGGATCAGCGGGATCTCGATCTGCAGGTAGCCGGAACGGGCCCGGAACAGCAGGTCGTTGAGGCAGTGGCCGGCCTTGGACGCCAGGATCAGCGTGCGCCGCGGGCGTCCGACGTAGTCAAGCACCCATTCGGCGCCCAGGGAGTTCGCGATCGGGGTGATCGCATGTTCGAACACCGAACGGTCGAAACCGGACTGCACCTGGACCCGCATGAAGAACCGGTTCGACTCCGGCGAACTGAACTGCTGCAGTTCGGTGATGTTGCCGTAGGCCTGCGCGATGGCGCCGGTGACTGCGTGGACGATGCCCGGCCGGTCGTCGCAGGCCAGGGTGAGCAGCCAGTGGGTGGAGTCGATCACCGGGCGAGCGCCTCGATCGCCGCGTTCAGCGTCGTCGAGGGACGCATCACCGCACTGGTCAGGGCGTCGTCGGGCCGGTAGTAGCCGCCGAGGTCGGCGGGGGAGCCCTGCACCGCGAGCAGTTCCGCGTTGATGGTCGCCTCCTGCTCCCGCAGGGTCGCGGCGAGCGGGGCGAACCGTGCCGCCAGCGCGGGATCAGTGGTCTGCCCGGCCAGCTCTTCGGCCCAGAACAGGGCCAGGTAGAAGTGGCTGCCGCGGTTGTCGATGGTGCCCAGCCGGCGGCCCGGCGACTTGTTCTCGTTGAGGAACGTGCCGGTGGCCCGGTCCAGGGTTTCGCTCAGCACCTTGGCGGACGCGTTGCCGGTCACCTCGGCGTACTTCGCGAAGCTCTCGGCCAGCGCCAGGAACTCGCCCAGGCTGTCCCAGCGCAGGTAGTTCTCCTTGACCAGCTGCTGGACGTGCTTGGGCGCCGACCCGCCGGCACCGGTCTCGAACAGGCCGCCGCCGT
>NZ_JASGEN010000034.1:0-9936 GCF_047606365.1 Micropruina sp. | reverse complement strand
GTGCGGGCTCGGGCAGTGCCGGGGCGGGCGGCGGGATCGGCGTGCTCACCTCGGGGGCGTCCGGTGCCGCGTCGGTGCTGGCGGTGGTGGTGGAGTCGGTGGCAGGCGCCCAGGCGCGCGACGGACGTCCCTGATCGCCGGCGTCGGGGGTCTCCCGATCGAGCCCGCCGTCAGCGTCCGCGGCGCGGCGGGGCTTGTCCGAATCGGTGTCGCTCATCTCGTCCTCATGGTCGGCCGGCGTGTGAACCCGGCCGAGTTTAGTGCGGTCGGGCGTGTCCGCCGCAGCCACGCCGGGCCGCTCGGCGACCATGGGGGCATCATGCCCACTCGATCCGAACGCCGCCGCTCCCGCGTCCGCCTGACCGTGGCGGAGGTGGAGGCTGCCCAGGAGGCCGAGGCCGCTGCCGCCGCGCCGGAGTTTCCGCTGCTGCCCGTCGCCCTGATCGCCGGTGCGGCGTCCGCGCTGGCCGGCTGGCTGCTGGTCGCCGGGCTGGTGATGGTCGGCTGGTTCACCGCGATGGCGATGCCGGTGCCGACCGCGCTGGGGTTCGCCGGACAGTTCTGGCTCGCCGGGCACGGCGTCGGCGCGGCGATCGGCAGCATGGTGGTCACCCTGACCCCGCTCGGCCTGAGCGCCCTGTTCGTGCTGCTGGCCCGCACCGTCACCGGGCTCGGCCTGCGCGCGACCTCGGCCGAGAACCTGGACGGACGTGGCGCGCTGCGGGCCTGGGCACTGGCGACCGCGGGTTATGCCCTGGTCACCGTCGTGGTGGCGGTGGCGTCCGGTGCGGGCTCGCGGTTCGTACCTGCGATCGTCGGCGGCCTGGTCGTCGGAGGCCTCGGTGCTGGGTGGGCGCTGGGGCGACGGCTGCGTGCGCTGGTGACCCTGCCGGCGGCGTTGCGAGGCATCGGACGGGCGGTGCTGGCCGGACTGGGCACGATGACGGCGATCGCGGCCGTGGTGCTGGTCGTCGGTCTGCTGCGCGGCAGCCAACAGATCTCGGTGATCGAAGAGGCACTCACCCCGGACGCCGTCGGCTCGTGGCTGCTGGTCGCCCTGCAACTGCTCTATCTGCCCAACCTGCTGGTCTGGGCGTCCAGCTGGGTACTCGGCGCCGGGATCAGCGTCGGCGTGGGCTCGTTGGTGTCGCCGATGCTGACCACCGCCGGCATGCTGCCCGCGATCCCGGTCTTCGGCGCGGTTCCGGAACCCGGCCCGGGCGGTCCGTGGAGCTACACCTGGCTGCTCAGCGGTGTCGTGGTCGGCGTGGTGGCCGGCTGGGTGGCCGCCCGAACGGCACCCGGCGCACACCGCAGCCTGGTCGTCTGGCTGGCCCGCGGAGTGGGCGCCGGCCTCGCCGTGGCCGTGCTGGTGCTCGTGCTGGCGGCGCTGTCCCGGGGCGACCTGGGTGCCGCCCGCCTGATCGGGATGGGTCCGGTGCTGCTCAACCTGCTCTGGCTGGCCCCGCTGCCGATGCTGGTCGGCGGTGCCGGTGCCGCCGTCGTGCACTGGTTCACGAAGGGACGGCACCTGCCCGCGTCCGATCCCGCCGAGGCGGCCACCGAAGAGATCGACCTGCCCACCGAACCCCTGGACGTCGACACCGTGGTGATCGGTCAGGACTGAACGCGGGGCGCCGTCCGGGCGTCGCGCAGCGGACGAAGGTCGGTGGCCGGGGCACTAGGCTGCCGTCCATGGCCTTCCGCATCGCCGTGCTGATCTCTGGCACCGGCAGTCTCCTGCAGGCTCTGCTGGACGCACAGGCCGCCGGTGAACTGCGGGCCGAGGTGGCCGTGGTGGGCTCCGACAACGCCGCCGCCCAGGGCCTGCAGCGGGCCGCCGAGGCGGGGGTGCCCAGCTTCGTCCACCCGTTCGTCAAGGGCTCCGACCGGGCCGCCTGGGACTCCGAACTCACCGAACTGCTGGGCGCCCGGGACATCGACCTGGTGGTGCTGGCCGGCTTCATGAAGCTGGTCGGACCGGCCTTCCTGGCCCGCTTCGGGGGCCGCACGATCAACACCCACCCGGCGCTGCTGCCCAGCTTCCCCGGCATGCACGGCCCGCGCGACGCCCTCGAACACGGCGTCAAGATCACCGGCACCACCGTCTTCGAGGTGGACGCCGGCGTCGACACCGGCCGGATCCTGGCTCAGGAGCCGGTCCGGGTGCTGCCCGACGACACCGTCGACTCGCTGCACGAACGCATCAAGGTGGCCGAGCGCGTCCTGCTCGTCCACACCGTCAACGACCTCGCCTCCCAGGGGGATTCATGACCGACCGGCTGCCCATCCGACGTGCCCTGCTGTCGGTGTACGACAAGACCGGACTCGTCGAACTCGGCCGCGCACTCGTCGACGCCGGCGTCGAGATCGTCTCCACCGGCTCGACCGCGAAGACTCTGGACGCCGCCGGCCTGCCGGTGACGCCGGTGGAGCAGGTCACCGGCTTCCCCGAATGTCTGGACGGCCGGGTCAAGACCCTGCACCCGCACATCCACGCCGGCATCCTGGCCGACCGTCGGCTGGCGTCCCACCGCGAGCAGCTCGCCGAGCTCGGGGTCGCCGCCTTCGACCTGGTGGTGAGCAACCTGTATCCGTTCACCAAGACCGTCGCCTCCGGCGCGGGCGTCGACGAGTGCATCGAGCAGATCGACATCGGCGGGCCGTCGATGGTGCGCGCCGCCGCCAAGAACCATCCGTCGGTGGCCATCGTGACCTCGCCGGCGCAGTACCCGGTGTTGACCGCGGCACTCGCCGAGGGCGGGTTCACCCTGGAGCAGCGGCAGGCGCTGGCGGCCGCCGCCTTCGTGCACACCGCCAGCTACGACGTCGCGGTGGCCTCCTGGATGGGCAGCGTGCTCACCGACTCGTCCGGTGGCGACGGCTTCCCGGCCTGGATCGGCGGCACCTGGGACAAGGTCGGCACCCTGCGCTACGGCGAGAACGCGCACCAGCCGGCTGCGCTCTACGCCCAGGGCTTCGGACCGGACGGCATCACCCAGGCCGAGCAATTGCACGGCAAGGAGATGAGCTACAACAACTACACCGACGGCGATGCCGCCTACCGCGCCGCCTACGACTTCACCGAGCCAGCGGTGGCGATCATCAAGCACGCCAACCCGTGCGGGATCGCGGTCGGCGCCGACGTCGCAGAGGCGCACCGCAAGGCGCACGACTGCGACCCGGTCTCGGCCTTCGGCGGCGTGATCGCCAGCAACCGCCCGATCAGCGTGGCGATGGCCGAACAGGTCGCCGAGGTGTTCACCGAGGTGCTGATCGCACCCGACTACGAGCCCGGCGCCCTGGAGGTGCTGACCCGCAAGAAGAATCTGCGAATCCTGCGTGCCGTTCCGTATGCCCACCGCGGCGCGCAGCTGCAGCCGATCTCGGGTGGTGCGCTGCTGCAGCGGCCGGACCGGATCGACGCCCCCGGCGACGACCCGGAGAGCTGGACGCTGGCCGCCGGTGAAGCCGCCGACGAGGCCACGCTGGCCGACCTGGCGTTCGCCTGGCGGGCCTGCCGCGCGGTGAAGAGCAACGCGATCCTGCTCGCTTCGGGCGGCGCGTCCGTCGGGGTCGGCATGGGCCAGGTCAACCGGGTGGACTCCTGCCGGCTGGCGGTGGAGCGGGCCGGTGACCGGGCGTCCGGGTCGGTCGCGGCCTCGGACGCCTTCTTCCCGTTCGGCGACGGACCCGAGATCCTGATCGCCGCCGGAGTGCGGGCCATCGTCCAGCCCGGCGGTTCGGTGCGGGACGCCGAGACGATCGCGGCCGCGCAGGCGGCCGGCGTCACCCTCTACCTGACCGGCACTCGGCACTTCTTCCACTGAGGTGCAGGCCGCGCGTGGCACGATCGGGGCCATGACCACCGCCGGCGAGCGACCGCCGAAGACCTTCGTCCAGCAGGTGCTGGGCCAATGGCCGCTGGCCAGCGTGCTGCTCGGCGTCTTCGCCGGGCTGATCGTGGTGGCCACCAGTCACTGGCGCACCGGCAGCACCCTGATCGGTTTGTCGATCACCATGGGCGGGCTGTTCCGGCTGCTGCCGAACCGCCGGGTCGGGCTGCTCGCCGTCCGGAACAAGGCGGTGGACACCACCGTGCTGCTGGTGATCGGAATCGGGATCACCGTGCTGGCGTGGGCCGTCCCGGCCCTGCGGAACTGAGCCTCGTCAGCGCTTCTTCGAGTACCGGAACTGCTCGGCCGCACCCGCCTCTTCGCCGGCGACCCGGGCCGCTTCGCGACCGCGCAGATCGACCCGGCGGATCTTGCCCGAGATGGTCTTCGGCAACTCCTCGACGAACTCGATGATCCGGACCAGCTGATAGCCGGACAGGTTCGCCTTGGCGTGATCGAAGATCGACCGGGCCGTCGCCTCGGACGCCTCGACCCCGGCGGCCAGCGTCAGGAACGCCTTCGGCACCGCCAGCCGGACCGGGTGCGGGCTCGGCACCACCGCAGCCTCGGCCACCGCGGGGTGCTCCAACAGCACCGATTCGAGCTCGAACGGGCTGATCTTGTAGTCGGACGCCTTGAACACGTCGTCGGCGCGTCCCACATAGGTCAGGTAGCCGTCGGTGTCCCGGCTGGCGATGTCGCCGGAATGGTAATAACCGTCCCGCATCGCCTCGGCGGTGTACTCATCGTCGCCGAAGTAGCCGCTCATCAACGCCAGCGGACGCCGGGCCAGATCCAGGCAGATCTCACCCTCTTCCTGGCCGGGTTCGCCGGTGACCGGGTCGAGCAGTTCGACGTTGTAACCCGGCAGCGGGCGTCCCATCGAGCCGTCCTTCACCAGCTGACCAGGGGAGTTGCCCACCCAGCAGGTCGTCTCGGTCTGGCCGAAGCCGTCCCGGATGGTCGAGCCCCAAGCGGCCCGCACCTGAGTGATCACCTCCGGGTTGAGCGGCTCGCCGGCACCCACCAGTTCGCGCGGCGGCTGCCGCAACTGGGTCAGATCGGCCTGGATCAGCATCCGCCACACCGTCGGCGGCGCGCAGAAGGTGGTGACCTGGTGGGCGTCCATCACCCGCATCAGTGCGCCGGCGTCGAACCGGGCGTAGTTGAAGATGAACACCGTCGCCTGAGCCAGGAACGGCGAGAAGAAATTGCTCCAGGCGTGCTTGCCCCAGCCCGGCGACGAGATGTTCAGATGGACGTCGCCCTCGCGGACGCCGAGCCACCACATGGTCGACAGGTGGCCCACCGGATAGGACACCTGGGTGTGCCGGACCAGCTTCGGCCGGGCGGTGGTGCCCGAGGTGAAGTACAGCAGGCAGGTGTCGCCGGCCGGGGTCGGGGCGTGGGGGGTGAAGCCGTCCGGGGCGGCGTGCGAGTCGGCGAAATCGGTCCAGTCGGGCACCGGGTCGCCGACGCCGATCCGGGTCACCTCGCCGGGCAGGCCGGCGAATCGGTCGGCGAGTGCCGTGGGCGCGATGGTGTAGCTCGCGCCGGCCGTCCGGACCCGGAAATCGAGTTCGCCGGCGGTCAGCAGGGTGGAGGTGGGGATCGCCACCGCGCCCACCTTGAGCACGCCGAACAGGGTCTCCCACAGTTCGATCGTGTTGTTCAGCATCACGATCATCGCGTCACCGCGGCGGACGCCGAGGTCGGTCAGCCAGGCGGCCACCTGATCGGAGCGCCGGGCCAGCTCCCCGTAGCTGGTGCTCTGCACGTTCAGGTCGGCGTCGACGATGGTCACCGCCGGCCGGTCGGGATGCTCACCGGCCACCACGTCGAACCAGTCCAGGGCGAAGTTGAACTCGGTCAGCTCCGGCCAGCGGAAGCCGGCCACCGCACCGTCGTAGTCGGTGGCGTGGTCGAACAGGAAGTCGCGGGCCGCGCGAACGGCCTCGGTGGCGGGAGTGGCAGGACGTCCGAGCTGGGGCATGGCGCTATCCAACCACCGTCATCGGTGCAGCGCTCGTAGATTCGCCCGTGCAATCGCCTCGACACCGGCGGCATTGGGATGGTCGCCGTCGTCGGCGAGCAACGGATCCGGGGTGTTGCTGAACACCGAGCGCAGCTCCACATACTGCGCGCCGGCCGCGTCGGAAGCGTCCTTGATCGCCGAGTCGACGGACGCGGTGACCGCCCGGCTCCAGCTGAGCTGTGGCCAGCCGCCCTGCTTCAGTGCGGTCTGCCCGTCGGTGAGAATGTTCCAATACCCGTCGACCACCAGGCTGAAGGGCCGGTTGCCCTCCAGGTTGGTGATCCGGGCCAGGATCTTGGCCAGCCGGTTCTGCATCTGCTGCACGTGTGGCTGATAGCAGGATCGACCGCAGCCGGTGCGGCGCCAGGTGTCCAGATCGTCGGTCAGGTCGTTGGCGCCGATGATGACGACCACGACATCGGCGTTCGTCACCTCACTCATGGTGCGGGAGTCGTTGGTCAGGTCGTCGAGCAGATCATCGGTGGTCGCTCCCGACTCACCCAGGTTGACCTGGCTCACGGGCACCTTCCACGCCTTGGCCAGCGAGCCGGCGAGTTCGGACGTGATGCCGTCGCAGTCGCAATTGGTGCCCGACATCACCGAATCACCCAGGCCCACGAGATGGACGGGGCCGGTCGGGCTCAGCGTGGTCGGGCCGGGCGTCACGCTCGCCGAGCCCGTCGGAGTCGCCGGCTGCGGGGATGCCGTGGGGTTGGCCGTCGCGGCCTTGGCTGCGGTGACGCGTCCGGACGAGGTGAGTGCCCAGGTCGCGGTGATCATCAGGGCCACGACAGCCACCACCGCCAGGGCGGTGGTGACCAGCGTGCGGCGCCGGCTGCGGGGGCGCATCAGTTCAGGACGCCCTGATTGGCCAGCCAGGTCAGCGACTGAGGTAGGTAGGGGGCGTAGGTGTGGTAGTTGTGGCCCCCGGCCGGAAGCATCAGGGTGGTCACGTTGGCGTCACCCCGGGCCTCCTTGGCCATCGCCTCGGTGGGCCGGGCCGACCAGCCGTCCTGCTTACTGGCGACCATCAACAGCTTGCTGCCCCGCATGCCGTAGCTGCGATAGAGCCAGCTGGCCGAGTTCTCGTTCCACAGCATCCTGTTGTTGCCGAACAGATCACCGGTGGTGTCGTCGGTGTAAGGGACGTAGTCACCGGCCAGCGCCACAGCCGCCTTGTACTGGGTGGGGTAGCGCAGGGTCAGTTTGGCCGCACACTGAGCGCCCGCGCTGAACCCCATGATTCCCCACTTGGCGCCCATCGGTTGCACATGGAAATGGCTGATCAGGGCGTCCGGCACCGTGCGGGTGACCCAGGTGCTGGCCTGGGGGCCGTTGGCAACATCGACGCATTCGGTGTCGCGCGGCGGACTGATCATGATCGGCGGCAGCACCGCGACGAACGGCTTCACCCGTCCGGAGGTGATCGCCTCGCTCGCCACCTGACCGAAGTTGAAGTGCGAGAAGAGCAGGCTCGGTGAGGACGGCTGCCCGGGCAGGAACTCCAGCACCGGGTACTTCGTGGCCGCGCCAGCGTCGTAGCCGGGCGGCAGCCAGACCAGGACGTCGTCGACCACGCCCAGGTTGTTGCGGACCGGCATCGACTCGACCTTGCCGGCCCCGGCGTCCAACAGGGCGGGGTTGAGGCGTTGCGGTGCCGTGTCCTGGATGCCGAGGAGGTCGTTCCAGGAGGCGTAGAAGTCGTACTGATCGTTGACGTAGAGGAACAACGCCAGCATCGCGGTGAGCTGGGCGAGCAGGATCACGCCCAGCCGTCCGGCGACAGCCAGGACGCCCAGCAGCGGGTTCGAGGACCGCCTGCGATGCCGCGACCACAGGTAGACGCTCAGCAACGGAAGTACGACTGCTGCGATCACGGCCATCACCTGCAACGGACGGCCAGTCAGCTCGAACACGATGTCCACCCCTTAGTCACCCGCGTGGCGGGCGCCGAACTGAATCTAGCTCGCCGCCCGGAGCGGCGGTCGGTGACCGAGCGGCCACCGACCGGGGTCGCAGGCTGTGAACCGCGGAGTAGCCTCCGGTTGGACGCGCCGGGGCGCGTGGAACGGAGAGCTGGACGTGCCTGGCCGGGGCGATCGGACGAGGCCCATGCGGGGGGCCCGCTGGCTGACCGGGGCCTACGCCGCGTCGACGCTGATCGCCGCCCTCTCCTGGCTGTTCGGCCACTGGGGACAGCACAGCTTCCACTGGCTGGAGGAGCTCGTCACCCTGGTCAACATTCCGCTGTCCCGGACGATGGCATCGGTCGCCTTGCTGGCCCTGATCACGGTGGCGCTGGTGCTGCGCAAGCGGGTGGGCCTGATCGCGGTCATGGTCTGCCAGCTGTTCGGGATGTACCTCGGGCTGAGCCTGGTCATCAAGGCCCCGGTCAGCCCCTGGATGCGTTCGTGGCGCCTGGAACACACCCTGGCGGGCTGGTTCGACATCGCTTCGGTGCCGCTGGGGGCCGTCGCGCTGGTGTGGTTGTGGACGTTGCGGCCGGCCTTCACCGCCCGGGTGCGGCGCGGCTCGGTGCTGCGCGCCGGACTGGTCGCTGTGTGTGGGTTGCTGCTCGCGGTGGGCGTCAGCTACCTGCTGGTGCTCGGTTTCCCGGGCGGCCCCACGTCGACCACGGACGCCGTCGTGGCCATCTTCGCGCGGCTGTTCGGCGATGCCGGCCCGTTCAACCGCGCGAT
The DNA here is from genome assembly GCF_047606365.1 of Micropruina sp. GTDB lineage: Bacteria > Actinomycetota > Actinomycetes > Propionibacteriales > Propionibacteriaceae > Micropruina. Next base: position 1,306 of record NZ_JASGEN010000034.1, on the reverse strand, counting down.
CCTGGAGGCACTGCCGCCGTGGGCCACCGAGGTGACCTCGCTGGTGCTGACCGTCACGTTGCTGGCCACGGTGATCACCTTCCTGCGCACAGCCAGCAACCCGACCCAGTGGTCGGGCGAGCGTGAACTGGCCATCCGGCGGCTGATCCGCGACTACGGTGCCACCGATTCGCTGTCCTACTTCGCCACCCGTCGGGACAAGTCGTCGATCTTCAGCCCGGACGGCCGCGCGGTGATCACCTACCAGCTGGTCGCAGGAGTGTCGGTGGCTTCGGGGGACCCGGTCGGCGACCCTCGATCGTGGCCGGCGGCGATCGAGGCCTGGCAACGGGAACTGCGCGAGTACGGCTGGATCCCGGCCGTGCTGGGCGCCTCCGTGGCGGGTGCCCGCGGCTACGTCCGAGCCGGTCTGCGGGTACTGCCGCTGGGCGATGAGGCGGTGCTCGAGGTGCGTCGGTTCGCACCCGCTGCCGGCGTCCGGCGAGCCGCCCAGCATGCCCGTCGCGCCGGCGTGGCCGTCCGGCTCGTCCGGCAGGCCGAACTGTCGCCGGAGGAGGTCGCCGAGCTGTACGCGCTGGCCGATCGCTGGCGCCACGGCAACACCGAACGCGGCTATTCGATGGCGCTCAACCGGGCCGCCGATCCCGCGGATTCGCAGATCCTGTTCGTGCTCGCCGAGAACGCCGGCGGCGACGTGGTGGGCCTGATGAGTTTCGTCCCCTGGGGTGCGACAGGGTTGTCGCTGGATCTGATGCGGCGCGGCCCCGACGCCCCTGGTGGGGTGACCGAGCTGATGGTGTGCCAGCTGATGGCGGATGCCGCACAACGCGGCGTGCAGCGGGTGTCGTTGAACTTCTGCATGTTCCGCCGGGTGTTCGCCCAAGCCGAGGAGTTCGACACCGGACCGCGGCTCAACGCCTCGCTGCTGGGCCTGCTGGACCGGTTCTGGCAGCTGGAACGGCTGTACCGCTCCAACCGGCTCTATCACCCGGAATGGGTGCCCCGGGTGCTCTGCTTCGACGATCGGGTCGGGCTGCCGCAGGTGCTCACCGCGGTCGGGGTGGCGGAGGGCTTCATACCCTGGCCGGGCCGGAAGGGCGACGACGCCGGCCAGCAGTTGAGTGCCGTCGAACTCGAGCAGGTCGCCGCTGTCGGTGCCGCGCCGATCCTGGTGTCGCCGCACGCCAAGCGGAATGCGCAGACGAAGCATCGGCTGGAACATCTGAGGGCATTGTCGGAAAGCGGTCTGGGCCCGACGCCCGAGGCCGATGAGGCGCTGGACGTCAGCGTGGCGCAGATCGCGCAG
>NZ_JASGEN010000033.1:0-11426 GCF_047606365.1 Micropruina sp. | reverse complement strand
CCAGGTGCATGGTGGCCCGGTCCTGGTCGATCGGCACGGCCAGCACGGTGTGCGCCAGGCCGTGGGCGAAGGCCGTCCGGGCCAGCCGCTCGGCGCCGGCCGGACGGGTGCGTTCCCCGACGCCGACCGCCAGCACGCCCTCGGCCAGCGCCAGCACGTCGCCGCCCTCGAGGAACTCCTTGTCCCAGCCGTGGATCCGCTCGGTGCCGGCGAACCGCGGGTGGAACTGGTAGATCAGCTCGGTGAGCTGGGTCTCGCGCACCCGGGCCGGCATCGCCAGCGAGGTGATGGTGACCCGATCGCCGACCCAGACGCTGGAGTCACGGGTGAACAGCAGGTTGGGCAGCGGGTCGATCAGGAACTCGTCGGAGGCGTGCAGCGCGGCCACCAGGCTGCCGGTGCCGGACACCTCGTCGTTGCGTAGGCCGGCCATCAGGATCTCGGCCAGATCCTCCGGGCCCTTGTCGTGCAGCAGATCGGTCAGGTAGTGCCGCAGCGTGTCACCCAGCCGCAGGTCGGTCATGGTGTGGGCGATGGCCGCCTCGCGCGCGTCCGCGTCGGCGAGGGTCTCGATCAGCAGTTGGCTGAGGTAGAGCACCTCCACGCCCCGGCTGCGCAGCGCGTCGGCGAACGCGTCATGCTCCTCCTGCGCCCGATCGACCCAGGGCAGCCCGTCGAAGAGCAGAGCGTCGTTGTTGCGGGGGGTCAGCCGGCGCAACTCGTTGCCGGGTCGGTGCAGCATGACGGTGCGCAGCCGTCCGACTTCGGAGCGTACGCCGTGCGGGAATTGTTCAGCCATGGGCCAAACCTTAAGGGTTCCTGGCCGAGTGTCACGATGAGGCCATGAGGCAACGCATTGCGGTGGTCGGTGGTTCCGGTCGGATGGGTGCCCGAGTGGTGCGGGCGCTGAGCGCGGCCGGTGCCACGGCGGTGCCGCTGTCCCGGCGCACCGGCTTCGATCTGACCCGCTCCGAATCGGACGACCTGACCCGTTCTCTGGAGGGTATGGAGGCCGTCATCGACTGTTCGGACGCCGCCGATCACCGGCGTGCGACCTTCGAGGCGTCGGCCAAGGCGTTGAGCCGGGCGGCCACCAGGGCCGGCGTAGGACAGCTGGTGGTGGTGTCGATCGTCGGTATCGACCGGCCCGGGCTGGCCCGGATGGGCTACTACCAGGGCAAGCTGGCCCAGGAGCGGGCACTGGCGACCGGACCGGTTCCGGTGACGGTGGTCCGGTCGACCCAGTGGTACGGGTTCGCCGACCAGGTCTACGTCGCGCTTCGCCTGGGCGGCTGGGGTCGGATCGGCCTCGCCCCGGCGATGCGCATGCAGCCGGTCGCCGATGGCGCGGTCGCCGCCCGACTGGCTCGGGCCGCGCTGGAGAGCCCCGGCTCGACCAGAGTCGAGCTGGCTGGTCCCGAACCGATGAGCGTCGCCGACCTGGCGCGCCGGGTGTGGCGCGCCCGCGGTGTCCGAGCCCGGGTTGCGGTGGTGCCGGTCCCCGGCCTGCCGGGTTTCACCGACGGCAGCCTGCTGCCCGGTCCGGACGCCGAACTCGACCCGACCACGGTCGAGGAATGGGTCGAGACGGAGGGCCTCAGCCGGCCAGCGGGTTGACCCAGCGCAGACCGGGGAAGCGAGCGAAATCGGTATCGGCCGAGACCACAGCGACCCCGTGCTCGATCGCCAGCGCGGCCAGTTGAGCGTCCGTGATCAGATTGCCGCGCAGATCGAGATCACGGATCATCCCGCCGAGAATGCGTGCGGTCGCGTCCGAGGTATCCGGAATCCAGCTGTTGGGGGCGTCCAACCATTGTTCGACGATTTCCCAGGCCTGATTGGGTCGTAGCGGCCTGGTGAACACCCGGGGATGGGTGGAGATCCGGAGGAAGGTGCCGATGGTCTGCCAAGGCAGCCCGACCCGCCGAGGGCCTGAGAACGCGTCCGACAGCCAGGCGGCGCATGCGGGGTGCTGCCTACTGGAGCGGTCGATCGAGTAGAGCAGGACGTTGGCGTCAAGAAGCATGACCGTCGGCCCGATCCAGATCGTCGAGCAACTCGAGCGTGTCCGCCACGCTCGTCAAGTCGACCTGTAGGCCGAGGTCGTAGGAGGGGTGGATGTAGCGGAAGTCGACCCGGTGAGTTGCGATGCCGCCACGAGCGAGTTCATTGACGGCCGCGGAGAAGCCCAGGCCACGCTCGCGCTGCAACCGGGTGACCGCCGCCGCCACGTCGTCGTCGAGATTGACAGTTGTACGCATGGCGAAAGCATACGCATCATGATGCGCCGGAGCGGGCATCATGATGGCAATATGAACCTTGGCCGGAGCTCGAGGTCGCGTTTACGAAACGTTGAGGTCGCTCGGGCAGAGTTCCTCGTATTGGGGGGTTGAGCCACCACACCGGGCAGGACCGGAGTCGCGATTCGGGGGGACGCGAGATCGGTCGGGGGACTGCCCGACATGGTGAGAAGGATCGAGCCGGGTCGGAACGCAAGGGAGGAAGCGTTCCGGACCCGGCTCTCCGCGCATGGTCGGACGATGGCCGGGGTTCCGCGAGCGTCGGCTCCATGTGAGTGCGTGGGACGGGGACTGCGGATTGGACGCCATGCAAATTTAGAGTTTGGGCGAGTCCATGAGATTGATGTGTGACCCAGGCATGGAGAATTAGGTGTGGGGGATACTGACGTACGCATAGGTCTTAGGTTGAAAGGAAATCCGGCTTTGCGATCTGGCGCTGGTGGGCGATGCGCCACATCCTGCCGGCAGGCACGTCGCTGCTCAGCTGAGACTAGCGGAAAGTCTCCGATAGGAATTGACTGGCTTCGGCTAAGAAGGGTCCGATCCAACCTGCGGCGAGAAGAAGTCCCAAAATGCTCCACTGTGCAATCATGCGCAGTCCAATGTTGTGAGGGGCTTGCTGGCCAATGGGTGGCTCTCTCATGTGGGCAAAACCATTCAGAACGCCAAACTTGATAACGATGCCAACACCTAGGATCGTGGCTCCAGTGAGGGACATGAGCGTCTCGATTCCGCCAGGTCTTCCAAGCGCTTGCCAAATCAATGGGGTTGCTCCCAGGGACATGCAGGGTGCGATGAACAGGGAATCGTGCAGAAGATTGAATCTTGGCCCATTTTGTGTACGTACGCGCCAGTTCGCCTCCCCGAGGGCAGCGGTTCCATCGCCGACAATGACCCAAGCCGTCGCGATATGATAGAACCATCCGAGCAGGAGCAAGGTGACGAGAGCGGTGAAACTATCCCTGTTGATTGTCGAAGCCGAAACTACGCTCGTGTTAAGTACCCATGACAGACCCAGTGCTGATGTCGCCCATAGGAACCCAATTGATATCGCGGGTAGTACGGTAAGTTGACGGCCGTGAAGTCGATAGCCATTCCAGTAAAGTGAATCCGCCAGACCTAGTGCTGCTAGAACTGCAACCGGAACGGCGGTCCCATCAGCGATTTGTGGCAGGGTCGCCCAGAGTGTGGCGCTACCTGCCAATGCAAATCCGGTCGAGATGACAGCCAGTCGTTGTCGCCAGATTGGAATTGATGCGGCAAAGCAGATAACGCCAGCTGCAATGATGTAACACAAGAATGTTGGCCAGGCCGCGATCGCATTCGGCTCGAACGATCCCTTCGGGCTGAAGAGCATCGAGGAGAGTCCTATTAGGGCCGCAGATCCCTGCCCGATGTAGGAAGCGTATAGCACGCCGAAGGCACGATCGATCGCCCGTCGACCATGTTCTGCGCTGTGGCCTACGAGGATGCTTCTAGCTTTAAGAACCGATGAGTAGCTGGCGACGATCCATGCAGCCGCAGGAAGAAGATAGAACGCTGAGATCCATCCCGCTTGAGTTGGACCGGCGGCCTCAGGAAATGCTAGGAATCCTACTATTATGGGATAGAGAAGAGCTGAACACAGCCCGGTGAATGACCCATGTGTGAGACGGTGTCTCGTGCTGTGTATTAGGCCTCGGAAGATGGTGTCGAAATTGAGCCACCAGAAGACTAGGAGGACGTAGTAGCCAAGCGCGCTGATGGCAATCCAGCGCAGACTTCCGGTGGTGCAGGCCAGCGCCGGGAGTGCTGGCGAGAGACCCAGAAGGGGCCATAGGTGCGCAAGTGTTCCGTCATGACCCCAGGGTGACCGCTGGAGGATGTAAGCGGGTAGGGTAAGACCGCCGCACATCAACAAACAGACAAGAGCGATCGTCATGGCTCTGGTGTCCCTCTGGACGCAGCCCATAGCGAAGCGCCTGCTATCGAAATAGCTACGAATGACAGTGTGGCTAAAGTTGCCGCGCTCGCTGAATGATCGCGATTTCCGATATTGTCAATGAGCGCAAGCGCGGCGAACGTGACTACAGCGATGCCGCTGATCAGTGCTGCCCGTGCACTTTCCGGATCGAGATGCGAGCTTTGTCGACGGTACTTTCGGAAGAGCCAGGCAACCCTCGTTAGTTGTGCGGCCAGATAACTGGATAGCGCGATTGTAAAAGCGGCATGGTAGTAGCCCGCCGCGGTGAAAGTATGTGGTGCCGGAAGCGTCCAGTTGGGGTCTGGGTCGGGATCTGAAAGCCATGCAATCTGTGTGGCCAGGCCGAGGCAAGCGCCGACGGCGGAACCTGCTAACCCGATCCATTTAGGAGGCCGGTGCGAGATCTGCAGAGTGAGAGCTAATTGGGTTAACCCCGCAGCTAGTGCAGGTAGTGCGATCGCGTCGCCTAGGGTGGCGGACCAGTATGAGTAGAGTCCTCTTTCGCCGGTCGGAGGCTCGATCGCAGCAAAGAGGTTCATTGCTCCGAATCCAGCAACAAAGGTCGTGATACCTGCTTTGATTGCTTTCCTTTTCAATTCTCCTCCCGGCGACTAGCGTAGTGGCCTCTGGGGTCTGGTGTCTCGCCCCGGAGAGGATTCTGAACTTAGCTCTTCTTGGCCCGGTTCCGGGCCTTGGCCCGCTCGTTGGCGTCCAGGATGACCTTGCGTAGCCTGACGTGGGACGGCGTCACCTCGAGGCATTCGTCGCCGCGGCAGAACTCCAGCGCCTGCTCCAGCGAATGCAGCCGCGGCGGGATCAGCCGCTCCAACTCTTCACCGGTGGAGGAGCGCACGTTGGTGAGCTTCTTCTCCTTGGTGGGGTTGACGTCCATGTCCTCGTTGCGCGGGTTCTCGCCGACGATCATGCCCTGGTAGACCTCGTCGGACGGCGCCACGAACAGCACGCCACGCTCCTGCAGGTTGAACAGGGCGTAGGAGGTGACCGCGCCGGTCCGGTCGGCGACCAGCGAGCCGGTTGACCGGGTGACGATCTCGCCGGCCCACGGCTCGTAGCCCTCGAAGACGTGGTGCATGATGCCGGTGCCGCGGGTCTGGGTGAGGAACTCGGTGCGGAAGCCGATCAGGCCACGAGCCGGGATGGCGTACTCCATCCGCACCCAGCCGGTGCCGTGGTTGATCATCTGCTCCATCCGGGAGCGCCGGGTGCCCATCAGCTGGGCGACGGTGCCGACGTGCTCCTCGGGAATGTCCACGGTCAGCCGCTCGAACGGCTCGTGCACCTTGCCGTCCACCACCCGGGTCAGCACCTGCGGCTTGCCGACGGTCAGTTCGAAGCCCTCGCGGCGCATCATCTCGACCAGCACGGCCAGCTGCAGTTCACCGCGGCCCTGGACCTCCCAGGTGTCCGGACGCTCGGTCGGCAGCACCCGGATCGACACGTTGCCGATCAGTTCGGCGTCCAGCCGGGCCTTGAGCAGGCGGGCGGTCAGCTTGGTGCCGGACTTGCCGGCCAGCGGCGAGGTGTTGATGCCGATCGTCATCGAGATGGACGGCTCGTCGACGTGGATCAGCGGCAGCGGCTTCGGATCGTCCGGATCGGAGAGGGTCTCGCCGATCATGATGTCGGGAATGCCGGCGATCGCCACGATGTCGCCCGGCCCGGCCTCTTCGGCGGGCTGCCGCTCCAGCGCGTGGGTCATCAGCAATTCGGACAGCTTCACCGTCTGCACGCTGCCGTCGGTCCGGCACCAGGCCACGTTCTGGCCGCGGCGCAGCGTGCCGTTGACCACCCGGCACAGCGCCAGCCGGCCCAGGTACGGGGAGGCGTCCAGGTTCGTGACGTGCGCCTGCAGCGCCGCGCCCTCGGTGTAGACCGGCGCCGGGATCGAATCCATGATCACCTGGAACAGCGGTTCCAGGTTCTCCGAGTCGGGCATGCCGCCGTCGGCGGGCTGGTTGAGCGAGGCGCGTCCGGCCTTGGCGGCGCAGTAGACGACCGGGAAGTCGAGCTTGTCCGCCTCGTCGTCCTCGAGCAGGTCGAGGAAGAGTTCGTAGACCTCGTCGGTGACTTCGCTGATCCGGGCGTCGGCGCGGTCGACCTTGTTGATCACCACGACGATCGGCAGATGCTTGGCCAGCGCCTTGCGCAGCACGAACCGGGTCTGCGGCAGCGGACCCTCGGAGGCGTCCACCAGCAGCACGACGCCGTCCACCATCTCGAGGCCGCGCTCGACCTCACCGCCGAAGTCGGCGTGGCCGGGGGTGTCGATGATGTTGATGGTCACCGTGGACCCGTCGGCCAGGACATGGTCGACGGCGGTGTTCTTGGCGAGGATGGTGATCCCCTTCTCCCGCTCCAGATCCATCGAGTCCATGACGCGTTTCTCGACGTCCTGGTTGGCGCGGAAGGCGCCGGACTGCCACAGCATCGCGTCCACCAAGGTGGTCTTTCCGTGGTCGACGTGGGCGATGATCGCGACGTTGCGCAGGTCGGCGCGCACAGGCATACAGGGGCCTTTCGGTAGGGCAACCTGATGATTCTACGGTCTACGCCGGCCTGCTTCGGCCATCGGGGGCTGCGCTGGTCATCGTCGGTCAGCTTGTCGAGACCGGTCCGCCGATGGTCGAGCTTGTGGCGACCCCGGAATGGGTTTCGACAAGCTCAACCCACGGAGGTTGCGTCAATCGGCGTTTCCTACTGCCGTTGCTGGATCAACCGCAGCGCGTAGTCGAACCAGAATTCGCCGGCCTGCGGCTCGCCCGGACGGCAGTTGCCGTCCGATTCGCCGGGCACTTTGATCCACAGCCGGGCGATCGCGTAGGCGTGTTCGGGTCCGATCTGCGGATCGGAGCCCAGCGCGGCGCCGGGCGGATTGCACCACGAGTCGCCCTGGCCGTCCGGTGCCGAGGGCGTCCCGTTGCCGTTGCGGGATGTGTCGATCACGTACTGGACGCCGCCCAATGCCGCCGACAGTCGATCGCCGTATTCCTGGTTGGCAGCGTCGGAGGCGAAGTTCGAGACGTTGAGGCTGAAGCCGTCGGCCTTCTCGATTCCGCTGCGGCGCAATGCTTGTGCCAGCTGATCGGTGTCGGCGATCCAGCCGGGGTGGCCGGCGTCGAGGTAGATCAGGGTCTGCTCGTTGGCCGATAAGCGTTCGATCGCGGTGGCGAGCATCGCGTAGGTGTCCTCGGCCCCGGCGCAGCTGGCGCTGAGTAGTTGCGGCACGGCGTCCGGTTCGAGGATGACGACGGCGCGCCGCGATCCGATCGTGTCGGCCACGGTCGCAACCCATTGCGCGTAGGCGTCCGCGTCCGCGGAGCCGCCGGCGGAATAGTTGCCGCAGTCGCGCTGGGGCCGGTGATAGAGGACGAGGACGGGAACCGCGTCCGCCACCTCGGCCTCGTCGAGGACACGTTTAGCGAGCGGAACCGGGTCGTCATGGGTCAACCAGGTCGCGACCGGTTGCGCAGTGATCGGCGCCAGTGCGTCGGCGTCCGCCTGGCGTCCGGACGCGCGGAGCGCATCGGCAGCCTGAGCGACAGGGGACTGAGGATCGACCCAGAGGCGCTGCTGGAACAGCGGATTGCGTGGCGCCGGCGTGGAGGCCTGACTGCAGGCGGTCAGCATCAGCGCGCCAGCCAGCAGGCCCGCGATTCGTGCCACTCTCACGGCACCTCTGCCCGGCCGACTGCGGGTGCATGGGACATCTCCATGGCCACAGCATGGCCGACTCGACGGCCCGCGGGCGGGACTGGTCCGAGAGCGGCGCTCTGTTGTCGCCTTGGGTACGTCAAGATGTGCGTTCAGAGCTGGCCTGGGCCGGGATCTGTGTCGAACCCGTGTGCCCGGGAGCACCGCCTGTCGGCTTGCGTCCCTCCGACCCCCGGCGACTAAGGTCGCCTACCTATGTGCCTGCCCGACCCCAGCGCGCGAGCCCGCCGATGAGTCATTCCGCGATCGAACGGCTCTCTCCGGCGTTCCCGCAACGGGCGCCCTGGGGGACGTCGGCGAAGCTGCGGGCCTGGCAGGCCGAGGCGCTGCAGCACTACCTGGACGCCGCACCCACCGACTTCCTCGCCGTCGCGACCCCGGGAGCCGGCAAGACGACCTTCGCGCTGCGGGTGGCGTCCGAGCTGCTGCACGAGCGGACCGTCAAGAAGATCATCGTGGTCGCCCCGACCGAGCACCTGAAGGTGCAGTGGGCGGACGCCGCGGCGAAGGTCGGCATCCAACTCGATCCGGGTCTTGCCGGACGCCGCAAGGGCCGGTCGAAGCAGTTCGACGGGGTGGCAGTCACGTATGCAGGTGTTGCCGCCGGCATGCTCAGCTATGAGGCGATGGTGGCGCGTGACGACACCCTGGTGATCCTCGACGAGGTGCATCACGCGGGTGACTCGCTGTCCTGGGGTGAAGCGGTGGCCGAGGCGTTCCGGCTTGCCAAGCGGCGTTTGGCGCTGACCGGAACACCGTTCCGCAGTGACGCCAACCCGATCCCGTTCGTCGCCTACGACGAGCAGCCCGGCGGTACCCGGATCTCCCGCGCCGACTACACCTACGGCTACGCCGAAGCGCTGCGCGACCATGTCGTCCGGCCGGTGGTGTTCATGAACTACGGCGGCCCGATGCGCTGGCGCACCAAGTCGGGCGAGACGCTCGCCGTCAACCTGGGTGAGCTGCTCACCAAGGACGTCACCGCGCAGGCCTGGCGCACCGCGCTCGACCCCAAAGGCGAGTGGATCTCGGCGGTGCTGGCGGCTGCCGACCGACGGCTCACCGAGGTGCGTCGTCACGTCGGCGACGCCGGTGGCCTGGTGATCGCCACCAACCAGACCCAGGCCCGCGCCTACGCCAAGGTGCTGGAATCGCTGACCGGTGAGAAGCCGACGGTGGTGCTCTCCGACGACCCCGGATCGAGTAAGCGGATCGAAGCCTTCGCCGAGAGTGAGGACCGCTGGATGGTGGCGGTCCGGATGGTCTCGGAGGGTGTCGACGTGCCGCGGCTGGCCGTGGGTGTGTACGCGACCGCGACCTCGACGCCGCTGTTCTTCGCCCAGGCGGTCGGACGTTTCGTCCGGGCTCGGAGGCGGGGTGAGTTGGCCACGGTGTTCCTGCCGACGGTGCCGATCATCCTGGCGCACGCGTCGACGTTGGAGCGGCAGCGCGACCACGTCCTGGGTGCTCCGGCGGCCAAGGAACTCTGGGACGAGACGGACGCCGAACTCGCGGCGGCGAATCGCACCGAGAATGCTGCCGATGAGCTGGAAGGCAGCTTCGAGGCACTCACTTCGGAGGCGACCTTCGATCACGTGCTGTTCGAGTCCCAGCAGTTCGGCATGCACGCCGTCCCGACCTCCGACGATGAGGCTGAATATCTGGGCCTGCCCGGTCTGTTGGAGGCCGATCAGATCAGTCATCTGCTGCGTGAGCGGCAGCGTCGTCAGGTGAATCGGCACGACCGGGCGGACAAGCGGGCCAAGGTGCCGACCGAGGTGTCCCTGCACCGGGCCCTCGAGGCGCGCCGCAAAGAACTCAACACTCTCGTCGCGCAGTACGCCCGAGCGACCGGACGGCCGCACAGCCACGTCCACGCCGAACTGCGCCGCCAGTGCGGCGGTCCACCACTGGCCCGCGCCACCACCGAACAGGTCGAAGAGCGGATCGCGATGATCCGCCGCTGGCGGACATAAGCACCGTCTACCACTCGAAGGCGGCGACGATGTCGGAGGCCAACTGAGCAGGAGTTCGGCCCTCGACATTGAGTCGTAGATCGCCGGGCAGCTGCTGGAGTTCGTCGGCGTTGCGTGGCGTGGTCGCGACGCAAGAAGTCAGGTCGCCTTCGGTGCGCGGTAGCTATGGGGCGACGCGTCACCCGGCGGATGCCTTTCGTCATCCCGGCGGACGCCGGGATCTCCGTCGGCCGGACGGCACTGCACCGCGGCAGCCGGTCGAGCGACGGCGCATCACCTCGACCGCGGTCGAGCGACGGCGCGGTAGCGATCTCGACATCGGTGACCGGTGGCGGGAAACATGTGCCGATTTCGTGTTGCAACCCGAAATCCGGAAGGTTTCCCGAAATCAGTGAGCGATCTCCACATCGACATACCGAGATTTCTGCACGATCTGACCATCCGACGACCCGATGCCTCCGTTGGTCGAGCTTGTCGAGACCCCCTCCGGTAGTGATTTCCGCAAGCAGATCTCGACGTAAAGGTGTTGTCACAGTGTTGTCAGAAACCACCCTGGTGTTGTCAGTTTCAGAAATGGCGTCGAGTTGCACCGCCGTGGCCAGAAAGTGTCAGACCCGGCCTCTACTGTGGTCTTCATGAATCGCATCACTGCCTTGGCTACGGGATTTATCCCTAACCGGCTGGTGAACGGTTTTTGTCAGTGGCGACGTTTAGGGTCGACGGTATGAGTATCGATGTAGAGCTGGGGACGGCGGTGGCGGATTTCGCCACCGTGGTGGCCGGCCTGCTCGACGACCTCGACTACAACGACGTGGCGCTACTGACCGATCGGAAACAACTCGACCTGGTCGCTGACCTGCTCACCGTGCAGTCGCGGTTGTCCGGTGTGGTGCACACCGTGCTCGCCACTGTCGATCGTGCGGAGTCTGCGATGACGGCTCATGGTGTCCCGACCGTCAGCTGGTTGGCGTCAGAGTTGCGCTACACCCGGGGCCAAGCTTCAGCGATGCTGCACCACGCCCATGATCTGCACCGGTTCTCCCAGATCGGTGACGCGTTGCGCGACGGTGTCGCGAACGATCGGCAAGCACAAGCCGTCACCCAGGTGCTGAAGAAACTCCCCACCGACCTGGGAGTCGAAGCCGAAGCGAAAGCCCAGGCGACGATGGTCGGCCATTGCGAGGAGTTCAACAGCCACGAACTTGCCGGTCTCTCCCGGCACCTGTTGGAGGTTGTCGCACCCGAGGTCGCTGAAGAAGCCGAAGCGAAACGCCAGGAACGCGAACTACGGGACGCACAGCAGGCCCGGCATCTCAACTTTGCCGACGACGGGCACGGCTCCACCACCATCAAAGGCTCCCTCCCCACCGCCGATGCAGCACTCATCAAGGCACAGATCGAAGCACTCGCCCAGCAGATGCACCGCACCGCCCTAGAACTACGCGATTCGGGTGT
>NZ_JASGEN010000032.1:0-40507 GCF_047606365.1 Micropruina sp. | reverse complement strand
GCTCGATCGGGTTCGCGGTCGCGATGACATGGAACGGCACCGGCAACGCCCTGGTGTCGCCGTCGATACTGACCTGCCGCTCCTGCATCGCCTCCAACAGCGCCGCCTGCGTCTTCGGCGGCGTCCGGTTCACCTCGTCTGCCAGCAGCAGACCGGTGAACACCGGCCCTGGCCGGAACTCGAAACGAGCATGCTGCTGGTCGTACACCGATGACCCGGTCAGATCCGACGGCAACAAGTCCGGTGTGAACTGGGCACGACGGAACTCCAAACCCAGAGCGGTCGCCAACGCGTTGGCGGCCAGCGTCTTGCCCACGCCGGGCAGATCCTCCAGCAGCACGTGACCGCGAGCAAGCACTCCTGCCAGCACCAGCGCCAGCTGGTCATGCTTGCCGACCACCACTCGATCCACCTGGGCCAGAACCTCAGCAACGATCGACCGAGCATCAGCGAAGGACAGTCCGTCGACGGTGTGGGATTCGGCAACTGCATTCATCCGGCCATCGTGGCAGAAGCCACACAAGCGAGAGCGTGTTGATGGCAACACGTGCGATGCCGCGCTCCATGTGAGCGAGCAATCCGGGCTCCGGCTCAGGCCGCAACTGCTGAGTGGCGAAGGCCCACAAAGTCGGTGGGGTGAATGTGATCTCAGCCGTCCAGTGACGTCAGCGTCCTCAGAGGTCGACCGAGGTGTTGGTCGCCACGTCGGGCTTCTCGCCGGTGATCATCGCCTTCACGTACTTGATCAGTGCGATCGGCTTGGGACTGTCGACCGTCCAGTACTCGGCGGAATCGGCATGCACCTTCAGCAGCGCAACCGCCGGGTCGTCCCGGCCCTGCTCGAACCAGGCCTCGGCGTACGGGTTCCACAGCTCGTCGATCAGCGTGGCGTCCCGGGTCACCGAAGCGGTGCCCGCGATGGAGAGGTAGTTGTCCCCGGACTGAAGGCTGACGTTGACCTGGGAGTCGGCGACCACCTGCTCGGTCTTGGGCGAGGGGTCCGCGGTGAAGAAGTACAGGTCGCCGTCGAACTTGCGCTCCAGGATGGCGAGCGGACGGCTGAGCAGCCGCCCGTCGGCGTGGGTGGTGACGAACGCGAACCTCGCCTTCGAGATCAGCTTCCCGACCTGCTTGAACTCGGCGTTCTTGTCGGATGCGGTGTCAGTCATTTCTTGACGCTACTCAGCCCGTCCTTCCTCAACACACCCGCGCGGGTGGCTGGCCGGTCACGCTACGGTTTCCAACCTCAGCGCTGAGGACCGCCAGACGGTCCCCCGTCCGATCGGATGCTCGTCCCGGCCACCCGTTCGACATTCGACTACCCGGTGAGGAAGGTGGACATGGAGCTGGTGCTGCCCACACTCGACGAGCAGCGGACGCTCCTAACGAGCCTGCGACCGCGGACGGCCGGCCTGGAGTGGGTGATCCGCCGCGGCGTGTCTCCGGAGCCGCTGGCCTCTCTGCTCGACGGGTTCGACCCAGCGAGAATCGTGGGAGTGGGGCCTCGTCCCGGCTACCCGAAGCCCGAGGCGGAAGCGACCGTCCTGCTCTGCCGAGCGCACCGCGAGCTCTTCGCCAGACTGGCCGAAACCGGGCTGTTCCGGGTCGTCCGCGATCCGCACGGTGATCGCGTGGCGCCGACGGGCCTGGGCTTCGTAGACGTCGGTTTCCTGGACGGCCGACAGCGGCTGATCTGCTCGACCGTCACCCACGCCGGCATCATCCACCTGCTGGACCCTGACGGCTGAGCACGAACCGGCGAGGCTCCAGGCTCCGCTCGCGACGATCAGAGTCGGGCCGAGGGAGTCCTACCGACGACCACTGGTACCTCGGCTGAGGTGGGAGATGATGGCCGGATGCGGTCGGCACTAGGTCACGAGACTCCGAGGTACAGCAACAGTCCGGTTCGTGCACGTGCGACTGCGTGCTGGAGTCTCGTGCCGGGGTTCTAGGCGGAGCCGGCTACTTGTATTGCGTCGCCGCTCGAAGCGCGTCGTTCATGACTTCCCATCCGTTTCCGGGCAGGACCCGATCCCTGTTCTTGTCGTAGCCGCCGGATTCCGCGAGCCATGTTCCGAGCGCGTCCAAGTAGTCATGCAGGGTGGCGTTCATCCACGGGGCATCGCCGGCGGCGTCCAACGCAAGCTCACGAGCAGTTGCGATGACTTTGCCGCGGCCCCCGGTCAGCGAGCCGGACGGGCATCCGCCGGCTGAACATTCGGCATCCACATCGGTGTCACCGTGCTCGAACTCGTAGTGGAAGCACACATAATGCATACCCTCGAAGACCTCGTAGTGGGCAGCGTCACGCACCGGTCGATGGCATCGTCTGCACTCAAAGGTCATGGCCGAAGCATGGCAGGCAGAAGCCAATGCGCACGAGCCAAGCCTCTCCAGGCGTCCCCTCAAGGTAGACGGCCCCTTGTCGGAGTCGCCCGGAGACGATCCCTTTCCGGGGCCCGCCGGGGCGACGTGGACGAAGGACGCAGGAGTGCGGGCTTGTCTATCCGACCACGGGGAAGGATGATGTTTACATGTCTACAAGCGTGGTGAGCATCCGGCTCCCCGACGACCTCAAAGGCCGCCTTGAGGCGCTCAGCCGGGTAACCGGCCGTCCCGCGGCCTTCTACGTCCGCGAGGCGCTGGAGGAGCATCTCGCCGAGCTGGAATGGGCCTACTCGGTGGCCGCGCGCGCAGAAGCCATCCGCCGAGGTACGGAGCCAACCCGGCCGCTCGACGACGTCACCCGCGAGCTGGGCTTCGATCCCGACGAGTTGCATGCTGAAGCTCGCGACGACGACGCCTGATGGTCTGGTCGATACGTCTCAGTGCGGACTTCGAACGCTCGCTGCGCAAGCTCGACAAGCAGACCACCCGACGCATCCTCGTAAAGCTCTACGGCCTGGGCGACCTCGACGAACCCCAGGCTCGCTGCAAGGCACTCACGGGCCCGCTCGCGGGTCTTTGGCGGCTCCGTGTCGGCGACTACCGCGTCTTGCTCGACATGCAGCGCCACGAGCTCGTGATCATCGCCCTCGATGTGGGTCACCGCAGCTCGGTCTACGACTAGGAGCCCTGGGCGTCAACGCAGGGAGGCGGGTAGGTAGAGGTCCATCGAGATGGGCCCGAAGGGGTGGTCCGCAAGAGCAGCAGTCGCGCAATGGCGTGCCGGGAGGAGGTGGAGACATCCGCCATCATTCTTGTTTCCGCGGGTTACGAGGGGCTTAGACGTGCTCGGGGTCCCAGCCGAGGTACTTTCCGGTGTCGAGGGCGTCGATCGCTGCGATGTCGTCTGCAGTGAGTTCGAAGCCGGTCACGGTGATGTTCTCGACGATGCGGGAAGGGGTGACCGACTTCGGGATGGCCACACGGCTCTGCTCGAGGTGCCAGCGCAGGATCACCTGCGCGGGTGTCACGTCGTGCTGCTGTGCGATCTGGGTGATGGTCCGATCCCGTGGGCCGGCTCCCATGCCGAGGGGCGAGTGTGCCTCGGTGAGGATGCCCTGCTCGGCCGCGAAGGCTTGCAGCGTGCGCTGTTGATAGCTGGGGTGGTACTCGATCTGGTTCACCGCGGGCACTGTGCCGCCGAGGTCCACGATCTCCTGGAGATAGCGCAGCGTGAAGTTCGAGACGCCGATTGAGCGGGCGAGGCCCTCGTCCTGTGCCTGCTCCATCGCTGCCCAAGCGTCGAATCGCCTCCGGTGGCGGGGCACGGGCCAGTGGATCAGGTATAGATCGACATGATCCAGGCCGAGTGCGTTGAGGCTGTCTTCGAGGGCGGCGCGAGCTCGCCCCATGTCTGTGGTGTCGAGCTTGGTGGTGACGAACAGCTCGTCGCGGGGGACGCCGGACTCACGTATCGCCTGTCCGACGCCCCTCTCGTTGCCGTATGCGGCCGCGGTGTCGATGTGCCGGTATCCGGCCTCCAACGCAGTCAGGACCGTCGGCACGGTCTTGCCGCCGGTGATCTGCCAGACGCCGAACCCGAGCTGCGGGATCGACCGGCCATCGTTCATGGTCAGTGCAGGGATGCTCACGATGGTCCCTCCTTCGAACACAGGATGCGCGCGCGTTCTCGCGCCACCGTATCCAGCATCCATCGAACGCCCCGAGTGGTGAGAGGACTTCTCAGACACCCCCCAAGCCGGAGGCTCAGCTGCGCTGGGTGTCAGCGCGACCCTGCATCGTTGTCTGAGTGGTCCGGCTCCTGGCCGGCCGCGGCCCAGGAGGCGAGAACCACGAGCTTCTCAGCCGCGGCGCTGCCAGGCTCGGCGGTGTAGGTGAGGATCTGCAACCCTGGCTCGCCGGGTGCTTCGAGGTTGTCGAACTGCAACTCGATCTCGCCCACGATGGGGTGCCGGTAGCCCTTGGTGCCGGTGCGGTGTTCGTGGACGTCGTTGTCGGCCCAGTCGCGTCGGAACTGCGGACTGCGCGTCGACAGTTCGCCGATCAGCGCCGTCAGCTCCTCGTTGAGCGGGTCTCGGCCCACCTCAAGGCGGAGCGTTGCCGCGGTCATGCAGCACGCCATGGGCCAGTCCAGATAGAACTCCGGGGCGCGGGAGTCGAGAAAGATGAACCGGGCCATGTTCGGTCGGTCGGACTCGAAGTGCGGCGCGAACAGGGCGCGGCCGAGCAGGTTGGACGCGATGATCTCCTGGGTCACGTCGTAGATGACCGCAGGGGTCGTGAACGAATCCAGCATCCGCTGCAACGACGGCCGCACTGTCCGCGCGGGGGCTTGGCGCTCTCGCGGTGAGACAGGGCGGGCGAGGGAGAACAGGTGCTCCCGCTCGATGTCGGTGAGCCTGAGTGCGCGGGCGACGGCGTTGAGCACGCTGTCGGACGCGCCCTGGACGTTCCCCCGTTCGAGGCGCGTGTAGTAGTCCGTGCTCACCCCGGCGAGTTGAGCGACCTCCTCGCGACGCAGCCCCGGCACGCGCCGCTCGTCGCCGAAGTCGGGCAGCGACACCTCCGCCGGAGTCACATTCGCACGCCGGGAGACGAGGAATTCCCGGATCTCCTCTTTCCTGCTCGTGCCCCCATTCAATCCGATTCGTCTGCGGCCCTGGGGGGACCTGGGAGGCACTCCCACCCCGCAGTCCGTCGGTGCTGGGATGGAAACCCCGCACGTCACGACGGAAGGAAGCGGATGGTTCTCACAGAGCACTACACCCTGTCCAACGGCATCGAGATCCCCAAGCTCGGACTCGGCACCTGGATGATCGCCGACGACAAGGCCGCCGACGCGGTCCGTGCCGCAGTGGCGATCGGCTACCGCCACATCGACACCGCCCAGGGCTACGACAACGAGCGCGGCGTCGGCGACGGCGTCCGCACCAGCGGCGTCCCCCGCGAAGAACTGTTCGTCACCACCAAGCTGCAAGCGGACTTCAAGACCTACGACGAGGCGAGGGCCGCGATCGAGGGGTCGCTGGCGGCGCTGGACATCGGCTACATCGACCTGATGATCATCCACAGCCCTTGGCCGTGGGCCGAGTTCCGCGGCGAGGATCGCCACTTCGCCGGCAACCTAGAAGCGTGGCGCGCGCTCGAGGAGTTCCACCAAACCGGAAAGATCCGTTCGATCGGCGTATCGAACTTCGAGCAGCCGGACATCGAGAACGTGCTGCAGGGCGGCGCGGTGAAGCCGGTCGTCAACCAGATCCTCGCGCACGTCACCAACACTCCGTTCGACGTGATCGACTACTGCCACAACGAGGGCATCCTCGTCGAGGCGTACTCACCGGTCGGCCATGGCGAGCTCTTGGGGAACCCCGACATTCTGACCATCGCCGAGAAGTACCAGGTCAGCGTGCCGCAGTTGTGCATCCGCTACACGCTTCAGTTGAGTCTGCTGCCGCTGCCCAAGGCTGCGAACCCCGACCACATGCGCCAGAACGCTGAACTCGACTTCGAGATCTCCGACGAGGACATGGACACACTGAAGAACCTCGCACCGATCAAGGACTACGGGCAGCACAGCGAGTTCCCCGTGTTCTGGCGCAACTGAGGAAACCCATGACCAGCACCACCGACGCCCGAGCGCCGCGCCTGGGGAGAACATCAACTGCAGTAGTTGCCGGCGGGCTTGCGCTGACCCTCTCCCTCGTTGGCTGCACCGGCCAGACGGAACCACAACCACAGAGCACGAGCACCAAATCAAGTGCCGGGACGCCGACCATCACGGAGACGACCGAGCCCGCAACACCCGCGTCCGGTGAACTGGCGACCGCCACCTACGACCTCAACGGCGTGAAGTTCACCATGATCCTCGTCGAAGGCGGCACCTTCACCATGGGCGACGACAAGCGGGCAGCGGAGGGCGGCACACAGGTCGCCAATCAAGCCGGAGAACACAAAGTCACACTGTCCTCGTACACGATCGGCGAAACCGAAGTGACGCAGGCCCTCTGGAACCAAGTCATGAACACTAGCTTCGACGAAGTCGACCTCCAGCACCCAGTAGCGAGCATCACCGTGCCCGACAGCCGCACGTTCGTCAAACAGCTCAACCAGCAGGCCCACGCCGCTCGCATCATCCCCGAAGACCGGAACTTCCACATGCTCACCGAGGCACAGTGGGAATTCGCCGCCAAGGGCGGGAGGAAGAGCCAGGACTTCCGATACGCCGGCAGCAACGACCTGTCCAAGGTCGGCTGGACCAGCGACGACGGACCCAGCGTCCATCCCATCAAGCAAAAGCGGCCCAACGAACTCGGCCTCTACGACATGAGCGGCAATGTGTACGAATGGGTCGCCGACTACGCAGCGCCTTACCCGAACCAGGCACAGGTCGACCCACTCAACGACACCCCCAGCGACAACTACATCAAGCGAGGCGGCAGCTTCTACTACAACGACGAATACCGCTTCACCACGACATACCGCTACTTCTACTCCACCACCGATCACACCATCGGACTGCGCATCGGCCTGTCGTGACCCGTGGTGTAGCGAGCTAAGGCCGGAAATGATCGTGCCCCGCCCGCCCAGTCGTGGTTCGGCGAAGCTACGCAGCCGTTCGCCTACAGCGGAGCAGATGCCTGCATGGAACATTCCACGTCGAATCCGGGTTGAGTCTTGTGCACTCAACTTTGGAGCTCACATGACTACGAAGCATCTTCCCGTTCTGTTCCTCGACGACATCGTGCTGCTGCCGGGCATGATCGTCCCGATTCCGCTCGACGACGCCGCGAAGACGGCGATCGATGCGGCTCAGACCTCCTCCGACGGCGAGTTGCTCGCCGCGCCGCGCCTGGACGGCCACTACGGCTCGTCCGCCGTCGTCGCCTCCGTCGAACAGATTGGACGCGCCCGCGGGGGCGCTCCGGCCGCCGTGCTGCGCACGGGGCAGCGGGCCCGCATCGGCAACGGTGTGACCGGTCCCGGTTCCGCGCTGTGGGTCGAGGCCGAACTCGTCGAGGACGAGGCGTCCGGCGACCGCGTCCACGAGCTGGCCGAGGAGTACCGCCGGCTGGTGATCAGCGTGCTGCAGCGCCGCGAGGCCTGGCAGGTGATCGACACGGTCAGCGCCATCGACGATCCGAGCACGCTGGCCGACACCGCCGGCTGGGCGCCGTACCTCTCCAACGACCGCAAGCGGCAACTGCTGGAGGCCGCTGACGTCGAGACCCGGCTGGCCAAGCTGGTCGAGTGGACGCGCGATTATCTCGCCGAGACCGAGGTGAGCGAGAAGATCGAGCACGACGTCCAGGAATCGGTGGAGAAGCGCAACCGCGAGTTCTTGCTGCGCGAGCAGCTGAAGGCGATCCGCTCCGAGCTCGGCGAGGGTGAGCCGGACGGCAGCGACGACTACCGTGCCCGCGTCGAGGCCGCCGACCTTCCGGACGCCGTCCGCGACGCCGCGCTGCGTGAGGTGGACAAGCTGGAACGTTCTAGCGACGGCAACCCGGAGGCGGGCTGGATCCGCACTTGGCTGGACACGGTCCTCGAACTGCCGTGGTCGGTGCGCACCGACGATGCCACCGATCTGACCGCTGCCCGCGCCGTTCTGGACGCCGACCACCACGGCCTGGACGAGGTGAAGGAGCGGATCGTCGAGTACCTCGGCGTCCGCGCTCGTCGCGTCGAACGCGGCCTGCAGGTCGTCGGCGGACGCGGGTCCGGCGCGGTGATCCTGCTGGCCGGCCCGCCCGGGGTCGGCAAGACCTCGCTCGGCGAATCGGTCGCCCGCGCCCTGGGCCGCAAGTTCGTCCGGGTGGCGCTGGGCGGCATCCGCGACGAGGCTGAGATCCGCGGCCACCGCCGCACCTACGTCGGCGCGCTGCCCGGCCGGATCGTCCGGGCCATCAAGGAGGCCGGTTCGATGAACCCGGTGGTGCTGCTCGACGAGGTCGACAAGGTCGGCGCCGACTACCGGGGCGACCCGGCGGCGGCCCTGCTCGAGGTGCTCGACCCGGCGCAGAACCACACCTTCCGCGACCACTACCTGGAGCTCGATCTCGACCTGTCCGACGTGCTGTTCATCGCCACCGCGAACGTGCTGGACACCATTCCGGCCGCCCTGTTCGATCGGATGGAACTGATCTCGCTCGACGGTTACACCGAGGACGACAAGGTCGCCATCGCGCGCGACTTCCTGGTGCCGCGGCTGCTCGAGCGCGCCGCGCTGACCCCGGACGAGGTGAGCGTGACCGACGACGCGCTGCGTGAGATCGCCGCGCACTACACCCGCGAGCCCGGCGTCCGGGCCATGGAGCGGCTGCTCGCCAAGGCGTTCCGCAAGGTCGGCCTCAAAGACCTGCCCGCCGTCGTCGACCAGACCTCGCTGAAGGAGTTGATCGGCCGGCCGCGGTTCCTGCCCGAATCGCGCGAACGGACGGCGGTGCCGGGTGTGGCGTCCGGGCTGGCGGTGACCGGCATGGGCGGCGAGGTGCTGTACATCGAGGCGTCCCTGCTGCCCGGATCGACGACGTCACTGACCATCACCGGCCAGCTCGGCGACGTGATGAAGGAGTCGGCGCAGATCGCCCTGTCCTACGTGCGGGCGCATGCGGCCGAGCTCGGCATCACGCCGGAGCAGCTGGACCATCCGGTGCATCTGCATGTGCCGGCCGGTGCGGTGCCGAAGGACGGGCCGTCCGCCGGTGTCACGATGACGACCGCTCTGGTCTCGATGCTGACCGGACGCACGGTGCGGGCCGAGGTCGGAATGACCGGTGAGGTGTCGCTGACCGGGCAGGTGCTGCCGATCGGCGGCGCCAAGCAGAAGCTGCTCGCAGCCCAGCGCGCCGGGCTGACCGAGGTGTACCTGCCGCAGCGCAACGAACCCGACCTGGACGACGTCCCGGCCGAGATCCTCGCCGACGTCACCGTTCACTTGGTGTCGGACGTCCGCGAGATCCTCGCCGGAGCGCTCGATCCTGCGCAGCAGGCGACGGTCTTCGCCGCCTGAGGTTTCGACGTTCACTGGTCGAGGGTTCCGGTCACCGAGCCGGAACCCTCGACCAGAACCATTGACGCGGTACGGCACGACAACCGACCATGGCGGTCAACCCCGAGCGCCCCGGCGCGAACGAAAGTACCCCCATGGCAACGAAGCTGACCCCTTGGTCGATCATCTCGACCGTCGTCGTGCTCGTGCTTGCCGGTTTCGCCGTCGCGGACGCCCGTGACACCGAGACGACCGGCAAGGCCCGTGCATCGCTCACCATGATGGCCCCCGCCGCTGCCGGCGGCGGCTGGGATCTGGTGGCCCGTGAGGCGCAGCAATCGCTGCGCAAGAACAAGATCGTCGGCACCGTGCAGGTGTCCAACGTGCCGGGCGCTGCCGGCACCATCGGGCTGAGCCAGCTGGTCCGGATGGAGGGCCAGCCGAACATCCTGATGGTGACCGGCACGGTGATGCTGGGCGGGATCGCCCGCGGCTCCGACTTCAGTCTCGCCAACACCACGCCGATCGCGAGGCTGGCCGAGGACTTCCAGGTCGTCGCCGTCCCAGCCGGCTCACCCCATCGAACCTTGGACGACTTCCTGACCGCCTGGAAGGCGGATCCGGCGGCGACTCCGGTCGGCGGCGGCTCAGCGGGCGGCGTGGACCATCTGGTCGCCGGGCAGTTGGCCAAGTCCGTCGGCATCCCCGGCTCGGACGTGAAGTACACCCCACACTCCGGCGGCGGCGAGCTCACCATCTCGTTGCTGTCCTCGGCGGCGGGCACCGTCAACGTCGGCATCAGCGGCTACAACGACTTCCGCGACATGATCGAATCGGGCAAGCTCCGCGCCCTCGCCGTCGTCGCACCCGAGCGGCTCGCCGGCGTCGACATTCCCACCATGATCGAACTGGGTCACCCCGAGGTCGATCTGGTGAACTGGCGCGGCCTGGTCGCTCCGCCCGGCCTGAGCGAAACCGACCGCGCCGAGCTGACCGCGATCGTCACCGAGATGGTGGCCACAGCCGAGTGGAAAGAGGCGGTCAACCGCAACCGGTGGAAGGAGAACTTCCTCACCGGCCCTGACTTCGAGAAGTTCATCGCCGAGGAGCAGCAGTCGATCACGGCTCTGCTGAAGGAGCTGGGGTTGGCATGAGTACGACTGAACACGCCGCCGACGAGCAGGCCGCCACCGCTGTCGAAGGGCCCGACCGCGGCATCCTGATCATCGCCGGCGTCCTGGTGGTGATCGCCGGACTGCTGATCTACGGCAACCTGACCATGAAGACCAGCGACAACGGCGCGTTCGGGCCGCAGACCTTCCCGTGGATCGTCGCCGGCATCTGTTTGCTGGGCGCCGCCCTGATCGTGATCGAGACGCTCCGGCATCCACGTCCGGTACCCAGCACACCCGAGCAGGACGCCATGTCGGGCGTCTCGGTGCTGCACGACCCGTTCGACGAGACCGTCGCGCCGCAGATCAAGGCCGACGCCGATGAGGTGCCGAAGGGCGTCAACTGGATGAAGCTGGGCACCGCGCTGGCGGCGCTGATCGGGTTCACCCTGATTCTCGAGCCGGTCGGCTGGCTGATCAGCGCCACGCTGCTGTTCTGGGCGATGTCGGTCGCCCTGGGCGGACGCCGGCACGTCACCGGGCTGATCATGGGCCTCGGCCTGGCGTCCATGATCCAAGTGGTGTTCAGCGGACTGCTCGGCATGTCGCTACCCGCAGGCCTGCTACTGCTGGGGAGCTGACCATGGAACAACTCGTCAACCTGTTCAACGGCTTCGGCCAGGTGCTCACCCCACAGAACCTGCTCTGGGTAGCGGTCGGCGCCTTCCTCGGCACCGCGATCGGCGTGCTGCCCGGGCTGGGCTCCGCGATGGCGGTGGCGCTGCTGTTGCCGCTGACCTTCACCCTGGAACCGCTCTCCGCGCTGACCATGTTCGCCGGCATCTACTTCGGCGGACTGTTCGGCGACTCGATCGCCGGCATCCTGATGAACACCCCCGGCAACAGCACGGCCATCGCGAGTTCGTTCGAGGGACACATGATGGCGCTCAACGGACGCGCGCCGCAGGCCCTCGCCACCGCCGCGATCGGCGCCTTCACCGGTGGCATCCTGGCCACGATCCTGGTGGTCTTCTTCGCCCCGACGATGGCTTCGCTGGCCACCCAGTTCGGCCCGGCCGAGTACTTCGCGCTGGCACTGTTCGCCTTCGTCGCCATCTCGACGGTGGTGGCCGACTCGGTGATCCGTGGTCTGGCCGCGCTCGCCCTCGGACTGGCGCTGGCCGTGGTTGGCATCGACCAGTCCACCGGCACAGCCCGCTTCACCTTCGGCATTCCGGCGCTGTTCGACGGCATCTCGGTGGTGGTGATCACCGTCGCCCTGCTGGCCATCGGCGAGGTGCTGCATGTGGCGTCCAAGGTGGGACGGCCCGACGACAAGAAGCTGATCCACGCCGGCGGGCGGCCTTGGCTGAGCGGCGCGGAGTTCCGGGCCGCACTGCCGGCCTGGCTACGCGGAACGAGCTTCGGCGTCCCGTTCGGGATCATTCCGGCCGGCGGCGCCGAGGTACCGACCTTCCTCGCCTACGGCACCGAGCGCAAGCTGGACGCCCGGCGGGCCAAGCCGATGTTCGGGAAGGGCTCGATTCAGGGCGTAGCCGGGCCCGAGGCCGCCGGCAATGCCACCGCCGGCTCGGCGATGGGCGCGCTGCTGGCGCTGGGCCTGCCGACCTCGGCGACCGCCGCGCTGCTGCTGGTCGCCTTCCAGCAGTACGGCATGCAGCCCGGCCCACTGTTGTTCGAACGCAGCGCCGACGTGGTGTGGGCGCTGCTGGCGGCGCTGTTCATCGCGATGGTCATTCTGCTCATCCTGAACCTGCCGTTCGCGCCGATGTGGGCGATGCTGCTCAAGGTGCCGAAGGAGTACCTCTACGCCGGCATCACCGTCTTCGCCGCGTTCGGTGTCTACGCCGCGGGCGCGTCCGTCATCGACCTGGCGGTGATGATCGCGATCGGCCTGCTCGGCTTCGTGATGCGGCAGTACGACGTGCCGTTGGCGCCGGTGCTGATCGCACTGATCCTCGGTCCGCTCGCCGAGTATTCGCTGCGCGACGCGATGGCGAACTCGTCGAACAATCCGGCCGTGCTGGTCAGTTCACCGATCACCATCGGGCTGTACGCCGTCCTGGTGATCGGCGTCATCTGGAACGGCTACCGGCGAGTGCAGGAGAAGAAGCTCGCCGCCGAGTTGGAAGCCGCGGAAGAGGTCGCCGAGCGGCAGTAGGCGGCTCTTGGCTGGGCCCGTGACGGAGATCCCGGCGTTCGCCGGGATGACGAACGAACTGATCACGTCATTCCGGCCCAGCCATGTCATTCCAGCCGCAGCCACGTCATTCCGGGCTTGACCCGGAATCTCAGATCAGCGGCCGGTGCCGGCGTCACAAGGGGACGGACGCGTCAGCGGCCGGGCACGCCCTCACGCGGGCAGCGGACGCGTCAGCGGCCGGTGCCGGCGTAGACGACCGCTTCGCCGGAGGCAGAATCCAGGCCGAAGGCGGTGTGCGCGGCACGGACGGCGGCGTCGACGTCCGCCAACGACACCACGACCGAGATCCGGATCTCGGAGGTGGAGATCATGTGGATGTTGATGCCGGCGTCGGCGAGGGCCCGGAAGAAGGTGGCCGAGACGCCCGGATGCGAGCGCATGCCGACGCCGATCACCGACACCTTGCCGATGCCGTCGTCGTAGAGGATCTCGGCGAAGCCGATCTGCTCACGGGCACCGTGCAGGGCGTCCAGTGCACGCACCTTGTCGCTGCCGGGCAGCGTGAAGGTGATCGCGGTGTTGTCGTTGGCGATCGACTGGTTCTGCACGATCATGTCGATGTTGATGCCCGCGGCGGCGACGGCCGAGAACACCTCGGCGGCGGCACCGATCCGGTCGGGCACACCCACCACCGTGATCTTGGACTCGCTCCGGTCGTGCGCCACCCCGGTGATCAGCGGTTGTTCCATCGCCGTGCCTTCCTTGTTCTCGATGTCCTTGACCCAGGTGCCGGGCTTGGTCGAGAACGACGACCGGACATGCACCGGCACGTTCTCGCGGCGGGCGTACTCGACGCACCGCAGATGAAGAATCTTGGCGCCCTGCGCCGCCATCTCGAGCATCTCCTCGTAGGAGATCTCGGGAATCCGGGACGCCCCGGGCACGATCCGCGGGTCGGCGGTGAAAACGCCGTCCACGTCGGAGTAGATCTCGCAGTAGTCGGCCTTCAAGGCGGCGGCCAGCGCCACCGCGGTGGTGTCGGACGCCCCGCGGCCCAGCGTGGTGATGTCCTTGGAGGTCTGCGAAACCCCTTGAAAACCGGCCACGATGACGATGTCGTCGTCCTCGAGTGCGGTGCGGATGCGGCCCGGCGTGATGTCGATGATCCGGGCGTCGCCGTGGGTGCCGGTGGTGATCACTCCGGCCTGCGAACCGGTGAACGAGCGGGCCTCGAAACCGAGATCGTTGATCGCCATGGCCAGCAGCGCGGCACTCATCCGCTCACCGGCGGTGAGCAGCATGTCGAGTTCCCGCGGACGCGGTTGCGGCGACACCTCGAGCGCCAGGTCCATCAGCTCGTCGGTGGTGTCACCCATGGCCGAGATCACCACGACCACTTCGGCCCCGCGGGACTTGGTGTCGACGATGCGCTGGGCCACCCGCTTGATGCTGTCGGCGTTCGCCACCGACGACCCACCGAACTTCTGCACGACCCGCAAGGCTTTGCCCTTCCTGGAGACCAACCTTCTCTACTTTGCCAGAACCCGCCGACGCCGCCGACGAGCAGCCGCCCCTCGGTCGGCGTCCGCCAGGGTGCTCAACCGACGCCGCATCGGCTCGCGGCACGAAAGGGACGGTTCTTTTCGTCCCAGGTCGCGGCACGAAGGGACGGTTCTTTTCGTTCCACCAGGCGCTGCAACCGATACCGTGACGCCCATGACCGAACCGATCCGCTGGGGCATCGCTGGGCCCGGACGCATGGCTGCCGCGATCGTCCCCGATTTCCACCAGGCCGACAATGCTGAGCTGGTGGCGGTCGGCTCACGCTCGGCGGAGCGCGCCGAGGTGTTCGCCACCGAGCACGGCGTTCCTCGCTGGCACTCCTCCTACGAGGCGCTGGTGGAGGATCCCGCGGTGCAGGCGATCTACATCGCGACCCCGCATCCGCAGCACACCGACATCGCACTGGCCGCAATCGCGGCGGGCAAGGCGGTTCTGGTCGAGAAGGCGTTTACCGCCACCGTCGCCGACACCGAACGCATCGCGGCGGCCGCCCGCCAGGCGGGCGTGTTCGCGATGGAGGCGATGTGGACCCGGTTCAACCCGGCGGTCCGGCACGTCCGCGCGCTGATCGAGCGCGGCGAACTCGGTGAGATCCGCGGCTGCCAGGGCGACCTGACGGCGTTTCGTGAGTTCGACGCCGAGGATCGGCTCTTCGACCCGGCGAAGGGCGGCGGCGCCGTCCTCGACCTCGGGGTCTACGTGCTCTCGTTCGCGCAGCACTTCCTCGGCACCCCGGACGTGGTGCGCGCGGTCGGCGGCCGCTATTCCACCGGCGTCGAGGGCGAGTTCTCGGTGCTGCTGGGCTACGCCGACGGCCGTTCGGCCACCCTGGCCGGCGCGTTCACCACCTACGGCCCGGGCCGGATGATGCTGACCGGCACGAAGGGCTGGGTGGACGTGCACCCGCGGTTCCACCGGGCGGCGTCCGTGACGATCTGGCGCGAGAAGACCCCGGAGACGCTGGAGTTCGACTCAGGCTACCGCTACGAGATCGAGCACGTCGGCGAATGCCTGGCCGCCGGCCTCACCGAGAGCCCGATCATGCCGCTGGACGACACGATCGCCGTCCAGCGGATCATGGCCGAGGTTCTCGAGCAGATCTGAGCGTCAATCGATCCAGATTGGGCACCACTAGCGGTGCCCAATCTGGATCGATTGTTCTGACCACTTTTCGTGGAAGGTGCCCACACTGAGGGCGTGCCCCCTCGAACCCAGCTTTCCGCCTCACTACGCGAACTTGCCCAGGCGCAGGCCGGAGTATTGAGCCGCGGGCAACTAGTCGGCCACGGGGTGCATCGCCGGGTCATCGTCCGTTTCCTTGCCGACGGCGTACTGGGGCGAGTGACACCTGGCATCTACAGCTTTGGTCCGGGATCTGGGTGGCTCAGTCGCGCCTGGGCCGGCATTCTCCTGGGTGGCGAGGGAGCCGTTCTCGGGCATCAGGCCGCTGCCCACTTGCTGGGTCTACGAAAGGCCGAGCCCGACGAGATAGCGGTCTTCGTCCGCGTGCCGCGAGCACCGAGACTCGGGTGGCGGTTCATCCGCGCAGTCCGCCAGTCGGCTGGCGATCCGCCCCGGACCACGATTGAGGAGACCGTGCTTGATCTATGCGCCGAGGCCGACGAGGACGAGATGGCGGCGTTGCTGGCGGACGCCATCAGCCAACGCAAGACCACCGCCAAACGGTTGCTGAACGAACTGAACCAACGCCCGGTCCTGCGCAACCGGGGCATGCTCCGCGAGATTCTTGGTGACGTATCGCAGGGTGCCCACTCGGCCCTGGAACGCCGCTACCTCGTGCAAGTGGAGCGCGCGCACCATCTGCCGATCGCCACTCGCCAGCAACACGCGCTGCGTGCGTACCGCAGCGACGCCTGGTACGAGGAGTACCGCCTGCTCGTCGAACTCGACAGCAAGCTCCATCACACGGGAGGCGCTGCCTTACGCGACATGAACCGAGACAACGATCACGCCCTGCTCGGCTTGACCACTCTGCGGTTCGGGTGGGCGGACGTAACCGGCATCGGCGCATGTCGCACCGCTAGGCAGGTCGCGCAGTTTCTGATGACAAGCGGGTGGGAGGGGCCATTGCAGCCCTGCCCTCGCTGCCGGCTGGTTCCCGACTCGGAATCGATCAAGATCGGGCACCGCTAGCGGTGCCCGATCTTGATCGATTCGCCGGGGTTTGTCAGGTCAGGGCGGTGTGGCGCTTGCGGGCGGTGCTGGTGACGTGTTCCAGGAAGTCGCCGGCGGCGACGGGGGCGCCGGGGGTCAGCCAGGCGGTGGGGACGTCGGCGACGGCGAGTTCGACGGGGGTGTCGACCAGCACCAGGGGCAGCGTGTGCATCACGGTGGACGGGTAGCTGACCATCAGGCGGCTGACCGGGCCGCGGCGGACGGCGATTTCCAGGGGGACGTCGGGGCGCACCACCCGCAGGCCGGTGCGGGCTTCGATGGTGGCCAGCTTGGCGTCGCTCTCGCGGCGGTGCGCGAAGTACCGGCCGGCGCCGAAGCGTTCGGTGACGGCCACCACGCCGGCCAGGTAGCGGTCGGCGTCCACCACGCCGGTCTCGACCAGCGAGGTGCCGACCACGTCGGCGGTGTCGGTGACCACCGGCGGGCCGAACCGGCTCCGCGTCCAGGCGAAGGTGTTGGTGCTCTGCCGCGTACCGGACGGCGCCTGCACCGGCATAGCGGTGAACACCTCGATGCTGCGGCCGTCGCGCTTGGACGGCGTGAAGAAGTCCCGCGCGTGCTCCGACAGCAGGTCGATCACCACGTCGCGTCCGCTCTCGGCCAGATGCCACCGG
This sequence comes from Micropruina sp., assembly GCF_047606365.1. Taxonomy (GTDB): domain Bacteria; phylum Actinomycetota; class Actinomycetes; order Propionibacteriales; family Propionibacteriaceae; genus Micropruina. The sequence goes on along the minus strand of NZ_JASGEN010000032.1, from coordinate 23,464 downwards.
CTGAGTCGGTCACCGCGGGCCAGTTGCGTGATGAACGAGATGGTGGCGGTGCCGTCATCGACGACGACCACCTCGCTCACATCGGCCAGCGGCAACACCGCCTGCACGAAGCGGGAGAACGGGTCCCCCACCACCAGCCGCTCGGCCTTGGCCAGCTTGGGGAACAGCTCCCAGGCCACCGCGACCAGCGAGGCGGCGGACTTCCGCGGCTCGTACCAGGTCGCGGCCAGCCCGGCCTCCCGGGCCAGGTCGGCCACCGCCTCGAGCTGCAGCCGCGTGGTGACGTCACGGGGCGGCAGCACCGCGAGCCGGGTCTGCGCCTCGGCGCCGTGGGCGAACGCCCATTCGATGACGTTGAGCAGTTGCGCCGGACTCTCCACCAGGGCGAGCGTGGTGCGCTTCGGCTTGCGGCTCTTCTGGGTCTTCTTGGCCATGACGGCCTCAAGCCACCCGCGCGGCCTGATCGGCCACCACGCCCGCCACCCGGCGCAGTTTCCGCATCGCCGCGTACTCACCTTCGTAGACCTTCTTCACTCCGTCACCCAGCGACTCCGAGATCACCCGGACGTCGCGCACCAACCGGGTCAGCCCGGCCGGCTCCAGCGAGGCGGCCTGGTCGGAGCCCCACATGGTGCGGTCCAGGGTGATGTGCCGCTCCAGGAAGCAGGCACCCAGCGCGGCGGCCGCCACCGTGGTCTGCAGGCCGCGCTCATGGCCCGAGTAGCCGACCGGCACGTTCGGGTACTCGGTCATCAGCGTGTTGATCATCTGCAGGTTGAGTTCGTCGTTGGCGGCCGGGTAGGTCGAGGTGGCGTGGCAGAGCACCACGTTGCCGCTGCCCAGCACCTCGACGGCGTGCCGGATCTGCGCCGGCGTCGACATGCCGGTGGACAGGATCGCGGTGCGTCCGGAGGCCCGGATGGCCCGCAGCAGCTCGTCGTCGGTGAGGCAGGCCGAGGCGATCTTGTGGGCGGGCACGTCGAAGCCGTCCAGGAAGTCGACGCTGGCCACGTCCCACGGCGAAGCGAACCAGTCGATGCCCTTGTCGCGGCAGTATTCGTCGATGATCCGGTATTCGTCGGCGCCGAACTCGATGCGGTGCCGGTAGTCGATGTAGCGCATCCGGCCCCACGGGGTGTCACGCTCCACGTCCCACTGATCGCGCGGGGTACAGACGTCGGGCGTCCGCTTCTGGAACTTCACGGCGTCCGCGCCGGCGGCGATCGCGACGTCGATCAGGGCGAGCGCGGTGCTCACCTCACCGTTGTGGTTCAGGCCGATCTCGGCGGTGATGTAGACGGGCTGGCCGGGGCCGACCCGGCGGTCGCCGATCAGCCGATCACGGGGAGAGATGGTGGTCATGATGCGAGGTCCTTTCCGAGGATCCAGGAAGCGATTTCACGAATGGCTCCGTGCCCTCCCGGCACGGAGGTGACCAGCCGCGCGCGTTCGCGCACGACCGGATGGGCGGAGGCGACCGCAACCGGCCACCCGACGAGTGAGAAGCAGCCGAGGTCGTTGACGTCGTTGCCGGCATAGAGGACGCGGGCCGGGTCGACGCTCTCGCGTGCGCACCAGTCGCGCAGCACGGTGGCCTTGTCGTCGACCCTGTGCAGCACCGGGACGCCGAGCTTGCGGGCCCGGGCGCGCACCACGGGATTGGTTTCGCTGGACAGGATCAGCACCGGCAGGCCGGAGCGGCGCAGCGCGGCGATGCCGAGCCCGTCACCGCGATGTACCCGCACCTGTTCGCTGCCGTCGGACGCCACCAGCACCGAGTCGTCGGTCTGGGTGCCGTCGAAGTCGAGCACCACGGCGTCCAGGTCGGCACGCTGCGGAGCGGACGTGCCTGCGTCCAGCAGCGGGGCGAGCAGCCGGGATCGTTCCAGGTCGTCCGGTTCGTCGATCTCGAGGACGCGGGCCGGGTCGGTCTCGATCAGCACGGTGCGACCGAAGAACCGGTGCCCGGAGCGCCGGAAGCCGTCGACCCGCATCGCGTAGACCGCGCCGGTCTCCAGGAACTCGGGCGTCCGGTCCTGCCGCCGCGGGCGGGTCGTCTTGTCGTGGTTGACGCCCACCGCGTCGCCCGATCCGTCGCGCTGCCATAGGAAGCCGTGGCTCGGCGCGGCGGTGAATGCACTGTCGGCACCGGCCTCGACGGCCGCCACGCAGTCGGCGATCTCGGACGCGGTGAGGAACGGGCTGGTGCACTGCACCATCACCAGCACCTCGGCGTCGTGCCCGGTGCGCTCCCGGTGCTCGTCCAGGGCATGCAGCAGGGCGGATTCGCTGGACGCCGCGTCGCCGGCCAACGCGTCCGGACGGCGGGTGACGGACGCGCCCGCAACGCTCGCGGCGTCGGCGATCCGGTCGTCGTCGGTGGACACCGTTACCGCACCGACGCCGGAGGCGAGCGCGGCGTGCACGGCGCGCGCGACCAGCGGAACACCGCCGACCGGTGCCACGTTCTTGCCCGGCACACCCCTGGAGCCACCGCGGGCCGGGATCACCACCAGCACATTCACAGCCGCGCCAATCGCCGCAGTGTCGGCGCGACGGTGTGCACGCCCTGCCGGTAGGCGGTGCGGGCCGCCCGCGACACCAGTGAGCGCACCGCCGAGGGCAGGTCACTGGCCCAGTCGTCGTCGGCCTCCAACTCGCGGCCGTATGCGCTCAGCCCGTAGCGGCCGAGCAGGTCGGGCAGCATCGCGCCCGCGTTGTCCATCGTGTAGCCGGGCCGCAGCGGGTGCCGGACGTCGTGCGCGACGAGGTCGGCGAGACGTCGCTGCGCCTGCTCGACGGCGTCACTGGGGCCGATGCCGCGGTCACGGGCCCACTCGGGGTCCACTCGCGGTGTCACGCCGGCGTCCAGGTCGGTGAACGAGGCCAGGCAGCCGGAACCCATGAAGTAGTGGTTGCCGAGCCGTTCCTTGAGGCCGAAGTCGGTGAGGATGGCGGTCGGGATGCCGCGGTGCATGGCTTCGACGGCGGCGGTGGACGACACCGTGACCAGCAGGTCGGTGCGGTCCAGGACCTCGCCCATGTTGCCGTGCACCACGTGCAGGTTGGCCGGCTTCTGGACGCCGAGGCGGGGTCCGAGCAGCTGGTACGGATGGTCCTCGCGATGGGTGGTGTGCTCACCGATCCGGGTGCGCACCTTGAGCAGCACCTCGCGCTCGGGGTGCAGGGTGGCATGCCGGATCAGCCGGCGGACCACGAACTCGCGGTCGATCCGCGGCCCCGGTACGCCGGGTTGGGCGGCGAAGGTGACGGTGAACGGGCTGCCGTGCTCGCGGGCAGAATCGGCGGGTCCGAGGAACGGCAGCACGGTCGGCAGCACCACCGACGGGTCCCGACCGGCGCCGGCGAGCATGGTCCGGAACGATTCGGCGTCGGCCGGGCTGTTGGCCAGGATGACGTCCGAGCCGGCCCGGAGCAGCAGGCCCTCGACGTGCTTCTCGTAGACGACGCCGACGTAACCGCTGATCACCAGCGGACGCCGTCCGGGCGTGTTCCAGCGCCGCGCCAACCCGTGCAGCACCGCCTGTACCCCGCCGCCGGGCAGGGCCAGCACGATGACATCGACGGCGTCGAGTTCCTCGGACGCCACGAACGCGGGAATGCTCTCGATGATGGTCGGCTGCTGCTCCACCCCGCTGTCGGCGAGTTGCTGCGCCGAGGGGCCGCGCAGCGAATGGAGCAGCAGACCGACGGGCACGGACGCCGGTAAGAGTTGCCGGGCGGTCAGCAGCCCCCACTTCCAGCGGCTGTCGGTATCAGCCAGCACCAGCACCCGCGGGGAACGCGGAGTGTCCTCGGAAGTGGTCATGGGCGCGACGCTAGGCCTGGCTGCACGCTTTTCCACGCCCGCTTCATCCGGGCTTCATCAGACCTGCTCATGGCCCTGACGCTAGGCAGGGGGATCGACGCGATGGCCAACGCCGTGGGTCACGTCGGTTAACTCGGGGTGGACTCCACGCCCTCCCCTTTCGTCATCCCGGACTTGCTCCGGGATCTCAACCGCCAAGTCGCGTCCGGCGGAGATCCCGGCGTCCGCCGGCATGACGCGAAGGCCGGGATGAGGAAGGGACGTCAGCCGTCGACCAGCAGCACCCGCAGAGTGCGGGGACCGTGCACCCCCTCAACCCGGGACAGTTCGATGTCGCTGGTCGCGGACGGCCCGCTGATCCAAGTCAGCGGCTGCCGGGCGTCGATGGACGGCCGCAGCCGGGCCACCGCCTCGGGCACGTCGGCGACCACCTGGTCGGCGCGGATCACGCAGACGTGCAGGTCGGGCACCAGGGAGAGCGCCCTACGTCCCTGGTCGGGGCCGTGGTCGAGGACGATGGTGCCGGTCTCGGCGATCCCCACCCGGGACGCGGTGACCACCGCGCCGGTGCCGTCCAGCTCGGCGTGGTTGAGCACCGGATCGTCGGTGAGCACGGTGATTCCCTTCGCGGCGATCGCGTCGCGCCATTCCTGCGGCGCACCGGCCGGCAGCACCGCGGAGGTCACTTCATGGTCGCCCAGAGCGTCGGCGATCCGGGCGGCGACCTCGGTAGGCGTCACCCAGCTGACCTCGGCCCGGTAGTCCTCGACCCGTTCGACGAACAGTCCGAGGGTGTCCTCGGCGGCGGTGGCTGGTCGCTGACCGTACTCCCAGTCGACCTCGACATCGTCGGCGGCGGGCACCGCCGGCACATCGGCCAGCGCGGCACGGACCCGGCCCAGGATGGCGTCCCGGCTACTCATCGCCGCCGCCCTGATGCTCGGCGACCCACCAGTCGCGGAAGGTCTGGGTGGGTGGCTTGGGGAGGTCGCGCGCACCGGTCCAGCCGGCCGCCGGTCCGGGCAGCGGGCCGATCACCTCGCCGGGCAGGACGCGTCCGGCCAGTTCGGAACCCTTCTGCACCAGGGCGAGCCGGCGTCCGTCACCCATCACCCAACCGCCGGCCTTCATGATCGCGCCCTCAACGCTGGGCCCATGCGACTCGACCACCTGGTTGCGCAGGTGCACCAGCACTTCGGGAATATTGATCCGCACCGGGCACACCTCATAGCAGGCGCCGCACAACGAGGACGCGAACGGCAGCGAGGCATCCACCGCGGAGGCGGTGCCGCGCAGCTGCGGGGTGAGGATGGCGCCGATCGGGCCCGGATAGACCGAGCCGTAGGCGTGCCCGCCGACGCGTTCGTAGACCGGGCAGATGTTCAGGCAGGCCGAGCAGCGGATGCAGCGCAGCGCCTGGCGTCCGACCTCATCGGCGAGCACCTTGGTGCGGCCGTTGTCGAGCAGCACCACATGCACCTCCTGCGGGCCGTCGCCGTCGCGCACCCCCGACCACATCGAGGTGTACGGGTTCATCCGTTCCGCCGTGGACGAGCGTGGCAGCAACTGCAGGAAGACCTCCAGGTCGTCGAACGTGGGCACCGTCTTCTCGATGCCGACGATCGAGATCAGCGTCTCGGGCAGGGTCAGGCACATCCGGCCGTTGCCCTCGGATTCGACCACCACGAGCGTTCCCGAGTCGGCGACGGCGAAGTTGGCGCCGGAGACGGCCACCTTGGCACGCAGGAATTTCTCCCGCAGATGGACGCGGGCCGCACCGGCCAGCATCGCCGGATCGTCGGTCAGCCCCTCCGGCGGAGGCGTGCCGTAGCGGCCCATCTCTTCGGTGAAGATCTCACGCACCTCGGACCGGTTGCGGTGGATCGCCGGCACCAGGATGTGGCTGGGCCGGTCATGCCCCAACTGGACGATCAACTCGGCCAGGTCGGTCTCCCAGGCGGCGATGCCGGCCGCTTCGAGCGCCTCGTTGAGGTCGATCTCCTGGGTGGCCATCGACTTCACCTTGACCACCTCGTCGGCGCCCTTGGCCCGGGCCACGTCGATCACGATCTGGTTCGCCTCTGCCGCGTCGGAGGCCCAGTGCACGATCGCGCCGTTGCGGGTCAGCGACTCCTCCAGTTGCAGCAGGTAGTCGTCGAGGTGGCACAGGGTGCGGTTCTTGATCGCCTCACCGGCCCGCCGTAGCTGCTCCCAGTGCGGCAGTTCGGCCACCACGTTGGCCCGCTTCTCGCGGATCGTGGTGGTCGCGTGCCGCAAGTTCTTGCGCAGCTGGGTATTGCGGAGTTCCTTGGCGGCGTTCTTGGGGAACTTCGGCATGTCCTGCAGGTCGCCGGGCGGCGGTGCCGGGGTGCGACGGACGGCGCTCATCGCGCACCTCCCTGCTGCGGGGCGGTGGCACCGGCGGCGACCAGGGCCTCCTCGGTGCTGGCCAGGATCTCGGCGAGATGGATCGGTTTGACGCCCGCCCGCATCCGGCTGAGCAGGCCGCCGATGTGCATCAGGCAGGAGTTGTCCCCGGTCACCACGTATTCGGCGCCGGTGTCGAGGATGGCCCGCACCTTGTCGGTGCCCATCGCCACCGAGACATCGGAGTTCTTCAGTGAGAAGGTGCCGCCGAAGCCGCAGCACTGCTGAGCGTTCGGCAACTCGACCAGGGTGAGTCCACGGACCGCAGACAGCAGCCGGTAGGGCCGGTCGCCGACCTTCGTCACCCGTAGTGAATGGCAGGTCGGATGGTAGGTGACGCGATGCGGGAAGTAGCCGCCGACGTCCGTTACACCGAGCACATCGACCAGGAACTCGCTCAGGTCGTAGGTCTTCGCCACGATCGCCTCGACCCGGCGCTGCAGGCCCGGGTCACCGTGTCGGTGGGCGAGCATCGGGTGCTGGTCGCGCACCGAACCGACGCATGAGCCGGACGGCCCGACCACGTAGTCGTAGCGCTCGAAGGTGTCCACGAAGTTCCGCACCGACGGCATCGCCTCATGGAAGTACCCGGTGTTCGTGAACATCTGGCCGCAACAGGTCTGCTGCAGCGGAAAGTCCACCCGGCAGCCGAGCCGCTCCAGCAGCCGGACCACCGCCTTGGGTGTCTCCGGGAACATCGTGTCGTTGATGCAGGTGGCGAACAGCGCGACGGTGCTGGTCGGGACGTTCATGGCCCTCCTCCACGGGGGCCCCGGAGCCGCGCCGATCACGTCCCCGAAACCCGCTCAACTGCTAGTCAAAGCCCAAAACTCGATGCCCGCAAGCGATTCCCCCTTTTCGGTGCGTCCGTGGCATTTCCGCAATTTGAACGTCGCGATAAGCGCTCGGTGAGCCACGCATCCCACCGCCGGTCGAGCTGATCATTTATGTCATCCGGGCTCCGACCCGGGATCTCAGTCGGGAGAGATCCCGGATCAAGTCCGGGATGACGAGGGAGAGGCTTTGAGCAGCGCATCCCAACGGCTCGGGTCAGCGCAGGAAGGCTCCGGTCACCCCGGAATCGACCGGAACGTGCAGGCCGGTGGTGTGCGAGAACTCGTCGGTGCACAACACGAAAGCGACACCTGCGACGTGTTCGGGCAGTACCTCGCGCTTGAGCAGGCTGCGTTGCGCGTAGTAGGCGCCCAGTTCTTCCTCGGGCACCCCGTAGGTGGCGGCCCGGTTGGCGGCCCAGGCACCGGCGAAGATGCCGCTGTCGCGGACGACGGCGTCCGGGTTGATGCCGTTGACCTTGATGCCGTGCTGGCCGAGTTCGGCGGCCAGCAGCCGGACCTGGTGCGACTGGTCGGCCTTCGCCGAGGAGTAGGCGATGTTGTTCGGCCCGGCGAACACCGAGTTCTTCGAACTGATGTAGACGATGTCGCCGCCCAGCCCCTGCCCGACCAGCACTTTCGCCGCCGCGCGGGAGACCAGGAATGAGCCCTTGGCGAGCACGTCGTGTTCGGCGTCCCAGTCGGTCTCGGTGGTCTCCAGCAGCGGCTTCGACACCGCCAGGCCGGCGTTGTTGACCACGATGTCCAGCCCGCCGAAGGCGAGCACGGTGGCGTCGATCGCGGCCCGCACCTGCTCGGCGTCCCGGACGTCGCAGCCCAGCCCGAGCGCCACGTCGGCGTTGCCGATCTCGGACGCGATCCGCTGCGCTTTGGCCTCGTCCAGGTCGGCGAGGACCACGCAGGCACCTTCGGCGGCGAACCGCCGGGCGATCGCGCTGCCGATGCCGCCGGCGCCGCCGGTGATCAGGGCCACTTTGGCCGCCAGCGGTTTCGGCTTGGGCAGCCGTTGCAGCTTGGCCTCCTCGAGCGCCCAGTACTCGATCCGGAACTTCTCCCGCTCGGGCACCGGCGCGTAGGTCGACAGCGCCTCGGCGCCGCGCATCACGTTGATGGTGTTGGTGTAGAAAGCGCCGGCCACCCGCGCGGTCTGGGAGTTGATGCCGTAGGAGAACATGCCGACGCCGGGTATCAGGATGATCAGCGGGTCGGCGCCGCGGATCGCCGGGCTGCCTTCGTCGGCGTTGCGTTGGTAGTAACCGGCGTAGTCGTCGCGGTAGGCGGCGTGCAGTTCGTGCAGCCGTTCGACGGTCTGTTCCAGCGGCGCGGTGGGCGGCAGGTCGAGCAGCATCGGCTTGACCTTGGTGCGCAGGAAGTGGTCGGGACACGAGGTGCCCAACTCGGCCAGCGCCGGCGCCTTCTGTGAGGCCAGGAAGTCGAGCACCACGTCGGTGTCGGTGAAATGCCCGACCATCCGCCGATCCTGCGAGGCGATGGCCCGCAGGGTGGGTGCCAGGGCCAGCGCGCGGGCGCGGCGTTCGGCGTCCGGGAGCGCAGTGAAACCCTCGCGGATACCGCCGAACGGGTCAGGCTTCCCGTGGGCGGCGATGTAGTCGTCGATGGTGCGGATGATCCACAGCGAGTTCGCCTCGCACTCCTGCGAGGTCTGCCCCCAGGCGGTGATGCCGTGACCACCGAGAATGCAGCCGACGACGTCCGGGTCGTCGTTGGCGAGAGCGGCGATGTCGAGGCCGAGCTGGAAACCCGGACGCCGCCACGGCACCCAACGCACCTTGTCACCGAAGATCTGCCGGGTGAGTTCCTCTCCGTCGGCGGCGGTGGCGATCGCGAGCCCGGCGTCGGGGTGCAGGTGGTCGACGTGCGGGGCGTCCACGAAGCCGTGCATCGTGGTGTCGATGGACGGCGCCGCACCGCCCTTGCCGTGCAGGCAGTATTCGAAGGCGGCGACCATCTCGTCCTCGCGCTCGACGCCCGGGTAGACGCCGGTCAACGCCCGCATCCGGTCGAGCCGCAGCACCGCCAGCCCGGACGGTGCCAGCGTGCCCAGGTCGCCGCCCGAGCCCTTCACCCACAACAACTCGACCGGACCGCCGGTGGCCGGGTCGATCGCCGTCCCCTTCGCCGAGGTGTTGCCCCCGCCGTAGTTGGTGGTGCGGGGGTCGGCGCCCAGGCTGTGCGATCGGGCGATTAACTGCTCGACAGCGGGGTTGGTCACGGCGGAATCGGTCATCGTTGGCCACGCTCCTCTCGGATTCGCCATGAATACCACAGCCGTACCGGCCCACCTGGCTGCGTTCCCACTTGTCGGAGTGCCGTCGCCGGATCGCGGTCACGACCCTGCCAGGTGTCCGACCGACCTGGCAGGCTGTCCCCAAGGAGTCGCTGATCCATCGTCGGTCGAGCTTGTCGAGACCTCTGCGGCAAGGGGTTTCGACAAGCTCAACCAGCGGTGGTTGCGTTTGATCAGCGTTCCCTCAAGCACCGCCAGCGTTGAGGTGCGACACGTGTTCGAAGGAGAACCATGACCGATCTGCCGTTCCGGAACCCCGGGCTCAGCATCGACGAGCGGGTCGAGGACCTGCTCGCCCGGCTCAGCCTGGAAGAGAAGGCGGGACAGGTCACCCAGTACTTCTATTTCGGCACCTTCGCCCAGGATCTGGCCGACGACGGCTCGCCCGAGGCCCACCAGTTCCTGGAGTCGCCGCGCAAGGTCGAAGCCGCGCTGGCCGAAGGGGGTGCCGGGTCGCTGCTGTTCGTCCGCGATCCGGCGACGGCGAACCGGCTGCAACGGATGGCGATCGAGGGTAGCCGGTTCGGCATTCCGGTGCTGTTCGGCTACGACGTGATCCACGGCTTCCGGACCATTTTTCCGGTGCCGATCGGCCAGGCCGCCTCGTGGGATCCGGAGATGATCGCCGCGGGTGAGGCGGTCGCGGCCCGGGAGGCTCGCGCGGTCGGCATCCATTGGGCGTTCGCGCCGATGGTCGACATCGCCCGCGATCCGCGCTGGGGCCGGATCGTCGAGGGCGCCGGTGAGGATCCGGTGCTGGGCGGCGCGGTGGCGGCGGCCCACGTCCGCGGGTTCCAGGGTGATTTCGGGCCGGAGTCGATCCTGTCCGGTCCGAAGCATTTCGCCGGCTACGGCGCGGCGCGCGGCGGTCGCGACTACGAGGATTCCGAGATCTCCGATTCGGAGTTGTGGAACGTCTACCTGGCGCCGTTCCGGGCCGCCGTCGAGGCGGGTGCCGCGAACATCATGAGCGCCTACATGGACCTCAACGGGGTGCCGGCCTCCGGCAACCGCTGGCTGCTGACCGAGGTGCTGCGCGACGAGTTCGGCTTCGACGGCTTCGTGGTGTCGGACGCCGGCGCCGTCCGCTCCCTGGTCACCCAGCACTTCGCCAAGGATCTGGCCGACGCCGGCGCGCGGGCCATGAACGCCGGACTCGATCTCGAGATGACCATGGAAGACCCGGCTTTCGCGCATCTGCCGGACGCCGTCGCCGCCGGCCTGGTCGACGAACAGGTGATCGACGAGGCGGTGCGACGCATCCTGCGAGCCAAATTCCGGCTCGGTCTGTTCGAGAATCCGTACGCCGACGAGGCCGGCAGCGTTGCTGTGCTGAACACCCCGGAGCATCGCGAGGTGGCCCGGACGGCTGCGGAGCGTTCGGCTGTGCTGCTGAAGAACGCCGGCAATGCGCTGCCGCTGGCCGCCGATACCGGCTCGATCGCCGTGATCGGCCAGCTCGCCGACTCGCCGCGCGACGCTCTCGGCCCGTGGGCGTTCGACTACGACACCACCGAGACCGCCACCATTCTGGACGGCATCCGCGCCCGCGCCATCGGCGAGGTCACCTTCGCCCCGGGCGCCGGCATTCCCGAACGGCTCTACCCGTCGATGTTCGACAACATGGACTCGGTGGTCGCCCGAACGGCCCTCGACCATGACGACGACGCCGAGATCGCGCTGGCCGTCGAGCTCGCCTCGATCAGCGACGTGGCCGTGGTGGTGGTCGGCGAGCGGCAGAACCAGATCGGCGAGAAGGCGTCCAACGACACCCTGGAACTGCCCGGACGCCAACTGGAGCAGCTGCAGCGCATCGTCGCCACCGGAACACCGACCGTGCTGGTGGTGATGTCCGGACGTCCGGTCGACCTGCGCTGGGCGCAGGAGAGCGTGCCGGCGATCCTGCAGGCCTGGTACCCGGGCACCCGCGGCGGCGAAGCGGTGGCCGCGCTGCTGTTCGGCGACGTCTCCCCCGCCGGCAGGCTGCCGTTCAGTTGGCCGCGGCACGCCGGTCAGGTGCCGGTGATCTACTCGCACCTGCGCACCTTCCAGCCCGACGACGCGGACCGCCGGTACTGGAGCGAACCGTCCGGCCCCCTGTACCCGTTCGGCCACGGTTTGTCGTATGCGACGTTCGACTACGCGAACCTGCGACTGTCGGCCGAGCAGATCGAGGTCGGCCAGAGCGTCGAGGTCACGGTGGACGTCACCAACACCTCGACAGTGGACGCGGACGAGGTGGTGCAGCTGTACCTCCACCAGCGCTACGGCACCTCGAGCCGTCCGATTCGGGAGCTGAAAGCCTTCCGCCGGCTGCCCATCGCAGCCGGTGCGACCGAGACCGTCACCTTTGAGGTGGGCCCGGACCAGCTGCGCTACTGGAGTGCCGCGACCCGCGACTGGGTGCAGGACGCCACCGAGATCGAGATCTATGTCGGCGGTGATTCGACCGCCGAGCTGGGCACACTCCTGACCGTGACCGGTTGAGCCACCACCGTCTCGCCCCGCAACCCGTTCGGGCAACGGCTTGTTGCCCCAACCGGGCTGGATCATCATATGAGGTAGCATCAGATGCATGCGCACCACCTTGACGATCGCCGACGATGTGCTGATCGCTGCAAAAGAGCGGGCCAAGGCCGAAGGCCGAACGGCCGGCGAGGTTCTGTCCGACCTCGCTCGCATCGGCTTGGCCGGAGCACACCGTCCCGCAGGGGCAGGGGGATTCCTCGGTTTCCAGCCGCTCGCCCGGCGAGGCGACGTGGTCACCAACGAACTGGTCGACGCGCTTCGTGAGGAACTCGGCGAGTGAGGGCCCTGCTCGACATCAACATGCTGATCGCCTTGTTCGATGAGGACCACATTCATCACTTGACCGCACGCGACTGGCTGCTTGCCAACGCCGAGCACGGTTGGGCGTCCTGCCCGATCACCGAGAACGGCTTCGTCCGCATTCTCAGCCAACCGGCCTACCCGGGGTCAGTCAGCGTCGGCGCGGCCATGGAACTTCTGGCAGGCGCCCGAGTCTCACCAACCCATGAGTTCTGGCCGGCCGACATCAGCGTGCTGGACGCCGTCACGCGGACACGCGTGCACGGCCCGCGGCAACTGACTGATCTGTACCTGCTCGCCCTGGCCGTCCATCACCGGGGCCGATTCGTCACACTGGACGCTCGCATCCCGCCGGACGCAGTGCCAGGCGCCACGACTGACGACCTAGTCGTCCTGGGACGAGGCACACCTTCGCGCTGACCCAAGGCTCACGATCTAGTGCCCCGGTTTACACCTTCTCGCTGACCCGCTGAATGTGCAGGGCGAGGTAGGCGACCTCCTCGTTGGGCAGACGCTGGCGGTAGGCGTCCTGGATGTGTTCCCGGACGCGCTCGGCGCACGCGATCGCACCGGGGTAGCGCCGGGAGAGCTGGTCGAACAGGAAGTCGTCGCCGCTGGCCAGCATCCGGTCGGTGAAGAACCGGTCGGCGAAGTACTGCATGTGGGTGACGAACCGGGAGAAGTGGACGTTGTCGGGCTGCCGCTCGATGCCCATCCGGTAGGTGACGATGGTCACCACCTGGTCGATCAGCCGGGCCGCCTCGAAGGCGTCGAAGGCGACTTGGTCCTGGGTGTGCCGGGCGTTGGCGATGTGGAAGGCGATGTTGGCCGCCTCGTCGTCGGGCAGCCGGACGTCGAGTTGCTCGCGCAGCCGGTCGAGGCCGTAGCGGCCGATCCGGTACTCGACCGGGTAGTAGCTGCGGATCTCCCAGGCCAGCCGGTTCACCACCGGCAGCCCGGCATGCGCCCGTTCGACCGCGAAATGCAGATGGTCGGTGAGCGCCACGTACAGGTGCTGATGCAGCTCGGCGCCCAGCACCTGCTCGGCGTAGGCGATGATCTCGCGGGTCAGCTCGAGGTATTCGGGTCCGATCGAGTCCAGCAGTTGCAGCAGTTCCTTGGCGACCGGGTTGCGGACCGGCACGAAGAACCGATCCGGGGCACCCTCGGGTACCAGGTCACCGGGGCGCTGACCGTAGCCGATGCCCTTGCCGAGCAGGATCAACTCCGCGTCGTCCGGGCCCGAGGCCAGGACGACGCTGGAGTTGAACACCTTCTTGATCCGCATTCAGTGCGCGCCCGTCACTCCTCGTCCAGCGAGGCGCCGTTGCTGGCGATCACCCGCTGGTACCAGGCGAAGGAGTCCTTCTTGCGGCGCTGCCCGCTGCCGTTGCCCAGGTCGTCGAAGTCGACGTGGATGAACCCGTACCGCTTGCTGATCTGCGAGGACGAGGCGCTGATCATGTCGATCGGTGCCCAGCTGGTGTAGCCCAGCAGCTCCACGCCCTGGTCCACCGCCCGGCGCATCTCGCGCAGGTGCGACCGGAAGTAGGCGATCCGGTACGGGTCGTGGATCTTCCCCTCCGCGGTCAGCTCGTCGCGCGCACCGAGCCCGTTCTCCACCACGAACAGCGGTTTGCGGTACCGGTCGTACAACTCGATCAGCGAGATGCGCAGTCCGACCGGATCGACCTGCCAGCCCCATTCGCTGGACGGCAGGTACGGGTTCTTCACCCCCAACACCGTGTTGCCCGGGGTGCGTTCGGCGTCCGGGCTGACCGACTCGGTCATCGACATGTAGTAGCTGAACGACACGAAGTCGGCGGTGTGCGCGGCCAGCAACTCCTCGTCGCCGAGCAGGATCGGCAGCGTGATGCCACGCCGTTCCAGGTCGGCGAGGATCAACCGCGGGTAGACGCCGAAGGTCTGCACGTCGGTGTAGAAGTGGTTCTCCAGATTCTTGGCCTGGGCCGCCGCCACATCTTCGGGCTCGCAGGTGAGCGGGTAGGTGGTCAGCTTGGTCAGCATGCAGCCCATCCGGCTGCCGGGGATCAACTCGTGGCAGAGCTGGGTCACCAGCGCGCTGGCCACGAACTGATGGTGCAGTGCCTCGTAGACCGCCTGCTCGAAACCCTGGGGGCTCTTGTCCTCGATCACCCCGGCGGTGGTGAACGGATGCCGGCGGATGCTGTCGATCTCGTTGAAGGTGAGCCACAGCTTCACCAGCGAGCCGAACTCGGTGAAACAGGTGGTGGCGAACCGGACGAACAGCTCGATCACCCGCCGGTCGCTCCAGCCGTTGTAGGCGGTCGCCAGATGGATCGGCATCTCGTAGTGCGACAGGGTGACCAGCGGCTCGATGCCGAGCCGTCGCATCTCGGTGAACAGGTCTCGGTAGAAGGCGACGCCCGCCGGATTGGGCGTCTCTTCCTCACCGGTGGGGTAGAGCCGGCTCCACGCGATCGACACCCGCAGGACGCCGAACCCGAGCTCGGCGAACAGGGCCAGATCCTCGCGCCAACGATGGTAGAAATCGATCCCACGGCGCTTCGGGTAGTAGGTCACGTCGGGGTCGGCGAGGGCAGCTGCGATTCCCTCCGAGGTCACCACGTGGTGCGCGGCGTACTCCTTGGGGTCGACGTTCGGCTTGTAGGTGGCGATGTCGGCCACCGAGGGTCCCCGGCCGTCGGCGTCCCAGGCACCCTCGACCTGGTTCGCCGCCAATGCACCGCCCCACAGGAAGCCGTCAGGAAAGCGCGACATCGGCTTCTCCCTTCACGGTCAGCGCCAGCAGCGGCCGTCCGGCCTCCACCTCGGCGTCGGCCAACGGAGTCAGACCATACCTGGCCGAATTGAGCACGACGACGGGCGTGGTGATGTCGTAGCCGGCCTGCTTGATCGCCTCCAGATCAACCTTCAGCAGCGGCTCCCCGACCCCCACGTGCTGCCCGTTGGCGACGAGCGTCTCGAAGGGGGCGCCCTGCAGCTTCACCGTGTCCAGACCGACGTGAATCAGGATCTCGGCACCGGAATCGGTGCGCAGGGTGATCGCATGCTTCGACTCGAACACCGTGACCACGGTGGCGTCGGCGGGCGCGTGCACCACGCCCACGCTCGGCACGATCGCCACACCCTCCCCCAGGGCTCCGCCGGCGAACACGGCGTCCGGCACCTGGATGAGCGGGATCACGGTCCCGGTCAATGGGCTGACCAGCTCCGAATCCGCCACGTCCGTGGCGGCAACAGCGGTCTCGGACGCCTGCGGCGCGGCAGGCGCCTGCGACGCTGTGCGCTCCTGGATGGCCTCCACACTCGCCGAATCGGAGTCCTTCCAGAACATCAACGACGCGGCCAGGCTGGCGACGAAGGCGATGCCGAAGCCGATGAAGGCGTTGACGATGTTCATCGGATTGGTCGGATCGATGAACATCGACATGCTGGCCAGGCCGGGGCCCACCACAGCGAAACCGGCGACGTGGGTCAGTCCGACGTAGGCGCCGCCCAGGCCGGCACCGACCAGCACGCTCCACAGCGCGCGCTTGTTCTGAATGGTGACGCCGTACAGGGCGGGTTCGGTGATCCCGAACAGCGCCGAGATGCCGGCAGAGAGCGCCGTCGAGCGGACGTCGCCGTTCTTGGTGCGGACGGCGACGCCGAACATGGCGCCGGATTCGGCGATGTTGTGCGCCAGCGAGGCCGGCAGGTAGAGCGGCTCGGAACCGGTCGTCGAGTACTGGTTGATCGCGTACGGCAGGAAGGGCTTGTGCATGCCGAGCGACACCAGGAACGGCAGCGCCATCGCCAGCAGCATCGTGGCGACCCAGCCGAAGGTGCTGAAGACCCACAGGATCGCGCCGGTGAACAGCAGGCCGAGGTTGTAGCCGAGCGGGCCGAGCGCGACCAGGCCCACCGGCACGGTGATCAGCAGGCTCATCATCGGCACGAAGAAGATCCGGATCGGCTTGGGCGACACCCGCGTCCAGAACCGCTCCATGAGAGCGAGGAAGAGCACGATCAGCAGCGAGGGGAAGACCTGCGAGTTGTACGCGACGTTGGTGATCGGCAGGCCGAAGACGGTCAGCCCCGGATCCTTCATCAAGGCCGTCAGGGACGGCAGAACCAGCGGAGCACAAGCGGCGATGGCCACCAGACGGTTGACTCCGAGCTTGCTGGCGGTGGTGCCCGCCACCATCAGCGGCAGGAAGAAGAAGGTGGCGTCGGCGATCGACGACAGCACGATGTAGGTGTCCGACTTGGTGCTCATCCAGCCCAGCGACGAAAGCAGGAGCAGCAACGACTTCAGCACACCGGCACCGGCGATCGCCGGGATCAGCGGCTGGAAGACGCCGACGATGAAGTCGATCACCACCGCACCCCACGACCGTTTGGGGCCTGGTGCGGACGCCTGCGGCGCGGCGGCCCCGGCCAGTCCCGGCAGCCGGCGCAGCGCCTGGTAGACCTCGACCACCTCGTTGCCGATCACCACCTGCAACTGGCCGGTGGAGACGACCCCCATCACGCCCGGGACCTTCTTCAGCGCCTCCACGTCGGCCTTGCCGCCGTCCGCCAGGGTGAAGCGGAGCCGGGTCGAGCAGTGCGTCAGCGCACCGACGTTGGATGCCCCGCCCACCTGCTCGAGGATCGCCGCCGCGGTCTTGTCGTAGTCCATGTATTCCTCCCTCGGTTCGTAGCCGGACCGGTTCGAGGCAACAAAAAAGGACCCAACGGATGTCGCCCGCACAACGACGTGCGCGAGAACCGTTGGATCCTGCCTGCATGACCAGTCACATGTCCGAGGACAGAATGTGCCCCCGGGCTGCCGATGTCAACCGGTGCTCCCGCATCCGCGCATACCCTGGCAGGGTGACCAGCAACCCGCCGACCGGCGAACCGGAGCCGCGGTGGCAGCAGCCGCCCTTCCAAGCGGGCGGTCCGACGCCGTACGACGCGACCCCGGACGAGCCCACCGACACCGACTTCCCGGCGTACGGCACGAGCCAGCCCTCGGTGTCGGGCTACGTGGTGCCTGCGCCCGGTAGCGCCGTCCCGCCGCCGTCGCAGTTCGAGACGGTGGTCGTCACCCTGGCCAGGCTGATCTGGCCGGTGGCGTTCGTGCTGGTGATCTTCACCGGGGCTGGCTTCTGGCCGGTACTGATCGGCGCCCTCATCGTCAACACCATCCTGCGCGCGTTGAAGAGCAACCTGCGCCAGCGCCGCCGCGCGCTCGGCACCGGCTACCCGCGTCCGCCCTACAGCTGACCCGGTCCCCTCGTCGCCCGAGCACCCGCCCGCTAGGGCCCTCCCTAACTAGTTCAGCCCTCCCGCATGCGGGAGGGCTGAACTAGTTAGGGAGGGGGTTTACCGATCAGGCCTTGGTGACCGCGAAGGACAGGCCGAGGTCGGCGTCGGTCGCCCAATCGTCGGACGGCTCGGCCTCGATCACGGCGGTGGCCAGCACCTCGGCGGCGATCGTGTCGGCGTGGGCACGGACCGCGTCGGCCAGGTCGCCGTCTGCGGCCCAGCGCAGGGTGATCCGGTCGGATACCTCCAGGCCGGACGTCTTGCGCTTCTCCTGCACCAGCCGGACGACCTCGCGGGCCAGGCCGGCACGCACCAGTTCGGGGGTCAGCTCCAGGTCGAGCGCCACCGTCTCGCCCTGCTCGTTGACCACCGACCAGCCCTCGCGGGGCCGCTCGGAGACGATCACCTCGTCCGCGCTCACCTCGACCCCGGCGACCGTCGCCCTACCGGACGCCGCCAGCGCGGCAGCCAGTTCGGCGGCGTCCGCGGCCGCGATGGAGGCGGCGATCTTCGGGGTGTCCTTGCCGAAACGCCTACCCAGCGCACGGAAGTTGCCCTTGGCCGAGTAGTCGACCAGGTCACCGGCGGACGCGAATGACTCCACCGTCTGGACGTTCAGCTCGGCGGCGATCTCGGCGCGCAGTTCGGCGTCCAGCTTCGCGAACGAACCGGACGGCACCAGCACCCGGGACAGCGGCTGCCGGGTCTTCACCCGCGCCTCGGCCCGCGCCGACCGGCCCAGTTCGACCAGCCGGCGGGTCAGCCGCATCGCGTCGTTCAGCCCGGCGTCGACCACCGCCTCGTCGGCCACCGGCCAGGACGCCAGGTGCACCGATTCGGGAGCGTCGGAGTTGGTGGCGACCACCAGGTCCTGCCAGACCCGTTCGGTGATGAACGGGGCCAGCGGCGCCATCAGCCGGGTGACCACGTCGAGGGTGTCGTGCAGGGTCTGCAGCGCACCCGGATCGCCCTCCCAGAAGCGCCGCCGCGAGCGCCGCACGTACCAGTTGGACAGGTCGTCGACGAAGTCGGCGATCAGTGCCCCGTAGCGCTGGGTGTCGAAGTTCTCCAGCGCCGCGGTGGTCTCACGGACCAGCGCGGTTCGCACCGACACCAGCCAGCGATCCAGCACATGAGCGGGAGCCTCGACCGGCGAGGACGAAGGGGTCCACCCGTTGGTGCGGGCGTACAGCGCCTGGAACGCGACCGAGTTCCAGTAGGTCAGCAGCACCTTGCGGACGGTCTCGGTGATCGTGGTGTGCCCCACCCGCCGGGACGCCCACGGCGAACCGCCGGCCGCCATGAACCAGCGCACCGCGTCCGCCCCGTGCTTGTCCATCAGCGGGATCGGTTCCAGGATGTTGCCCAAGTGCTTGCTCATCTTGCGACCGTCCTCGGCCAGGATGTGGCCCAGGCAGAGCACGTTGCGGTACGAGGACGCGTCGAAGACCAGCGTGCCGACCGCCATCAGCGAGTAGAACCAGCCGCGGGTCTGGTCGATCGCCTCACAGATGAAGTCGGCCGGGTAGGCGTCGGCGAACCGCTCCTTCGAACCCTCGGCCCACGGGTAACCCCACTGCGCGAACGGCATCGAGCCCGAGTCGAACCAGGCGTCGATCACCTCGGGCACCCGGTGTGCGGTCTCGTGGCAGTGCGGGCAGCCGAAGGTGACGTCGTCGACGAACGGACGGTGCGGGTCGAGCACCGACTGGTCGCCGCCGCTCAGCTCGGACAGTTCAGCGCGCGAACCGACACAGGTGAGATGGCCGTTGGGGCAGCGCCAGATCGGCAGCGGCGTCCCCCAGTACCGCGACCGGGACAGCGCCCAGTCGATGTTGTTGTTCAGCCAGTCGCCGTAGCGGCCCCACTTGATGTGTTCGGGGTACCAGGTGGTGCCCTCGTTCTCGCGCAGCAGGGCGTCCTTGATCTGGGTGGTCCGGATGTACCAGGACGGCTGGGCGTAGTAGAGCAGGGCGGTGTGGCAGCGCCAGCAGTGGGGGTAGCTGTGCTCGTAGGGCAGTTCGCGGTAGAGCAGCCCACGCGCGGCCAGGTCGGCGACCAGCAACTTGTCGGCGGTCTTGAAGAAGACGCCGCCGACCAGCGGCAGATCGGCCTCGAAGGTGCCGTCGGGGAGCACCGGGTTCACCATCGGCAACCCGTAGGCCCGGCAGACCGCCATGTCGTCCTCACCGAACGCGGGCGCCTGATGGACCAGGCCGGTGCCGTCCTCGGTGGTGACGTAGTCGGCCAGCACCACGTAGTGAGTGCCGCCCACCACGTCCGGGAACTCGACCAGGTCGAACGGTCGCTGGTACCTCCACAGCTCCAACTCGCGGCCGGTGTAGCTGCCCTCGATCTGCCAGCCCTCGCCGAGCACCTTCTCGACCAGCGGTTCGGCAACCACCAGGGTCTCCGGCTCGTCGTCGGACGCAGTGGCCAGCTTGGTCGCCACCACATAGGTCACGTCGGGATGGACGGCGACCGCGGTGTTGCTGACCAGCGTCCAGGGTGTCGTCGTCCAGACCAGCAGGGACGCCTTGCCGGCCAGCGGGCCGCTGGTCAGCGGGAATCGGACGTAGACGGACGGGTCGATGACGTCCTCATAGCCCTGCGCCAACTCGTGATCGGACAGCGTGGTGCCGCAGCGCGGGCAGTACGGGGCGACCCGGTGGTCCTCGACCAGCAGGCCGGCGTCGAAGATCTGCTTCAGCGCCCACCAGACCGACTCGACGAATGAGGCGTCCATCGTCCAGTAGGCCTGGTCGAGGTTCACCCAGTAGCCCATCCGGCGGGTGAGCGCGCTGAACTCGTCGACGTGCCGTCCGACCGATTCGCGGCACTTGGCGTTGAACGCCTCGATGCCGTACGCCTCGATGTCGGGCTTCCCGTTGAAGCCCAGCTCCTTCTCAACCGCCAGTTCGACGGGCAGGCCGTGACAGTCCCAGCCGGCCTTGCGGTCGACGTGGAAGCCCTGCATGGTCTTGAACCGCGGGAAGACGTCCTTGAACACCCGGGCCTCGATGTGGTGGGTGCCGGGCGTGCCGTTGGCGGTCGGCGGGCCCTCGTAGAACGTCCACGCCGGGCCACCCTGGGTGGCCTGAAGCGTCTTGTCGAACGTGTTCCGGGCGTCCCACAGGTCGAGGATCTCGCGCTCCATCGCGGGCAGATCAACCTGCGGCGGCACGGGGCGATACTCGGTCATCGGTCTTCCTTCGTCTGCTGCTGACTACCGGGACTTGACCCGGCCAGGGACGAAGGGACGAGGCGAACCCCGCGGTACCACCCTTCTTGGCCGCCCGCGTGGGACGACCCTCTCGTGGTGCGCCGCGGCCGGTTCTAGTGGGCTCGGCGATCCAGCTGGACGCCGCGCTGTTCTTCCGGCAGCTCCGGGGTGATGGCCCCATCAGTGCCTTGCGACAGTCGCCCATCGTAGCCGCAGCACTGGACTCGCCCAAAAGCGGGGGCAGCCAACGGCCGCGTCTGTCACGAACAAAGATCGGGATCGAACACGGCAGTCCGTGCTCGATCCCGATCCTTA
Organism: Micropruina sp.; assembly: GCF_047606365.1. Lineage (GTDB taxonomy): Bacteria > Actinomycetota > Actinomycetes > Propionibacteriales > Propionibacteriaceae > Micropruina. Next base: position 2,378 of record NZ_JASGEN010000032.1, on the reverse strand, counting down.
TCGCGGTGTTGGGCGGCCCTCAGGGTGCCGGCGGCGTCGGCTCCTCGCGGGTGGGCGGCGGGCCGTCCGGCGGGTGCCCCGGCCCCGGCGGGCCGGGCGGTGTCGGCGGCTGCTGGAACGGCGGGTAGCTGGCCCCGTTCAGTGCGTTCCGGCGGGCGTGATAGTCGTCAATCTCGATCTCACCCCGTGCCAGCCGCTCATCCAGGATGCGCAGCGCCTCCCAGGGACCCGGCCCGTGCGGCGGGGCGCCCGGCTCGTGGCGCGGGCCGCGCCCAGGACCATGACCGGGCTTCCATCGCGGACCCCAACCCTTCTTGCGGGCGATGCCCAACGCCAGGGCGACCAACCCGAGCATGACCGCGACGAATAATGCCAGCCCGACCAGGCCGGCGATCAGATGCAGGAAGCCGAAGCCTCCGCCTCCTCGTGGACCCATCTCTCAACTCCTCTTGGCTCGATGGGTTCCATCGTGCGTCGGGATCCTAGGCAGACAACTGTCAGGAGGCTGTGAGTGCCGACGAAATGGACCATGGGGACAGATCCCTCGGCCCACGGTCCCTCGTCCGAGGGTGCGGTCAGCCGACGGCGGCGGATTCGCCGAGCCGGCGGCGTCCGGAGAAGGCACGACCCAGGGTGACCTCGTCGGCGTACTCGAGGTCGCCGCCCACCGGCAGCCCGGACGCCAGCCGCGACACGGTGACCCCCATCGGCACCAGCAGCCGGGACAGGTAGGTGGCGGTGGCCTCGCCCTCAAGGTTGGGGTCGGTGGCCAGGATCACCTCGGTGACCGTGCCGTCGCCGAGCCGGATGACCAGTTCACGGATGTGCAGGTCGCCGGGGCCGACGTTGTCGATCGGTGAGATGGCGCCGCCGAGCACGTGGTAAAGGCCACGGAACTCGTTGGTCCGCTCGATCGCCATCACGTCCTTGGATTCCTCCACGACACAGATGGCGGTCTGGTCGCGCCGCGGATCACGGCAGATCCGGCACAGCTCGCCCTCGCTGATGTTGAAGCAGCGCTCACAGAACCTGACCTTTTCGGCGACGTGCCGCAGGGCGTCCGCCAGCCGTTCGACGTCGGTGGAATCGGTGGTGAGAATGTGGAACGCGATCCGCTGCGCACCCTTGGGGCCGATCCCCGGTAGCCGGGCGAGTTCGTCGATCAGCTCCTGAATAGGGCCTTCGAACACCGCGTTACCCCCGGCTCACTGGCCGGGGAGGCCGCCCAGACCACCCAGGTCGGGCAGCGGCGGCATCGAACTCTCGGCCAGGATGGCCACCTTCTTGTTGGCGTCCCGGACGGCGGCGACGATCAGGTCACCGAGCGTCGACGGGTCGTCCTCGTCCCAGGCCTCGGGCTTGATGTCGACGGCCAGCAGCTCGCCGGCGCCGTTCACGGTCACCTCGACCAGGTCACCGCCCGCCGAGCCGCGCACCTGCTTGGCCGCCAGCTCGTCCTGGGCACGCTGAATCTGCGACTGCATGGCCTGGGCCTGCGCCAGCAGCGCGTTCATGTCGAATCCCTGCTCGCCGAACATCACGTCTCCAATCGGTGGTGGGGCACCGGGCAATGTTACCCACGCGTGCGTGGATGACCCGGTTCGCAGTCGGTGGGTCGCCGGCACAGACGTCCGCGAGCGACGGCCGATGCTGCTCGCCGGTGGTTGAGCTTGTCGAAACCTCTGTCGCCGGTCCCAGGGTCTCGACAAGCTCGACCAACGGAATCGAGTGCGGCTACTCCTCTTCGGCGATGAGTTCGGCGCCGAGGTGCTTGGCCAGCAGTTCGTCGTGGTTGGCGCTGGCCTCTTCGAGCGACTCGTCGTCGCGGCTGGGCTCGTCCTCTTCGGGCGGCGGCTCGACGGAGTTGCTGGTGGCTCGGATGTTCTGCCGTGCCTGAGCCGCGGCGGACGGACGCGGGGGCGAGGGCTGCGGCGCCGGAGACGGTGCCGCCTGCTGGACGGGCGCCGGGGTCGCTGCCGGATTCTCGGACGGGCCGGCGTCGATCACCTTGATGCTCACCCCGGTGGCGGTGACCTGCAGGATCGACTCGCGCAGCACGTCTTCGCTGCCGCCGCGTCCGAAGCTGTCCCGGGCACCGGGGTTGGCGATGCCGAGGGTGAGAACGCCGTCGAGGACGTCGACCACATGAGCGTTCTGGCTGAGCAGGATCCAGGTGAACCGGCGCCGCTTCTTCACCTCGTCGAGGATGTCGGGCCACAGCCGGCGGAAATCGACGGTGGTCAACCCGGTCGAGGACCGTCCGCCTCGCGTCGGCGCCGGGGTCGGCTCGGCGGGGGCTGCCGGCGGCGCGGTCGGAGGTTCCGCGGGCGCCGACTGCTCCGGACGCTCCGGTGCGGTCGCCGGACGCTCCGGCGCGG
>NZ_JASGEN010000031.1:0-51262 GCF_047606365.1 Micropruina sp. | reverse complement strand
GTCCGGTTCCACCCTGCTGCGCCTCGCCCCGCCGGCGACGGCGGGCGGGCCCGGCACCGACGACGGGCCGGTGCAACGCGCCCAGCGGCAGTACGCCGAAGCCATTCTGGGCGGCGGGCTGGTCCGGTTGATCGACACCGCGGACGCCGCCGCCGCGGACACCGCCACCAGCCCGAGCTGGGTGACCCGCACGGCACTGGACAGCCTGCTCGATGACCAGGCCGACGTTCCGGCGGCCTCGCTGGTGCTGCCCGCCAAACCGACCACCCTGCCCGCTTTCCGGTTCCGGCAGCTCAGCACACTCACCGGCGATTTCGCCGACTACCGCGATCTGGTGCCGGATTCCGAACTCGCCGGCGACGAGCCGGCCACCCTGAGCCGGCTGGTCTCCACCGGCTGGATCGGCGGCAGCAGCACCGCCCCGTGGCTGGCCGCGGTGAACGGCACGGTCGGCTCGGACGCGGTCGCCGACAACGTCCGGCTCTCGGCCAGTCCGCGGGTGTTGATGTCGTCGCGCAGCAACGAGTTCCCGGTCACCGTGATCAACGACCTCACCGAGCCGATCGTCGTCCGGGTGGTCTTCGCCTCGGACAACCCGCAACGGATCAGCATCGCCGACACGGCGCCGATCACCGTCGGCCCCGGGCAGAGCCAAACCATCAACGTCCGGCCGGAAGCCAGCTCGAACGGCCTGGTCAACGTGACCGCGAGCCTGCGGACGACCTCCGGCGAACCGATCGGCGAAAGCACCCGGATCGCGGTCGAGGTCACCGACCTGGGCGTGATCGGGTGGATCATTGTCATCGTCTCCGGTGTGGTGCTGGTGGCGACGACCGCGCTGCGCATCCGTCAGGTGCGCCGCAAGCAACGCGAGGAGGAGCTTTGAGCGACGAGGGCCGGGAAGCCCCCGCCACGACCGGACGGCGGTTGTTGACCGCCACCGCCGTGATGGCCTCAGGCACCATGGTGTCGCGCATCCTCGGCTTCGGTCGGGCGATCCTGCTCGCCTTCGCGTTGGGCAACAGCACCCGGCAGGTCGAGATGTTCGGCCTGGCCACGCTGATCCCCAACACCCTCTACATGCTGTTCGCCGGCGGTGCGCTGAACACCGTGCTGGTGCCGCAGATTGTCCGGGCCATCAAGAACGATTCCGACGGCGGGCAGACCTACGTCAACCGGGTGATGACCGCCTTCCTGGCGGGGCTGGCCGTGGTCACCGTGCTGATGGTGGCGGCGGTGCCCTGGCTGCTGACGCTGTGGACCGATCCGGCCTGGCAGAGCCTGCCGCACTGGCAGTCGCTGGTCTTCATCACCTACCTGACCATGCCGCAGCTGTTCTTCTACGGCGCGTTCTTCCTGATCGGCCAGGTGCTCAACGCCAGGGACTCGTTCGGCCCGATGATGTGGGCGCCGATCGCCAACAACGTGGTGCAGATCGGTGTGCTCGGCCTCTACGCGGTGCTCTGGGGCGGCCTCGACACCTCGGCTCCGTTCAGCACCCAACAGGCGTTGCTGCTGGGTGGCGGTTCCACCCTCGGCATCGTCGCCCAGACGCTGATCCTGATCCCGTTCTACCGCCGCACCGGCTTCCGCTACCGGCCCCGCTGGGATCTCAAGGGAACCGGACTGGGGCACACGTTCCACCTTGCCAAGTGGATGATGGGCTATGTCGCGCTGACCCTGGTCGCGCAGGCCGTGGTGACCCGGCTGGCCACCTCGGCGGTGGTCGGCGGCTCCGGTGCCGGCAGCAACGTCTACAACCAGGCGTATCTGATCTGGGTGCTGCCGCATTCACTGTTGACGGTGTCGCTGGCCACCGCGATGCTGCCGCACGCGTCCCGGCTGGCCGCCGTGAAGGACATGATCGGTGTCGCCGCCGAGGTGCAACGGGCGACCCGGCTGGCGGTCACCTTCCTGGTGCCCGCGGCGATCGGAATGATCGTGCTCGCCGAGCCGATCGCCCGGGTCGCGTTCGGCCTCGGCCAGGGCGCCACCGACTTCCACTACGTGGCCTGGACGCTGATGGCGTTCGGCATCGGCCTGGTGCCGTACACCATCCAATACCTGTACCTGCGCGGCTTCTACGCACTCGAGGACACCCGGACGCCGTTCCTGCTGCAGGTGGTGATCTCGGGCGTCAACACCGCTTTGGCCGTCGGTTTCATGCTGGCCTGGCACGACGTGAACACGGTGGCGCCCCGGCTGGCGCTGGCCTACAGCCTGTCGTACATATTGGGCGCCTGGCTCTCCCACCTGGCGCTGCGCAAGCGCCTGGTCGGCCTGGACGGCGGCGACCTGATCCGTCACCTCGCCAAGCTGGCCGTGGCGGCCGTGCCCAGCGGGGTGCTGGCCTGGGCGATCACCTGGTACTTCACCCGTTTCGAGTCGGCGCTGCTGACCCTGGTCGGCCTCGGGCTGGCCGCGCTGGTCGCCGTGCTGGCCTTCTTCTTCGCGGCCAAGCGGCTGCGGATCAGTGAAGCCACCCAGGTGCTGGGCGTGCTGCGACGCCGCCGCAATCCGCATCCGGTGGTGACCGGGCAGCCGGACGAGGTCGCCGAGGAGGTCGAGCCGCTCCGTTCCGAGGCTTCGCCGTCCGACAAGGAGGACGACCCCGAGCCGGAACCTGAACCCGAGCAGATCAACACCGACCCGGACGGCGCCGGTCAGTTCATCGTCATCGAACCCGAGGGCGATCAGGCGGTGCTGCACTACCCCGATCCGGACGACCCCGCTGCCCAGGCCGACGACAACGCCGCAGATGAAATGGTCGGCCAAGTGCTCGGCGAGCGCTATCGGCTGGACGAGTTGCTCGCCCGACGCGGCCGGGCCCTCACCTGGCGCGCCTTCGACCAGCGTCTTTCGCGGGCCGTCCTGATGCACCTGCTGCCCGCGGAGGACCCGCGCGGCGAGGAGATGATCGGCGTTGCGAAACGTGCCTCGGGAGCGCCCGATTCGGCGTTCCTGCGGGTGCTGGACGCCGGTGCCTTCGACAGCGGCGAGCACTACATCGTCTTCGAGTACGCCCCCGGAACCTCGCTCGAGCAGGTTCTGACCGGTGGGCCACTGTCGCCGGTCGAGGCGGCCTGGATCGTCAAGGAGTTGGCGCAGGCGCTCGCCGCCCTGCACACCCGCGGCCTCTACCACGAGCGGATCAACCCCGACACGGTGGTGATCACCGCCGCCGGCAACGTCCGGATCGTCGGCCTGCTGGTCGAGGCGGCCCTCGACCCCGACGATCGGGCGCTCACCGGCGAAGCCGCCGACGTCCGGGCGCTCGGTTCGCTGCTCTACGCCTGCCTGGTCAACCGCTGGCCGGACGGCGACGGCTTCGGCCTGCGCGCCGCGCCACGCGACGGCGTCCGGACTCTCACTCCGGCCCAGGTGAAGGCCGGCGTCCCGCGGATGCTGGACACGCTGTGCGACCGCATCCTCAATCCGAACCCGCGCAATCGGCAGACCAGCATCACCACCGCCCGCGCGGTCGCTCAGCAACTGGGTGCGGTGCTGGGGCAGGCCAGCGCCGCGCCGGACCTGGAGCGCCGGTTGCGGCTGCCCGTGGCGATGATCAAGACCTCCGGCACGTCGGTGTTCACCGTGCCCGTGCCCAGCCCGGAAGCAGAGCCCGCCGCACCTCCGGCGTCCCCGGCCTCGCTGGTCGACGATCCGGACGCCGACGACGAGGGCGAGTCGACCGAGCCGTGGCAGTTCCCCGGACTCAAGGCCGACGATCCCAGCACCGAGCCGTTCACCCCGATCCCGCCGCCGGCCCGGGTCGGAACCCAGCAGCTGATCCAGCCGTCCCCGCAGCGTGGCGGCATGGGACGTCCGCCGCGCCGGTTCCTGGCGCTGCTGATCGGACTGCTCGGCCTTGTCCTGGCCGGCTCGCTGGTCTGGGTCGCGGTCAACCAGCTGACCGCTCAGCGCACCCCGGCGACGTCCAGCCCGAGCGTGGCGGCGGTGATCCCGATCGTGTCGGCCACCGATTTCGACCCGGTCGCGGACCGGGGCAGCGGCAACGAGAACGCGCGTCTCGCGCCCCGCGCCATCGACAACGATCCCGACAGCGCCTGGCTGTCCGAGCGGTACCGCGGCGACGCCCGGCTGGGCAGGCTCAAGCCCGGCGTCGGCCTGGTTCTCGACCTGGGCAGCACCAAGACCGTGAGCCAGGTCAGCGTCAGCGTGATCGGCAAGGGCACCGCGGTGGAGCTGCGCATTCCCGCCGACGCGACCGTCACCGCCGCACCGATGCGTTCGCAAGCCGACTGGGCGACGATCGCCACGGTCGGCAAAGCCAGCGGAACGGCGGTGATGAAGCCGGACAAGCCGGTCAAGACCCGCTTCCTGCTGGTCTACCTGACCTCGCTGCCGCCCGAGTCCGGTAACTACTTCCAGGGTGGGATCACGAACATCGAGGTGCGCGGCTGAGCTCAGCCTCCGCGGGGACGAAGCGAATCGCGCAGCCGGGTCAGATAGGCCCGCTCGCCGGCGTTGTCGGCGGTCTCGATCGCCCGGTCGTACTCCTGCACCGCCGGTGTCGTCCGGCCGAGCCGGCGCAGCAGATCGGCCCGGGTGGCGTGGAAGGCGTGGTAGCCGTCCAGCTGGTCGGCGAGTGCATCGACCAGTTCCAACGCGGGTAGCGGGCCTGCGATCTCGGCCACTGCCACCGCCCGGTTCAGCCGGACGACCGGCGTGTCCAGCCTTGTCAGCAGCTGGTCGTAGAGGGTGACGATCTGCCGCCAGTCGGTGTCGGCGGCCGTCAGGGCGTCGGTGTGCACGGCGTTGATCGCGGCAAGCAACTGGTACTGCCCCGGGCGATTCTGCTCCAGGCAGCGCCGAACCAGGGCATGCCCCTGCGCGATCAGATCGGCGTTCCACCGCGTCCGGTCCTGCTCGTCGAGCCGGACCAGGGTGCCGTCGGCGGCGAAGCGGGCCGGACGCCGCGCCTCACTGAGCAGCAACAGGGCCAGCAGGCCGCGCGGCTCCGGTTCGTCCGGCAGCAGTTCGACCAGTTGCCGGCTGAGCCGGACCACCTCGGCCGCCAGATCGATCCGCTGCTCGGGACCGTGCGGCAGATAGGCCTCGTTGTAGCTGAGGAACAGCACCGCCAGGACGCCGCCGAGCCGCTCGGTCAGGTCGTCGGCTTGCGGCACCCGGAACGGGATGCGGGCCTCGGCGATCTTGCGTTTCGCCCGGGTGATCCGCTGCGCCATGGTGCGCTCCGGCACCAGGAAGGCTGCCGCGATCTCGGGCACCGTCAACCCGCCGAGCAGTCGGAGGGTGAGCGCCACCCGGGCCGGCTCGGCCAGCGCCGGGTGACAGCAGGTGAAGATCAGCCGCAGCCGGTCATCGGCGACCGGCCCGTCGTCGGCGGGGTCGTCGAGACGCTCGTCGACGACGCCGGCAGTGACCCGTGCGGTCGGCGACAGCATCGCCTGCGCCGCTTGCTGTTTGGGTCCCCGGTGCTGTTCTCGGCGGAGCACATCGATCGCCTTCCTGGTGGCGGTGGTGGTCAGCCAGGCGCCGGGGTTGGGTGGAATGCCGTCGGTCGGCCACCGTTCCATGGCGCTCACCAATGCCTCCTGACCCGCCTCCTCGGCGACATCGAGGTCACCGAAGCGGCGGGCCAGCGCTGCGACCACACGTCCGAACTCATCGCGGACGATCCGTTCGATCCGCTCGTCCAGCTGGGCCGTGCTCACCCGGCCTAGACCCCTTGGAAGGCGCGGACCTCGACCTTGCCCTCGCAGGCCTTGGCTGCTTCGCGGGCCAGGGCGAGCGCTTCGTCGAGATCGGACGCCTGGATCACCCAGAATCCGCCGATCTGCTCCTTGGATTCGGCGAACGGGCCGTCGGTGAGTTCGCCGCCCGGGCTGACCACGGTCGCCGAGGACGCCGCGGTGAGACCGCCCGCGAAGACCCATTTGCCGTCGCTCTGCAGCTTGGTGTTGAAGGCGTCCACCTGGGCGTACATCCGCTGGGTGTCCTCGTCGCTGACGTTGATCGTGTCGACATCGCCGTCGTGCCAGACGGAGAGCAGGTACTCGGTCATCGTGATCCTCCTGGTTCGCGGACGGCCGGTTGCCGTCCATCTTGGCAACGAACGAGCGGACAGGGATGCGACAGCGTGACCGAAATCAATTCTCCTCGATCGAGTCCTGCACCGTTGGTCGAGCTTGTCGAGACCCAGCCGCGCCATAACTGTCGGTGCCACATGGGACAATGAACTACTGGACGCTCCCTGGTCTCACCGACCACTTCGAGAAACATCCAACCTATCTCTTGTATTCAAACATCTGTACTATTACACTAGAGAGATGGAGACGCTCAGCAGGCACGACACCGCACTGACCGGCATGGTCGCCGCGGTCGTCGATCTGACCTGCGGAGACCCGGTCGAACTCATCGACCACATCACCGAACTGGAACGCCTCAAAAACGCGGCTGCTGCTGCCCAGGCGCGATTGACTGTCGAGCTGCGTCAGGTGCGCGAAACCGAGGCCCGCGCTGACGGCCGCAACGTGAAGCGAGTGCCGGTCTCGGTGGCCGGTGAGATCGGATTGGCCAGGCACGAATCCCCCCACCGGGCCAGCACCCTGGTCGGCCTCGCGGCCGTACTGACCTCCGAAATGCCCACCACGATGGCGGCCTTCACCGCCGGCGAGATCTCCGAGTGGCACGCCACCGTTCTCGCCCGCGAGACCGCGTGCCTGTCGAAGGCCCACCGAGCTCTGGTCGATGCCGAACTCGGCCCCAAGCTCGCCGAGTTGTCGACCCGGCAGGTCGCCGCCGAAGCCCGAAAGCTGGCCTACGAACTCGACCCGCACAGCGTGATCGCCCGCATCGGACAAGCCGAAGCTGACCGGAATGTCACCATCCGGCCGGCGCCCGATTGCATGACCCGCGTCTCGGCCCTGCTGCCCGTCGCTCAGGGCGTCGCCGCCTACGCCGCTCTCACCGCTGCTGCCGACACCGCCCGTGCCGCCGGGGATGAGCGCTCCAAGAACCAGGTGATGGCCGACACCCTCGTTGGCCGGGTAACCGGGGAGGAAGAAGCGGGCGAGGTCGACATCGAGATCCAGTTGGTGATCACCGACGAAGCACTCCTGGGTGGCAGCGAAACCCCGGCCCGAGTCAATGACCACGGGCCCATCCCTGCCACCATCGCCCGCGGACTCGCAGCCGACGCCATCGGCAACAACCGAGCCTGGGTCCGTCGACTCTACGTCCGGCCCGGCAGCGGTCAACTGGTCGCCATGGAATCGAGCCGGCGCCGCTTCCCCAAGGGAATGAAGACCTTCATCAAGGCTCGCGACGAGGTCTGCCGGACGCCGTGGTGCGGGGCACCCATCCGGCACATCGACCACATCACACCGGTACATGCCGGCGGAACCACCAGCCTCACCAACGGCCAGGGCCTGTGCGAACGGTGCAACCAGCTCAAGGAGCATCCCGGCTGGCGGCACAGCCTGCAACCGGACGGCACCAGCACGATCCGAACACCCACCGGCCACCGGTATCGCAGCCGGCCGCCCGACCTGCCCCACGAACCGGCCTTCCTACCGTTCCTGGTGGACCTCCGATTCTCTAGACCCGCAGCCTGACATCCGAGCATCTCCGCTAGCCTCAGGGGCGTGTTCGCCCGACCTGCTTGCCCGCCCAGGGTGCCGGCATGACCAGCGAACCCACCGACGCCCAATTGCTGGCCGCACATGTCGCCGGCGACGATCGTGCCTTCAACACGTTGATGGAACGCCACGCCGACCGGCTGTGGAGCATCGCCATCCGGGTGATGAACCGTCCCGACGACGCTGCCGACGCCCTACAGGACGCGATGATCTCGGCGTTCCGCCGGGCCGCCGACTTCCGCGGCGACGCCGCCGTCACCACCTGGCTGCACCGGATCGTCGTCAACGCCTGCTTCGACCGGCTGCGCCGGATCGCGGCCCGGCCGTCCGATCCGCTGCCCGAGGACGCCGATCGTTCACTCAGCTTCGCCTCCACCCGGGACGACCCGGAGACCGCCGCCGTCCGCTCCAGCCTCGCCGACGAGGTCACCGCCGCACTGCACCAGCTCGGCGCCGATCAACGAGCGGCCCTCGTCCTGGTTGATCTGGAGGGATACTCGATGGAGCAGGCCGCACGCATCCTCGGCTGCGCGCCCGGCACCGTGAAGAGCCGATGCTCCCGCGGCCGGGCCAAACTGGCCGTCCTGCTGCAGCACCTCAAGGAGGTGGACTGAGATGGGAACCGATGACGGGGTCGCTGCGTCCAACCCAGGGTCACCGACAGAGGGAGCGAGCATGATCTCCGAAGAGGACGTCAGCCGCTACCTTCAGGCTGCCCCGACGCTGCCATGCCCCGATGACGTCCTCTCCCGGTTGCGGGCCACCATCGCCGGCGAGGTCGAGTTCCGGCACGCCAGCCGGGTCGAGCCCGACGTGGACACCCCCGAACTGAAGACCCGGTCGCCGCTGTGGGCGGACGACCGGGTCAACGACTGCTGATTCAGAAGATCCGGTTCACAATGGACGCCGGGGCCGCCAGCAAGGCCTCGATCTCATCGTCCAGCCGCACCAGGGTGAGCGACGCGCCCGCCATCTCCAGGCTGGTGCAGTACTCGCCCACATAGCTGCGGGCCACCGTGATGCCCTGATCGGCCAGCTTCTGCGCCGCGATGCCGAACAGCAGGTAAAGCTCGCTGATCGGCGTCCCACCCAGACCGTTGATCATCAGCGCCACCCGGTCACCCGAGGTGAACGGCAGGTCGGGCACCACCGCACCCAGCAGTTCGTCGACGATCTCGTCGGCGGTGACCAGCTTGGCGCGCCGCCGTCCGGGCTCGCCGTGAATGCCGACACCGACCTCCATCTCGTCGTCGGCCAACTCGAACAGCGGCGAACCCTTCGCCGGCGGGGTGCACGCGGTGAGCGCGATGCCCATCGTGCGGGCGACGCTGTTCACCTTCTCGCCGACCCGGATCACCTCGTCGAGGTCGGCGCCCTCCTCGGCCTTGGCGCCGACCGCCTTGATCACGAAGAAGTTGCCGGCCACACCACGCCGTCCGACCGTCCAGGTGGAGTCCTGCACCGCGACGTCGTCGTCGATGAACAGGGTGGCGCACTTGATGTCCTCGGCCTCGGCCAGTTCCTGGGCCATCTCGAAGGCCATCCGGTCACCGGTGTAGTTATTCACCAGCAGCAATACGCCCTTGTCGGAAGCCACTCGCTTGGCCGTCTCGAAGACATAGTCGGCCGGCGGCGCAGCGAACACGTCGCCCGGACAGGCGGCGTCGAGCATGCCCGGGCCGACCGCCATCACATGCGCCGGCTCATGGCCCGACCCGGAACCCTGGACGATGCTGACCTTGTTGTTGTTGGGCGCGTCCGAGCGCATGATCAGGTTGTACTCGGGCACGTAGGTGATGGTGTCCGGGTTGGCCAGGGCGATGCCCTTGAGCATCTCGGGCACGAACTGCTTGGGGTCGTTGACGAACTTCTTCATGGTTTCTCCTCCATGCCTCTCATTGGGTTGGCCACTGCTCGGCCAGGCGTTCGAGGATGACGGCGACGGCCATGGCGCCGGCATCCACCGAACCGATGCTGCGTTCACCGGTGTAACTGGCGCGCCCGCGGCGCGCCTGCAGCTGGGCTGTGTCGTCCGCGGCTTTGCGGGCGGCGGCAGCCATCATCGCGACCGCCTCGGCGGAGCTGACCCCCGCGGCGATCTGCTGCTCGAGGGTGTCGATCGCCGGCACCAGTGCGTCGAGCAGCGTCTTGTCGCCGAGTTCGGCCTTGCCACGCGCCTGAATTCCGGCCACCGCGGCGCGCAGGCCCGCCACCACGTCGGTGGCGGTGAACTCCTCCTTGCCTTTCAGCGATGAGCCCATCCGGAGCATGGCCGTGCCCCAGATCGGCCCGGACGTGCCGCCCATCCGGCCCGAGATGGCCATCGCGATCTTGGTCAGGAACACGCCCGCATCGGTGCGGTCGTAGTCGTCCCAGTTCTCGGCGACCACCTCGAAACCCCGGGCCAGCGAATAGCCGAAGTCACCGTCGCCGACGACCGCGTCCAACTCGCCGAAATAGCTCTCGTTGTCGATGACGGTCTGGGTGAGCGAACGGACGACGAACTCGGCCTCAGTCAGCGAACCGGCCATCTGATCCTCCTTTGGTCAGGACGGAAATCGGACAACGCCGGCAAAGCCGGCGGAAATGCACACGACCCGCCACCGGGAAACTCCGGGGGCGGGTCGTGTGAAAGGGACTACTCGGAAGCGAGGTCGTCGTCGACCCAGTCGAAGGTCCGGGTCACGGCCTTCTTCCACTGCCGGTACAGCCGGTCGCGCTCGCCGGAGTCCATCTTCGGCTCCCAGCGCTTGGCCTCGGCCCAGTTGTCGATGACGTCCTGCTCGCCGTTCCAGAAGCCGACCGCGATACCGGCCGCGTAGGCGGCACCGAGCGCGGTGGTCTCGGCGACCACCGGACGGATCACCGGCACGCCGACCTGATCGGCCTGGAACTGCATCAGGGTCTCGTTCATCGTCATGCCGCCGTCGACCTTGAGCTCGGCCAGCTTCACGCCGGAATCGGCCTCCATCGCGTCCAGCACCTCACGGGTCTGGTAGGCGGTGGCCTCCAGTGCCGCGCGGGCGAAGTGCCGCTTGTCGACGAACCGGGTCATGCCGACGATCGCGCCGCGGGCGTCCGAACGCCAGTACGGGGCGAACAGGCCCGAGAACGCCGGCACGAAGTAGATGCCGCCGTTGTCGTCGGCCGCCAGCTCTTCGACCTCGGGCGCCGAGGAGATGATGCCCAGCTGATCGCGCAGCCACTGCACCAGCGAACCGGCCAGGGCGATCGAGCCCTCCAGCGCGTAGACCGGCTTGTTGTCGCCGATCTTGTAGCAGACCGTGGTCAGCAGGCCATTCTTCGACGGAACGATCTCTTCACCGGTGTTCATCAGCATGAAGCAGCCGGTGCCGTAGGTGTTCTTGGCCATGCCGACCTCGAACGCCGCCTGGCCGAAGGTCGCCGCCTGCTGATCACCCAGGTCGCCGGCGATCGGCACGTCGTAGAGCAGGCCGGCCGGCCGGCCCTTGCCGTACACCTCGGACGAGGACTTGATCTCGGGCAGCATCGACATCGGAATGCCCATGTCGGCGGCGATCTCGGCGTCCCAGGACAGCGTCTTCAGGTCCATCAGCATGGTGCGCGAGGCGTTGGTCACGTCGGTGACGTGGACGCCGCCGTCGACACCGCCGGTGAGGTTCCAGATCACCCAGGTGTCCATGGTGCCCATGATCAGGTTGCCGGCCTCGGCCTGCTCCCTGGCACCGTCGACGTTGTCGAGGATCCACTTCACCTTCGGGCCACAGAAGTAGGTGGCCAGCGGCAGACCGACCCGGTCCTTGTACTTGTCCTGGTCGCCGCCACCGAGCTCCTCGATGATCTTGGCGGTGCGGGTGTCCTGCCAGACGATCGCGTTGTAGACCGGCTTGCCGGTGTTCTTGTCCCAAACCAGGGTGGTCTCGCGCTGATTGGTCACGCCGACGGCCGCGAGGCTGTCCTTGTTCACCTGCGCGTCGGCAAGAGCGATGCCGACGACCTCGCGGATGTTCTCCCAGATCTCGATCGCGTTGTGTTCGACCCAGCCCGCCTTCGGGAGGATCTGTTCGTGTTCCTTCTGACCCGAGCCAACGATCTGGCCCGCGTGATTGAAGACGATCGCACGGGAACTCGTGGTCCCCTGATCGATCGAGAGAACGTATTTCTCAGCCATTGTGTTCCTTCCCACATCTTTGTAGCGGCTTGAGGTACATGGTGCCCGGTGCCGGACGGCAAGGCCAGCGATTTCTCGCCCAGCCGTCCGGAACCAGGTTTCGGTTGCTCCGGTTCAGGCCGGCAGCAGGAATCCGGAGGTGAGGCCGGCGATCACGCCGCCGATGATCGGGCCGACGATCGGAACCCAGGCGTAACCCCAGTCGGAGGAGCCCTTGTTCGGGATCGGCAGGATGGCGTGCGCGATGCGCGGACCGAGGTCACGGGCCGGGTTGATCGCGTAGCCGGTGGGCCCGCCGAGGGAGGCGCCGATGCCGACGACCAGCAGGGCGACGCCGAGCGCACCCAGCCAGCCGAGGTTCGCCGCCGGGGTGGTCCCCGAGCCGGTGAACTTGCCCGCACCGAGCACGACGAAGACCAGCACGAAGGTCGCGATGGCCTCGGTGATCACGTTCCACAACGGGCTGCGGATCTCGGGACCGGTCGAGAAGATGCCCAGCTTGACGCCCTCAGGGGTGTCCTCTTCGAACTGCTTCTTGTAGGCCAGCCAGGCGAGCACGGCACCGATGAACGCGCCGACGAGCTGCGCGCCGATATAGGTGGCGATCGATGCCGCGTCCACGGCGATGCCCGGCACGAACTCCTTGGCTCCCGAGGCCACGATCCCCAGCGTGACGGCAGGGTTCAGATGCCCGCCCGACTTGTACGAGACCAGGACGCCCGAGAAGACCGCCAGGCCCCACGCCCAGTTGATGTGCAAGGTGCCACTGCCGTGGCCTTTGCTCTTGGGCAACAGGTTGTTGGCAACCACTCCGGTACCGAGCAGCAACAGCATGGCCGTGCCGACGACTTCGGAGAGGAAGATGGTTGCGAGATTCACTATGACTCCCTTCAGGCATCGCAGGCGATGCCGAAATGCTGGAGGCCGGGATCCCCGGCCGCCGTTTCCATACGTCGCCGACCGGTTGGATCGGCGGGGAGGCGAGAGGGTGTCGGAGGGGGGTCGCCACCATTGCGACCGGCCCCCGGGCGGCCGTCCGCTTCCGGCCGTCGTGTCAAGTCTTGCCAGGCTCGAACACATGCGCTAGGTCTGTGCACGAACGTGCAGGCAGAGGGAGAACAAATGAACGACCGCTACGACGACATGTACGAAGCGGCCTCCCGCTACTACATCCAGGGCGAAACGATGGAGTCCATCGCCCATCAGCTCGGCCTGTCCCGCTCGACGATCAGCCGGCTGCTGAAGCAAGCCCGCTCTTCGGGTCTGGTGCGAATCAGCCTCGCCCATCACAATGGCTCGCGCTCACCGCTGGCCGCCGCGCTGACCCGCGCGTTCGGCGTCCGGGTGCATCTGGTCGGTGTCCGCGACGGTGCCTCCGACGGACGCCGGCTCGACCAGGTCTCCCGGGTGGCCGGACGGCTGTTGTCCGAGGCCGTCGAGGACCACCAGGTGATCGGGGTGGCGTGGGGCGTCACCACCTCACAGGTCGTCCGCCATCTGATGCCCCGGCCACTGGTCGGCGCCACCGTGGTGCAGATGAACGGCGGCACCAATCAGTGGTCCTCCGGCATCCCGTATGTCGGCGAGATCCTGACCACCGTCGGTGACGCCTTCAATTCGCGAGTCGTCTATTTCCCGGTGCCGGCCTTCTTCGACTACGCGAGCACGAAGCGGGCGATGTGGCGCGAACGCTCGGTGCAGAACGTGATCACGCTGCTGCACCGGATGGACGTCGCGGTGTTCGGGGTGGGCTGCATCAACGCCCAGGTGCCCTCGCACGTCTATTCCTCGGGCTACCTCGACGACGACGAGGTGCGCCGGTTGGCCGCGGACGGCGTCGTCGGCGATGTGTCGACGGTGCTGCTGCGCGAGGACGGCTCGTGGACCGACATCGACTTCAACGCCCGGGCGACCGGCCTGACCCCGTCCGAACTGGCCCAGGTGGGCCGCCGGTTCTGCGTGGTCGCCGACCCTTCCCGGGCCGGAGCGGTGGTCGGGGCACTGCGGGCAGGCACCACCACCGACCTGGTGATCGACGAGGGCACCGCCCGCGCGGTGCTGGCCAGGCTGTAGCAATGGCAGCTACACCCCTGATCGGGCCCGGCTCGCTGCTGGAATCGGACGACCGCCCGGCCTGGTGGACGCCGCCGGGCGCGCCACATCGGCTGGAGGCGGTGATCGGCACCGACAACGGTGACGGCACGCTGACCATTCATCACTATTTCCACGGGCAGGGCCGTCCGGACACTCCCTGGCTGCGCGGCGACGCGATCAGCACGGCGGCCGTGGCTCCTGCGGTGCTGTGGCAACGCGGGCGTGCCGGCACCGCGGCGCACGAGTTGGTCGCCTCGGTGCCCGAGGCGGACGGGGTGATCAGCTACGCGTGGGCGGTGAACGCGGCACGGCCGAATCGCTGGCGCCGGCTCGGGCCCGGCCCGGACGCCCCGGACGACTCCCGCCCGGTGTGGGACGGCCCGTCGGACGCCCGCGAGTGGGGATCGGGCCGGCTGGTCGCGGTCGCCACCGCACGCACCCGGCTGGCCAACCGCTGGGTGCAGGCCCTGGTGCAGGTGGACGGCTCGCTCTACCACCTGCACCGGCAAGTGCGCACCGGCGGCGTCCGATGGATGCGGCACGCCTGCCTGCGGCTGGCCGACCATCAAAGCGTCATCGATGCCGGCGAGCCGTCGACCAAGCTGGCCCAGGTCAGCGGCGAGCGGGACAGCCAGCCGGGCGGCCTGGGGCGCACCTTATCGGCGTCGGAGTCCCGTTCGGGGGTCCGCGGCACCGATCTCGGCGTCCGGTTCGACCATGCCGGGCGCAGCTTCCTGCTGTTCGGTGACACCCATTGGTCCGGACGCTCGTGGCTCGGCACCCGCGACTCCATCGCCGAGGTACTCGATCCGGACGCCGAACTGCCCGATGTCCGGTTCCACGGCTCACCGCTGCGGCTGCGCGGCGGGAGGACGACGATGCGCGAGTACGACGTCCCGCTGGACGCCTTCAGCCTCGACGGCGAGCTGTACGCCTTCTTCACCTCCAACCATTTCCGGCGGCACCAGACGATGGGCCGCAGCGTGCTGGCCAGGGCGACCCCGTCCGGGTTGGCGATCGAGCCCGCCCAGCGGCGGCGTCCGATCGGCTTCCGCTTCCTGACCACCTTCTCCGACCATCGCTTCATCAACGTGTCGGTGCAGCGCCGCGGTCGCCACCTACTGATCTGGGGTACCGGCGCCTACCGCGCCGACGACGTCCGGCTGGCCCGGGTCGACCTGACCGCGCCCGGCGTCGCGTCCGGTCTGCGCCGCGGCGATGCCCGGCCGTTCCTGGCCGCACTCGAGTACTGGGCCGGCGCGGAGACCTGGTCGCCGGTCGAAGCGGACGCGCTGCCGCTGCTCACCCCGGGCGCCCTCGGCGAACTCTCGGTGCGCTGGGTGCCCGCCCTCGGGCGCTACCTGATGCTCACCATGGCCGGACCGGACGACCCGGCCGGTCCGGCGGTGCTGTTGCGCAGCGCCTCCGAACCCTGGGGACCGTGGTCGCCGCGGCTACGGCTCCTGGACTGGATCGCCGGCGGGATGAGTCCCGGCGACCACAACCGAAGGTTCATCCGCTTCGTCGCCGACGGCAGCGATCCGGTCGGCGACGCCATCTTCCGCGGCCAGGACAGCTCCACCGGCGCGGCGTACGCGCCCTACCTCTACGACGCCCGGGCCGACGGGGACGGCGCGGTGCTGCGTTACACGCTGTCGACCTGGAACCCCTACCAGGTGGTGCTGATGCGACACCGGCTCAGCGGCGCCGACCTCGCCGCCACAGGTTCACAACCGATGTGAAAAAGGCAAGAAAAGAGTGTTGTTAATGAGGGCCCTGAGCTATATCAGATGCCCGTCGCGCTGGAGTAGCGTGCGCTTTGATCGGGCTGTGACTAGCGCGTCCGCACAGCATCGTGGCAGTGGGGAGCATGGGAACGACCTGACCGGGCAAGGTCCATCGGGTGGACGTCGTGGCCCACGACTCCGCCCATTCGATCGGAGGATGCAGTGAAGACCCTTACCGCAGACGTCGTGGTGGTGGGCGGAGGATCCACCGGCGCCGGCGTCGTCCGTGATGTCGCCATGCGCGGCTATTCCGCGATCCTGGTCGACCGGGCCGACCTCGGGCAGGGCACCACCGGCCGCTATCACGGGCTGCTGCATTCCGGCGGCCGCTACGTGGTCAGTGACCCGCACTCAGCCACCGAGTGCGCCGAAGAGAACGCCATCGTCACCCGCATCCAGTCCCACGCCGTGGAGCGCACCGGCGGCTACTTCGTCGCCACCCACGTCGACGACCCGGCCTGGGGCGACGACTGGGCCAAGGGCGCCACCGACACCAAGGTGCCGTTCGAGGAAGTCTCGGTCGCCGAGGTGCTGAAGGCCGAACCGCGGGTCAATCCGAAGATCTCCCGGGCCTTCAAGGTCGAGGACGGCTCGGTCGACGGCTGGCAGCTGGTCTGGAGCGCCGCCAACTCGGCCAAGCAGTACGGCGCGAAGATCCTCACCTACCACCGGGTGACCAAGATCAACCGCGACGGCGACCGGGTCTCGCAGGTGGTCTGCACCGACGAGAAGACCGGCGAAGAAGTCCGGATCAACACCAACTTCGTGCTCAACTGCGCCGCCGCCTGGGGTGGCCAGATCGCCCACATGGCCGACTGCCCCGACGTCCAGGTGGTGCCCGGCGCCGGCATCATGATCGCGATGAACCACCGGCTCACCAACTCGGTGATCAACCGGCTCACCTACCCCGCCGACGGCGACATCCTGGTGCCGGTGCACACCGTGTGCATCATCGGCACCACCGACCAGAAGGCCGACGACCCGGACAAGCTGCAGATCGCCTGGGACGAGGTGCAGCAGATGATGGACTGCGGCGAGCTGCTGGTTCCCGGCTTCCGCAACGCGCGCGCCATCCACGCCTGGGCGGGTGCCCGTCCGCTGGTCAAGGACTCCCGGGTCGGCTCCGGCGACACCCGGCACATGAGCCGCGGCATGTCGATCATCGACCACTCCGAACGCGACGGCCTCAAGGGCCTGCTCACCATCGCCGGCGGCAAGCTGACCACCTACCGGCTAATGGCCGAGAATGTGGTGAACGCGATGTGCGCCCAGCTGGGCGAGACCCGTCCCTGTCGGACAGCCGACGAGCAGTGCCCGGGCTCGGAGGACAAGAAGAACTACGTGATCACCCATCGGCTCGAGGAACGTGAGCACGACCGCACCGAGGACCAGATCCTGTGCGAGTGCGAGCTGATGAGCAAGGGCATGTTCACCCGGGCTCTGGCCGATCAGCCCAAGGGCAGCTTCGACGACCTGCGCCGCCAGCTGCGACTCGGCATGGGTCCTTGTCAGGGCGGCTTCTGCTCGATGCGGGCGACCGGCGTGGCGCTGCAGTCCGAACACATCGACATCGAGCGGGCCACCGGCTTGGTCCGGCTGTTCCTGAAGAACCGCTGGATCGGCATCTGGCCGATCCTGTACGGCGACCAGGTCCGGCAGACCGCGCTGGACAACTGGATCTTCCAGGGCACGTTGGACGTCGAACACCTGCCTGGCCCGACTCATGAGGAGGTCGTGTGATGACGCGCGTCGTGGTGATCGGAGCCGGTGTCTCCGGACTGGTCGCAGCCATCCGGCTGGCCCGGGCCGGTGCGGCGGTGACCCTGCTGGCCAAGGGCACCGGCGGCCTGCAGCTCTCCCAGGGCACGATCGACATTCTCGGCTATGCCCCCGACCGGGTGGAGCGGCCGCTGGACGCCCTGGGCGACTTCGCGAAGGCGAACCCCGAGCATCCCTACGCGTTCCTGGACGCCGAACTGGTCGGCGCGTCGGCCAGTTACGTCGCTGAGTTGGTCGGCCCCGAGCTGCTGGTCGGCGACCCGGCGGTCAACCTGCAGCTGCCCACCGCGGTCGGCGCCGTCCGGCCCACCGCGCTGGCCTCGCCCAGCATGACCGCAGGTGCCTGCGTCGACGGCGCGAAGTTCGTGATCATCGGCCTCAAGCAGCTCAAGGACTTCTATCCCGAGCTGGTCGCCTACAACCTGAACCGCACCGACCTGCCGGGCGGCGGACGGCTCGAGGCGCGTCCGGTGATGCTGGGCTTCCCGGCCCGCGAGGGCGAGGTCGACTCCTCCGGCCTGACCTACGCCCGAGCACTCGACGATCCGGCCACCCGCAAGCGGTTCGCCGAAGCGGTCAAGCCGCTGGTGGCCGAGGGCGAGAGCGTCGGCCTGCCGGCCGTCCTCGGCCTGGACGACCACAACGCCTGGAGTGACATCGCCGACCTGATCGGTGCCCCGGTCTTCGAGATCCCGCTGCCACCGCCGTCCGTGCCGGGCATGCGGTTGAACCGCACCCTCACCGCGGTCGCGAAGGCGTCCGGCGTCCGGGTGGTGCCGGGCAGCAAGGTGACCGGCTACCGCAGCGCGGGCGGCTCGGTGGCCTGCGTGCAGCTGGCCACCGCGGGCGGCATCCGCGAGTTCGCGGCGGACGCGTTCCTGCTCTCCACCGGTGGTTTCGAGTCGGGGGCACTGCATGCCGACTCGCACCACAACCTGCGTGAGTCGATCTTCGATCTGCCGCTGCGGCGTCCGGAAGGTGCCCTGGTGCACGGCGACTACTGGGGTGATCCGCAGCCGCTGTTCATGGTCGGTGTCGAAACCGGTCCGGACCTGCTGGTTCGCCATCCCGGCGGCGACGCGGTCTACGACAACCTGTACGCCGCCGGCGGCATCCTGGCCGGCGCCACCCGCTGGCAGGAGAAGTCGGGCGAGGGCATCGCGCTGGCCAGCGCGGTGAAGGCCGCCGATTCGATCCTCGCCGCAAACCAAGCCGTCTCGACGCAAGGAGCAGCCTCATGAACCCCTCCGAGGGCATCGAGTTCGCCCAGACGCAGGTCGCCCGGGCGTCCCTCGACCACTGTGTGAAGTGCACGATCTGTGAGACGCACTGCCCGGTGGCCGCGGTCACCCCGAAGTTCACCGGGCCGAAGTTCGTCGGCCCGCAGGCGGAGCGGTTCCGGCACGGCGAGTCGGTCGACCACTCGCTCGACTACTGCTCGTCCTGTGGCGCGTGCACCTTGGCCTGTCCGCAGGGGGTGAAGATCGCCGAGCTCAACGGTCAGGCCCGCGCGGTGATGAAGGCCGACGAGATGCCGTTGCGCGACCGGCTGATCACCCAGACCACACTGATGGGCCGGGCGATGACGCCGATGGCGCCGGTGGCCAACGCCGCACTGTCGATCAAGCCGCTGCGCACCGTGGTCGAGAAGGTGCTCGGCATCCATCGCGACGCCCCGATGCCGCACGCCAACACCCAGACCATCACCGGCTGGCTGAAGAAGCGGACGAAGACCGCCAAGCCCGCCACCCGCGGCCCGATCATCTTCTTCCACGGCTGCGCCGGCGGGTACTTCGAGGTCGAGACGTCCAAGAAGTCGATCGAGGTGCTCGAGTACCTGGGTTATGAGGTGCTGGTGCCGAAGCAGGGCTGCTGCGGCCTGGCCGAGCAGTCCAACGGCCTGTTCGACGGGGCCAGCGCCAAGGTGCTCAAGCTGTGTGACGACCTGCGCGCGTCCGGACGTGACCTGACGATCATCTCCTCGTCCGGCTCGTGCACCGGCATGCTCAAGCACGAGGCGCACGAGATCATGGGCGTCGACGACGACCGGCTGGCCGACGTCGGCACCCGGATCCGCGACATCATGGAGTTCCTGCTGGAGCTGCACGACGCCGGCGAGCTGCCGACGGACTTCAAGGAGGTCCCGCTGACGGCGGTCTACCACGCCCCCTGCCAGCTCAAGTCGCAGGGCATGGGTCAGCCGGCCATGGAGGTGCTGAAGCTGATCCCGGGCGTCGAGGCGATCGAGTCGGGCGCCACCTGCTGCGGCATCGCCGGCACCTACGGGTTGAAGAAGGAGAAGTACGAGATCGCCCAGGCGGTCGGCAAGCCGTTGTTCGACAAGGTGCGCGAGGTGAACCCCGAGTTCGCGATGTGCGACACCGAGACCTGCCGCTGGCAGATCCGCAAGGGTTCGGGCGCCGCCGTCGAGCACCCGATCTTCCTGGTGCACCAGGCCTACGGCCTCAGCTGAAGGTGACCGAAAGAACCGTCCCCCCGATCCGGGGGGACGGTTCTTTCGGGGACTTCTCTTAGACTCCCGAGCCGTTGCTGCCGAAGAAGGTCTTCCACGGCACGTCGACGGCGGCGTCCTTGGCCACCACGGCGTGTAGGTGGCGCAGCAGCGGGAACTGCCCCGAGGTCAGCACACCGCGCTCGGTGAGCCGCTCGAAGGCGTCCCCGATCACCTTGATCGCCGCTGCACCCTCCAGCGTGACGCCCGGCATCTGGGCACGGGCCTGGGTGAACGTCATGCCCTCGCCGACCAGGGTGCCGACCTTCACGTTGCGGCCGCCCATCGAGGTGACGAAGCAGTCACCGATGCCGGGCAGTCCGAGCACCGTGGACTGCTGCCCGCCGAGCAGGTCCATGAACTGGGTCATCTCGACCGAGGCCTGGCCGAACAGCGCGGCGCCGTAGTTGTAGTTGACGTACTGCGGGTCGGTCTCGCCGAAGGCCTTCAGCTGGCCGTGCATGAAGCCGGCGCCGAAGGCGTAGCAGTTCTTGGTCGCGGCGCACACCTCGACGCCGACGAAGTCGGTGCTCGTCCAGACGTGGTAGAAGTCGGTCTCGAACAGCTCCTTCCACATCGCCAGCACCTGAGGGTCCTCACCGGTGAACACCACGCTGGTGTGCCGCCGGATCGCCACCTCGCCCGCGATCGACGGGCCGGCGATCGCCGAGATCGACACCTGGCTGCGCAACTCGTCCGGAATGTGCGCCATCAGCGCCCGGGGCAGGATGGTCAGATTGCCGTCGGAGTCGGCCTGCATGCCCTTGGCCAGCGCGATCACGTGCTGTCCCGGACGGAGTAGCCCGGCCAGCTGCTCGCCCGCCCAATCGACGCCGAACGAGTTCACCCCGCTCATCACCAGCTCGGCGCCGTCGAAGGCCTCGGCGGCATCCTCCAGCTGATAGGCGGTGACGTTGTCGGGCACCGCCAGGTTGAGGTTCGGATGCACGCGGGTCGCCTTGATCGAGTCGATGATCGCGCGGTCCAAATGGGTTCCGACCAGCCGCACTTCGTGTCCGTTGTCGGTGAAGGGGGTCGCCAGGGCCGTGGCCATGATTCCCGAGCCGAGGACCACCAGTGTTGCCATGAGGGTTCTCCTTTCCGGACGATGCCGGGGTAGCGCCGGCGACGTCGCCGACGGACCTCCAACCTAGTGGCCGACCCGCCCGACGTCACCCGAACCGGTCACCAACCGGCCGAGGGCCGACGAACCGCTGCCGCTCCCACGCCGGATTTCGGAGATCTCCACATTTCGACCGGCCTTCGTGCGAATAACGGGCGCTCGTTGTCATCAAATAGGGCATCATGAGTGTGACAACGAACGAAGGATGAAACTCGTGGCGACCAAAGGGCGCGGCCGAGGTTCTGTCGGTGCGCTGCGCGAACGTCGAATGGCGATCGCCGAACGGGTCGTCAAGAACGGATCGGCCTCAGTCGACGAACTCGTGGAACTCACCGGCGTCTCGGCGATGACGGTGTATCGCGACATCGAGTCGCTCGAGGAGGCCGGCGTGCTGATCCGGCACCGCGGCCAGGTGACCGCCGTGGCCACCGGCCTGAATGAGATCGGCGCCAGCATCAGGGTGAATCAGAACGCCGAACTGAAGCAGGAGGTGGCCCGGGTCGTGGTGGAGCAGATCCGGCCGGGCAGCTCCATCCTGGTCGACGATTCCACCACGGCGCTGTGGGTGCTGCGGATGCTGGAACTCGTGCCGCTCACCGTGGTCACCAATTCGATGCTTGTCGCCCGCGAGTTGGAGCGTCGCTCCGGGATCCGGCTGTTCGTCACCGGCGGCGAGTACCAGGCGTGGTCCGAGGCGATGGTGGGCCAGACCACCACCCATGTGATCGCCGACATCCGTGCCGACTACTGCCTGCTGTCGGCGTCCGGGATCAGCGATCTGCTCTGCTACCACCCCTACGAGGACTGCGCCCAGGTGAAGCGGGCGATGATGGCCTCCGCGGACAAGTCGATCCTGCTGCTCGATCACACCAAGCTCGACCGGCGAGCTCTGCACACCTTCGCCTCGATGACCGATTTCGACCAGGTCATCATGGACTCCCAGACTCCCGACGAGGCCATCGAGGACCTCCGCGAGAAGGGTGTGCGGGTCGTCCGTGCGGGTGGTTGACCTGATCGTTCGACCCGGCGTTTCCTCTCACAAAAGCTGTTACTAACACCTCACCCACTGGTAGGTTCACCCCAGCGGGCCAGTCGGCGGACCCGCCAACCTCGTGCAAAGGAGTACGAATGGCCTCTGCGGCCACCGAGCAGTCCTGCGACTGACTCACCAAAATCCCCCCAGCCCGGTCGGGCTGGACCAACAGCACTCAAATCGAAAGCGTGGCAACCATGGAATTTGTGTTCCTGTTGCTCGTCGCTGCGGCCGGAGGTTTCTTCGGTGCGTGTGTCGGCGGCAACTTCTCCTTCGTGATCACCGGCTTCGCCGGTCTCGCGGCGACGGCGGCCGGTGTGGCCGGCGGCTCCGACGTCTCCAGCTTCCTGTTCAGCTACGTGGCATTCGGCCCGTTCACCGGCCCGCACATCGCGTTCACCGGTGCCGTCGCCGGCTCGGCCTACGCAGCCATGAAGGGGTACACCGATAACGGCAAGGACATCGCGCAGCCGTTGGCCCGCCTCGGCAAGCCCGACGTGCTGCTGGTCGCCGCCGCGTTCGGCGTCGGAGGCTGGCTGTTCAAGACCTACGTGATCGATCCCATCCCGTGGTTCGGTGGCCACACCGACGGCGTGGCCCTCACCGTGGCCATTTCTGCGATCGTCGTCCGTTTCGCCTTCGCCGACCGCTCGCTGCTCAACCCGGAGAACTACAACAAGACCGGCAACAAGTTCTCCCCGCACGAGCACAGCGTCTGGATCCGCTACCAGGAGACCGGCCCCCAGCTGCTCACCATGGGCATCTTCCCGGGCCTGCTCGGCGCCTCGGTCGCGCTGCTGCTGGCAGTCAACTTCCCCGGTGTGGGCATGAGCGCCGCGGCGTTCCCGTGGGCCATCTCGGCGATCACGATCTTCTTCCTGAACATCGGCTACAACTCGCCCGTCACCCACCACATGACGATCATCGGCGGCCTGGGCGCAATCGTGTTCTACCCGATCCTGGCCGGCCAGCACGTGATCTCCGCTGCCACGCTGCACGGCCTGCAGGTGGACACGCCGCTCGGTGTCGACTACGGCCTGGCGGTCGGGGCGATCCTGATCGGAACCGCGTTCGCCACGTTGTCGTCGTTCCTCGGTGAGGCCTCCGCCCGACTGTTCCAGTCCCGCGGCAAGACCCACATCGACCCGCCGGCCGTCGCCATCTTCCTCGCCACCACCCTGATCTGGATCGTGGCTGGACTGATGGGCGCCAGCAACTAACCATTGTTCGACCAGAAAAAGGAGAGCGTGCCGCCATGCAAGATGTCCTGAACCACCCCGATGAGTTCTACGACGCCTATGTGTTCGACATGGACGGCACGATCTACTTGGGGGACCATCTCCTGCCCGGCGCAGCCCGGATGATCAACGAGCTGCGCCGGCGGGAGATCCCCATCCGCTATCTCTCCAACAACCCCACCAAAGACCCCGAGATGTACGCCCGGAAGCTGACCAAGCTCGGGCTCCCCACCCCGGTGGAGGACATCTCCAACACCATCGTCACCACCACCAAGTGGCTGCTGGCGAACCATCCGGACGCGGTGCTGTTCCCGATCAGCGAGGAACCGCTCAAGCGCGCACTGGTCAAGGCGGGCTTCACCCTCAGCGACGATCCCGAAGAGATCGACATCGTGATCGCCAGCTACGACCGGACCTTCGAGTACCGCAAGCTGCAGATCGCCTTCGACGCGATCTGGTTCTACAAGCGAGCCTTCCTGATCGAGACCAACCCGGACCGGTTCTGCCCGTTCCCGGGCGGACGCGGTGAGCCCGACTGCGCCTCGATCACCGCGGCCATCGAGGCCTGCACCCGCACCAAGTGCGTGAAGTCGCTGGGCAAGCCCGACCCGATCATGCTGCAGGTCACCATGGAGGGCCTGGACGCCCGCGTGGAGCACTCGGTGATGGTCGGCGACCGGCTGCAGACCGACATCCAGATGGCGCTGGACACCGGCATGGTGTCCGGTCTGGTGCTCACCGGCGAAGCGACGGCGGCCGACGTCCGCGCGCTCTCGCCGGAGCATCAACCCTCCTACGTAATGGACCGGGTGGATCGGCTGATTCCGCAGTCCGCCTGGGACGAGCTGGGCTGGACCGACGACAACTGGGAGTGAGCGGATCGTGTCCGAACTGATCGAACGCGCCCTGCGCACCTCCACCGACACCAAGGCCGTGCTGGCCGAACCCGGCGCCATCGCCCGGATCGCCGAGGTCTACCGCACCACCTTCCCCGGACGCACCGCGCTGGTGGTCGGCGACGAGCGGACGATGACCGTAGCCGGCGACGCCGTGCTGGAGGCGCTGCGCGCCGGCGGCGTCGACGTCGCCGAGCCCCACGTCTTTCCCGGCGCTCCCGAGCTGTACGCGAAATACGAGAACTGCGAGCTGCTGCGCGACGCGATGAGCGGGCAGGACGTCGTCGCCGTCGCGGTCGGTGCCGGCACCCTCAACGACATCGTGAAGCGGGCCTCCGGTGAGCTGGGCCGCCCTTACCTGGTGGTCGCCACCGCCGCGTCGATGGACGGCTACACGGCCTTCGGTTCGTCGATCGCCGTCGGCGGCTACAAGCAGACCCTCGACTGCCCGGCACCCGCCGCCTGCATCAGCGACTGGACGGTGCTGGCGGCGGCGCCCGCGGTGATGACCGCGTCCGGCTACGGCGACCTGCTGGGCAAGGTCACCGCCGGCGCCGACTGGATCCTGGCGGACGCCGTCGGCGTCGAAGCGGTCGATCCCGACGTCTGGGAACTGGTGCAGGGCCCGCTGCACGCCTCGCTGTCCCGTCCGGAGGCGCTGGCCGCCGGCGACCTGCAGGCCACCGGCGAACTCGCCGAGGGCCTGATCATGTCGGGTCTCGCGATGCAGGCCGCGGCGTCGTCGCGTCCGGCGTCCGGGGCCGAGCACCTGTTCAGCCATCTGTGGGAGATGGAGGGCCACGGCGTCGACATCACTCCGCGGCGACTCTCCCACGGCTTCAAAGTGGCGGTCGGCAGCGTCGCGGTGGCCGCGCTCTACGAGCGGCTGCTGGAACGCGACCTCTCGGCGCTCGACATCGATGCCGCTGTGGCGGCCTGGCCGAGCGCCGAGCAGATCGAGGCCCGGGTCCGCGCCGATCATCAGCCGCATCTGGCCGACGAGATCGTCGCCCAGTCGCTGGCGAAGTACTGCGACGCCGACGCGCTGGCCGCCCGGCTGTCGCGACTGGCATCGATCTGGCCGGCGCTGAAGGAGAAGCTCACCGCGCAGATGATCGGGGCCGCGGAACTGCAGCGGATGCTGCGCGCCGCCGGCGCACCGGCGCACCCGTACGACATCGAGCTGACCTGGCAGCAGTTCCGCGACACCTACCGGCGGGCCCAGATGATCCGCAAGCGATACACAGTGCTCGACCTGGTGCTGGAGGCTAATCTGGCTGCAGAGCTGGTCGATGAATTATTTGCCCCGAACGGCTTCTGGGGCAAGCAATCATGAGCGACCTGAGAAAGAGGGAGTTATGACCGAAGAGCAAAGCCCGAGCGTCGACCCGAGCTACGGCGGGTCCGAGCATCCGCATCCGCACAACGACCCTGAGGTCGATCCGAGCTACGGCGGCGAGAACGCCCCGCACAAGCACGATCCTCGTGAGCCCGGCGTCGACCCGTCCTACGGCGGCGACCAGTCTCCGGGGTACGTCCATCGCGCCGGCCTGGACGCCAAGGAAGGCTCCTGAACCGGCTCACCACTCAACCCAAGCGCCTCCGGGAATACCGCCCGGAGGCGCTTGTGTTGTCCCAGCGAAGCGACCGGCGGTTAGGCTGGCCTTCTCCCCTTACTCCACGAAGGACGCTATGTCAGAGATCCGCGACGTCATCATCATCGGCTCCGGCCCGTCGGGCTACACCGCGGCCATCTACGCCGCCCGGGCCGACCTCAGGCCGTTGGTCTTCGAGGGTGCGCTGGAATCCGGCGGTGCCCTGATGAACACCACCGAGGTGGAGAATTTCCCCGGCTTCCCCGAGGGCATCATGGGCCCTGAACTGATGGCGAACCTGCGGGCGCAGGCCGAGCGGTTCGGCGCCGAGATCGTCACCGACGACATCGTCGAGGCCGACCTGACCGGCCCGATCAAGTCGGTCACCGACTCCGAGGGCGGCACCCACCGCGCCAAGGCGGTCATCCTGGCGATGGGCTCGGGCTACCGGCGCCTCGGCCTGCCCGGTGAGGACCGGCTGTCCGGACGCGGCGTCAGCTGGTGCGCCACCTGCGACGGTTTCTTCTTCCGCGACAAGGACATCGCGGTGATCGGCGGCGGCGATTCGGCGCTGGAGGAGGCCACCTTCTTGTCCCGGTTCGCGTCCTCGGTGACCGTGGTGCACCGCCGCGACGAGCTGCGGGCGTCCAAGATCATGGTGGCCCGCGCAGCGGCCGACCCGAAGATCTCCTTCGCCTGGAACTCGGCCGTGGCGTCGATCAACGGTGAGCAGTCGCTGACCTCGCTGACGCTGACCGACACGGTCACCGGCGAACAGCGCGAGCTGGCCGTGCAGGGCTGCTTCATCGCGATCGGCCACGACCCGCGCTCCGAGCTGGTGCGTGGCCAGGTCGACACCGACCCCGCCGGCTACGTGCTGGTCCAGCCCGGCTCCACCCAGACCAACCTGTCCGGTGTCTTCGCCGCCGGCGACCTGGTCGACCACACCTACCGGCAGGCGATCACCGCGGCCGGCACCGGCTGCTCCGCGGCTCTGGACGCCGAGCGGTACCTGGCCGAGTTGCACGATGCCGGCGAGCCGGGCGCCGACCTGCAGAGCGCTGAATTGTCGGCGCTCGAAGCTATCGTCTGACCGACGCCGCTCCCGCCGTCCGCAACGAGAGGAAACCCCGTGGCCAACGTCACCGCCGTCACCGACGACACCTTCGAGTCAAAGGTCATCCGCGCCGGCAAGCCGGTGCTGGTCGACTACTGGGCCGACTGGTGCGCGCCGTGCCGCCAGATCGCCCCGATCATCGAGGAGCTCGCCGGCGAATACGGCGACCAGATCGACTTCTACTCCCTCGACACCAACACCAACCCGCGCATCCCGACCGAACAGGGTGTGCTCGGGCTGCCGACCATCCAGATCTTCTCCGGTGGCGAGCTGGTCAAGTCGTTCACCGGCGGCAAGACGAAGGCCGCACTGCTCCGGGCCCTCGACGAGTTCATCTGATCCCGTTCCGGCGGGCCGGCTCCGGGGGCGCCACCGGGCGGACCGCCCGCACCAGCCGTCCGAGCCGCACCAGCACGGACCGTTTCGCAACGGGCACGGCCCCGTTGAGGTCCAGTCGCCAGTGGTGGGCGGGGTTCATCGCGATGAAGCCGGTGCCGTCCAGGAAGCCGGACGGCAGCGCGGCACAGCCCCGATGCGGATCGGAGCTGGCGAAGAGGGTGCCGACCCGGGCGCGATGCAGGCCGCCGGCCAGCGCGTGCAGCATGGCCCGGCCGGTTCCCTGCCGGACATCGCCCGCGCGCACCCAGCCGGCACCGATCCTGGCCACCGTCACCCGTGGATCGCCGGACGTGGCGGCCGAGACCAACAGCAGTCCCGCCGTCCGGCCGTCCTCGATCGCCAGCGCACCGCACCAGCCCCAGGCCGCCTGGGCGGCGATCATGCCCGCCTCGTCGAGCGGCATGGGGCGTCCGCAGTAGGGGCAGGCCAGGCCGCGCACGGTCCCCGGTCCGACCAGCTCGATGCTGACCACGGTGTCCTCCTGGGCTCCGACCACCTGGGCACGGAAGTCACGTTCATCTTAGGCAGCTGGATAAGCTGGCGCGGTGAGCCTGCCGGAACCCGTTCAACGTCGTGACACGGTGCTCGATCCGTGGATCGACACCTATGCCGAGCGCACCCACGGGCTCACCGTGTCGGCCGTCCGGGCCCTGTTCGCGGTGGCCAACCGGCCCGAGGTCGTGTCGCTGGCCGGCGGCATGCCGAACATCGCCGATCTGCCCCGCGAAGCGATCGGTGAGGCGATCTCGTCCCTGATCCGCGAGCGCGGCACCCAGGCGATGCAGTACGGCTCGGGCCAGGGTGAGCCGTTCATGCGCGAACAGATCACCCAGGTGATGGCCGAAGAGGCGATCGCCGCCCATCCTGACGACGTGGTGGTCAGCTGCGGTTCGCAGCAGGCCCTCGACCTGGTCACCCGGGTGTTCTGTGACCCGGGCGACGTGATCCTGGCCGAGGCGCCGTCCTATGTGGGCGCGATCGGCACCTTCCGCGCCTACCAGGTGCAGGTCGTGCACGTCGCGATGGACGAGTTCGGCATCGTTCCGCAGGCGTTGCGCGAGGCGGTGGCCGCCTGCCGATCCGCCGGCAAGCGGATCAAGTTCCTCTACACCATCCCGAACTTCCAGAACCCGACCGGCGTCACGCAGACCATCGAGCGGCGACGCGAGCTGATCGCGATCGCCCATGAGCTCGACCTGCTGATCGTCGAGGACAACCCGTACGGGCTGCTCGCCATCGAGGGCGAGCCGCTGCCGGCGCTGCGTTCGATGGATTCCGAGCGGGTGGTGTACCTGGGGTCGTTCTCGAAGACCTTCGCGCCCGGTTTCCGGGTGGGCTGGGCGCTGGCGCCGCACGCCGTCCGGGAGAAGCTGACCCTGGCACAGGAGTCGGCCACGCTGGCGCCGCCGGTGTTCAGCCAGTTCGCCATCTCGACCTATCTGCATCAGTTCGATTGGCGCGGCCAGATCCAGGTGTACCGCGACATGTACCGGGCGCGCCGCGACGCCATGCTGCAGGGGCTGGCCGAGAACCTGCCCGAGGGCAGCACCTGGACGCACCCGACCGGCGGCTTCTTCGTCTGGGTCACCCTGCCGGAAGGGCTGGATTCGCAGGCGATGCTGCCCCGGGCGGTGTCGGCCCGGGTGGCCTACGTGCCCGGCACCGCGTTCTACGCCGACGGGATGGGCAGCCGGAACATGCGACTCTCCTACTGCTTCCCCACCCCGGAACGGATCATCGAGGGCACCCGCCGGCTCGGCGAGGTGCTGCGCGACGAGCTCGACACCCTGCACACCTTCGGGATCAGTGCCGGCGAACACCTGTACCGCGACGTCACCGCCGGTCCCGCACCGGACATCACCTGAGGATCAGTCATGAGCAGCCAACCGGGCACCGTCGTCGTCCTCGCCGGAGGACTCTCCCACGAACGCGACGTGTCGCTGCGATCCGGACGCCGGGTCGCCCAAGCGCTGCGTGACCAGGGCTTGAGCGTGATCGAGGCGGACGTCACCCGCGGGCTGGCCGATCTGCTCGCCTCCACCCCGGACGCCGTGGTGTTCCCGGTGCTGCACGGCGGCGACGGTGAGGACGGTTCGCTGCGCGAAGTGCTGGACCTGTTCGGCGTCCCCTATGTCGGGTCGACCGGGCCGGCCTCGCAGCGGGCTTTCGACAAGTCGATCTGCACGCCGCTGCTGGAGGTTTCCAAGCCGGCCCAGGTCGCCCTGCCGAACTCGGTCTTCCGTGAACTCGGCGCGCAGGCCCTGGTCGCGGCGCTCGTGGAACGGCTCGGACTACCGCTGATGGTGAAGCCGAACCGCAGCGGCTCGGCGCTCGGCTGCACCAAGGTGTCGGTGGCCGAGGCGCTGCCAGCGGCCATGGTGGCGGCGTACGCCTACGGCGAGATGGCGGTCATCGAGCAGTTCATCGAGGGGACCGAGGTCGCCGTGACCGTGGTGGACACCGGTGACGGGCCACGTGCCCTGCCCGCGGTGGAAATCCGGCCGCGGTCCGGGGTCTACGACTACACCGCCCGCTATACCGCCGGCGAGACCCGGTTCATCTGCCCCGCCGAGCTGGACGACGAGGTCGCACGAGCTTGCGCGGAGCTGGCGCTACGGGTGCACGACCAGCTGGGGCTGCGCGATCTGTCCCGCACCGACATCATCGTCGGCGCCGACGGCCCGGTGTTCATCGAGACCAACGTCTCCCCCGGCATGACCGAGACGTCACTGGTGCCGCTGGCGGTCGAAGCGGCCGGCGAGGACTTCGGACGGCTGTGCGCCGCGCTCGTCCGGCAGGCGTACCGCCGGGGCCCGTCCGGCGTCCGGGGCTGAACGATGCCGCTACGAGTGAAACAGGCGCTGGTGCTGCTCGCCGGCGTGGTGGCGGCGGTGGTGATGACCTGGCTCGGGCTGTGGCAGCTGCAGGTGTTCACCGACCAGGGCAACGCGTCCGCACAGGCACGCGCGCAGCAGGCGCCGGTGCCGCTGCTCGACTTCGTCGCGGCCGACGGCACCGTCGGCGACATCTACGGCAAGCCCACCAGTGTCTCTGGGCACTATCTGCCCGATCAGCAGGAGCGGGTGCTCGGCGCCGACGGGGTGGTCCGGGTGCTGTCGGCGCTGCAGTTGGCCGACGGACGGGTGCTCCCGGTGGTGCGCGGCACCATCCCTCAGGGAGCCGACGCACCTGCCCCGCCGAGTGGCGAACACGCCCAGACCGGCATCTTCCTGCCCTCCGAACCCGGTGCCGATCACTCGTTGGCTAGGGGTTATAACCTCGGTTCCGTCCGGCTGCCACAGCTGGCGCAGCTCTGGGACGAACCGCTCATGCCCGGCTTCATCACCCTGGACTCGACCGAGTCCGGGCAGCAGGGGCTGGCGCCGGCGTCCGTCACCCTTCCGGACGGCGAGGGCTCGTGGCGCAACAGCGGCTACGCCCTGCAGTGGTGGGTGTTCGCACTGTTCGCGCTCGGAATGACCTGGAAGATCGCCCACAGCATGGGCAAGCGCGGCGCCCGCACCAGCGGCATGGGCATCGGTAGGGACGCCTAACCCTCTGCTGTCTGCACCTCGGGCTGGTCGTCGCCGACCACTCCCCCGCTCTCTGCCTCGGCCAGCCGCCGATGGACGTCCTTGGTCGCGTAACGCTCGGCCACGAAGGACAGGAACGGCACCGTGCCGGCCAACGCGATCAGGATCAGCCGCAGCCACGGCCAGTTCACCCGGCGGCCGAGGTCGTAGGCGGTGATCAGCAGCAGCAGGTAGAGCCACCCGTGCGGCACACCCGTCCAGGTCACCACGGTGTCGTTGTGCCCGAAGTACTTCATCGGAACGCCCACGCACACCAGGACCACCAGCAGAACGCCGACGATCCAGGCCATCACCCGATAACGCAGCAGGGCGGAGCGAACAGCAGGCACATCTTCGGCGGTGATCACCCTGCCGAGGCTACCCGCGATCGCCGGCGATGGCGCCGCCGTCCCGCCGAGCAGCCTCGCTACAAGGCGATTTGTCGACAAGTATTCTTATAGATAAATCGCTGGGAAATAGGTCGGTTCTTTGGACACCGGGGACGGTTCCGTTGGACACCAGGGTCGGTTCCTTTGGACACCGGGGACGGTTCTCTTGGACACCGGGGACGGTTCCTTTGGACACCTTGGCGGTGGCTCGCGGGAAGAGATCCCGGGGCCGAGCCCGGGATGACGGTGTTTTCGGCTACTGATCAGGCCAAGAGTTCGACGAGGCGTCCGAGGTCGTCGTCGTTGGCGAAGTCGATCACGATCCGACCGCGTCCCTTGGCGCCCATCACC
Source organism: Micropruina sp. (assembly GCF_047606365.1). Classification (GTDB taxonomy): domain Bacteria; phylum Actinomycetota; class Actinomycetes; order Propionibacteriales; family Propionibacteriaceae; genus Micropruina. Next base: position 19,599 of record NZ_JASGEN010000031.1, on the reverse strand, counting down.
ACGTTGACTCGGGTATCGAGGCGTTCGACCAGGCGCTCCGCAAGGCCGCACGCCCGCTCGCTCGGTTCGCGGGCGATCCGCTGCCGGGGAACCTTGGGCTCGCGTCCGTCACCAAGAGCGACGATCTCTTCGACCGCACGCACCGAGAGGTTCTCGGCCACCACGCGCTGCGCCAGCCGTTCCATGGCCAGCGGATCACCCAGACCGAGGATCGCGCGCGCGTGACCCGCGCTCAGCACGCCCGCGGCGACCCGACGCTGAACCGGCGCCGGCAACTGGAGCAACCGGATCGTGTTGCTGATGTGCGGACGGCTGCGCTTGATCCGGGTGGACAGCTCTTCCTGCGTGCAATCGAAGTCGGTGAGCAGCTGCTGATACGCAGCCGCCTCCTCCAGCGGATTCAGTTGCGCGCGGTGCAGGTTCTCCAGCAGGGCGTCCCGCAGCAGGTCGTGCTCGGACGTCGGCCGCACGATCGCGGGAATGGTGGCCAGACCGGCCGCCTGGCTGGCCCGCAGCCGGCGCTCCCCCATCACCAACTCGTAGTGATCTTCGCCCAACGGGCGCGCCACGATCGGCTGCAGCAGCCCGACTTCGCGGATCGACTCCACCAACTCGTCCAGCGCGTCCTCTTCGAACACCTGGCGCGGCTGCTTGGGATTGGGACGGATGCTGTCGACGGGGAGTTCCGCGTAATACGAACCCTCGGGTGGCTCGACCGCCAGCGGCTCGGGCCGCTGCGGTTCCAGCTCCGGATCGGTGCGGTGAATCAGGTCGCCGAGGCCCCGACCCAGTCCGGAACGCGGTTTCGTGACGGTCATCGTCGTCCTTTCACTTCACTCACTTGAGGCTGTTCGGCTACTTGGCGCCGCGTCGGGCGATCTCTTCGGCCGCGGCCAGATAGGCCTGGGCTCCGGCGGACGCCTGGTGATAGGTGATCACCGTCTGGCCGTAGCTGGGTGCCTCGGAAACCCGCACCGAGCGGGGGATCGCGGTGGTCAGCGTTTCGGTGGGGAAGTGGGTCCGCACCTCGTTCGCGACCTGGGTCGACAATCGGGTTCGTCCGTCGAACATGGTCAGGACGACGGTCGAAAGCCGCAGCCGATCGTTCATGCTGCCCTTGACCAGGTTGATGGTGCGCAGCAACTGGGAGACGCCTTCCAGCGCGTAGTACTCGCACTGGATCGGAACCAGGAGTTCCTGGGCAGCCACCAGAGCGTTGAGGGTCAACAGGCCCAACGACGGGGGACAGTCGATGAAGATGTAGTCGATGCGGTGACGGGCGGTCAGCCGGTCGATGGCTCGCAGTAGCCGGCTCTCACGTCCGGGCTTGTCGACCAGCGCGATCTCGGCACCCGCTAGGTCGATGGTGGCGGGAAGCACCCAGAGGCCGTCGACGTCCGGGCAGGGCTGGACGTGGCGCTCGATCGCCTCGCCGTCGATCAACACCTCGTAGGTGCCTGAGACCCCAGCCTCATGCTCGACACCCAGTGCCGTGGACGCGTTGCCCTGCGGATCGAGGTCGATGACCAGGACATTGAGGCCGCCGCGGGCGAGTCCCGCCGCGAGATTGACGGCGGTCGTGGTCTTCCCGACGCCGCCCTTCTGGTTCGCGATGACGATCACGCGAGGCGAGTCCGGCGCGGGGAGCACCGATGTTTCACGTGGAACGGAGGCGTCGGGCAACTCGGCCGGGGGAGGCGTGAACTCGACGGTGTCGTAGGCCACGCGGCGCGGGGCGGTGGATTGCGTCACTGCAGTGCTCCCATCAGAGGGGGAAGTGTTCCACGTGAAACGGACGCCATCGAGGGTTACCTGCCTGCTTTCGTCGGACCGAATGCTCGGTTCCCGAGCCTACAGCCGCAGACCGGGGACGAGCGTCTACGCGCGGGCGTGGCTGGGTAATCGCACCCACACGCCGCTGATCGAGCTTGTCGAGATCCTTCCGAGGGTCTCGACAAGCTCGACCAACAGATTCAGCGGATGCGCACCACCCAGGTGGTCTCGTCAGTGCCGGGCGTGGGCACCTTGACCACTTCGCCGCCCAGCCGCCGCCGGCGGAGCAGCTTCTGCGCCTCGACCAGTTCCTGCTCCGCGCTTTCGCCCTTCAGCGCCAGCAGTTCACCCCGCGGCGCCAGCAGCGGCAAGCACCAACCCAGCAGCTTGGGTAGTGCCGCCACGGCCCGCGCGGTGACCACGTCGTAGCGCTCGTGGTGTTCCTCGGCACGCCCACGCATCACCGTGACGCGATCGGCCAGGCCCAGCTCGGCCACCACCTCGGTGAGGAAGTTCGCCCGTCGGAGCAGCGGTTCGAGCAGCGTCACCGACAGATCCGGTCGCTTGATGGCCAGCGGGATGCCGGGCAGGCCCGCGCCCGACCCGACATCGACCACCGTGCGTCCATCGCCGATCATGGGCTCGATGGCCAGTGAGTTCAGCACATGGCGTGGCCAGAGCCGGTCCACCTCGCGCGGCCCGATCAATCCCCAGTCGACACCTCGATTTGCCAATATGTCGACATATTGCTCGGCCAACCGATAGCTGTCACCGAACACGTCACGCGCGATCTCCACGCCCTATTTCTACCGGGACGCCTGCTTGGCCGCGAGCTTCGCCGCCTCTTTGACCACGGCCTTCGCACGGTCGCGCGCGACCCGCAGTCGGCCCTCCCGCTTCTCCAGCTCACTCGCCCGTCGCTGGGTCGCTCTGCGGAGCGCCTGGGTGGCCGCCAGTTCTGATTCGGCCGCGGCCAGTTCCTGCTCCGGCGTCCGTTCAGGCGGAGCGGGCTCCTCGTGCATGCCGGCGAGCGCACTCTCGATGCCGGGCAGCAGCAACCCGAGCGCGATCCCGAAATCGTCCGCGCCGGTTGCCTCATCGCCGAAGTAGCTGCCGCCCACCACCAGTGGCTCGAGATCCGGCAGCCGACCGTTGGTTGCGACTTCTCTCACCAGGTCCTTCGTCGCGGCACTGATGGCCTGCCCGGGCTTGGAGATGTCCCGCGTCATCAGAGCGAATCCGCGGACCTGCACCGACAGCATCATCAGCACAGCGAGCTTGCCCTCAAGCGGACCGGGCAGCGTGCGCATCGCGCGGAGGCCCGCGTCGACGGCCCGCATCTGGCCCGGCATCAGCAATGCCTCCATCGACACCGGCAGGTCGAGGACCCAGGGGTGCCGCGCATATGCGGCACCGATTATCCGAGCCCACTGCTCCAGTCCGGCCCGCCAATCGTCGGTGTCGACCGCCCAGGCCTCGTCCACAACGGCCGCATCGAGCATGAGTTGGTACAGGTCGTCCTTGGAGGCGACGTAGCGGTACATCGCCATCGTGGTGAATCCGAAACCCTGGGCGATGCGCTGCATGGTCACCGCCTGCAGACCCTCAGCATCGGCCAGTGCTATCGCCGCGTCCACGATGCGCTCGTGGCTGAGTTCACGCTTCGGGCCGCGTTGCGGAGCCGCCGCAACACCCCAAGCCAGCGCCACCAGACGCGAGACCTCGTCACTCATCCGCACCTCGCTCTCCTGATCAGTATGTCGCAACTGTGTTGCCTATATACAGTTACAGTCCTACTGTGTGTCACACATACAGTGTGTGTCGCATACAGAAAGGTTGGCCATGGCTGGTTCCATCGAGATCGCCGGACTCGGCAAGACCTATCGGGAACCTGTTCTCGATGGGCTCGACCTCACCATCGGCGGCGGCGTATTCGCCCTGCTCGGCCCCAACGGCGCCGGCAAGACGACACTCGTCTCGATCCTGACCACCCTGATCCGGCCCAGCACCGGCTCCGCCCACATTCTCGGCGTCGACGTGGTCCGTGAACCGGGGGCGGTCCGGCAGCTGATCGCAGCAACCGGGCAGAACACCACCCTCGACGAGTACCTCACCGGTCGCGAGAACCTGGTGATGTTCGGACGACTGCGCGGACTCGGCCGCCGGTCCAGGGGCCGGGCCGACGAACTGCTCGCACAGTTCGGCCTGGAACAGGCAGGGCCACGCATGGTGAGCACCTATTCGGGTGGCATGCGGCGCCGGCTCGACCTCGCCGCCTCCCTGGTCACCCAGCCCGCCGTGCTGTTCCTGGACGAGCCGACGACCGGGCTCGACCCGGTCGCCCGCCGCTCGGTGTGGAGCGACGTCCGCCGCCTCGCCGACGACGGAACCACCGTGTTCCTGACCACACAGACGCTGGACGAGGCCGAGGCGCTCGCCGACCGGATCGCCGTGCTCCGGGCTGGCCGGATCGTCGCCGACGGCACGGTCGCGGAACTCACCGCGACGGTCGGCGGGCAGCGACTCGTCCTGCTCGATCACGACGGCACCGAGGTCCGCTCCATCGACACCGACGGCACCGCAGCGTCACTGGACGCGGCGCTCGGTGCAGTGCCGGACGCCGAGCGCGCACTGCGCGCGACGCTCCGTTCACCCACCCTGGACGACGCCTTCGTCGCCCTCACCCAGTCCGCGACCGACCATCAGGAGGCAGTGGCATGACCACAACGACGACCAGGACCCTGCCGCCGACGGTCCGCCACGGCAGCGTCGGCGCCTTCCGGTCCGCCGCGATCTTCATCGACCGCAGCCTCAGGCACAGCCTTCGTGACGGCGAAGGCATCATCATGGCGATCGCACTGCCGGTGATGCTGATGCTGATGTTCACCTTCATCTTCGGTGGCGCCATCCAGGCCGATGGCTACGTCGACTTCGTGGTGCCCGGCGTGATCCTGATCTGTGCCGGCTTCGGTGCCTCGAGCGTCGCGGTCTCGGTCAACCGCGACATCACCGACGGCGCCATGCGCCGGTTCCGGACATTGCCGATCCGGTCGGCCACCGTGCTCGCCGGGCATGTGGTCGCGAGCCTGCTCCGCAATCTGGTGGCGACCGCCGTCGTCATCGCGGTGGCGGTCGCGATCGGGTTCCGGCCCACCGCGTCCGCGACCGGATGGCTGGTCGCGCTCGCACTGGTGGCGCTGTGGATTCTTGCCATCACCGCTTTGTTCGCCTTCGTCGGGCTGATCAGCTCGAGCGCTGAGGCGGCCAACAGCTACGGCTTCGCCCTGCTGTTCCTGCCCTACCTCTCCAGCGCGTTCGTACCGATCGCCACCATGCCCGGCTGGATGCAGCCGCTCGCAACTCATCAGCCGATGAACCCGCTCGTCGTTTCGATCCGCGCCCTGCTGGTCGGCCAGGGGGAGGCACAGATCGGGTCCTCGCTCGCGTGGTGCTTCGGCATCGCTGTGACCGCCGTGCTACTCATCGGCTGGAGCTTCCGCCGGTCCCACGACCGCTGAAGTCAGCCGGTGCGAACACGAAAACGGCCGGGGGAGTGATCCCCCGGCCGTTCTGGCGACTTGCGTCAGTTCTTGGGCAGCACCACGACGCGGCGGCGCGGCTCCTCGTCCTCGGACTCGCTGACCAGGCCGGCCCCGGCGACGACGTCGTGCACGATCTTGCGTTCGAACGGGTTCATCGGCGACAACCGGACGGGCTCACCGGTCTCGACGACCTCGGCGATGGCGTCCTTGGCCAGGATCTCCAGCTCCTTGCGGCGCTTGTCGCGGTGACCGGCCACATCGAGCATCAGCCGGGAGCGGTGCCCGGTCTCGGTCATCACCGCGAGTCGAGCCAGCTCCTGCAGCGCCTCGAGCACCTCGCCGTCGCGGCCGACCAGCAGATCGGTGTCGGTGACGATCGACACATGCGCGCGACCGCCCTCGGTGAAGGTGTCGATGTCGCCGTCCAGGTCGGCGATGTCGAGCAGCTCTTCCAGGTAGTCGGCGGCGATCTCGCCCTCATTCACCAAGGCCTGCTCGCGCTTCGACCGGTTCGACTCTTCACCGGCGGGCGCCTCGGCGACCTCAGTTTCGGTTTCCACGTCGCTCATCGTTTCGTTTCTCTCCTGTCGGGCCTGATCAGGCCTGGCCGGGGTTGGTCTTCGGCTTGGGCGGCCCCTGCTTGCGCGAGGCCCGGTTGCTCCGCTGCGGCTGCTGGCGCTGCACCTGCTGACGCTGCACGCCACCCTTCGAGCTGGAACCGCTGCCGCCCGCGGACGGCGTCGAGTCGGACGGCTTGCCACCCTGCCGGGCGACCTTGCCGGTGTCGGTGGCCGGCTGAGCGGGGGCCTGGCGTCGACCCTTGCCGGCCCGCTTGCGCGCCAGATCGTCGGGATCCTTGCCCTTGGCCCGCATCCGCTCCTCCCAGTCGAGGTAGGCGGGGGTGTTCGGGGCCGGGTTGTTGTGGATCAGGATGTACTGCTGCACCATCGTCCAGACGTTCGAGACCAGCCAGTAGAGCAGCACGCCGACCGGAATGTTCACGCCCATGAACAGGTACATGAACGGGAAGACGTAGAGCATGATCTTCTGCTGCTGGGCGAACTGCCCGGTCAGCGCCTCGGGCGGCATGTTCTTGCGCATCAGCTGCAGCTGGGTGACGAACAGCACCGCGGTCATGCTGATCACCAGCACGGCACAGAGGATCTGAGTCGCGCCGAAGCCGTTGGTCAGCGGCCAGAAGATGCCGGACAGCTTGGCGCCGAGGATGGTGGCGTTGCGCAGCGATTCGGACTGCTCGACGCTCAGCACGCCGATCGCGTGACCCTGGGACGCGTTCCACAGCACCTGGTACAGCGCGATGAAGATCGGCATCTGCAGCACCAGCGGAAGGCATGACGCCATCGGGTTGACGCCTTCCTCCTTGTACAGCTTCATCGTCTCTTGACCGAGGCGCTCGCGGTCGTGGCCGTACTTCTCCTGCAGCGCCTTCAGCTGCGGCTGCAGGATCTGCATATTGCGCGACGACCGGATCTGCCGGACGAACAGCGGAATCAACAGGGTGCGGATCACCACGGTCAGCGAGATGATCGCGAGCGCCCAGGACCAGCCGTTCTCGGGGCCGAGGAACGAGGCGTACAGGGTGTGGAAGCTGGACATGATCCACGACACCGCCAGGTACAGCGGCTGCATCATGGTGTTCAGCGCACCGAGGAAATCACCCCACAGGTCCATCGGCACGATCTGCGGAATCGGTGGGATCACGTTGCTCCTCGATATTCGGTTGAAGAGTGGAACTCATGGGGGACGGCGCCGGCCTGCTCAGCGGCCCAGGCCCGAGCGGCCTCGGTACCCGGAACCGGGTCGTAACCGCCCAGTGACCAGGGGTGACAGCGACCGAGCCGACGCAGGGCCAGACCGGTGCCACGCCACGCGCCGTGCACGGTCACAGCCTCCAGGGCGTAGGCCGAGCAGGACGGGTAGTACTTGCACACCTGGCCGTAAATCGGGCTGATCACCGCCCGATACCCCTTGAGCAGGGCGATCAGGACGGACTTCACGAGGCACCCAGGCGGCGGGTGGCCGTCGTCCAGGCCGAGTCGAGGTCGGCGGCTACTCCGCCGGCGTGGGGGAGTGCCCGCACCACGACATCGACTTCGAACGGGGCTCGGGCCAGCCGCTCGGCGACCAGATGCCGCAGTTGCCGCTTCACCCGGTTGCGCCGGACGGCGTTACCGACCGCTTTCGACACCACGAAGCCCGCTCGGGACGGCGGCTGATCGGTGCGCACCATGTGCAGCACCAGGCCGGGACGTCCACAACGGACGCCCCGGCGCATGGTGGAGCGGAAATCCTCGGCGGTGCGAAGCCGCGCGGCCTTGGCCAGCACCTGACGGCTCGTCGGGCGTTGGTCAGCCGGCGAGGCGGGCGCGGCCCCGGCTGCGGCGGGCCGAGATGATGGCGCGCCCGGCGCGGGTGCGCATGCGGAGGCGGAAGCCATGGGTGCGGCTGCGACGCCGGTTGCTCGGCTGGAAAGTGCGCTTGCTCACGGAAGTGCTCCCCGTTCAGTTTCGCTGTCTTGCTTGGCTTGCATAATGTTCTCGAACCGATGCGCCCACTGTGGGCGCACGCGATGGGTCGCTGGTAGCGACCTGCCAAGATTACGCGTCCGGGCCGACTCTGGGCAAACCGAGCGCTCTCCGACGCCGTCGAGCCGACACGCCGAGAGGGTCGGAATTTTCTGGGAATCAGTTTGCGGATGGCCCCCGGGCGGACTAGCGTTTCGCTCCGTTGACCTGTCACGCGGCATCGTTCCCGTGGGGCCGTGCTCCCATTCACACCCTGTGGATAACTTGTGTGGATGACTGGTCGATCGAGCAGTACCTCGTAGGGAAGGGAGCGCAGGTGCCCGACCATCAGGCCACGACTCCCGGTCCCGTTGATCTCGAGGACGCCTGGCGGTTCGTCTGGTCGGAAGCCGATCCCCCTTCTCGCGCGTGGCTACGCAGCACCCATGCGGCCACCATGCAGGACAACACGGTCATCGTCAGCGTTCCCAACGAATTCACCCGCGGCCGGGTGGAATCCCGCCTCCGCGGCTGGGTCGAGGATCAGCTGACCACCTACTTCGGACGTCCGATCGGCATCGCCACGGTGGTGCTGCCCGGTGCCGGAGAACTCAGCGAGGACGACTTCCCGGCCGGCCCGGACGAGACCAGCTCCGAACAGCCCGCCGAGCGCATCGTGGTTGACGACCAGTCCGGCGGCCGGCTGAACCCGAAGTACACCTTCGAGTCCTTCGTCATCGGCAGCTCCAACCGGTTCGCGCACGCGGCCGCGGTGGCCGTCGCCGAGGCGCCCGGCAAGGCGTACAACCCGCTGATGATCTACGGCGAGTCGGGGTTGGGCAAGACCCACCTGCTGCATGCGCTGGGTCATTACGTGCGCAGCTATCACGCCAACCGCCGGGTCAAGTACGTCTCCACCGAAGAACTCACCAACGACTTCATCAACGCCATCAGCGACAACCGGACGGCGGACTTCCGCCGCACCTACCGCGACGTGGACGTGCTGCTGATCGACGACATCCAGTTCCTGGAGTCGAAGATCCAGACCCAGGAGGAGTTCTTCCACACCTTCAACACGCTGCACACGGCGCAGAAGCAGATCGTGATCACCTCCGATCGTCCGCCGAAATCGTTGGAGGCCCTGGAACCCCGGCTGCGCAGCCGCTTCGAGTGGGGGCTGATGACCGACATCCAGCCGCCCGACCTGGAGACCCGGATCGCCATCCTGCGCAAGAAGGCGGCCGCCGAGCGGCTCACCGCCGGCCCGGACGTGCTGGAGTTCATCGCCAGCAAGATCCCCACCAACATCCGCGAGCTCGAGGGCGCGCTGATCCGGGTGACGGCCTTCGCCAGCCTGAACCGCCAGGAGGTCGATCTGCCGCTCGCCGAGGTGGTGTTGCGCGATCTGATCCAGCACGGCGATGACACCCCGATCACAGCGAACCTGATCCAGTCCGAGACGGCCGCCTACTTCTCGATCAGCACCGACGATCTGTGCGGCGCCAGCCGCGTCCAGGGCGTGGTGATCGCCCGGCAGATGGCGATGTACCTGTGCCGCGAACTCACCGACCTGTCGCTGCCGAAGATCGGCCAGTCGTTCGGCGGACGCGACCACACCACCGTGATGCACGCCAACAAGAAGATCCGCCACCTGATGGGTGAGGACCGCAAGGTCTTCAACCAGGTCGCCGAGCTCACCAACCGGATCAAGCAGCGCGCCGTTCAGCGCTGACGCAACAGCTTCCTGCCCAACCGGGCGCCGTCGTCATCCGACCCCTCTTCGTCGACCAGCGAGCTCTTCGTCAACCCGGCGGACTCTTCGTCAACCCGACGGACTTTCGTCATTCCGGCGGACGCCGGGATCTCCGTGCTCGCGCAGACATGAGGTTGCGAGATCCCGGATCAAGCCCGGAATGACGTCGCTCGTCGCGGTGATTCCCGCCGTGGAGAACTCCTGTGGATAACGCGGTGGGCTGTGGACGGCGTTCGCGGCCCCGAAGTCGTCCGCAACTACTACCCGTGTGATTTCGAGTTACGCACAGGCCCCTACCGCCGCGAAACGCCGTCTGACAAGGCTTGTCAAGCGTTATCCACAGTGTCCACAGCAGTGATGACTACCACTGACGGTTACACGTCGAATGACACTAAAAGTAAGCCGGTCCGTGAGGTGTGGAAGAGCTGTCGGACGACACCGTTATGATCGTCGTCCGGAGTACTGAGCAAGGGAGCCCCGTGAAGATCCGTCTCGATCGTGATGTTCTCGCCGAAGCCGTCGCCTGGACGGCTCGTAGCCTGCCGAGCAGGCCCAGCGTCCCGATCCTCGCGGGCCTGTTGGTGAAGGCCTCCGGTGGTCAGGTCGTGATGTCGAGTTTCGACTATGAGACGTCCGCGCAGATCGGTGTGCCGGCGCAGGTCACCGACGACGGTGTCGCGCTGGTTTCGGGCAAGCTGCTCGCCGACATCGCCCGTTCGCTGCCCAACAAGCCGGTCGACATCACCGCTGACACCTCGCGGATGGAGTTGGTCTGCGGCAGCGCGCGGTTCACCCTGCAGACGCTGCCGGTCGACGACTACCCAGCGCTCCCGACGATGCCCGAGGCGACCGGCACGGTGAAGAGCGAAGACTTCTCCCGCGCGGTGGCCCAGGTCGTGGTGGCGGCGGGTCGCGACGAGTTGCTGCCGGTGTTCACCGGCGTCCGGATGGAGATCGAGGGCGACACCCTGTCGCTGCTGGCCACCGACCGCTACCGGATGGCCCTGAAGGAGATTCCCTGGACGCCGAGCGGTTCCGGCGGCGACGGCGCGGCGCTGGTGCCGGCCCGGGTGCTCGGCGAGACCGCCAAGTCGATGACCTCGGGTGAAGTGGTGACGCTGAGCCTGGCCAGCGGCGGCAACGGCGACGGCCTGATCGGCTTCGAAGGTGCCGGGGCGGCCGGCACCCGCGAGATCACCACCCGGTTGCTGGACGGCGAGTTCCCGAAGGTCCGGCACCTGATGAACGTGCAGCCCACGGTCAGCGTGCGGGCCAACACCGCCGAGGTGATCGCCGCGGTGAAGCGTGTCGCCCTGGTGGCAGAGCGCAACACGTCGCTGCGCATGCTGATCGGTGACCAGACGATCACCCTGGAGGCTGCGACCGGTGATCAGGCGCAGGCCGTCGAGGCACTCGAAGCGGTGGTCACCGACGAGACCGGGCAGGGTTTGGCGATGACCGCGGCGGGCTTCAACCCGCACTACCTCGCCGACGCGCTGACGGCGCTGGACGCCCCGTATGTGCATTTCTCGTTCACCGCACCCGGCAAGCCCTGCCTGCTGACCGCGCTGAACGAGCTGGACGGCGAGCAGCAGACCGACTACCGGCACGTGATCATGCTGATGAGGCTCCCCGCCTGAGGCCTGCGGGGTCTCGACAACACCGTTCGTCCGCGACATCCTGACGACGGATCGCGAACGCGCGACCGCACGCCCCGCGGAAGGAACGTCATGGAACTCGGTCTGGTCGGTCTCGGCAAAATGGGCAACAACATGCGCGAGCGGTTGCGGCGCGGTGGCCATACCGTGGTGGGTTACGACCGGAATCCGGAGGTGAGCGACGCCAGTTCGCTCGCCGACATGGTGAACCAGCTGACCGGCCCCCGGGTGGTGTGGGTGATGCTGCCGATCCAGGTGGTCGACGCCACCGTCGAAGAGCTCAAGGGGCTGCTCGAGCCTGGTGACCTGGTGATCGACGGCGGAAACTCCAAATGGACCGCCGACGCCCGGCATGCCGCGAACCTGGGCGAGAAGGGCATCCGGTTCCTCGACTGCGGCGTCTCCGGCGGCGTCTGGGGGCTGCAGAACGGGTACGCGCTGATGGTCGGCGGCGCCGACGAGGACGTGGCGCTGGCCCAGCCGATCTTCGACGCACTCAAGCCGGACGGCGATGTCGGTTTCGTGCACGCCGGGAAGGTCGGCGCCGGGCACTTCGCCAAGATGGTGCACAACGGCATCGAGTACGGCCTGATGCAGGCCTACGCCGAGGGCTGGGAGCTGCTGGAGGCGTCCGGTGAGGTGACGAACGTGCCCGAGGTGTTCAAGTCGTGGCGCGAGGGCACGGTGATCCGCTCCTGGCTGCTCGACCTGATGGTGCGGGCACTGGACGCCGACCCACACCTAGACGGCATCGAGGGCTATGCCGCCGATTCGGGCGAGGGCCGCTGGACGGTGAACGCCGCCGTCGAGCTGGGCGTCCCGGTGCCGACCATGGCGGCCGCCCTGTTCGCACGGTTCACCTCGCAACAGGAGGACTCCCCGTCGATGAAGATGGTTGCCGCGATGCGCAACCAGTTCGGTGGGCACGCGGTGAAGAGCGAGGGCGGCCACTAGGGCACCGCTCTGCTGCCGTAAGGTGACGGGGTGTTTGTCACCCACCTTTCGCTTGCGGATTTCCGCTCGTACGCGAGCGTCGAGCTGGGGCTGGAGCCGGGTGTCACCACGTTCACCGGCGCCAACGGGCAGGGCAAGACGAATCTGGTCGAGGCCGTCGACTACCTGGCCACCCTGGGATCGCACCGGGTGGCGTCCGAGGCGCCGCTGGTGCGGCACACCGCCGAGCGGGCGATCGTCCGGGGCCGGGTGCAGGCCGGGCTGGACGACCCGCGCCAGCTGCTGCTCGAGATCGAACTGCTGCCCGGACGGCAGAACCGGGCCAGCCTGAACCGGGCGCCGCTGCGCCGGCCGCGGGAACTGCTCGGCGCGTTGCGCACCGTGCTGTTCTCGCCCGAGGACCTGGCGCTGATCAAGGGCGACCCGAGTGAACGCCGGCGCTTCATCGACGAACTGATCACCACCCGCTGGCCGCGGCTGGCCGGCGTCCGATCCGATTACGACCGGGTGCTGCGGCAACGCTCGACCCTGCTGAAGTCCTTGTCCGGACGGGGTCGCTCGATCCCGGACGGCGCGGCCGCCACGCTGGAGGTGTGGGACGAGTCGCTGGCCGGTTTCGGTGCCGAACTGATCCAGGCCCGGGTGCGGACCCTGGCCGACCTCACCCCGCATCTTCAGCGGGCCTATCTGGCGATCGCGCCGACCAACAACGACGCCCAGCTGGCCTACCGCAGCCCGATCGGGCCCGAGCCGGACACCTCGGTCGAGGAACTGCAGGCCCGGCTGATCCTGGCCATGTCGGAACGCCGCTCCGACGAGATCGCCCGCGGCGTCTGCCTGGTCGGCCCGCACCGTGACGACATCGTGCTGAGTCTCGGCGAGCTGCCGGCCAAGGGCTACGCCTCGCACGGCGAATCGTGGTCGTTCGCGCTGGCGCTGAAGCTGGCGTCCTTCGACCTGCTGCGGGCCGACGGCGTGGAACCGGTGCTGATCCTGGACGACGTGTTCGCCGAACTCGACCAGATGCGCCGCGAGCGGCTGGCCGGCATGGTCGCCGAGGCCGAACAGGTGCTGATCACCGCGGCGGTCGCGGCCGATGTGCCGGCGGCGCTGGGCGGACGCCGGTTCCAGGTCGGCGGCGGCGAGGTGAAGGAGATCGACGAGGCGAGCGAGGTGGAGCATGGCCGAGCATGACCCGTCCGGCATCGACCTGGCCCGGATGATCGCCCGCAACGCCCAAGGCATGCCGTCCGCGCCGCAGCCGCGGAAGAAGAAGCCGAAGTCGAAACCGGCCGCCCGCAACGCCGCTGACCCGCAGCCGCTGGGTGAGGCCCTCGACGAGCTGATCACGAGCCGCGGCTGGTCGAGGGAGGTCAACCTGCAGCACCTGCTGGGCCGCTGGGCCGACCTGGTCGGACCGACCAACGCCGAGCACTCCCACCCTGAGGGCTTCGACAAGAAGGTGCTGCGGGTGCGCACCGATTCGACCGCCTGGGCGACCAACCTGCGGATGCTGGCGCCGTCCATCGTGGCCCGGCTCAACGAACAGCTCGGCGACGGCACCGTGACCCGGATCGTGGTCAAGGGCCCGGACGCCCCGAGCTGGAAACACGGCCCGCGCAGCGTCCGGGACGGCCGCGGCCCGCGCGACACCTACGGCTGAAAGTGACCAAAGGAACCGTCCCCAGTGACCGTGGGGACGGTTCCTTTGGTCACCAAGTGGGACGAAAAAGAACCGTCCCCGCGTACCGGGACGACCCCGTCCGCCGGTTAGGATCACTCGCGATGGAGGCCGTCCGTTCCCTCGCGGGATCCCTGAATCACCTTGTCACCACCACCGCCGTGGTGTGGTGGCGGACGCTGCCGCGGCTGCTCGTGGTGGTGCTGCTGGGCTGGCTGGGGTATCGGGTCTTCGCGCAGCTGGCGGCGTTGGTGGTGGACATCAGTGCCTGGCTGTCGCTGCTGATGCTGTCGCTGGGATTCGTCGTCCGGCTCTCCACGATCATCATCGGGCTGCGGATCACCGGGCAGGAACTGCAGATCAGGCAGGCGCTGCCGCTGCCTGAGGAGGATCCCCGGGACACCTCGATCTCGCATCTGCTGTCGCTCACCCTGCTGCCCTTCCTGGGCATCTACGCGGTGTTCGACGTGGTCACCGACGCCGCCAACGACATCCAGATCAACTACTACGTGTTCGGCGGGCTGACCTTCGAGCGTCCGGTGCTGGCCCAGCTCAACCCGCAGGGAGCGGTCGGTGCCTGGGTGTTGGTGGGGGTGATCGTCGGGCTGTACGTCGTCAGACGGCTGATCGACCGGTGGTTCGAACGCACCGGGTTCCGGCCGCTCGGGCTGCTGGCTGCATTGGTCGAGGGCTTCTTCATGCTGATCGTGCTGATGAGCGGACGCCAGCTGCTGGTCCGGTTGCGGCACTGGGTGGACGATCGGGCCTTCCGGGTCTGGCTGGACTACCCGTCCTGGGGGTTGCAGCAGCTGTTCGCCGGCCTCGGCATCGACATCTCGGACGTGCTGGCGCAGCTCGGCACGTTGTGGTGGGACGTGATCTGGCCCGGGGTGACCGCGATGGTGGTGGAACCGATGCTCTGGCTGGCGCTGGCCGCCCTGGTGTTCGGCAGCCAGGTGGTCTCCATCGCCGACCTGTGGCGCCAGGGCCAACCGGTCGGGGTCGGTGTGCGACGCGGCCGGGTCGAAGTCGGCGACCGGGAGCGCAGCCTGGCGCTCGGCGTCCAGGAAGCCTTCTTCGGTGACCTGAACGACAAGTACCTGCCCACCTGGCAGTCGTTGCGACTGGTGCTCGGAGTGGGGCCGGCCTTCTTCGCCGCCTTCATCGTCTGCTACGGCGTGCTGAGCACCGGGGAGGAACTGCTGCGCCGCGGCCTGGACAGCCTGCTCGGCGGGCACCCGGCAGCGTTCTGGGCGGTGGCCGGTCCGCCGATCGACCTGGTGGTCACAGCGGTCGCCGAGCCGCTGCGGTGGGCGCTGCTGGCCACCGCCTTCCACGCCTGCCTGGGCCATTTCGCCGCGAATGCCGGAGCCGAAGCCGAAGCGCCGACGACCCTCGCCGAGGAGTCCCGGTGAACCGGCGGTGGGCCGGCGGCCTGATCGCGATGCTCGCCTGCCTGGCGATGATCGGCCTGCACACTTGGCTCGGCGAGACGCCTCAGGAAAACACCACCCGGGTCTCCGTCGGCAAGCCCGGACGGCTCTACGACTCGACCATCACCGTCAACTCGTCCACCATCGGGCAGGCGCTCTACTCCGACAACCTCTTCGTCGGCCGCTCCGGGGTGATCTTCCTGGCGGTGAACGTCACGATCGCCACCGACGGCAAGCGACGCAGCCTCGACTGGACGGTGGGCGGCGAATCCAACGGCCGCAGCTTCGCCGCTCGCGACCCGATCACCGTGCCCGAGCCCGGCTTCCGGATCACCCAGGACGTGGTCTTCGAGATCAGCCCGGACGACCTGGCCGGATTCACCCTCACGGTGCTGGACCGGGGACCGATCTACGCCTACGACCCGCAGCTCGAGATCGACCTCGGAATCAGCCCGGACGCCGCCGCGCAGTCGATGGAGAAGGATCGCTACGCCGTCGTCCGCACCACCCGGGGCCGTGTCGAGGTGGATCGGTGAACGCGCGCACCCGACAGTGGATGGTCGCCGGTGCGGTGTTCCTCGCCGTGCTGGCCGTCACCGTGGGCTGGGTGGGCTTCCTGAACGCCCGGAGCACGCCGCGCTGGCAGCAGACCGCACCGGGGGCCTGGGCCGACCCATTGCCCGAGGGCGGCATGCCGATGCGGGTGGCTTCGCTGACCACCACCTCGATGCTGATCACCGATCGCGGTGACCAGCCGGCACCAGCCGGCGCGCTCTGGGCGGTCGCGGTGATCGACTACCGGCCGCCGCCGGACGGCAGCTACTGCTCGTTGATCCTGCTGGCCGCCGACGGACGGCGCTGGAGCGGGGTGAGTCCACTGGACTACTCGGGCAAGCGGACCATCGACAGCGGCTGCGGTTTACCGGCGGGCGTGGACGGGACGGCACGCGGCGAGCTGATCTACCTGATCCCCGAGGACGCCGCCGGCTCGTTGGCGGGGCTGGCCGGGGTGGTCACCGCCTACCGGGGGACGGCGCCGCACCCGGTGCTGACCCCGGCCCAGTGAGTGTTGGTTCCCTCAGGGAGTGTCGGGTTCCAAGACGATTGGCACTTCGAAGCGGTACGCCATTCGGGCTGCCGACCAGACCATCTGGCCCTCGCCGGTGGGACTGGCGTCGATCCATTCCAGTTCCGAGGCACCGACCGAGATGTAGTCGGTGGCCGGGAAGTCGTCCGGGTTGAAGACCAGCGTGCAGGGCACCATCGGGGTGCCGGGGTTGAGCACGTCGGACTTGCCGAGGGTCTCGCCGGGGCCGAAGAACAAGCTGGCCTCGCCGGTCACCTGCCGGTTCACCGGATGCTGCATCGAGAACGCGTTGCGCACCAGCCGGTCCTTCGTCGACGCCAGCGGCTCGTCGGTGTTGTTGCGGCAGCGTCCGAACACGTACACCGTCCAGGAGTCGGTGCGCTGGCGCGCCCGGGCCCGGTCCACCGCGAACGACATCGGCCCCAGATCGACCTCGGTGCCCACCGGCAGCCGGGCGAGTCGATCGTTGGCCTTCTCGAAGCCGCCGGCCAGCCAGGTGCCGGCCAGGGCCAGCACGACGATGCCGACCAGCAGCCAGCGGGCGGGGAGAGATCCCGGCGTGCGCCGGGATGACGAAGGCGTCCGCAGGGGCGACGAGGTGGACGGCACGGCTCGCAGTCTAGGACGGCACCGGGGCCGTCCGGGTTCGATGCGGCTCAGAACCACGCAGGTCGAGGGACCGTATGGGGGCCTACGAACGGGGGGAAATCGGCTCAGAGGGCCGCTCAGTGCCCTCCTATCCACAGATCGACCCGGAAATGGACGTCGATATTAGGGTCGGGGCCGTGCACAGGGTAGACTGGGCGAGTTCCGAACGCCGCCGCCACCCTCGGGTACCGCTGGGCTGAACCCAGACCGGGGTTGTGGGCGGTGTTCGTGTGAGTGAGACCCGAACAGCGAGGGGTACCTGAGTGAGCGAACCGACGACCGGTGGCCACACGGTCGGCGCGGCGGCGCATGCCGTCGAGGCCGGCAACTACGACGCCAGCGCGATCACCGTCCTGGAAGGCTTGGAGGCGGTCCGCAAGCGCCCCGGCATGTACATCGGGTCGACCGGTGAGCGCGGCCTGCACCACCTGGTGCAAGAGATCGTCGACAACTCCGTCGACGAGGCGCTGGCCGGCTACTGCGACACGATCATCGTCCGGCTGCTCGACAACGGCGGCGTCCAGGTCATCGACAACGGCCGAGGCTTCCCGGTCGACCTGCACCCCAAGGAGAAGATTCCGGCCGTCACGGTGGCGCTCACCGTGCTGCATGCCGGCGGCAAGTTTGGTGCCGGTGGCTACAAGGTGTCCGGCGGCCTGCACGGCGTGGGTGCCTCGGTGGTGAACGCGCTGTCCAGCTCGCTGACGGTCGACGTCCGCCGTGACGGGTACCACTGGCAGCAGAGCTTCACCCTGGGTGACCCCGACGGTCCGCTGGAGCAGCTGGAGCCGTCCGACGAGACCGGCACCACGGTCACCTTCTACGCCAGCGCGGACATCTTCGAGACCACCACCTACAGCTACGAGACGTTGGCCACCCGGTTCCGCGAGATGGCGTTCCTGAACAAGGGCCTGTCGATCACGCTGATCGACGAACGCACCGACCGCCGCACCGATGAGGAGGACGAGCCGCAGCGCGACGTCTTCCGCTACGACGACGGCCTGATCGACTTCGTGAAGTTCCTCACCGGCAGCAAAGAGACGATCCACCCGTCGGTGATCGCGATCGACGCCAACAACGACGAGCAGCAGCTCAGCCTCGAAGTGGCGATGCAGTGGAACTCGTCGTTCAACGAGAGCGTGCACACCTTCGCCAACACCATCAACACCCACGAGGGCGGCACCCACGAAGAGGGCTTCCGGGCCGCGCTGACCAACACCGTCAACCGCTGGGGCGAGACCTGGGGGCTGATCAAGAAGCGCGAGGACCGGGTCTCCGGCGACGACATCCGCGAGGGCCTCACCGCGATCATCAGCATCAAGCTCGGCGAGCCGCAGTTCGAGGGGCAGACCAAGACCAAGCTCGGCAACACCGAAGCCCGGTCGTTCGTCCAGCGGGTCACCAACGACCTGCTCGGTGACTGGTTCGAGAAGAACCCGGCCGAGGGTCGCGACATCGTCCGCAAGGCGCAGGCGGCGGCGTCGGCCCGGATCGCGGCCCGCAAGGCCCGCGACATCGCCCGTAGCCGCAAGGGCCTGCTGAAGACCGGCCAGTACGGCAAGCTGTCCGACTGCCAGTCGACAGAGCCGTCCGAGTGCGAGGTGTTCATCGTCGAGGGCGACTCCGCCGGCGGCTCGGCCAAGGGCGGACGCGACCCGCGGATCCAGGCGATCCTGCCGATCCGCGGCAAGATCCTGAACGTCGAGAAGGCGCGGATCGACAAGATCCTGCAGAACCGCGAGGTCGAGGCGATCATCAACGTGCTCGGCACCGGGGTTCAGGACGATTTCGACGTCAACAAGCTGCGCTACCACAAGATCGTGCTGATGGCCGACGCCGACGTCGACGGTGCGCACATCCGCACCCTGCTGCTCACCCTGCTGTTCCGGTTCATGAAGCCGCTGATCGACCACGGCTACGTGTACCTGGCGCAGCCGCCGCTGTACCGGCTGCGCTGGACCAACGCGCCGCACGAGCTGGCCTATTCGGACGCCGAACGCGACGCCCTGCGCGACACCGGCTTCGCGGCGGGCAAGAAGCTGCCGGCGCCGAACAACAACCCGATCCAGCGGTACAAGGGTCTGGGCGAGATGAACGCCGACGACCTGTGGGACACCACGATGGACCCGGACAAGCGTTCGCTGCTGCAGGTGACCCTCGAGGACGCCGCCACCGCCGACAACATGTTCTCGATCCTGATGGGCGAGGAGGTCGAGCCGCGGCGGCACTTCATCCAGCGCAACGCCAAGGACGTCCGCTTCCTCGACATCTGATGACCTCAATCCGTCATCCCGGCGAACGCCGGGATCCCCCGAGGCAGGGATCCCGGGTCAAGCCCGGGATGACGAGGAAACAACGAATGGAGACTGACCGATGACTGACGGTCCCATCGACAACGATCCCACCGGCGACGTCCCCGACGAGCCGGTCGAGGGCAACGACGACGCCGGCACCGAGCCGACCCAGGCCCGCACCGACGAGATCGACCTGAACGTCGAGATCCAGCGCTCCTACCTCGACTACGCGATGAGCGTCATCGTCGGAC
>NZ_JASGEN010000030.1:0-36183 GCF_047606365.1 Micropruina sp. | reverse complement strand
GCAGTGATAACCAGCCGGGCTTTCGACATGGCCGAGCATCAGCGCAGCGCGTCGTGTCCCCGATGTCTTGAGACACGTGTCGCCTATGTCGTGAGACATCTGTCGCCGATGTCCTGAGCCAGCACACCACCGCCACCGCCAAACCAGAAGGTCCGCCCGAGATCAATCCCGGGCGGACCTTCTGCGTTGATCGGGTCAGCTGTTCCGGCGCAGGTACTCCAGCACCACGCTGTTGTCCTGGTCGCCCAAGCCGGCGTCGGTCAGCCCGGTGAACAAGTCCAGCGACACCTTCAGCGAGGGCAGCTCGCGGCCGCCGGCGCTGTCGGTGGCGAAGGTGAGGTCCTTGACCAGGAACTTCGCCGGGCCGCTGGGCGAGAAGTCCTCGGCGGCCAGCTTGTCGCGCTTCTGATCCAGCAGCTCGGACGCCGCCAGCCCGGCACCCAGCACGTCGAGCACGTGGCCGACGTCCAGCCCGTTGTCCTTGGCCACGATCGCCGCCTCGGCCAGCGCCACCAGGGTGCCGGCGACCACCATCTGGTTGCAGGCCTTGGCCACCGCACCGGCGCCCACCTCGCCCATCAGCTCGACGGTGCCGCCGATCACGTCCAGCACCGGACGCAGCCGTTCGAACATCTCCGGCGACGAGCCGCACATGATCGACATGGTGCCGTCCTCGGCCTTCGCGACGCCGCCGGACATGCAGGCGTCCATCACGTCGACCTGGCCCTGCAGGCGCTGCGCCAGTTCCCGGACGCGGTTGGGCGAGATGGTGCTCATCACCACCAGGTCCGTCGTCCCGCCCTCGATCAGGGCCGGCAGCATCGGCTCCAGGTAGGGCAGGTCGGGCAGCAGGCAGAAGACCAGCTCGCGGTCCTGTAGCGCCACCGTGGCGTCGGTGGAGACCGCCACCCCGGCCTCGGACGCCGCCGGTACCTCGACGATGTTGGCGCCGGTCACGTCGTGGCCGGCGCGGGCCAGGTTGACCGCCACGGGCAGTCCCATATTGCCCAGGCCCAGCACACAGATCTTCATGCCCACTCCTCCAGTCGTGCCCGGAACTCCGGGCTGTCCAGCACATCACGGTTCACCACGAATCGTGGCGCCTGACCCGCCGCGACGGCCAGCAGGGCGTCCACGCAACTGTTGCCGTTGCCCAGGCTCATCTCCGAGGTCCAGGACAGCGAATGCGGCGCCAGGGTGACGTTCGGCAGCTTCTCGATACCGGACGTCTGCGGCTCGTCCTCGAACACATCCAGGCCCGCCGCCCGGATCGAACCCGAGCTCAGTGCGTCGATCAGCGCCGCCTCGTCGACGATCGGCCCCCGGGCCATGTTGATCAGCACCGCGCTGGGCTTCATCGCGTCCAGGAAGCCGGCATCGACCGCGTGGAAGGTCTCCGGGGTGAGCGCAGCCATGATGATCACCGCATCGGACGCGGCCGCCAGCTCGGCCCGATCGACCAGCCGGACGCCCATCTCGGCGGCCCGTTCGGGCGGGCAGAACGGGTCGTGCCCGATCAGCGTCACGTCGAACGGCGCCAGCAGCCTGAGGAACTCGCCCCCGGTGTTGCCCACCCCGAACAGGCCGATGGTCAGGCCGTTCAAGCCGGTGCCCATCAGGTTCGTCCGCTCCGCCCAGTTGCGCTCGCGGACCAGGGCGTCCTTGGCGACCAGGTTGTGCAGCACCGCGAGCAGCATCGCCAGCGTCGCGGTCGCCACCGGACGGCGCGCGCCGTCCGGGGTGATGGTGATCGCGACGGCGTTGCTGGTGCAGGCGGCCAGGTCAACGGTGTCGTAGCCGACACCGAACCGGGCCAGCACCAACGGACGCGGCACTCCTTCGGCGAACGAGGCCTCGGTCACCGCCGGTGCCGCGAACAGAACACCGTCGTAGGGCGCCAGGTGCTCGGGGGCGAAGCTGGCGACGTCGTCGGGCAGGTACTCCCAGGTCACATCCGGACGGTCCAGCCGGCCGAGACCGATGTCGCCCCAGACGTTGCGGTCGCCGTCCAGGAAGTCCCGGGAGACCCCGATGCGGAAGGGACGCGCCATCAGAAGACCGCGATCGGGTTGACCGGGCCGCCGGTGCCACGCGGCACGTTGAGCGGTGCGACGGTCAGCATGAACCGGTAGGCGCCCTCTTCGCGGCAGGCCACCGCCAGCTCTTCGAGATCGAGGTTGTCCAGCAGCGGCACCCCCATCGCGGTGATCGCCAGCACATGGATCGGCGAGCCGATGCCCGGTGTGGGCGAAGGACGGGCGTCGCTGTCGCCGTCGCCGCCGAGCAGGCTGATGCCGCGTTCGGCGAGCAGCGGCATCGCGTCGACGTGCAGGCCGGCGCTGCCCTCGGTGTCGGCGTCCCAGGGGCCGAGCGCGGCGCGGCGGGCGAACTGGCCGCTGCGCACCAGGACGGCGTCGCCGGGCTCGATACGGACGCCGAGCGCCTCTTCGGCACGCAGGATGTCCTCGGCGTGGAAGGCGGTGCCGGGCTCGATCCAGTCCTTGCCGTCGACGGCGGCGAAGTCGAGCAGCACGCCGCAGGTGACCAGGTGGCGCAGCGCGGACACGTCGCCGAAGTCGGTGCCGGTGGCGTTCACCACGTCGGCGGAGGTGTTGCCGTCGAACAGCTCGCCCCGGTAGGCGATGTGGCTCAGCGCGTCCAGGTGCGAGACGGCCTTGCCGTGGAAGGCGACGCCGAGGAAGTCCTTGTTGCAGGTCGGCTCCGGCGGTTCCCGGTCGCCCAGCTCGACCATCATGTGCATGGCGGGCTGCGGGTTGTCGATCCCGCTGACCGTGTTCCAGGGCAGTGACATCTGAGCGGTACGGCCCGAGCGGACCAGGCCGGCGGCTTCGCGGACCTTGTCGGGGCCCACTGTGCTCCAGGCTCCGCGAGAGGGCTCGCTATATTGTCCCCACCTCTTGAGCTGCTCGAAGACCTCGTCGAACTCAGCTTGAGAAACCTCGGGCAGAGCAAGTGGGTTGGTGACGCGCGCGGCATCCACGATCGGAACTCCCTTCGTTGGGTGTTGGCGGCATCACCGTAGTCCATTACTCTGGCGATGATCCAGCATAATGATCAAGAAGGGCGTGCGATGGATCGCAGTGCGGTACCGGCTCTGACGCGGGCGATGACCATCGTCGACCTGCTCGCCGGTGCCGGGCAGGCCGGCCTCACGGTCACCGACATCGCCGCCCGCACCGGGATCGCGAAGTCCACCACCGCGCTGCTGTGTTCGGTGCTCGAGGTTGAGGGCATGGTGCGCAAGCACGACGGCCGCTACCGACTGGGCCGCCGCTTCCTCGGCCTGGCGGCCGACTACCTGGCGACGGTGGACGACCTGGAGGAGTTCTACGCCGAGGTGCGGCGGCTGCCGATCGTCTCGCGCGAGGCGGCCCGGCTGGCGCTGCTCGACGGCACCGACGTCATCTACCTGGCCCGCTACGAGGCGACCGGACGCCCGCGTCGCGTCACCGGGGGCATCGGCGACCGCTTCCCGGCGTCCATCACGGCAAGTGGCAAGGCGATGCTGGCCACTTTGCCGGCCGAGGCGGTCGAGGACCGCTTCCGCGGACGCCTGCTGCCCCGCTACACCGAGCGCAGCATCCAGGCGCTGCCCGACCTGTTGCGCGACCTCGAGGGGGTGCGTGAGCGGGGCTATGCGATCGACGACGAAGAGACCAACCTCGGCCAGGTCTGTTACGCGGTCCCGGTGCGCAACGCGCCGGACGAGCCGTCCGAACTCGCGGTGAGCTCCACCCTGACCCGGGAGCGCGCCTCGGAGTTGTCCACCGCCGAGGTGGTCGCCGAGCTGAGCCGGCTGGCGGAGCTGTTCCGCAACCCGCTGGCCGGCCGCACTTTCTGAGAACCCCGCCGCGCCCGCTGAGAAAAATTCCGCGCCAGAACTGGACGTGAATCTCTCGAAACGCTTGCCTCGCGTCTGAACCTGGTCCAGAATCTTGGTCACAGTCCAAAATGTTGGCTTTCACTCAGAGTTGAGGATCCAATGACTGATGCTCCCCTGATCGAGATCAAGGGCCTGGTCAAGCAGTTCGGCGCGACGCAAGCGCTCAAAGGCGTCGACTTCACCCTGCAACCGCACAGCATCCACGCGCTGCTGGGGCAGAACGGTGCGGGCAAGTCGACGCTCATCAAGGTGCTGTCCGGCCTCTACCCGCCGACCTCGGGCGACGTCCGGGTGCAGGGTCACCCGCTCGGCACGCCCGAGGCGACGCAGGCGATGGCGTTCATCCACCAGGACCTGGGCCTGGTCGAGGCGATGAGCGTCGCCGAGAACGTCGCACTCGGCACCACCTATGCGCGCAGCGGGGGGCTGATCAGCTGGCGCGAGGTGCGACGCCGCGCAGAGGCGGCGCTGGCGCTGGTCGAACTCGACGTCGACCCCGAGACGCTGATCGCCGACCTGACCCGGGCCGACCGGTCCCTGGTGGCGATCGCCCGGGCGCTCTCGGCCGATGCGCCGATCCTGGTGCTCGACGAGCCGACCGCCTCGCTGCCGGCCGCCGACTCCGAGCGGCTGTTCGAGGTGCTGAAGAACCTGCGCGACCGTGGCTGCGGCATGATCTACGTCTCGCACCGGCTCGACGAGGTGTTCGCCATCTCCGACTCGGTGACCGTCTTCCGCGACGGACGGCTGATCCATGCCGGCGGCATCAAGGACAAGAGCCCGCAGGACCTGATCGTCGACATCGTCGGCAGCAAACCCAAGAGCTACAAGTCCCGCTTCAACGCCCAAACCCGTCCGGTGGTGCTGGCCGGCGATCGGGTGCTGGCCGGTCCGGCCGGTCCGGTCAGCTTCAAGGTGCATGCCGGCGAGGTGGTCAGCATGGTCGGCCTGACCGGCGCGGGCCACGTCCAGCTCGGACGCGCCATCGGCGGTGCCTTCCCGATGCACGGCGGCACGCTGACCCTCGATGACCAGCCGTACGCCCCGGCTTCGCCGGCCGCCGCGGTCGATCGCGGCGTCGGCTTCGTCACCTCCAACCGGATGGAGGAGGGGATGGCGCCCGAGATGAGCGTCCGGGAGAACTTCCTGGCGAACCTGCGGCCGCGCGGCATGTCGGTGCTCAGCTGGAACAGCCCCAGCAAGGACGCCGCGCTCGGTGAGGAGCTCACCGAGACCTACGGCGTGCTGCCGCCCAACCCCGAGGCGCCGATCGCGACGCTGTCGGGCGGCAACCAGCAGAAAGTGATGGTCGGCCGCTGGCTATCGGCCAACCGCCGGGTGATCGTGCTGGAAGAGCCCACCGCGGGCGTCGACGTCGGCGCGAAGGCCGACATCTACCGCCTGCTCGAGGACGCGCTGGACGAAGGTCTGGCCGTCGTCATGGTCAGTACCGATTTCGAGGAGGTGGCCAGCGTCGCGCACCGCGCCCTGGTCTTCGTCCAAGGGCGGATGACCGAAGAACTGGCCGGCGACGATCTCACCGTCGGCAAACTCACCGCCGCGAGTTCCGGCGCCAACCTGCTTGCCACCAACTGACGAGGGAGTCCACCGCAATGACCACAGCAGCACCAGCCGCGCCCGCTCGCCCGGCCAAGCGCCGCGGCGGAGGCTCGTTCGTCGGCACCTACGGCCTGCTCGTCCTGGCCGTCCTGTTGTTCATCGTGTTCGCCATCCTGATGCCGGGCACCTTCCTCACCCAGACCAACCTGAACGCCATCCTGGGTGCCAACTCGATCCCGGCGATCCTGGCGTTGGGTGCGATGATCCCGATCGCCACCGGCAAATTCGACGTCTCCATCGGTTACGCGCTGGGCCTGGCCCACGTGCTGATGATGGTGATGGTGGTCAACGGGGTGCAGTGGATCCTCGCCGCACTGATCGTGCTGGTGATCCTCACCCTGGTCGGCGTGGTGAACGGCCTGCTGGTCGAGCTCGGCAAGATCGACTCCTTCGTCGCCACCCTGGGCACCGGCTCGGTGCTCTACGCGATCACCGGCGCCGTCACCAACGGTGCCCGTGTGGTGCCCACCGGTGAGCGGCTGCCGTTCGGCTTCACCGACCTCTACGACTCCAAGTTCATCGGCATCCCGGTCGCGGCCTGGTACGTCACGGTCATCGCGGTGATCCTGTGGATCGTGCTCGAGCGGCTGCCGCTCGGCCGCTACTTCTACGTGCTCGGCTCCAACCAGCGCGCCGCCGACCTGATCGGCCTGCCCACCCAGCGCTACTCGGTGTACGCGTTCGCCTCCTGCTCGTTCCTGGTCGGCGTGGCCGGGGTGCTGCTCGCCTCGCAGCAGCAGATCGGCAACCCGTCGGTCGGCTCGGAATACATGCTGCCGGCGTTCGTCGCCGCGCTGCTCGGCTCGACGGTGATCAAGCCGGGCCGGCCCAACGCGGGCGGCACCATCGTCGCCGTCGTCACCCTGGCGATCGGCCTGGCCGGCATCGGCCAGCTGGGCGCGAACTTCTGGGTCAACCCGCTGTTCAACGGCGTCACGCTGCTGATCGCCGTCGGCCTGGCCGGGCTGAGTGCCCGTCGCAAGATCCTGGCCGGCATCGCCGCCAACAAGGCCGTGGACACCGCGGCGCCCGCTACCGGCGCCACCGGGGCCCGGTCGGCGGACTCCGAACTCACCGACACCGTCGGTCCGCACACCTCGGCCGCGCCCGACATCGAACCCGCGGTGGACTCCGACGACGTCCCGCCGACCTCCTGACCAGATTCGCTCCTTGCACGAAAGGCTCACCATGGCATCACCATTCCGCAGGCCGCTGGTCGCCGGCTGCGCGCTCGCCCTCGGCGCCGCGCTCGCCCTGACCGGGTGCGAACGCGGGTCCGACGCGATCCGGGCCACGGCCGAGAACACCGTCGCCGTACCCGCCGAGTGCGCCGACGTCGTCGCCAACGCCAAGGCGGCGGTCGAGAAGGCGTCCGCTGCCGACCAGCCCTGGGACGGCCCGACCACCGGACCGAAGGCGACCACCGGCAAGACCATCGTCTACGTCGCCCAGTCGATGCAGAACCCTGGCGTCGCCGGTGTGGCCGCCGGCCTGACCGACGCCAGCACCGCGATCGGCTGGACGTTGAAGGTCATCGACGGCCAGGGCACCCCGTCGGGCATCCTGAGCGCGTTCAACCAGGCGCTCACCCTCAAGCCGGACGGCATCATCCTCGGCGGCTTCGACCCGAAGACCACCGACAGCCAGGTCCGCCAGGCCAACGCCGCGAAGATTCCTCTGGTCGGCTGGCAGGCGCTGGCCACCCCCGGCCCGAGCGATGAGCCGAAGCTGTTCAGCAACATCACCACCAAGGTCGAGGACGTCGCCAAGATCAGCGCGCAGTTCGTGATCGCCCGCTCCAACGGCGTCGCCGGAGTGGTCATCTTCACCGACTCGTCGATCCCGTTCGCCGAGGGCAAGAGCCAGATGATCCAGAAGGAGCTCCAGACCTGCTCGTCGGTCGAGGTGCTCAAATACGCCAACATCCCGCTCGCCGACGTGGCCAACCGGATGCCCACCGAGACCAGTGCGCTGCTCAGCAGCCTGGGCGACAAGTGGACCTACTCGGTGGCGATCAACGACGTCTACTTCGAGAACGCCACCGCCGCCTTCCGGCAGTCCGGCCGGACCTCGGCCACCGCACCGATCAACGTCGGTGCCGGTGACGGCGACGCCGCGGCGCTGACCCGGATCCGCAACGACGACTTCCAGTCGGCCACCGTCCCCTCGCCGCTGCGTTCCGAGGGCTGGCAGATCGTCGACGAACTGAACCGGGCCTTCGCCGGTGAGAAGGCGTCCGGCTACGTGCCGCAGATCCACGTGTCGACCAAGGACAATGCCTCGGCCGAGAACTACTGGGATCCGTCCGGTTACCAGGAGGCGTACAAGGCCATCTGGGGCAAGTGACCCGACCCCGAATGGGTTCCGGCGGGCGCCGTCCGACCAAGTCGGACGGCGCTTCGCCGTTTCCCTTTCGTGAGGCGTCGACAAGGGGCAGAGTTGGGGTGCAGGCGTCGCTTGGGCGCCGCCCGCGGTCGGGGGTCCGCGGGCACGACGAACAGGGAGTGTTCAATGAAGAAGCTCATCAACGACCCGGCGGATGTGGTCACCGAGACGCTCAAGGGATTCGCGGCCGCCAACGCCGAACTGGTCACCGTTCACCTCGATCCCGACTATGTGGTGCGGGCCGACGCACCGGTCAGCGGGAAGGTCGGCCTGGTCTCCGGCGGAGGTTCCGGCCATGAGCCGCTGCACGCCGGCTTCGTCGGTCTCGGCATGCTGGACGCCGCCGTGCCGGGCGCCGTGTTCACCTCGCCGACGCCCGACCCGATCCTGGAGGCCACCAAGGCCGTCGACGGCGGCGCGGGCGTGCTGCACATCGTGAAGAACTACACCGGCGACGTGCTCAACTTCGAGACCGCCGCCGAGATGGCCGAGATGGAGGACATCAAGGTCAAGGCGGTCGTGGTCAACGACGATGTCGCCGTCGAGGACTCCACCTGGACGGCCGGCCGCCGCGGCGTCGCCGGCACCGTGCTGGTGGAGAAGATCGCCGGTGCCGCCGCCGAGCGCGGCGACGACCTGGACGCCGTGACCGCCGTCGCCGAGAAGGTGATCGGCCAGGTCCGTTCGATGGGCGTCGCGCTGACCGCCTGCACGGTGCCGCACGCCGGCAAGCCGTCCTTCGAGCTCGGTGACGACGAGGTCGAGATCGGCATCGGCATCCACGGCGAGCCCGGACGGCACCGCATTCCGATGGCGCCCGCCGACGCGATCACCGATCAGCTGATCGACCCGATCCTGGCCGACCTGAAGCTGGACGGCGACGACGTGCTGCTGTTCGTCAACGGCATGGGCGGCACCCCGGAATCGGAGCTGTACATCGTCTACAACCACGCCCGGGAGCGGCTGGAAGCGGCCGGCCTGACGGTGACACGTTCGCTGGTGGGCAACTACATCACCTCGCTGGAGATGCAAGGATGCTCCCTCACGGTGCTCAAGCTCGACGACGAACTCACCGCGCTGTGGGACGCACCGGTCAACACTGTCGCTCTCAGGAGGGGTGTCTGAATGACGAATCTGGACGTGGAATGGGCCAAGGACTGGATGCGCCGGTCCTCGGCCCTGCTGACCGAGCGCCGGATGGAGCTGATCGACCTCGATCGCGCCATCGGTGACGGCGATCACGGCGAGAACATGGCGCGCGGTTTCACCTTCGTGGTGCAGCGGCTCGACGAGAATCCGCCCGAGGACGTCGCGGGCGTGTTCAAGCTGGTCGCGCAGACCCTGATGTCGAAGGTCGGCGGCGCTGCCGGCCCGCTCTACGGCACCGCGTTCATGCGGGCGGCCAAGGCGGCCGAGGGCGATCTGGACGCCGCCTCGGTGGCCGACATCTGCGCGGCGGCGTTGGAGGGCATCGTGGCCCGTGGCAAGGCGACCACCGGCGAGAAGACCATGGTCGACGCCTGGACGCCGGCGATCGCCGCCGCCCGGGCCGCCGCGGAGGCGGGTCAGAGCCCGGCCGAGGCGTTGCGGGCCGCGGCCGATGCCGCCGCGAAGGGTGCCGAGGAGACCATTCCGATGCAGGCCACCAAGGGCCGGGCGTCCTACCTGGGCGAGCGTTCGATCGGTCACCAGGATCCGGGTGCCACCTCGACGTCCTACCTGCTGGGTGCCGCCGCCGATGCCGCCGAAGCGGCCAACTGAGAGGAACCAATGAGCATCGCTTTCGTGATCGTCTCCCATTCGGCCAAGCTGGCCCAGGGCGTGGTGGAGCTGGCCCAGCAGATGGCGAAGGACATCGAGTTCCGGGCCGCCGGCGGCACCGACGACGGCGGCATCGGAACGTCCTTCGACGCCATCTATTCCGCGGTTGAGGAATTGACCGGGGCCGGCCATCAGGTGGTGCTGCTCACCGACCTCGGCTCGGCGGACATGACCGTCGAAGCGGTGCTCGAGGTGGTGGACGGCGACGTCGTCCGGTTCTGCCCCGGCCCGCTGGTCGAGGGCGCGGTCGCGGCCGCCGTCACCGCCCAGGTGGGTGGCGACCTGGACGCGGTCGCCGAAGCCGCCAAAGCCAGGGACATCTTCGCTTAGCGGACATCGCGCCGACCCCGCAACCTTCGGGCGCGGCCCCGGACAACGCCACGATCCAGTTCGAGGTTCAATAAAATAGGGCCCGACGAAAGGGTGGACCCTTGAGCCTCGACGTGGTGCTGTTGGCCGGGGCCGCAGTGCTGCTCGCCGCTCTCGGTGCCGCACGTCTGTCGAGTTCGCTGGGTCTTCCCTCGCTGCTGCTGTTCCTCTTCCTCGGCGTCGGGGTGGGCATCTGGGTCGACTTCGACAACGCCTCGATGGCCCACGATCTGGGCTTCGCCGCCCTGGTGTTGATCCTTGCCGAGGGCGGTTTCACCACCAAATGGCGTGAGATCAAATCGGTGCTGACGCTGGCCGGACTGCTGGCCACGGTCGGGGTCGGCACCTCGATCGTCGCGATGACCCTGTTCGGGCACTTCGTGCTCGGCCTCGACCTGGCCACCTCGCTGCTGCTGGGAGCCATCACGGCGCCGACCGACTCGGCCGCGGTGTTCTCGGTGCTGCGCCGGGTGCCGATCCCGGGCCGGATGCGCGCCCTGCTGGAGGCCGAATCGGGCCTCAACGACGCCCCTGTCGTGTTGTTGGTGACCGCCGCGACCGCGTGGGCGCTGGGCGACAGCACCGAGGGCCCCGGCGAGATCCTCGGCATGGTCGCTTTCGAACTGCTGGGCGGCCTGGCGGTGGGGCTGGTCATCGGCTGGGTCGGTGCCCGGGTGTTGAAGACGATCGCGCTGCCGGCGTCCGGCCTGTATCCGCTGGGCGCGATGGGTTGGGCGTTGCTGGCGGACGGGGCCGGCGGCATGTTGCACGTGTCCGGTTTCGCCGCCGTCTACATCTGCGCCATGGTGCTGGGCAACGCCGACCTGCCGCACCGCAACGCCACCAAGTCCTTCGCCGAGGGCGTCGGCTGGGTCGCCCAGATCGGTCTGTTCGTGATGCTCGGCCTGCTCGCGCACCCGGAGCGGTTCTCACCCCAGGTGGTGATCGTCGGGGTGGCCGCCGGCCTGTTCCTCACCGTGATCGCCCGGCCGCTGTCGGTGGCGATCTGTTCGGTCTGGTTCCGGGTGCCCTGGCGAGAACAGGCGTTCCTGTCCTGGGCGGGCCTGCGTGGCGCCGTCCCCATCATCATGGCGACCGTGCCGCTGGCGTCGCCGCTGCCGCAGGCTCGTGACCTGTTCGACCTGGTCTTCGTGTTCGTCGTCGTCTACACCACGCTGCAGGCGCCGACGCTGGGCTGGGTGGCCCGCAAGCTCGGTGTGACCACCGGTGACGACGCCGTCGACATCGAGGTCGAGGTGGCGCCGCTGGACAAGATCCAGGCCGACTTCATGCAGATCAAGGTGCCGGCCGGCTCCCATCTGCACGGGGTGACGATCTTCGAGTTGCGGCTGCCGCCGAGCACGGTGGTGTCGCTGATCATTCGTGACGGGACGCCGTTCGCGCCCGGTTCGCGCGACGTGATCCGGGCCGGGGACGAACTGCTGGTGGTGGTCCCGTCGAGGTACCGCTACAAGGTGGAGACCCGGTTCAAGCAGGTCGGACGCGGTGGCCGGCTGTCCCGCTGGCGGGAGGAATCGGCCGAGTAGCGCGCCTCAGGAGTGGGTCGGCGCGGGCGTCGGGACGGCGCTGGTGCTCGAACCCGGAATGGTCGGCAGGCAGACCGGGCCGCTCACCGCGACGGACTGCTTGGGGTTGGTCAGCCGCCCCGCGTAGTCGTCGCCGAGCAGGACGTCGACGACATGATCGACGCGGCCATCGCCCTGCGTGGTGGCGTTCTTGAAGAAGCCCGCCACCAGGATGACTTCGGGATCGTTGGCGGAGTTGCCGACGATCACCGTGTTGGTGAGCCGCTGATCGGTGTTGTTGACCTTGAGGATGTTGAACCCGTAGGAACGCATCGCGCTGCTGACCCGCTTCGCCAGGCCGCCGCGCAGCCCCGCGTTCAGCACCCGCAGGGTGACGTGATTCGGGGTCAGCTTGCCGCCGACGTCGGTCATCACGCACGGCTCGGGGGGCCGGGGAGGGATCTGTGCGGTCGCGTTCTGGTAGCCCCAGACGCCGCCGAAGACGACGATCACAGTCAGTACGAGCAGGGTCAACGGTGTCTTGATAAACCGGCTGATCTCCCGCACGCCCACCAACTCCTTGTTCGGCCTCCGCCCAAGGTTACTTGAGTTCCAGGACGCGGGCGTGCATCGTCTGCCGCTGCTGCAGCGCGGCGCGCAGTGCGCGGTGCAGGCCGTCCTCCAGGTAGTAGTCGCCCTGCCAATGGATGACGTGGGCGAACAGGTCGCCGTAGAAGGTCGAATCCTCCTCGAGCAATTGCTCGAGATCGAGTGTCCGCTTGGTGGTCACCAGTTGATCGAGCCGGATCTGCTGCGGTGCGATCGCGGCCCACTGCCGCTGCACATAGCCGTGCTCGGGGTAGGGGCGGCCCTCGCCGACACGCTTGAAGATCACGGGGGCAGTGTATCGGGATCGACCTCCCTCGACCGCAGAGCACCAGGTAGCACAGCTTGCTACGATGGATCGATGAGTGTGAATCCCGAGATCAGCCAGCGGGATCTGCGGCTGCGTTCCCGCGAGATCATGGACGCTGTCGAGCACGGCCAGACGTTCACCGTGACCCGCGACGGCCGGGAGATCGGCGAGCTGGTGCCGTTGCGTCGCCGCCAACGGTTCGTTTCGCGCGTCGGTTTCGCCGAGTTGTCCCGGACGGCTCCCATGGTCGATCTCGACCGGTTCCGCTCCGATCAGGACGCGGTAGAGCAAGGTCTGGACGATCCCTATGCCCGGTGAAATGGCTCGCGGGCTGCTCGACACCAACATTCTGGTGCTGCGCCGCGGGATCGATCTGACCGAGTTGCCCGACCAGGTGGCGATCAGTGCCGTCACTCTCGCCGAGCTCTCCGCAGGCGTCCATCTGATCGAGGGCGACGACGCCGAGGCCCGCGCCGAACGTGCACGACGCGCCGATGTGCTGCAACGTGCCGAGAACGAATTCGACCCGATTCCGTTCGATGCGGAGGCCGCGCGGATGTTCGGCCGGATCAGCGCCGCCGTCCGTGCAGTGGGCCGGACGTCGAGGCGGCGGGTCGCCGATCTGATGATCGCCTCAGTGGCGGCGGCCGCTGAGCTGGCCCTTTATACGACCAACCCCGGCGACTTTGCCGGCCTCGACGAAATCGTCCGGGTCGTGCCTGTCAGGCGTCCCCTACAGTGACGTCATGTCGACCTCACCTGACGTAGCCGCGATCACCAAGGGCTACACCTTCGACACTCCCGCGATCGAACTCGGCGTCCTGGTGGACGGCGATCCGGTGCCCGACGCGAGGGTGCGGATCTCGCTGTCCATGCTGAACCGGCACGGCCTGGTGGCCGGCGCGACCGGCACCGGCAAGACCAAGACCCTGCAGCTGATGGCCGAGCAGATCGCCCGGGCCGGGGTGTCGGTGTTCGCCGCCGACATCAAGGGTGACCTGTCCGGATTGGCGCTCCCCGGGAAGTCGTCGGAGAAGCTGCTGGCCCGGACGTCCGCGATCGGCCAGGACTGGCAGCCGCACGGCTGCCCGGTCGAGTTCTACGCGCTCGGCGGCCAGGGTGGCGGCGTCCCGCTGCGGGCCACGATCAGCTCGTTCGGGCCGATCCTGCTCAGCAAGGTGCTCGGCTTGAACGAGACCCAGGAATCGACGCTCGGGCTGGTGTTCCACTACTGCGACACCCAGGGCCTGCCGCTGCTCGACCTGGAAGATCTGCGCTCGGTGCTGGCCTACCTGACCTCGGAGGAGGGCAAGGCCGATCTGAAGAACCTGGGCGGGGTGTCGTCGGCGACCGCCGGCGTCATTCTGCGGTCGCTGGTCACCCTGCAGACCCAGGGCGGTGAGGAGTTCTTCGGCGAACCCGAGTTCGACAGCCATGACCTGCTGCGCACCACCCCGGACGGCCAGGGCGTCATCTCGCTGCTGGAGCTGCCGAACCTGCAGGACCGGCCGGCGATCTTCTCGACCTTCCTGATGTGGCTGCTGGCCGACCTGTTCCACGACCTGCCCGAGGTCGGCGACGTGGACCAGCCCAAGCTGGTGTTCTTCTTCGACGAGGCGCACCTACTGTTCGCGGACGCGTCCAAGGCGTTCCTGCAGGCGATCGCTCAGACGGTGCGGCTGATCCGGTCCAAGGGTGTCGGCGTCTTCTTCGTCACCCAGACCCCTAAGGACGTCCCCGAGGAGGTGCTGGCCCAGCTCGGCTCGCGGGTGCAGCACCAGTTGCGGGCACATACCCCCAACGACGCGAAGGCGCTCAAGGCGACCGTCGCCACCTACCCGAACTCGGGCTACGACCTGGCCGAGGTGTTGCAGAGCCTTGGCATCGGCGAGGCGATCGTCACGGTGCTCAACCCCGACGGTGCCCCCACTCCGGTGGCCTGGACCCGGATGCGGGCACCGGAGGCATCGATGGATCCGATGGAGGCGCAGATGATGGCCGGCGGCGTCGCCCAGTCGGCGATGATGCGTAAGTACGGCCAGCCGGTGAACCGGGATTCCGCCTACGAGATGCTCACCCGCAAGCTGGAACAGGGTGCCGCCGCGGCAGCTGCCGAGGCTGACCGCGCCGCCCAGGAGAAGGCGGCCGCGGCTGAAGCGAAGCAGCGTGAGAAGGACGCCGCGGCCGCGGCCCGCGCTCAAACCCGGGCGACCCCGCGGACGACGTCCAGCCGTCCGGCAGCCAAGAGCGGCGTGGAGAAGGTGCTCAGCTCGCCGACGTTCTGGAACAAGGTGATCACCGTCGGTGGTGAGATCGCCCGCGGAATGATGGGCACCGGCCGGAAGCGCTGAGACACTAAGGACTTTCACTTGTAAGTGAAAGTCAGTATGCTGGGTTGGGTTCCTGCTACGGAGGTTTACCCGCCATGTCCACGGTGATACCGACGACCAACAAGATCTTGGCGACCGAAGCCGAGTCTCAGTTGGCCCGCGGCGTTCTGGAGACGCTCGTCGGCCCTACTGGTGAACTCTTCGTGTCCGGCTCGGCTCAGGAGTCTCGTCCGTTGCCGGTAGAGATCGGACGCCTCCTCCAGCGTGTGCTGGAGGCGATGGCGAGCGGCGCCGACGTGACGGTGATGTCAATCCCCAGCGAGGTGACGACGTCTGCTGCCGCCGCCCTGCTAGGTGTCTCGCGCCCCACGCTGATCAAGATGGCGCGCGAAGGTCGTATCGCTTCGCACAAAGTGGGGACGCATCTGCGTTTCCGTTCCGAAGACGTCCTCTCCGAGAGGAAGGCGCGCCGCGCGCGAGAGCGTCAGGCATTTCGCGAACTGCGCGAACTCGAAGAGGACTGAGGTCTTACGCTCAATGTCAGACGGCCCTTGTAGGGTCGGGCTGTGCTGGGGTTTGGGCCACATGGCGTGTTCGTGGATGCCAACGTTCTCTACTCCAGGGCTCGGCGTGATTGGTTGGGGTTGCTATATACCGTCCCCGACGTGCCGCCGTTTCAGGTTTTCTGGACGGAGGATGTGCTTGCCGAGGTCATCTACCATCTTCGGCGGAAGCACCCGGACTGGCCAGGAGGCAGGCTGAGTGCGATCCGTGACCGAATTGCCGAGGTCTTCGAAGTGGGACGCGTCGCCGACTTCCCTATCGATAAGAACTGGGCTGGAGTTGATCAGAACGACAGGCACGTGCATTCCGCGGCGCGCGCCTGCCAGGCTGACATCTTGCTGACGGCGGATGTCGGAGATTTCGATCATGATGCCGCGCCCTATTCCGTGTATGCGCCCGACGACTTTTTCACGTTGGTGGACGACTCTTCGCCGGAGTTGTTGAAGGAGGTAGCTGCCAGTGAGGTGCGGTACTGGCTCGCCCGAGGTCGTGAGCCGCATCTTCCACGGTCGCTTCGGGCGGCAGGTTGCCCGGTCTTCGCCGAGCGTGTCCGGTGTCATCTGCTGGCTCTCGATCATCAGTCCGAGCTGTTCAACGCAGAAGACTCTCCCATTTAAGTCACACAGGGCTTACGATATTGCTTGTCGCGGACCTCGCGGCAGCAACTAAGCGAGCCCCTCCACCGTCGCAGTGTCTCGCCGGCTAGCCAGCCGAGTGACAGGACAGCGGAGGGGCCGATGGGTGAGCGTGAGTACGGGCTTTACCAAGCCGCGACGGAGCACAGCGCCTGCGGGGTGGGCTTCATCACCCGCAAGGACGGCGTCCAGACCCATGACGTGATCGCGCTGGGCGAGCAGGCGTTGTGCGCGATTCCGCACCGTGGCGGCATGTCCGCCGAGGGTGTTGGTGACGGCGCTGGGGTCAGCATCGACCTGTCGGTGGACTTCTTCAGCGCGCTGGCCGGGCGACCGCTGGAGCGGGGCCATTTTGGCGTCGGCAACTTCTTCATGCCGGACGACCCCACCCAGTGGGACCGGGCCCGTGGACTGATCGATGCCGCGCTGGTTGAGGCCGGCTTGGTCACGCTGGCCGTCCGGGAGGTGCCGGTGGACGACTCGGTGCTGCGCCCGCGGGCGTTGCGCTACCAGTTGCCGATCGTGCAGTGGGTGTTCCAGCTCGCTGAGCCGGGCCACGCCGACGACCAGCGGGGCCGGATCGACCGTGCCGCGAACGCCGCACTGCTGGCGATCGAAGCCGAGGCGTACACCGACCCGGCACTGACCGGTCTGTATCCGCTGTCGCTCAGCGCTCGCACTCAGGTGCTCAAGGGACGGCTCAACGCCGGTGAGGTGATCGGCTACTTCACCGACCTGCGCGATCCGGTGCAGAAGGTGCGCTCGCTCTACTTCCACACTCGGTTCTCCACCAACACCGAACCGCACCCGACGATGGCGCAGCCGTTCCGGCTGATGGCGCACAACGGCGAGCTGAACACCGACCGGAAGAACCGGATCTCCGACGAGACCCTGGCGATCACCCGGCACCGCCGGATCGTCCGGCCGCCCGGCCAGTCCGACTCCGGCCGGCTCGACCAGACCCTGCAGAGCCGGGTGTTCGACGACGGCCTCGACCTGGTCGAGGCGGTGGTGTCGCTGATGCCGCCGGCCTGGGAGAACGACGTCACGCTGAGCCGCGACGTCCGGGACATGTTCGAGTTCTTCTCGCTGTACGAGGAGAAGAACGACGGGCCCGCGGCGCTGATCTTCAGCGACGGGGATGTGATCGGTGCCCGGCTCGACCGGCTGGGGCTGCGTCCGCTGCGCACCGTGGAGACCGACGAGTACCTGGTGGTGTCGTCCGAGGCTGGGCAGGTCGAATTCCCCGATGACCAGGTGATTCACCGGGGCCGGATCGAAGCCGGCGGCATGCTCTACCACGACCACCGGCTGGGCCGGACGTTCCGCACCCGGGAGGCGCTCGACCTGCTGGCCGCCCGTCGCGACTACGCGGCGCTGCTGGACGACGCCCGGGTCGATGTCGCCGCACTGCCCGCGCCCGCCTTCGATCGCAGCACCACCACTCTGGGTTACACCGGCGACCTCAGCCTGGCCGGCCGCTACGTCGCCTATTCGCTCAACCAGGAGAGCTTCCGGTTCATGATGGACCCGATGCTCGCCGACGGCGCAGAGCGGATCAGCGCGATGGGCTACGGCAACGCGATCAACGCCCTCTCCGACCAGGAGGGCGGCGTGGCGAAGTACTTCTCGCAGCGCTTCGCCCAGGTCACCAATCCGCCGCTGGACTCGTTGCGTGAGGCGGACGGGATGAGCATGCGGGTCGCGCTCGGCGCCAAACCGGACGGCGGCGAGCAGCACCGCAAACAACTGGTGGTGGGTTCGCCGATCCTCGGCCACCTCGACATGGTGCAGTTGCGCGAGCAGCGGCTCACCCCGTTGCGCCGCTTCGATCTGGTGTTCGCGCCGCATCCGGACGACGCCGCGCGCAACGCCGCCTCAGTGGTCGCCGCCCTGGATGAGTTGTGTGACGCTGTCGCCGCCTTCGCCCGCGATGAGGGTGGGATCGCGGTGCTCACCGACCGGGAGATCTCGACCACTCGGGCGCCGCTGCCGCTGCTGCTGGCCATCGCCGCGGTCAACCAGCGGCTGATCGACGACGGTCTGCGGCTACGGGTTTCGCTGGTCGCCGAGAGCGGGCAGCTGCCGTCGTCGCACCACATCGCGGCGGCGCTGGGCTTCGGGGCGTCCGCGGTGTACAGCCTGAGCGCCCGGCTGCGGGCCGAGGAGAGGTACCCGTCCCCGCCGGCGCCTGCCGGTGAGGAGACTGAGACCGACCGGGCGTTCGCCCGGTTCCGCAAGGCCGCCGAGAAGTCGCTCGGCAAGACGATGGGCCGGGTCGGGCTGTGCACGGTGGAGAGCTACATCGGCGGCGAGTTCTTCGAACCCAACTACCTGGACACCTCCGATGAGGTGCTGGCCCGCTGCTTCCCGCACATGGCGGCTCCGGTCGGCGGGGTCGGGTTCAGCCGGATCGCGCAGGCGGCCGCTCAATGGCATGCCCGCGGCTGCGTCGTCGAGACCGAGTCGCAGGTGCCACTGCTCGGGCTGTTCAAGGAGCGTTCCGAAGGTGCGGGGCACTCGTTCGGCACCACCGCGGTGCGTGGCTTCGCCGGGATGACCGAGGAGCCGCGGCGCTTCGATGACGGTTCCGAAGAAGACGTGACCCTGGCCCGGCTCACCCTCGACCAGCTGGAGGGCGCTTTCGGGATCAGCGACGAGGCATACGCCAACAACGGCCTGGCCGCGCTCACCCACGAGCAGATCGACACTTTCCGGATCACCCCCGGCTACCGCGAGTTCCTGGCGGCGACCCGGGCCGAGCGGGCCCGCCGGCCCTCCGCCTTGCGCGACGTGCTGGCGCTGCCCGCCGACGTCGCCGGGCTGCACACGGCGGTGGACTTCGAGCACGAGCTGGCCCGGTTCTCGATCGAGGGCAACGCCAGCATCCTGGTCCGTGGGCTGGCCGTCGAACCGGTCGGGTGTGACCGGTATGTGATCCGGTTCACCGACGTCGCCGGCGGCGACGCCGACCGCTACGCGGCGTTCGCCGACTTCCTGACCGGCCACGACCCGGACGGCGTCCTCAGTGTGACGGTGGACGCCGACGCGCTGGAGGTTCAGGTGACCGGCCGGACGGCGGCCTTCCTCGGCCTGCTCGCACCGGCCCCGGCCAGCATTGGGCTGGACGACGTCCAACCCGCGCACCAGATCACCCGGACGCTGGCGTCCGGCGCGATGAGCCACGGCGCCCTGGTGGCCACCGCGCACGAGGCGGTCGCGCACGGCACCAACATGGTCGGCGGCATGTCGAACTGCGGCGAGGGCGGCGAGCACCTGTCCCGCTACGGCACCATCCGCGGTTCCCGGATCAAGCAGTTCGCGTCCGGCCGGTTCGGCATCTGGGCCGGCTACCTGGCCGACCCGATGCTCGAAGAGCTGGAGATCAAGATCGGGCAGGGCGCCAAGCCGGGCGAGGGCGGCCAGCTGCCGGCCGCCAAGGTGACCGTCGAGATCGCCGCTGCGCGCGGCGGGACGCCGGGCGTCGAGCTGATCTCGCCGCCGCCGCACCACGACACGTACTCGATCGAGGACCTGGCGCAGTTGATCCACGACTGCAAGGCCGCACGGGTGCGGGTGATCGTCAAGCTGGTGTCGTCCGAAGGCATCGGCACCATCGCCGTCGGTGTGGCGAAGGCGGGCGCCGACGTGATCAACGTCGCCGGCAACACCGGCGGCACCGGCGCGGCGGCGGTGACCAGCTTGAAGTACGCCGGCCGGTCGGCCGAGATCGGCGTCGCCGAAGTGCACCAGGCGCTGGTCGCCAACGGGCTGCGCGACAAGATCGTGCTGCGCTGCTCCGGGGCGCACCAGACCGGGCGCGACGTGGTGATGTCGGCGCTGCTGGGCGGCGACAGCTTCGAGTTCGGCACTACCGCGCTGATGATGCTCAAGTGCGTGATGGCGAAGAACTGCAACATCAAGTGCCCCGCCGGGCTGACCACCAACCCCGAGGTCTTCGACGGCGACCCGCGGGCGCTCGCCCAGTACCTGCTGAACGTCGCCCACGACGTCCGGGAGATCCTGGCCCGGCTCGGGCTGCGCTCGCTGCGGGAGGCCCGCGGACGTTCCGACCTGGCGCAGCTGCTCGACCATCCGGCCAGCGTCGGACGCCTCGACGTCCGGGCCATGCTGGCCCGGGTACCGGAGCGCCGGATCGACGACCCGGTCTACCTGGAGAAGAGCTACGCGGTCGACGATGCCCTGATCGACCAGGTCAGAGCCGCATTGATCGACCGGGCTGAGCCGAGCGTCGAACTGGACGCCGGCACGCTGCACAACAGCGACAAATCGGTCGGCGGACAGCTGTCGGTCGACATCGAACGGATGCTCAACCACGAGTTGGACGCCGACGTGCTGGCCGGCCTGCCGGCAGTGTTCACCGATGAGCGTGGCCGCAGCTATCTCGACGAGGGTACGGTGCGCGTCCGGACCAACGGCTCGGCGGGCCAGTCGTACGGCGCCTTCTGCAACGACGGCATCGAACTGGTGCACACCGGCACCACCAACGACGGCGTCGGCAAGAGCCAGTGCGGCGGCCGGATCGTGGTCCGCACCCCTGGCGGTGGTGGCACCGAACCCGGCGGCAATGTGCTGATCGGCAACTTCGCCCTGTTCGGCGCCACCGGCGGCCGGACCTTCGTCCAGGGCGAGGCCGGCGACCGGTTCGCCGTCCGCAACTCGGGCGCCACCGCGGTCGTCGAGGGCATCGGCGACTTCGGCTGCGAGTACATGACCAACGGCGCGGTGCTCAACCTAGGTTCGGCCGGCAAGGGCCTCGGCAACGGGATGAGCGGCGGCTTCCTCTACCAATACGACCCGGACGGCACCGTGCGCGGCCGGGTCAGCCACGATTCGCTGCTGGTCTTCGGCATCACCGACCAGGAATACGGCGGCTTCCACGCCGAGGCGGCCCGGCTGCTGCTCCGCTGGCACCACGAGGCCACCGGCTCCAAGCTCGCGGCGCAGCTGCTCGCCGACTGGGAAGTCGCCAGTGAGCACATCTTCTGCGGCATGCCGCGAGCGCTGTTGCTCACCCAGGATGCCGATGCGATCCTGGCCGCGTCCACCCGGCGGCAGCTGCTCGACGAACTGGCCACCTCGGTGGCCACCGAACAGGTCCGGGTGCTCAAACAGCACTACCGCGACGGGCGTCCAGTGCTCGACGGACGCGTCCCGGCCGGTGAGGCCGACGACATGTTCGGCCTGCTGTCGTCGTACACGGTGTTCTCGATCGCGAACCAGATCGCCCAGCAGCGTGGGCACACCACGGCGCGCACCCTGATCCTCACCGAGGACTTCTTCGTGATGCAGAAGGTGATGAAGTACCTGCGTGACCGGCTCGATCCGCTCGAGGACGCCGAACTGGCCACCCTGATCTCGTCGCGCCGGCTGACCGACTACACCCGTTCGCTGGAGCTGCGGAACGTGCGCGGAATGGACGCGCCGGGCACCTACGGCTGGATCCTGCACCAGCGCGCCCGCAACGAGGCGCGCACTGACCGGGCCCGGTTCGACCGGCTGCTGGCCGAGGCGGCGCTGAACGACCTGGCCGCGGACGCCGTCCGCAGCCTGGATCGGACGGCATGATGACGCATCTCACCGTCGACGCCCCGTTCAGCCCCGGCCAGCGGGCCTGGCTGGACGGCTTCCTCACCGGCCTGGTGGCCGCGCAACGCGACGAGGGCGGGGCGTCCGCCACCGCCACCCTCACCTTCGACGTGCTCTACGGCAGCCAGACCGGCTGCAGCGAGTTGCTCGCCGAAGACCTGGTCAACGCCGCCCAGGCCCGCGGGATGGCGCCCACGCTGCGGGTGCTGAACGACGTCGAACTCGACGACCTGACCCAGCTGGAACGGGTGCTGGTGATCACCTCCACCTACGGCGACGGCGAGCTACCCGACAACGCCGGGCTGTTCTGGGACGACTTCGGCTCCGAGGCCGCACCCCGGTTGGAGGACGTCCGCTTCGCGGTGCTGGCGCTCGGCGACACCGCCTACGACGACTTCTGCCAGGCCGGCAAGCTGATCGACCTGCGCTTCGAGCAGCTCGGCGCCACCCGGCTGCTGCCGCGGGTCGACTGCGACACCGACTACGACGCGCCGGCGGCCGCGTGGATCGAGCAGGTCCTCGACCTGCTGGCCGCCGAGGCCCCGTCCGTGGGTGCCGCGCCGGTGGCCGCGGCCGTGGCGCCGACACCGGCCCGGGAGCGCCCACGGTGGAACCGCAAGTCGCCGTTCCCGACCCGGCTGGTCGCCAACCGGTTGCTGTCCGGGCCGGACAGTGCCAAGGAGATCAGGCACTTCGAGATCGCCCTGGCCGACAGCGGCATCGACTATCAGGCCGGGGACGCGCTGGCCGTCGTACCGCTCAACGACGCCGCCCTGGTCGAGCTGCTGCTGGAGCGGCTCGGGCATGATCCCGACACCGTGGTGGGCGAATCGACGCTGCGGGCACAGCTGGAGCGCGGCTGGGAGATCGCCACGCCGTCCAAGGATCTGCTGGCGCTGCTGGCCGAGCGGGCGCCCGGCAGCGAGCTGGGCGAGCTCGTAGTGAGGGCCGAACGCGACGCGCTGGAATCCTGGCTGTGGGGCAAGGACACCCTCGACCTGCTGCACCTGCTACCCGAGGTGAACCTCGACATCGAGGATCTGACCAGGGTGTTCCGGCCGTTGCAGCATCGCGCGTACTCGATCTCGTCGAGCCCGCTGCACAGCCCGGACCGCATCCACCTGACCGTGGCCGCCGTTCGGCACGGCGGGCCGCGAGTGCATCACGGGGTGTGCTCGACGTTCCTCTCCGACCGGGCCGAGGACGCCGAGTTCGGCATCTTCCCGCAACCGAACGCGGCCTTCCGGCTGCCTGCCGACGACTCGGCACCGGTCATCATGATCGGCCCGGGCACCGGCGTCGCACCGTTCCGGGCCTTCCTGCAGGAGCGGGCCGCGCGCGGCGCGTCCGGGAAGAACTGGCTGTTCTTCGGCGACCAGCACCGGGCCAGCGACTTCATCTATGCCGACGAGATCGAGAGCTACCGAGCGAGCGGGCTGCTGACCCGGCTCGATCTGGCCTTCTCCCGCGATCAGGTGCAGAAGATCTACGTGCAGACCCGGATGCGCGAGCAGGCGGCCGAGTTCTACGCCTGGCTCGAAGACGGCGGCCACGTCTACGTCTGCGGCGACGCCTCCCGGATGGCACGCGACGTCGACCGGGCACTGATCGAACTGATCGCCGGGCAACGCGGCCGCGGCGACGACGACGCGGCCGAATACGTGGCCGCGCTGAAGAGAGACAAGCGCTACCTGAGGGACGTGTACTGAGATGACTGACCCGATGCCCCCCAACCCCGAGGGGCAAACCCCGGCTTGCCGCGCCGGACGCTGCGAGCACGGCTGCTCGCTGCGGCGGCTCTCGGTGGCGATGGACGACGTGCTGCGCACGCTGGCACTCCTCGAACACCCGGCAGCCATCACCGAGAACCAGGTGGCCCGGCTCACCCAGGTGGCGGCCTACGCCGACCCGGGCGTGCCCGGCGGACCGTTCCGGGTGCAGCCCGGCTGGGTGTCGCTCCGGCTGGATCCGGACGCCCTGACCGGCGCCATGCTGATCGAGCCGCCCCACGCCGAGCCCGGAGAAGCTCCGGTGCCCGAGCTCAGATTGTGCGGCGCCGACGGACGTCCGGTACATCGCTGCCATCCGCTGCTGCCCCAGGACCGGCTGGTGATCGAGGGACTGGTCCAGCTCGACGGCGGCCTGCCGGGCCCGCGACCGGAGGTATATCCGGACGGCACCAGCGGCACCGAGCTGCCCGACCAGCTGCAACGCATCGACGACCTGCTCACCTGGACCACCAACCGGACGCCGTTCCTGCCGCACCGGCACATCGAGCCGGGCGCGGTCGTCGACGTGTTCGAGCATGCCTGCGCGGTCGGGCTGCCGTTGGGCATCGCGGTGTTCTCCGACGCCGCCATGCATGCGGT
Source organism: Micropruina sp. (assembly GCF_047606365.1). Lineage (GTDB taxonomy): Bacteria > Actinomycetota > Actinomycetes > Propionibacteriales > Propionibacteriaceae > Micropruina. The sequence goes on along the minus strand of NZ_JASGEN010000030.1, from coordinate 12,134 downwards.
GCAGAACACCGTGCAGTCGGTGGCTCATGCCGCCGGCGTCGTGGCGGTCGGCACCGAGGAGGCGATTCTCGAGATCCGTCCGGCGGACGTGCAGCACTGCCTGCTGCTGCGGTTGCACGGACCGCACGGGCCCACCTCGTCCCTGGAGTTGTACGACGACACCGACCGCAGGGTCGCGATGATCTCCCAATTCGGCATCGTGGAACGCGGCGTGCACGAGGGCTGGGAGCAGTTGGCCGGTTCGCTGCCCGAGTTGATGTAGGACTGGGACATGGAGATGACCCGGCTGTGGACGTCCAAGGCGGTCAGCGAGATCGGCTACGACGCCGACAGTCGCACGCTGCGGCTGGTCTTCCGCAGCGGTGGCCGCTACGACTACCTCGATGTCGACCCGGAGGTGTACCAGGGGCTGACCCACTCCGCCCACCCGTGGACCGAATGGCGCGAGCGGGTGCTGCAGCACGACTACCGCCGGCTGGACTGAGACGCACGATCGCCCCGCCGGTGGGCGGGGCGATCGACGTGGGAACTGCGCAACTGGGGCCGAGGCCGGATCAGTTGTAGAACGAGCGGACGGCGGACTTGTGCCAGCCGGTCCAGCCCGACGTGACACCGTTGTCGCTGCGCACGTAGAAGCGGATCTGCTGGTACATCTCCTCCTGGCCGGACTCGGTGTCGACCAGGGTGCGGTAGTTGTTCAGCGTGGTGACGCCGCGCGCCGAGAAGGTGCTGGTGCCGACATGGTCGTCGGGGTTGGGCCAGCCGTCCTCCTCGTACCGTTCCTGGGTGATGTAGGCGGTACGCCCGGACTGGCAGCTGACCGAGATCCGGTAGTTGAGCACCTTCACCCCGTTGGACTGGGTGTAGGAGTAGATCGGCGTCAGCGGTTCGACGGTACAGCCGGACGTGGTGTGCGCGTGGGCGTTGGTGGCGGCTGCGACGCCGAGTGCGGCGGCGGCGAGGGTTCCGGCGGCGATCCGACGGACGTTCTTGGTGAGAGTCATGGCGACTCCTTTCACGAGTGGCTGATGCCTTGATTCCCCGGGGCTGTTCCCCGTGCACCAAGATTCGCCGTCCGACCAGGGGTGACGCGTCTGCCGGGGGAGCGAGATCGGAAGGTATGTCCGCAGGCATACGGCAGTGGGCCGGCAGCGGTCAGTCGCTGTGGCTGTCCGCGTCGCGCATCTGGTCGATGACGGCCCGGATCTCGCGCAGATGCTGCGCCATCGCCTCGGCCACCGCGTCGGCGTCGCCGGTCTCCAGCGCGGTCAGGATGCGGGTGTGCCCGGCGTGCGAGATGCGCCGTCCGTCGCCGGCCAGGTGCGAATAGACCCGGGCCTCGACCGTCCAGGTCGCCACCAGCTCCCCCAGGGAGCCGAGCAGCGGGTTGCGCGAGGCGCGGGCGATCGCGGTGTGGAAGCCGACGTCGAGCCGCAGCGACTCGTCGGCGTCGATGTCGGCTGCGGCGGCGTCCAGCAGCGCCCGCAACTCGGCGAGCTCTTCGCCGGTGATCCGCTGAGCGGCCAGCCGGGCCATCTGCGGCTCAATGACCTCACGGAACTCCGCCGAATGTTCGAAGTCGTCATTGGCCCGCTCTAGCCGGGCGGCCAGCGAGGCGCTCAACGGCACCTCGCGGGTCACCCGGGTGCCGCTGCCGTGCCGCCGGACGATCAGGCCGGACGCCTCCAGCTTGCTGAGCGCTTCCCGCAGCGCGGCCCGGGAGACCGCCAACTCGACGGCCAACGTCCGTTCCGCGGGCAGCCGATCGCCCGGGGCGAAGGTGCCGGTGACGATCTGACGCTCGATGTGCCGGACGATCTCGTCGGCGACGGTCGCGCGAGACATGCGAAGTCGGCCCGCCTTCCGCTGGCGATGGGGGAGGCGGACGCTCGCCGCCTCCCCCATCTTGTCATCCCGGTTACGCGGACTGCAGCGCGGGCGCCGGGATGGTCTCGATCTCGGTGTCGGACGCCGAGGCGAACGTCTCACGCATCTGGTCGTAGTCGAGCTGGTTCTCCCAGCGGGACACGATGAAGGTGGCGACGCAGTTGCCGAGCAGGTTGACCGAGACCCGCATCGAATCCATCAGCCGGTCGGCACCCAGCAGCAGGGCCACCCCGGCGACCGGGAAGATGCCCAGCGCGGTGGCGGTCGCCGACAGGGCCAGGAACGACGAGCCCGGCACCCCGGCCATGCCCTTCGAGGTGAGCAGCAGGACGCCCAGCGCGGCCAGCTGCTGACCCAGCGTCAGCTCGATGCCGAACGCCTGAGCCAGGAACAGCAGGGAGATGGACAGGTAGATCGCGGCGCCGTCCAGGTTGAACGAGTATCCGGTCGGCACCACCAGCCCGGTGATCGAGCGCGGGTTGCCCGATTTGGTCAGCTTGGTCATGATCCGGGGCAGGACGGCCTCGGTGGAGGCGGTGCCCAGCGCCAGCAGGAACTCGGACCGGGCGTACTTGATGAATTCCCACAGCGGCACCCGGGCGACGAACCAGGCGATCAGGAACAGCAGGCCGATGAAGACCAGTGCCGCGCCGTAGCAGGCGGCGATCAGCATGGCGTAGGTACCCAGCGTGGCCAGGCCGTACTGGCCGATGATGAACGCCATCGCGCCGAACGCGCCGAGCGGGGAGACCCGCATGATCCAGCCCATGATCTTGAACACGATGTCCAGGGCGGCGTTGAGGAAATCCATCACCGGCTTGGTCTTCTCAGGACCCAGCACCACCATGGCGGCGCCGAAGAAGACGGCGAAGAACAGCACCTGCAGCAGCGAGTTCTCGGCGAACGCCTGGATGACGCTCTCGGGAATGACGTGCAGCAGGAAGGTGGCGGCGTCCGGGATCGAACCGCCGCCGGTCTTGGCCTCGACGTCGGCGCCGTTCAGGCTGGCCGGATCGATGTGCAGGCCGGCGCCCGGACGCACCACGTTGCCGACCAGCATTCCGAACGCCAGGGCGAAGGTGGACGCCGCCAGGAAGTAGCCGAGCGCCTTCACGCCCACCCGTCCGACGGACTTCACGTCGCCGACGTGTGCGATGCCGGTGACGATGACCAGGAAGATGATCGGCGCGATGACCATCTTGATCAGCCGGATGAAGCCGTCGCCGATCGGCTTCAGCTGAGACCCGATGGCGGGCCACAGGGCCCCGATGGTGATGCCCAGAACGATCGCCACACCGATCTGGAAGAACAACGACTTCCAGATCGGCTGCTTCACCTGGAGCTTCTGGTCGGGCCCTACCTCGTAGAGCCCTTCTACTGTCTTCGAGGTTGCCATGGGGGAGTCTCCTTCGAGGGGCTGAATGGTGCGGCACCAGCCCACTCCCACGGTGTTACGAGACCCGGCGCGACGAATCACGGCCGCGTTACGGTCTGACCACTTTCCCGCTACCCGGTGTTGCGCAGGCCGGCGGCGACGCCGTTGACGGCCAGCAGCAGGGCCCGCTCCAGCTGGGGATCGCGGTCACCGGCGCGCAGCCGGGCCAGCATCGCCACCTGCAGGTAGCTGACCGGGTCGAGGTAGGCGTCCCGGACGCTCAGCGTGCGCTTCAGGATCGGCTGGTTGTCGAGCAGCTCGTCCTCACCGGTGATCGCCAGGATGGCCGCCACCGTCCGGTCGTGCTCCTCGGAGATCCGGTCGAAGATGTGGTGCAGCTTCGGGTCGACCAGCGACGCCACATAGTGCCGGGCGACGTCCAGCCGGGTCTTGGTCAGCGTCATCTCCACGTTGGAGACGAAGGTCCGGAAGAAGTGCCACTGCTGGTACATCTCCTGGAGCTGATCGCCCAGGCCGGCGGCCACGGCGGCGTCCAGACCGCTGCCGACACCGAACCAGCCGGGCACGATCTGCCGCGTCTGCGTCCAGCCGAAAACCCACGGAATGGCGCGCAAACCCTCCAGACCCGAGCCGCTGTCGGGCCGCTTGGACGGCCGCGAACCAAGCTTCAGGGCGCCGAGCTGATCGACCGGGGTGGACTGCCAGAAGTAGGGCGGCAGGTCGGGATGCTCCACCAGCGAGCGGTACGAGACGAAGGCGGCGTCCGAGACGGTCTGCATGGTAGCGTCCCACTGGGCCAGCTGCTCGGCGCTCTGCCGCGAACTCAGGTGCAGCGTGCTGGCCTCCAGCACGGCGGCCAGCGTCAGCTCCAGGTTCTCCCGGGCCAGCGCGGGCAGCGTGTACTTGTCCGAGATCACCTCGCCCTGCTCGGTCACCTTGATCTCGCCCTGCAGCGAGCCGAACGGCTGGGCCAGGATCGCCTCGTGGGTGGGGCCGCCGCCGCGGCCGACGGTGCCGCCGCGACCGTGGAACAGCCGCAGCTGGATTCCGTGCGCGGCCGCCACATCGCGCAGCACCCGCTGAGCCCGGTGAATCTCCCACTGGCTGGTGGCGATGCCGGCGTCCTTGTTCGAATCGGAGTAGCCCAGCATGACTTCCTGGACGTCGCCGCGCAGTTTCACCAGGGCCCGGTACGACGGGTCGGCGAACAGCTTCTCGACGATCTCGCCGGCGGCCCGGAGCTCGGTGACGGTCTCCAGCAGCGGCACGAAACCGACCGTGGCGAGGTTCTCGGTGACGTCGACCAGGCGGGCTTGGCGGGCCAGCAGCACGGCGGCCAGCAGGTCGTCGGCGCCCCGGGTCATCGACACGATGTAGCTCTCGATGCAGGCCGGGCCGAACCGTTCGTGCGCCTCGCGGATCGCCTCGAAGGTGGTGTAGGTGCGGGTGCCGTCGGCGTCCAGTGGCGGCGGTGCCGGGGCCAACGGACGACGCTTCGCCAGCTCGGCGGACAGCACCTCGAAGCGCTCGTCGGCATTCAGCGACGCATAGGGGACGCCCAGCTCGCCCAGCCGGTCGAACAGCTGGCCGAGCGCGTGATGGTGCTTCTCGGAATGCTCCCGGACGTCCATCGTGGCCACCCCGAGCCCGAACGCGCTGACCGTGCGGATCAGCCGGGTGAGGCGTCCGCCGGCGAGCAGTTCGGCCGAGTTCGCGATCAGCGAGGCCCGGACCAGTTCCAGATCGGCCAGCAGCCGGCTGCTGCCCCGGTAGTCGTGGCCGGGGCGGTGCGGCTGGTCGTCGCGGATCCGGCGGGCGGTGTTCACCAGCTTCTGCCGCACGCAGTGCAGCTTGAGCCGGTACGGCTCTTCGACATGCACCCGGCGGACGTGCTCGTCGAGTTCGGGCAGCAGCTCCAGATCGGTCTCCAGGCTGGCCCGCAGCTCGGGGCTGATCCGGCGCAGCCGTCCGGACGTGGACACCTCGCCGATCACGCCGTCCAGCTCGGACAGCAGCACCCCGATGCCGACCAGATGCTGCCGGTCGAGCACCTGCAGCGTCGTCTCGGCGGTCACGTTCGGGTTGCCGTCGCGGTCACCGCCGATCCAGTTGCCGAGCGCCAACGGGGCCGCGGTGACCGGCAGGAAACCGCCCTGCTGGGCCACCTCGTCGGCCAGGTCGTCCAGCAGCTGCGGGACGGTGTCGGCCATCAGCGCGGCAGCGTAGAACAGTACGTTGCGGGCCTCGTCCTCGACGGTGGGCTGGTCGACCCGCAGCTCGTCGGTCTGCCACAGCGTCTCGATGATCCGCTTCAGTTCACGATCGCGGAGCCGTTCGGCGCGCGGGCTCAGCTCGTCCGGGGCCTGCAGCAGGGCGTCGCCGATCTGCCGCAGCTGGATCAGCGTGGTGCGGCGGCTCGCCTCGGTCGGATGAGCGGTGAACACCGGCCGCACCTGCAGTTTGGCCAGTGCCGTGGTCAGCGCGGGCGCACCCAACTCGTCGGCCACCTGGTCGATGGCCTGAGCCAGCCAGCCGGTGCCCTCGGGACGGTCGTCGAAGGTGCGGATGCGGGCCACCTGCTCGGCGATGTTCGCCAGGTGGAAGTAGGTGCGAAAGGCGCGGATCAGGTTGACCGCGGTCGGCAGGTCACTGGTGTTCAGCCGCCGGGTGAGGGCCTGCTGGGCCTTCCGGTCACCGGCCAGCGCCTCGCGGGAGAGCCGGCGGATCTCTTCGATCTGGTCGACGAGTTCGGGGGATTCCTGGCGGGCCAGAGTCTCGCCCAACAGATCGCCGAGGCGCCGGATATCGCGGCGCAGTCGGACGTCGTCGGGTTCGTCGAGGAATCCGGGCAAGGCAGCGACGTCGGTCACGGGCCCCTCCTTGTGCGGGTGGCGGATGACGACGCTGTCTCGGGCGACCCCAGGGTAGCGGTTCCGGCCCGGCTCAGCGCACGACGACCAGGCCCGAAGTGAAGGCCAGCGCGGTGGCCTGAGCCCGGTCGCGGCACCCCGTCTTGAACAGGATTCGCGAAATGTGGGTCTTGATGGTGCCGACGCCGACGAACAGCCGTTCGGCCAACTCGGTGTTGCTCAGCCCTTCGGCGAGCAGGGCCAGCACCTCACGCTCGCGGGCGGTCAGGCCGGCCACCACCACACCGGGGCTCCCGGACACCGGCAGGGACGCCAGCGCGGCCAGCACCTGCCCCGCCACAGCCGGATCGAGCCACACCTCGCCCTCGGCGACCCGGCGGATCGCCGGAGCCAGGTCGTCCGGATGCCGCTTCAGCACGTAGCCGGCCGCGCCGGCGCGCAGGGCCGCTACGACGTCCGGGTCGCCGTCGAAGGTGGTCAGCAGCAGCACCGGCGGGGCGGCGTCGGTGGCGCAGACGGCGCGGGTGGCTTCGATTCCGTCGAGCCGCGGCATCCGGATGTCCATCACCAGCACGTCCGGACGGCAGGCTTCGACCAGGGCGACCGCCTCGTCGCCGTCCGCGCCCTGGCCGACCACGCTCAGGTCGGCCTCGGCACCCAGGACGGCCGCGACCCCGGCCCGGATCAGCGCGTCGTCCTCGACGATCGCGACCCGGATCATCGGACGCCCACCGGCAGCCGGGCGGCCAGCCGGTAGCCGTCGTCGTCGGCCTCGGCCTCCAACGCGCCGCCCAGCCGGCCCAGCCGGTCCCGCAGCCCGGTCAGGCCGCGCCCCCCGGTCGGCGGCAGTGCGGGCGGGGTGCCGTCGGCACGGGCCGGGAAGTCGGTGATGTCCACCCGCAGCTCGTCGGCGCTCCAGGCCAGCGCGACCCGGCAGCGGGTACCGGTGGGCGCGTACTTCAGGGTGTTGGTGATGCCCTCCTGGACCGCCCGGTAGATCGCGGTCTGAGCCTCGGGGAGCAGTTCGACCCGGCGTCCGGTCTCGACGAAGTCGACCTGCAAGCCGGTCTCGGCGGCGAGCGCGAGGAGGGCGGGAAGATCGGCCAACTGCGGCCCGCCGGCGGCCAACGGTTCGCGGGGCATCAGGCCGAGGGTCGCCTGGATCTCCTCCATGGCGCGACGCGCCGCGGATTCGATGCCGCGCAACGCACCCGGATCGGTGACTCCGGCGGAGCGGGCTGCGGCGGCCTGCAGCAGCACCGTGGTGATCGTGTTCGCCACCCCGTCGTGCAGTTCCCGGGCCAGCGACAGCCGTTCGTGGTGGCTCGCCTCGATCCGCAACCGCTCCTGATCGGCCTGCCAGGCCAGCAATCGTTCGCTTCGCAGCGCGACGCGCCGTCCGGACGCCCACGCCACCCCGCCGGCGATCAGCGACAGCAGAACCCCTTGGGAGAGGCCGATCCACTTGCTGTCCACCGAGACCGACAGCACGTACGAGTGGGTGACCAGCGGCACCGCGGCCAGCCACCCCCAGCGGGCCGTGGCCGACCGGGAGTGCGCGGCGATGGCGAAGGTGGCCACCAGTAGTCCAGCCACCGGCTGCCACAGCGGGACCACCAGGGTGACCATCGCAAAGGCGAACTGCACACCGAACACCGCCAGCGGACGGCTGCGCCGCCAGAACAGTGCCGCGTGTGCAACGACAGTCACACTGACCGGCAGCCAGAGCGGAACCTGGCCGCCACTGATCAGCCGGGCCTCGCCGTCCCAGAACAGCAGGTCCACCGTGATCGCGGCGGCGACCACCAGCAGGCTGCGCAGCGACGCGGACATCAGTTCTTATGGCACATCGAGAGCCACGGGAACAGCATGCACCAGCCGTTGGCGAAGCTCGTCACGGGCCCCACCGTGCTCGGGGTGGCCAGCTCGATCATCCACATGTCGGCTTCGGAGGCCACCTCCCCGTCCCGCGGACCGAACTCACCGACGGCGCGCAGCTGGCTGTGCGGGGTGTCTCCGGACAGCCAGGCGATGCCCACCGAGGTCGGCGTGGCGCCGTCGCGGAGTGCGGCGGCGGCGTCCGGAGCGGCGAGGACCAACTCCTTGCTCGCCAGTTCGCCGCGGCCCAGCACCGAAGGCCGTGAGGCGCCCTCGAGCCGTCCGAACAGCACCACGAACAGTGCGGACAGCTCGCCGTCGCGAGGACCGGTGAGCACCGGGGCGCCGATGATCGATTCGAGGTCACGGATGACCTTGGAGAACTTCTTCGCCTGCTTCGCCATGGGAGGACTCCTGTGCGTCTCGGATGACACACAGGTGTCCGGCCGCCGCGGCGGTGATACCCCGGGTCAGGAAATCCGGATGCCGTACAGCTTCTTGGCGTAGGTACCGACCACCAACATGTTGTTGTAGACGGCGGGCGAGGCCTCGATGTTCTTCTCCAGTTGCAGCGTCGAGAAGTCCTTGCCGGTGTTCGGGTCGAACAGGTGCAGCAGGCCGCTGGAGTCGCCCTGGATGCCGTAGACGTGGCCGTCGGAACCCTGGATCAGTAAGGGGGAACTCCACGAGAAGGCGCCCATGGTGCGCTGCCACACCACCTGGCCGGTCTTCTTGTCCAGCGCCACCAGGTCACCCTGCTTCTCCGACGCCGTCCGCGCCATGGTGACGAAGACCAGGTCGGAGACGTCGCCGAACCCAAGCGCCGGGGTGGCCATCATGCCGCCGTTGACCGCGTTGTACTGGGCGTTGATCTCCCACTTCCAGACCTCTTTGCCGGTCAGCGCGTTGATCTTGCGGAAGGTGACCGGGCCGGATTTCGCGCCGTTGTCGCCCTCGCCGCGCTTGTCGAACTCGTTGCCGGTGTAGATGAACGGGCCATCGGGGGTGTTCTCCAGCACGATGGTGGCGTCGGTGTCGTCACCGGTCGGGAACACCCAGACGACCTGCATCGTGGTGGCGTCCCAGCAGATGATGTTGCCGTCGTTGTCGGGGGCGTACATCAGGTTGCGGTAGGCGGCCGCCGAGCCTTCGATGCCGTGCCGGGCGTTCGGGTCGCCGGTGTCGTAGCGCAGCTTGGTGAACTGCGGATCGACGCTGACCGTCTTGCCGGCCGGGTCGAATTTGGCGTTCAGCTTCACCTTGTAGATCAGGCCGTTCTCGGCCGGCTCCATCAGCGTGTCGGAGGCCGCGTTGACCAGCGCGGAGGAGTCGAAGGCACCCCAGTCGCGCGGCGCGGACGGGTCGGTGCCGTTCCAGCCGCTGACCTCCTTGTTCTGGATCAGGTCGAAGATCCGGTAGCGCCAGGTGCCGTTCTTGACGTCACCGTTCTCGTTGAGGCCCATCCCGGAGTAGAGCAGCGGGTAACCGCGCGGGTCGACCGAGCCGGTGCCCTTGAAGGCGAAGCCGGTGTCGATCGGCGGCTTGGTGTCCTTGCCCGTGGCCAGATCCATCCGGTAGACCTTGCCGTCGACCACCGGGTAGATCACCTCGACGAAGTTCTTGTCCTGCACCTGCGCCGGATCGAGGCCCATCGCCGCCTTGGTCTGCTGCGGCCAGTTGACCATCAGCGGCTGGCCCGTCCAGCCGGCGCCGGCCCAGTAGGAGCCTTCGGCCTTGACGTCGCCGGTGTCGTGGGTCCAGGCGATCTCCAACTTCTTGTTGGTGATGTCGGCGGTGCCGTAGGCGGGCGCATTGCGGTAGTTGTTGCCGCGGAAGGTGAGCACCCCGGGAACCTTGGTGTAGGTCTGCGGGTCGCCGAACGCCACCGGGCCGGCCGGGGTGTAGTTCGCGATCTGCTGGTTGTCGCCGTTGAACAGCTCCCAGGTGACGGTGCCGTCCGGGGCGAAACCACGGCTGAACTTGCCGCCGCCCAGCGCCGTGGGTGCCGTCCAACCGGGCAGCGTGTCGAGCGGTATCTGCAGCTTCGCCGGATCGGTCTGCGGGTTCACCGAGGCCGAGGCGGACGCCGTCGGCGAGTTCGGTCGCGGTGACTCGACGAAGACGTCCGGGGCGGTGCAGGCGCTGAGCGTCAGGGCGCCGGCCACCCCGACGATCGCGAGACCGAGCAGGGGACGACGGGGGCTGCGGGAGGTAACAGGCACGTTCGCGAGTGTAGGCGCGGCTCGCTGGTGGTCCCGAAACCCCACGCGGCGTGCCTTCGCCCGGCGAAACGTCGAGATCCCGGCGTCCGCCTGGGAACACCGGGATCTCGTTGCTCAGCTCAGAGTGCCGGCGGGGTGTTCCAGATCCGCTTGATGTAGTCCTTCATCGACCGGTCGGAGGAGAAGAAGCCACAGCGGGCGACGTTCAGGATCGCGGAGCGGGTCCAGGCCTCCGGATCGCTGTAGAGGGCGTCGACGCGCTGCTGGGCCTCGATGTAGGAACCGAAGTCGGCCAGGGCCATGAACCGGTCGTGGTGCACCAGGTTGGAGACCACCGGCTCGAAGGTCATCGGGTCGCCGCCGGAGAAGTGGCCGGAGGCGATCAGGTCGAGGGTGGCCTTCAGTTGCGGGTTCGACTCGTAGTACTCGCCCGGCTGGTAGCCGCGGGCGCCCAGTTCGGCGACCTTCGGCTCGTCCATGCCGAACAGGAAGAAGTTGTCGTCGCCGACCAGTTCGCGGATCTCGACGTTCGCGCCGTCGTCGGTGCCGATGGTGAGGGCGCCGTTCAGGGCGAACTTCATGTTGCCGGTGCCGGACGCCTCCATGCCGGCCAGCGAGATCTGCTCGCTCAGGTCGGCCGCCGGGATCAGCCGCTCGGCCAGCGTCACGTTGTAGTTGGCCGGGAAGAACACCTTCAGCCGGCCCTCGACCAGCGGCTCGTTGTTCACGCTCGCGCCGACGGCGTTGATCAGGTGGATGATCTGCTTCGCCATCCGGTAGCCCGGGGCGGCCTTGGCGCCGAAGACGAAGCTCCGCGGGGTGACCTCGGACGCCTTCACCTTGCCCGAGACGATCTGCTCGTACAGCGACACGATGTGCAGCAGCTTCAGGGTCTGCCGCTTGTACTCGTGCAGCCGCTTCACCATCACGTCGAGCATCTGGTCGGTGGGCAGCTCGATGCCGTCACGCACCCGCAGCCGGTCACGCAGCCGGATCTTGTTGGCCTGCTTGGCCTTGGCGAACGCCGCCCGGAACTCGGGATCCTCGGCCAGCGGCGCCAGCTCCTGCAGCCGCTCCAGGTCGGTCACCCAGCCCGAACCGATCGCGTCGGTGATCAGGTTCGACAGGTCGGGGTTGGCCAGCTTCATGAACCGGCGCGGCGTGACGCCGTTGGTGACGTTGGTGAATTTGTCCGGCCACAGTTCGGCGAAGTCGTTCAGCACCTTGTCGCGCAGCAATTGCGAGTGCAGGGCGGCGACGCCGTTCACCTTGATGCCGGCGACGGTGGCCAGGAAGGCCATCCGGACGCCCCGCTCGGGGTATTCGGCGATGATCGACATTCGACCCATCCGCAGGTAGTCGTCCGGCCAGGTCTCGCGGACCAGGTCGAGGAACTCCTCGTTGATCTTGTAGATGATCTCCAGGTGGCGCGGCAGCAGCCGTCCGAGCAGGTCGACCGACCACACCTCCAGCGCCTCGGGCAGCAGGGTGTGACAGGTGTAGGCGAAGCACTTCGAGGTGACCGCCCAGGCGTCCTCCCACTCGAAGCCGCGCTCGTCGATCAGGATGCGCATCAGTTCGGGCACCGCGATCACCGGGTGGGTGTCGTTGAGCTGGAAGATGACCCTCTCGGGCAGGTCGTGCAGGTCGAAATCGGGGCCCTGGCCGTCGATGAAGTCGCGCAGCGAACAGGCCACGAAGAAGTACTGCTGCTGCAGCCGCAGCTCCTTGCCCTGCGGGGTGGAGTCCTCGGGGTAGAGCACCTTGGAGATGTTCTCGGCGAAGGTCTGGGCCCGGACGGCCTGGGCGTAGTCGCCGGCGTTGAAGATGCTCAGGTCGAACGCCTGGGTGGCCTGCGCGCTCCACAGCCGCAGCGTGTTC
>NZ_JASGEN010000029.1:0-55907 GCF_047606365.1 Micropruina sp. | reverse complement strand
GGTGGAGCTCTACCCCACGGGGGGGGGGTTCCCCCCCGGGCGCACCCCGCGCCCGTCTATTGACTATTTGAGTTGGCCGGGGAGTACTCGATCAGCCGTTGGCCAACGCAGCCTGAGCCGCCGCGAGCCGGGCGATCGGCACCCGGAACGGTGAGCAGGACACGTAGTTGAGGCCGACTCGCTGGCAGAAGTCGATCGAGGACGGGTCGCCGCCGTGTTCGCCGCAGATGCCGAGCTTGATGTCGGGGCGGGTCTGCTTGCCGAGCTTGACCGCGGTCTCGACGAGTTTGCCGACGCCGATCTGGTCGAGCCGGGCGAACGGATCGTTCTCGTAGATCTTCTTCTCGTAGTAGGCGTCCAGGAACTTCCCGGCGTCGTCACGGCTGAAGCCGAACGTCATCTGGGTCAGATCGTTGGTGCCGAAGGAGAAGAACTCGGCCTCGGTCGCGATCTCGTCAGCGGTCAGAGCCGCCCGCGGGATCTCGATCATGGTGCCGACCAGGTACTTCAGGTCGACGCCGGCCTCGGCGATGATCGCGTCGGCGGTGTCGGTGACGATCTTCTTAACGAACGCCAACTCCTTCACCTCACCGACCAGCGGAATCATGATCTCGGGAACGAGATCCCATTCCGGATGCTTCTTCTGCACGTTGATCGCGGCCTCGATGATCGCCCGGGTCTGCATGGCGCCGATCTCGGGATAGGTGACGTCGAGACGGCAACCACGGTGCCCCATCATCGGGTTGAACTCGTGCAGCGAGTCGATGACCGCCTCGAGCGCGACGGTTTCCATGTTCATCTGCCGAGCCAAGGCGACCACGTCGGAATGCTCGTGCGGCAGGAACTCGTGCAGCGGCGGGTCGAGCAGCCGGATGGTGACCGGATGACCCTCCATCGCCTCGTAGATGCCTTCAAAGTCACCGCGCTGCATCGGCAGCAGCTTCGCCAAAGCGGCCTCACGCTGCTCGACCGACTTCGACACGATCATCTCCCGGATCGCCGAGATCCGGTCGGGCTCGAAGAACATGTGCTCGGTACGGCACAGACCGATGCCCTCGGCACCGAAGTCACGGGCCTGGGCAGCATCCAGCGGAGTATCGGCGTTGGTGCGGACCTTCATGGTGCGGTACTCATCGGCCCACTCCATGATCCGGCCGAAGTAGCCGCCGATCTCGGCCGGCACGGTCTTGATCGCTTCGCCGTACACGTTGCCGGTGGAGCCGTCCAGCGAAATCCAGTCGCCCTCGTTGTAGGTGTTGCCGCCCAGAGTGAAGTTCTTCACGCCGAAGGTGATCTCGCCCAGACCCGACACACAACAGGTACCCATACCGCGCGCCACCACGGCGGCGTGCGAGGTCATACCGCCACGGGCGGTCAAGATGCCCTTCGCGTAATGCATGCCCTCGATGTCCTCAGGCGTGGTCTCCAAACGAACCAGGACGACGTCCTCGCCACGCTTGCCGCGCTCGGCGGCCTCTTCGGAGGTGAACACCACCTGGCCGCAAGCGGCACCCGGGGAGGCCGGCAGGCCCTTGCCGATCGGCGTCGCACCGGCAAGCTCGGCGTCGTCGAACTGCGGGTGCAGCAGGGCGTCGATCTGCTTCGGATCGATCATCGACACGGCCTTCTTGGAGTCGATCATGCCCTCATCGACCAGGTCGCAGGCGATCTTGAAAGCGGCCGCCGCGGTGCGCTTGCCGTTACGGGTCTGGAGCATGAAGAGCTTGCCCTCTTCAATGGTGAACTCCATGTCCTGCATGTCCCGGTAATGGTTCTCCAACCGGGTCACGATCGCCTGGAACTCGTCGTACAACCCCTGGTTCTGCGCCTTCAACTGATCGATCGTCAGCGGCGTCCGGATGCCGGCCACCACATCCTCACCCTGCGCGTTCATCAGGTACTCGCCGTACAGGCCGGGCTCGCCGGTGGCCGGGTTACGCGAGAACGCCACACCGGTGCCGGAGGTGTCGCCCAGGTTGCCGAACACCATCGACTGGATGTTGACCGCGGTCCCCCAGTCGGAGGGAATGTCGTTGAGCCGCCGGTAGTAGACCGCACGCGGGTTGTCCCAGGAACGGAAAACCGCCTTGATGGCGCCGAACAACTGCTCGATCGGGTCGGAGGGGAACTCAGAGCCGATCTTGTTCTTGTACTCGTCCTTGAACTGGCGAGCCAGCTCCTTCAGATCGTCGGCATCGAGCTCGAGATCGTCCTTGACGCCCTTGTGCTCCTTCATCTCATCGATGAGTTCCTCGAAGTACGCCTTACCGACCTCCATGACGACATCGGAGTACATCTGGATGAAGCGGCGGTACGAGTCGTAGACGAAGCGCGGGTTGCCAGTCTTCGCGGCGAACGCCTCAACCACCTCCTCGTTCATGCCGAGGTTGAGGATGGTGTCCATCATGCCGGGCATCGAGGCGCGCGAACCCGACCGCACCGAGACCAGCAGCGGGTTGTCCGGATCGCCGAACTTCTTACCAGTCAGCTCTTCGAGCTTTCCGATGTAGCCGACGATCTGCTCACGGATGTCGTCGCCGATCTTCTCGCCGTCGGCGTAGTAGCGGGTGCAGGCCTCGGTGCTGATCGTGAAGCCCTGCGGAACCGGCATACCCAGCCCGGTCATCTCGGCGAGGTTGGCGCCCTTACCGCCCAACAGGTTCCGCATGGAACCGTCACCCTCGCTGAACTCATAGACATACTTGGTGGTCATCGTGTGATGAATCTCCTTCGGATGCTCCATTGCATGGCCGCCAACAGCGGCGGATCCAATCGCCGGTGCCCGGCGGAGCGGGGGCCGGGAACCGGTCAGACAGACCCCACCGTATCGAGTCCAGCGGCACCACGGATACCAAGCCGCCGTTCGGGCGGTCTGTCTTCAGGAACCGCCCGAGCGATCCGGGCTTCCGACGGGTCAAAGAGCTCGACCTCCCAGCAGATCGGGCACATACGATGTGAGCGTGCAGACAACTTCCGCGCGTCGACTCAATTTCTCCGTTTGGCGCGCGGCGGTGCTCGCCTTGGCCGTAGCCACGGCAGCCTGCACCTCAGCGCCCGTGACCAACTCCAGTCCTGTTGCCTCACCTGACACCAGTTCGGCCACCCCGCCGCCGTCCGGTTTCACGAGCGATCACGGCAAGCCGGAACCGATGGATCTGCTCGGCGGATACGGGGCCCTCTGGCACCCGACCGAACCCGCGAAGCTTCAGGGCATCGTCCATGACCCCCGCCAGCTCTCTTGGAATGATCGGCTGGCCAGCTGGATCAATCAACATTCCACCCCCACCCAACAGTTCCGAGCACTGCAGGACAGCCAACTTCGGGCGTCCGACGGTGCGGAATACGACCAGTCGATCACTATGGCCGATGCTCTCGGTCAGCGCCTCGGATCCCTCTACGTCAGAGGACGACTTAGTGGCAAGTTGCCGCTCACATCGAGGCTGCTCAACACCACAGATGGCTTGGTGGGCGACTACCTCACAAGCGGGTCCGCAAAGGATGCCTATGGCTATCCACGGCCCTACCTGCGCAGCAGTTCGGCTACTCCGGTCCACGGTGATTCGCAGTCCTGCGCACCCGACAAGGTCAATGCACAATCGCTGGCACAACTCCGAAAAGGTAAACCCTGGGGTGACGCGAACGGCAATCTGCTGATCACTCGGGTTCCAGCCGCAACGGACACCACAAGGTCGTTCACGTCCAAGGATGTGCGCTTGGACCCTTACTACCGGGGCGAGTCCATGTGTCGGAACGGGGCATTTCCAAGTGGGCATGCCCGCGCTGCCTATGCAGTCGGCATCACGCTCGCAACCTTGGTGCCGGAACTCGCACCATCCATTCTGGCTCGGACCTCCGAGGCTGCGAACAACCGAATTGTGCTCGGCGTCCACTATCCCTTGGACGTAATCGGGGGCCGTATAACGGGTGAGGCCGCCGCGTCGACGCGGTGGTCCGACGAACGCTTCCGCAATGACGTGCTGAGTCCAGCCCGAGTTGAGCTTGTCAACTATTTGGAAACCTCGTGCGGCGCACGGCTGGCAACCTGCATTAAAGACGACAAGCCCTACGCCAACGACCCCTACAGCGGCGCGATAGTTCCTGGAGGTACCGATCAAGCGACCACGGGGCAGCCGACGAAGGCACTGGCCGTCTATACCGAGCGACTGAGCTATGGATTCTCCGCCACCAGGCCACGCGGCCTCGCCGCCTCTGTCCCGTCGGGCGCGGAGAACCTCCTTCTCACCACGTTCCCGTCACTCACCTCTGATCAGCGCCGGGACGTGCTTGCTCAAACCGAGATCGACTCCGGCAATGCGCTCGACACCACACCACCCACGCCCAAAGCGGTCGGCCCTGGCTCGTGGCAGCGTCTGAATCTTGCTGCAGCGATGTCTGCCACCGTAGAAGTGCGCGCCGACGGAACCGTGAAGGTGCTTGCCGTGGGTGGATCACCAACTACCGTGCACAGAAAGTGATTGTCTGATCCGGTGGACATCGACCAGACCAAACGGCCCGACGCGGTCACGGAGCTACTGCTCGCTCAGGCCGGCGACCTCGCCGAGCCGGTTGCAGTTCTGGACGATGTCGCCGACGGCCTAACCCAGGCGCTCGCTACAAGCGGTCAGGCTCCTCGCGTCTGGTGCGATGACGTACGAGCCGAACAGCGCGTGCCTCCGGCGTGGAGGTGCGCGACGCCGCAGCAGGCGCTTGAGGGCGCCCGAACCGTGCTCTGGCGACTGCCTCGCGCCGTTGGTGCGGTGGGCGAGTACGCCGAACTCATCGCGAGACACGCCCACTCCGGCGTGCAGGTGGTCGCAGCCGCCCGTGACAAGGATCTGGCCCGCTCGATGAATTCTGCCCTAGCAAGAAGCTTTCAGGCCGTGAGTGCGTCGCTAGGGCACCGCAAGGCTCGCGCGCTCCTAGCCTCCGACCCACGTCCGCACGCATTGTCGTGGCCTCGAACCGCACGGATCCATCCGCTCGACCTGAATGTCGTCGCCCACGGCGCGACGTTCAACACCAATCGTCTCGACCGCGGGACCGCTCTCCTCGTGCGCTGCCTTGAGCGGCTTCCCTCCTCCGCGGCGACCGCCATCGACCTAGGCTGCGGCAGCGGCATTCTGGCGGCGTTGCTCGCCCGGCGCGGTCTTCAGATATCCGCGGTGGATGTCGCCTGGAGCGCCACGGACGCGACTCGCCTCACTGCGGAAGCCAACGGCGCCACGGTGCAGGTTGAACGTCGCGACGGCCTTGCCGACTGGCGCCGTCCGGTAGACCTCATTGTCACCAATCCACCGTTCCACATCGGTAGCGCCAAAGACACCACGCCCACCCGCTCCCTTTTCGCCCAGGCGGGGCGGGCCTTGGCCGAGCACGGCGAACTGTGGTGCGTCTACAACTCCCACTTGCCATACTTGAACTGGTTACGCGAGACGATCGGCCCCACGCAGATCATCGCCCGCGATCGGGCCTATCTGGTGACCCGATCACGCCGGAGAACCGGCGTCGATGACTGAACCGTCGGCCGTCCGGCAATTGCCCCGGTGCCGCCTCACGCGACTTGAACGAGTACTGTTTCAAGCCGTGGGCTTGATCGGTGAAGCACGTTGACACCCCTTGTCACACCACCGACTATGACTCCCAGTGCTAGTGAAGGGAATGCTGTGCACGCGTTCACACTCAAGAACTGCGAGTTGGGCGTCGCTACCGCAGCCACTCAGATCGAGGGTGGCCATGCCCGGACCAACTGGCATCGCTGGGCTGAGGAACCGGGGCGCATCAAGGACGGCTCGAGCCCGGCTCGTGCGTGTGATCACTGGAATCGGGTCCCCGAGGACGTCGCGCTGCTCACCGATCTCAACGTTCAGCACTACCGGATGGGTCTTGAATGGGCCCGCGTCGAGCCATCTCCCGGCGAGTTCGACTCCGCAGCAATCGACCACTACCGCGACGAGCTCGGCCGACTGATCGACGCGGGCATCAAGCCGCTCGTCACCTTGCATCACTTCAACAATCCGACCTGGTTCGAGGATGCCGCCGGCTTTCTCAACCCGGACGGCACCAAGGTCTTCCAGCAGTACACCCAGCGAATGGTGTCTGCGCTCGGTGACCTGGTGAACGAGTGGATCACGATCAACGAGCCGAACATCTACGCCACCCACGCCTACTACTTCGGCGTCTGGCCACCCGGCATCCGCTCCTTGAAGACGTTGACTCACGTCTACACCAACCTGGCCGCCGCCCACATCGACGCCTACCGACTGATCCATGAGCTGCAGCCCGACGCTCGCGTCGGAGTGGCCCAGCATCTGCGGGTGTTCCGTCCCCGGATCGCCTGGCATCCCGGACACTGGGCCTCCGCCCAGACCATGGAATGGTTGTTCCAGCGCGTGATCACGAAGGCCATGTGTAAGGGTCGATTTCTCGCTCCCCTATCTCAGCCTGCCGGTATCCGTCCCGGGATCTACTACGACTTTCACGGCATCAACTACTACTCACGCAGCACGGTCAGCCGTCTCGACGACGGCGTCGGCGCCGACGTCCCCATCAACGATCTCGGCTGGGAGATCTATCCCCAAGGGCTGATCGAGGTCGCCAACTGGCTACATGAAGCACATCCCGGACCGCTCTACGTGACCGAGAACGGCACGGCAAACTCGGACGACGGCTTCCGTAGCCGATTCATCCATGAACACCTGGCCGAGATCGCGGCTTCGGATCTGCCGATCGAGCGCTATTACCACTGGTCGTTCATGGACAACTGGGAGTGGCTCGAAGGTGAATCGGCCCGGTTCGGCCTGATTCGTGTCAACTACGAGACCCAAGAACGCACGATGCGGGATTCCGGACGGTTCTTCTCCGAGATCGCCGCCCAACGCGGGGTCACCGAAGAGATGTACCAGCGCTACGTCGCCCACCAGATCTATTCGAGGAACACTCCCCCGAATCCCGGGCCGTCCAGAATCACCACACCCGGATGAGGTGGGGCTCATGGGCCGCGTGGAGCCCCTGAGCCCGCCGGAGAGTTGGCAGTCGACCCGCCCGGGACCGCACCGCTCCCGCCCGATGGATCACCTGCTCACAGACGCTCGCCGCCGCACGGCAGCGGACACTGAACGGACAGCTTCTATAGCGGGGTTCAAAATTTACTATAGTGGTTTCCAAGTTTCGACGTCTTGGCAGCCTGTTGGCGCCACGCACGCCGCACCGATCCAGCACCCCGATGGAGTTCCCTTGTCCCTCGCCAGCATAGTAATTCCCGCACACAACGAGGCATCGGTCCTGCCGGCGACTCTGGACCGGATCGCTCGTGAATCCATAGCCGCCGAGGTGGAGGTCGTCGTGGTGGCCAACGCCTGCACCGATGACACAGCCGAAGTCGCCCGCGGGTTCGCCTCACGGCTTCCGCGGTTGAGTGTCATAGAGACAGACACCCCCGGCAAGGCGAATGCCTTGAATCTCGGCGACAGGGCAACCACCGCGTTCCCTCGGATCTTCCTTGACGCAGACATCCTGCTAGGCCCAGGGGCCTTGCCGGGCATGGTGGACCTACTCTCGGTCGATGCGCCGCTGGTGGGGTCGCCCGTAATCCGCTTCGATCTGACGGGCGCCGACCGCTGGGTGCGCGCCTATTATCGGGTCTTCGAGCAACAGCCCTATCTGACCGATGGCCTGGTTGGCCTTGGCGTCTACGGCATATCGGCACGCGGCCGCGAACGCTTCATGGAGTTCCCTGACCTCATGGCCGACGACCTCTATATTCAGCGCCTCTTTGAACCTAGTGAACGGCTCCGCACACGGGGTGAGTTCATCGTCCGGACTCCGCGGAAATGGTCTGACCTTGTCCGAGTCCGGACCCGGGTCGAACGTGGCAATGCACAGATCGCCGCCGCGGCCGACACCCTCGAGTCCGGCCATGACTACGGCCGCACGTCAGTCTCTTCGAGCCGCAGCCTGATCGAGACCCTTGCCACACAGCCGACAATGATCCCTTCCGCGTTGGTATACACCGGCACTGTTCTCACCGCCAAGGCGCGGGCAAAGGTGTGCGGCGATCACTGGGGCCGAGACGAATCCAGCAGGATCATGGACGGCAGCCATTCTGGCGCCACCCGCATCGCTGCTCATGCTCAAGCACCAGGGCACGACCGAGTCGCCTGCTTGGCCAGTCAATCAACACCTTCATCGAACGCGGGCTCGATGGCCTCACTCGGCTAACCACCCCATGCATTCGCTGATTTGGCCGATATCATCGTGCAGCTACGGTCGACGCATGTGCCAGCACCCAACCGCGGTTCGTGGGCGGGGCGGTCAGTGCCGCGCAGCCATCGCCAGCGGCTGATCCAATGACCTCACGCCACCAAGCAGCACAGCCTATCGACCGCATCTTTGGCAGGCGGACGCTACTCGCAGCCAGCGTCAGCGCCGCACTTACGGCACCGTTTCTAGCCGGCTGCAGCAGTCCACGTCGGGCGACGCGATTCCAAGCAATGGACGGCGTCATCCGCGACCTCGACGGCGCCATCTTCACTCCGATCGGCGCCAATGTGGGCACTCACAAGACCTTCGATTGGAAGGGGGACGCCCGCGGACACTCCCGAGATGCGTTGGACTGGGGTTGGAACACGATCCGGCTCAACGTCATGGTCACCGCTGCGGCGAAGTGGTCCTATGTAGAGGTCTACGGCGAAAACTCACTGTTGGACCTAGTGGCTGAAGTTGTTGACGAGTACACCGCCGCCGGCCTGGTGGTCATCATCGACGCCCATGACAACCCGCGTGGGAAGGGCTACGACCAACAGGCTGTGGAAGCCGGGATGATTGCTTGGTGGAAGTCAGCGGCGGCTCGGTTCCGCGACAACCCCAGAGTGTGGTGCGGACTGATCAATGAGCCGAGTTACATCAACGACGAGTGGCTGCGAATCATTGATTCTTTGGCCACGGCGGTTCGCGACACCGGCAACGCCAATCCGATCCTCGTTGCGGCGCCGTGCTGGGGACAAGATGTCGGGTACAACCGGCCGTACTTCTCCGACGCAAAATTCAGCTACGAGCCAGATATGGCCCCAGTTCTGAGCCGACGCTACGACAATCTCATTCTAGAACAGCACAATTACGGCGCGTACGCTATGTACTCGGACGCCGAGAAGCTGGCCGGTTATCTAGCAAAGGTTCGCGACGTGGGGCTAACCCCGTTGATCGGCGAGTTCGGCTACACGATAGACCGCTCGAGCAGCGCCGGCGATTTCGCGTCGAACTATGCTGGCGCCCAAGCGGTGTTCGACGTGGCACGCCAGTTGGACGTCGGAGCAATGTGGTGGCACGCCACGCATGGTGACAACTACTCCCTCAAAGCGAATGGGGAAGCGTTCTGGAACGGTGGCGCAGCCAGCGGCCTCTCCGACGGCGGCACAAAGTTGTGGGCTCTGGCGCACTGAGCTCAGACGCCGAGCCCGCGGTCAAGGCCTTCGCTCACCTATCTGGCGCGCCGGAGAACCAGCCACGATCGCGTTCTCGGCCACGTCCCCCCGCACCACCGAGTTGGCCGCAACCACCGCCCCCGGACTGATGCGTGCGCCGGAAACGATCACGCAGGCCGCGCCGATCCACACATCATCGCCTATCTCGACACCACTGCCAGTCCAGTTCTGGTCGGCGATCGGCACGCCCGCCCGCGTACCATGGTTGCTGCCCACGATTGTCACATTTTGGGCGATCAGACAGTGCGTACCGATTGCGATCCGGGCACCCGCAGCCCTGATATTGGCGAACTCTCCGATGTAGGTGTGCTCGCCGACCTCAAGCCGAGACCCCGTCAGGCCACCTCCATTGGCGACATCGAGGACGCTCGGCCCGCTGATCGTAATCCGCGTGCCCAAGTGAATCCGGCGGGGATCGCCGATGACCTGAACGCGGCGACTGATGACCGCGGTGGGCTCGCTCAGCCTCAGCGCGGTCCAGTTGCGGACGGCACTGATCTCGCTCAGTAGATCACGGGCGACGGACTTGGCCAACGCAATCGACGCATACGTAGTGTGTGCCACCGAACGGATGCTAGCAGCATGCAACGACCGCGCCCGGGACATGGTGGCCGTCCGACCTGAGCACAACGCAATGCATGGACGAGCCACATGGCGAGACGCTTGCGTGCGACTTGTCGCTCTGCGAGCGGCAGTCAGCCGGTTCGCTCCTCGCTTGCACGCCTCAGGCCACCCTAGCCAAGCGAGTGCCCGAGCGATCCGCAGCGAGCACGCCGACCACTGTCGGACCGAGATCGCGGATTGAATGAATCCCGCGAACGTTTCGTGCCACCCAGGCGAATGACCAGTGGTGGCGGACAGACAAATCTCTCGCCGCAACTTTCGGTACTCTATGCGCTGGGTGCTGTGCGGTCACGGGAGTACGCCGCACGCACCGATTTGCCCATCAGCGTCTTAGGGCCGAAAACCAGGGGGAAGATAATGAGCAGTACTGAATACCGCGAAAGAGAGCCTTTCACGCAAGCTGCGGCGGGACCGCTCACGGCGTGGCGTCGACATTGGCTCATGGGCACGGTCGTCGCCCTTACCATTGCTTTAGTTGGAGTGGCTGCCGGATTCGTAGCGCCGACGGTGCACACGGCCGAAGCTCGTGTGGCCGTCGGGGCGGGAGATCTGAGTGCCGGCGCTGTAGCGGGATTCCCGGCCGCATCCTCATCTTTGGCCTCCAACTACGCGCGCTACGTGAATGATCGCGGTGTTGCCCAGACCGACATCCCGGATGGCGTCACCCTGTCCGCCTCTCAGATTCCCGAATCCAACGTGATCCGGATCGAGGCCGCTTCGGCCGACCCTGCTGCGGCCACAGCCGCCGCCAATTCCGCGGCCGATCAGCTGGTCACCTTGGTGAACACCGGTGGCCGGCAGTCGATTGAGGACGTCTTCAAGCAGTTCACCAAGGCGTCCAAGGACGATGCGAAGGCCCAGACGGAACTCGCGGCAGCCCAGCATCAGCTGGATCTGCTGCTCAGCGACACCGAAAGCAAGAAGGGGTCGCTGAATAGGGCTCGCGATGCCGTCACCAAAGCAGCGGGCACTGCGGGCGAAACGTCAGCCAAGGCCGCCGCGCTGCGCCAGAAGTACACCAACCTGGTTGACGGTAGCCAGACCGCGGGCAACCTGCTTGTCATTCGCACCGCCGACACACCGACGACCAATCGGATCAGCCTGGTCTCGCGCTTGGGCCTGATCGGCCTGATCATCGGTGCCGCCGGCGGATTGGCTATCGCCGTCGCGCTCGAGCGCCGGCGGGCGCCGGTCGCCAACCAGAAGGCGCCCGTGCTGGACGGTGAGTGAGGTGTCTGCGTCCGTTCTGGCGACGACAACCCCTGACCGAACGTCCCTGCCGAGCATCGGTCCCCGAGAGCCGGCATATGTCTGGCTCTTCTTGGCCGGCCTGGTTTTGACGGTATTCAATGGCCACACCGAGGACTTGGGCATCCCGGTTCCTCTCGACCGGGCGCTGCTGGCACTCGCGGTATTGCTTTGGCTTCTCGACCCAGCCCGGGAGCGGCTGCGCATGCGCGCGTTCTATGCCGTCGCCGCCGCAACCATCCTGTGGACGACGCTGTCATGGATGTCCACGTGGCCAATCACTGACACCAGCACGGCGTTCGCGT
This sequence comes from Micropruina sp., assembly GCF_047606365.1. Lineage (GTDB taxonomy): Bacteria > Actinomycetota > Actinomycetes > Propionibacteriales > Propionibacteriaceae > Micropruina. Next base: position 44,251 of record NZ_JASGEN010000029.1, on the reverse strand, counting down.
TACTCGACCGCATCATCGTGCCGTTGGCGATGTTTCCGCTAGGCGCAGCCATCTTCGCGACCAGTCATCGACGAGAATTGCTGCTGAGAACAATGGCGCTGATCGCGACCTATGTCGGCTTCAGCGGCTTGATGCAATATCTCGGCGTCCAGTCGCTGCTATTTCCGCGCTACCTAGTGGCCGGAATCAGCCAGGGCGCGAATAGTCGACCCGGGGGGCCATGGCTCGCCCCGGAACCGCTTGGCATGGTGTCGGTACTGGCGATCTTCATGGCGGGCCTACTCGTCCATGTCAGCAACCATCGGCTCTGGCGGGTGGTCGGTGCAATCGGCGTGATCAGCGGCCTGGTCGGCACACTGGTCTGCCTCACCCGCTCATCCTGGCTGTCCGCGATCCTGGGTGGTCTCGTCATAGGCCTGTTGGTGCCGCGACTGCGCCGCTGGTTGCCGATGATCATCATTGGCCTGCTCGGCGTGGGGACGCTATTGCTCGTCGTGTTTCCAGAGTTTCGCGATGCCTTAGTCACTCGCTTGTTCACCGAACGCTCGGTGTTCGATCGGCAGAACACCAACGACGCGGCGCTGCAGATCATCCAGATGCTCCCGCTGTTCGGCATCGGATGGGGTCAATTCATTGTCCAGAACGTGCTCTGGGTCCGCCAGGCCGATGACTACCCGGTGACCACCGTAACGATCGAGATCCACAATGTGTTCCTGTCTCGCGCAGCGGAAACCGGCGTGCTGGGCGCACTGCTCTGGATTCTGTGCTTCGCAACAGGCCCACTATTGGGCCTGTTGGCAAAGCCCAATAGCGTATGGGCTCGGCATTGGAAGCTGGTGGGCCTGGCGGCATTCTTCGTTTGGGTCGTTCCTTCGCTGACCAGCCCCAATCCCTATGTGCTGCCCAATTATCTGGTCTGGCTTGTCTGGGGGATCGCCGCTCGTGGCATTTTGATTGATCTTCCGCGGCGCTCGACCAACGCGTAGCAATAAGTGATGCGCAAAGGGGGAACGTCGAAAAACGCTATCGGCGTCGGCCACTATGGTCGACGCCGATAGCGCATTCTAGACTTCGGCGAATCAGAACGCTGCTTTGTACTGCGCTGTCACGGTGCTCGCGCTGAGGGCACTCTCGTACACAGCGAACTCGTCGAGCGAGGCCTGAACGTAGTAGCTGCTGGGTGCCGTCGGCCAATCCTTCATGTTGCCGCCACCGACCCTCCAGTAACCAGCCCCAGCCTCGGCCTTGGTAGTTCCGTTGCTGGCGACAAGCGCACCGTCCACGTACAGCTTGCTGCCAGCAGAGCTCTGGGTGGCCGTGACCATATGCCAAGCGCCGTCATTGTAGGTGCGGGACGACGTGAGCGTAGATACCTTGCCTGAATATGTGCCGAAGACCAACTTGCCCTCGTTAGTCAGGTAGATGGAGCGATCATAGTGCTCGCCATTGCCAATCTTGGCGCTCTCAAAACCAGCCAACTTGCCGCCCGACTTGCTGCTGGTCTTGAACCACAGCTGCACGCTGAAGGACGCGGCGGGTCTGCTTGCTACCGTAGTCGAGACCAGTGAACCCTGCTTACCCTGCGTAGTAATGGCCGCATTCCCCCCGACAGCGCCAACTGCGCCCGTCCAGACGCTGTTCAGGGCTCCATTGCGTCCGTTGCCGCTGGAGTCCGCAGCTGTGCTGCCCTTGTCGGACAGAGTCCAGTAGAGCCAAGGCTTGGCGTTAATAACGGCGCCCGAGTACCGGCCGGCGATCGTTGGGCTGCTGGGCGGATTCGAAGTCACCGGAGGGGTCGTTGCCGGGGGCGGTGTGTTAACCGAGCCATTGATCGGGGCCTTGTAGTTCATGGGGAGCGCCACAAGTTTCTCGAGCGGAAAGGCCACCTCACCCTTCTTCTGGTCGCCGGCCATCTCAGCCCAAGCGTCACGCCCACGGAAGATCGACGGGTATCGATTCTCGCGGAGCGCGATCGGGTTCTCAGCAGCAAAGCTAACCGAGCCGGAGGTGTCCGTGATGATGATCCCGTACTCTTGGGCCGCCTTCGCGATGACCCGTGCCGTCGGCGATAGCTTCATTGCGTCAATATTGAGGCTGGCTGGCAGCCTGAGCATCTGGCCAATCGAAAGCTCGGACCCACTCCACCAGCCATCGGTACGAACCGCGGGCCAGCTGACGCTGCCCTTCTTGGTCTGGGGAATCGCCAAGCTGACGACGTGGTCGATACGCCCGTTCAGCAACTCCTGTTCACGGATGATCGTCCCCCACAGCGACATGCCACTGGCCGACGATCCAAAGGTGCCGCTGAAGACGCCAGACGACTTGTCCGCGTTCGCGATCTTCCCACCCCAGCACGCCTGCCACTTGCCGCCTGACTTGCGGGCTTTCCACAGTTCGACGAGTTCCTTGCTGTCCGGATTATAAATCGCCACGCTGCCGTCACTGGATGGGTCGGGCTGCATGTCATTCGGGATGTGGATGTTCTTAAGTTGAGCATTCAGATAGACTGCCACGCTAGCCGTGTGGCTCTGACAGTTCCAGGCGGTAATGTCATAGACTGGGTCTGAGTTTCGCGCCACATAGAGAGGCGTCGAGAACTTGCCGGTATTCACGGCTACGTTCGGCGTGGTCGCCGTTCCGTAATACTTGTGCGCCTGCTTCTTAAGGCTTGAGACCAGCGCATTGGAGTCAGACGCAGCGGGAGTCGAGTTGGGTAGCTTCTGGTAGAACGGCGAACTCGACGCGAAGATCCGCGAGGAGACCGGGCGACTATCAGTTCCAGAGTTGCTCTTCGCGACGGCAGGGATGGGCGCGGAGAGCACGAGTGCGCCGGCGCTGAGCACGATGAGGGCGGCTCGGCTGAGCTTGGCCATGTGGGGTTGTCCAATCGTCGGGTTAGAAGCCAGGGAGCTTCCTAGCGGTCTTGTCCGTGCCCCGCGGGTCGATGCCATAGCCCACAACGCACAGGCGAAAGCTTAGTGCACACTAAGGATTTGCTGAAATCTCCTCGGGTCGCGCGATCATCCGTTGGCCTCGCGAGCGCCCACGACACTAGCGCCTGGAGTAGCTCCCATCGCCTCAGCAGGTTGCCAATTGCCGGTGCCGCAAGGGGCAACAACAACGTCCACCAACCGCGGTCGTCTAGCGATCCGCTGCGCGGCGGGTTCATCTTCGGCCGGAGGAAGGTCCGCAACAGCGCATCTCGTCCTCAGGAATCAGCCTTGCCGCTAGGACGGCGGACTATCTCTGCGCGCCAGACGGCAGCTCCTCAGTTCAGCGGGTGCGCTTCCCATGCCGTCGGCCGATGAGTTCACGCAGCCGTCCGATGCCGACGATGTGAATGAGGTAGAGCAGCAACGCGGGGGCAGCAGCGGCACCGACCGCAAGCAACGCCAGAGCACCAAACGGCACAATGCTACCCACGACATAGCGAGCAACCGCCCAGCAACTGGCCGCGGAGATCGCAGACGCTGCCAGCACCGGCAGCCAGGGCACGACACTCCACGGGGTCGGAATCCGCGTTTCCACGTGCCGCTGACCGACCCAGGTCAGATAGACGGCTGCCGTCACCGCGGCAATCAGGGTCGCCGCTATAGTTCCCACTACACCGAACGACAGAATCAGAGGAAATGTCAACGACAAATTAATCACCATGTTGATGATGTCGTAGGAGAGAGTGAGCCCGGATCTGCCCAACCCGTTCAACCAGAACCGCTGTACCATCATCGTCAGGGTGACTCCGTAGGCAAGCAGAACGGCTGCGGCCACCTGCCCCGGCAGGTCCGTGCCCAGATGCAGCCAGACCGTTACGCCAAAACCGGACGCCGGCACTCCGACCGCGATCCATCCGGCGATTAGTCGGACCCAGAGTCGCTGAACCTTAGCAACCTCACCAACTGCCCCTGCCGGCCCATGCTCACCAATTGCCCGGACAATGTTCGCATCAATCGGAACTGACGCATTGAACGGCACCCCTCGCATCGTGCTCGCGAAGCTGGCCCCGGTACCAAAGGCTGTCATCTGCGGCGCAGCAAGGCGCCCCACGAATAATGAATCGCCATAGTCGGCCAGTAGCGTCAACGTGCCCGAAATCTGGATCTTCCAGGAGAATCCGAAGAACTCTTTCAGGAGCCTCGCGGGTGCAAATCTCACGGCCGACCAGTCCAGCCGACGCAATGCCGACGGCATGACCATGACTGTTGGAAAAATCTGCTGAGCAATAAAAGCCCAAGCGATACCGACCAGCCCAAGATCATTCCTCACGGCGAAGATCATGCCCGCCGCATAGGCAAAGAACCCAAACAGGTCTCCCAACGCCGTGATTCGAAACAGATTGGACGTCAGCAACACCTGGGCGAAGATCCCACGCACTTGAGATATTGCCGCAAGAATGATCATTACTCGGAGCAGGTACACCGCGCCATCTGGATCCTCAGCCGAACCAGGAAAGAACGACATGATCTGCGGAGCGGCCCACACCAACAAACAACATAGAGTCGAGGCCACAACCGCCATCACCACAAATAGCGAGGTCAACAGGCGCGTCATTCCCGCATTGTCACCACGGCCGAGGTAGATACCAAAATAGCGTCGAGAACTGGCACCAACCCCGCCGTCGATACTGCCAGCAAATTGCTGGATAACTGCTACCAGCAAAAAGACTCCGTAAAGACCAATGCCGAAGCCGTGGATGAGATATGGAGTCAGTGCCAGGTTGAACACCAGCGGCGACATCTGAGCCAGCGCCAGCCATCCCGTGCCGCCAGCGAGCCGCCGAAACAAGCTCGGCTCCGAAACGGGGGGGTTCGCCCCTGCCTCACCCTGCTCGAGAATCTCCTCCTGGCTGACACCAGACTCCCGACTCATCTCACCCTCAGCTTCACCCGAGTTCGAGGAGCCTTGGTTGATGTCAGCCACAACGGCTCCCCCGTAATCGCCTGCAGTGGAACATCGTCCTGTGCGCTGGGGTGGTGGCGAGACACGGTGCCGCGTTCCACGGCTCCCTGCGGTTCAGGCCCTGGCTCGCTACGCGCCGCGACAGTTGGTGACCGTATCGATGCCCGCGGTATTTGATGCCGACCGGCGTCCACAGGTTACAGGCGGGCACCATGACGTTCCCCCTCGGCACAGTTGTTCCTCCCCGTTCACGCCACGCGCACACCCCTCACGCCGGCGCTTCAGCCTACGCCACACGCTAGACCACGCCTCAAACCATACGTCCCTTGGAATTGGCCCGGCATGGGCACCCGGGAAGTATGTGATAGCGTTCACGATCACAGTTGCTTGGTGGGGATCCAAGATCGGGGCGGCTTAGCTTGCCTTGGCGCCGGCCAACCTCGCCGCAAGCCGCACGAGATCTCGAGAATCGACGCACCACCGGCCCATGAACACCAATGTTGACACCGCCGCTCCCGATGCGAGTCGATCGCTGACCGCCGACAGGCGCATCGGCTAAATCGTTATGTCCGGGGGTCGAGTGAAACCAGGGGACGCTCCCCGAAGAGATGGCACCGATGTCTTGCCGCGCCGCGCTATCAGTGTCGAGAAATCTAGCCCGGGCGTCGGGAGCCATCACCGCGCCAGACTCGCCTATGTCGATCGGCTGCGCGTTGCGGCGGCGGCGGCAGTGGTCATGGTTCACGTATCTTCGGTCGGTTGGACTGCGGCAGCGCCGGCTTCGGCAGACTGGCAGGCCGCGAACATCTACGGGTCAGTGAGTAGGTGGTGCGTGCCGATCTTCTTCATGATCTCGGGGGTATTGTTCCTGGCTCCGAATCGTGAGGACAGCCCGAGGAAGATCTGGAACCACTATATTCTTCGCTTGTTCGTGATGTATCTGGCCTGGAGCTTCGCCTATACCCTCGCGGACGCGGTGGCAGAACATAATTGGTCTCCGGCGTATCTGTTGCAGCATCTATGGAATGGCTACTACCACCTGTGGTATCTGCCGGCGATGGCTGGCGTTTATGCGCTGATTCCCCTGCTGCAACGAATTGTGTCGGTCCCTGCGCTAACCCGCTACGCGCTGATTCTCACTGGGGTTGCCAGCATCCTAGTGCCGACCACGGCCATGATCCCCATCCTGGGCAGCCACTCGACGGACCTGGTGGACAGGGTGGCGCCATTCCTGCTGGCGGGTTTCCCCTTCTACTTTATCCTAGGTCATTTCTTGCATGAGTCCGATAAGGAACTCCCGAGGTGGGTGCGGCCGGCCAGCTACGTGGGCGCGATACTCGGAGTGGTGGTGACCATCGCGGGCACGTCAGCGCTGTCGGTCAGCAAGGGAGAAGGCGTCGGCAGTTTCTACGGCTACCTCACGCTCGGCGTCGTATTGACTTCAGTCGGAGTATTCCTGATCTTCCGAGACCTCGGCGGTGAGGCGATCACCAGCCCGCGATTAGCGACAATCTCACGCTGGACCTTGCCGATTTACCTGATGCACCCAGCGTTCATCCGCCTTCTCTCCGAGTTCGATGTTTCACCTGGCCTGCTGCCCACGGCAATCGGGATTCCCCTCATCTGGGTCGGCGTTCTGCTACTTTGTGCATTAATTAGCGCCGTGCTAGTACGTATTCCAATCGTCAACTCGTGGTTGATCTAGCTCTGAGCCCACGCGCTCGGCGCTGAGCGCAATATCGGGGTCATTGGGTGATCCGATCAGGTAACGCTGTACCCCCAAAAAGATCTGCAAGCAGGGGAACTGCTCGAGTCCGCTTTGGTCCCCGTCAGACGTCGTCCTCCTGACTTGCACACCCCTGGGGCAATGTGAGACGAGATCGGAGATCATCCGGCCTTGTCGGCCCGGTACGCAGGAAAGCCGTTGCCACCAATGGACATCCATTTCGGACGTCTGGAAACCGCCAGCCGCGCCCGCCTCGGGCCGCGATCGCGAGCGACGCCCTTCGGACTGTCCCGAAAGGAAGTCTGAACGGGCCGACATAGACACAGGGCCTCCACGACGGGTGTTGTTCCGCCAATCAAGTCCAACCCGTAGGATCAGACGTATTGCGACCGAATGCCACCAGCCCGGCAACACGAGAGCTCGCACCATTGGTGGGCACCAGGCAGGCACGAGCCATGAATTGCTGCGGGCGCGGGTCGCGAACCTTTGCGAGTCAGGCCGTACGAGGTGGTGGTCCTGCCAGGAGTTGGTCGAGGACAGCGAAGTGCTGATTGGCGCGACGAGCGAGATCCTCACCGTCGGCCAGCGTTACGGACAGGGCCGTCGCCCGTCGGTGACGCTCTACCCGAGTAGCAGTAACGAACTCCTCGATACTCCAGCCCAGATGCCCCAGGCCGAGGTCGTCCAGAGCGTTGGCCACCTTGTCGCTATATTCCACGCAGTTGACCCGGCAGCCAAAGGCAAGGCCCAGTACCATCGCGTGAAACCGGGTAGCCACAACCGTCTCGGTCCGTTGGAGCAAGGTAAGCGCCGCTCGCATATCACCACGGTAATAGTGCGTTGTGACCGCGCCGCGGGCGGGCGACGGCACCAGCGACGCAACACGGTCGACCGCCAGTTCGTCTCCTTCCGCGGCACAGAAGCTCATCAACGTGACTTGTTGTCCATCCTTCACCAGATCCTCGACGAGCTCGGCCATGGCGCGCTCGTACGCTTCTCGGTGCTCGCTGATCCCAGGCCGTCCATCGAGATTGATGAGCGAGATGACAACACCGCCACGCTCGGCCATTCTGACGTCTGAGGACAAGCTGAAGATCAGATCGGGAGCCATACGGAGCTGAGGAACGCCCGCCAACTGTGCAAACGACCAGTTGTCCCGCACGGTCACGTCAAGGGCTTCGGAAAACAGCCGAACGTAGGTTGCCAAGAAACCCTCAGTCCTCCACGGGCCGAAGTTCCCGTTGAGATAGATTGCGCCGCCGGGGCTGGACAGCAACGCCAGATCGCGTCGCACATTGTCCTGCCACTCCCCCCTCTCCATATACAGCGAGCCGCCCAATCGGACCGCGTGCCGCGACTGCCGAATAGCCCGGCGGCGGCAGGCTTCATTGAGACTGAAAGGAATTCGCAGCCGACGCAGCATGCCGTCAACGTAGGGTATTCGGGGCATTCTGCGAACATTCGGAAGGCGGAACGCCACCGGCCTCGGGTGCTGCTCAGCGTAGGCAAATCGAACGTGAGCGTAGCGCTGGGCCAGGACAAAGAACAGCAAATCGTCCCCGAGGTTCAGATAGTCGTAAAAATCGACAAATACTTCCCGCTGTCCTGCCATGATCAGCGTCTCATCCCTCGCAACTGGTGACACGTGTCCAGAACCCGTCGATCGCCACTCGTTCGGACGCCATTCACAGCCGATCCCTCATCTGGCGACGCAGGGGCATCCACTCGGGAAGAACTTCCAAGACCGGTGCCGCAACACTGGCGATGAGCGCCTTCTTCCGCAGCCCGCGGTAACGTGGATAATCCGCGGCGGCAATCCGCAGCAGCGAGGCTGCTTCTTGGAAGTCACCGGCCGTCCAAGCCTGCTTCGCCCGTTGCCGCTGCCGTGGAGGAGAACCGTGCCCAGCCCGCGCCATGAGCAAGCCTTGCTCGCGTTCAGTGAGGATGCCGCTAAAACGCTTCGAGAGGCCCACGAACAACTCGTCTTCGGCGTCCATCATCGCAGTTGCATCAGCCGACTGGCTGTATCCCTGCTGCCGATACATGGCCGCAGCCTCGGACTGGAAGGCCACCCGCCAACCTGACAGGAGTGCCCGCGCCCAGTACTCCCAGTCCTCACACCGATGGAGGTCTTCGGCGAACTCGCCGATTTCATCAACCATCCGGCGCGGAAAAACCGAGAAGATCGAAACGAAATTCATCTGCAGGATAGCTTCGCGCTGCTGGCGGACAGGGATCTCACCAAACGGTGACACACCGTAGTCACGCAAGCCACCGTCGGTCAATGCCAAGGCGGCACAGGTCACCCAAACGCGCTCCGCAGCCCTCTCGAGCACTGCGCATGCCTCGGTCAAATAGTTCGGTAGCAGTAGATCGTCAGAATCACACAGTGCAAATACCTCACCTGTAGCTGCGCGTATGCCAGCATTCCGAGCCGCATTTGGACCAGCGTTCGCCTGCTTGAGCAACGTGATTCGATCTCCGAACCCGCTTGCTATTTGATAGGTGTCGTCCGTCGAGCCGTCGTCGACCACGACTAGCTCTACATCGGGATAGGTCTGACTCAGCACGCTGCCGATGGCCAACCCGATTCGGGCACCCGCGTTATAGGCAGGCATGATGACACTTACCCTTGGCATACTAACCCCTCCACCGCGAACCCAGACGGCTCATCGAGACCCCCACATCTTCGATCCGCACGCCAGCTTATCAGCAAATGAGTTGTTGAACTATCTCGTCTGACAGCTGGGAATTATTGGACAACCTCCCGGCACATGGCGATGTGAATACAATGCGACCGAGCCTTCAAATATTCGTCGACAGCCTGTCGGCTCTACACTCAAAGCCATTTGCCGGTCACGCGGTACAATAACGACACAAAGCGAGAGCCTCGTCTGGGACGACTGGGGTCGTATCGTTCGTTTCTAAGTCGAGAAATTCTGCCACCCCGTCACGAACCAAGACTTGGGCCAATCCACGTTCCAATTCACTGCACTCGGCTAGTTCCACGACGCTGTAGCAGCAGGATGCATGCCCACCATCAACAACTGGATTTGCACCAATTTGCGCTTTGCTATCCACTAACCGCCGACCTGATAAGGCGCGGGCCGCTCCGTCCATTCGTCCGCCGACTCGTTGCCCAGCGCGCCATCCTCGGCTGCCCGGAAAAGAGTGACCAGACGCCGAGCCTCGGTATCAGACGCAAACTCGGCAGCCACCCGCTCGCGGCCTGCGGCACCTAGTCGCGCCCGCAACTGCTCGTCAGCGACCAACCCGGCAACGGCTTCTCGCAACGCCGAGACGCTCCCGGGAACAACCACCCGGCCGTTGACTCCGTCCGCGACTAGCTCGGTCACACCACCAACGTTGGTAGCGATCACCGGCTTGCCCTGCGCCATCGCCTCCATCAAAGAGACCGGGACTCCTTCCGCGAAGCTGGGAAGCACAAACACGTCACAGCGCCGCAAATGTTCCTGGACCGCGGACTGGCTCTGGTAGCCAGTGAAATGGACGGCGTCGCCGATACCGAGTTCAGCCACACGGCGCTCGAGTTCCGGCCGCTGCGGCCCATCGCCGACCAGGGTCAATTCGAGCGGGGTTCCCGAAGTGGCGAGTTCGGCCACCGCATCAAACAGCACAGTGACACCCTTTACTTGATCGAGCCGACCGACGAACAGCAGCCGCGGCGGACCGTCCTCGCGGGCGGCATCGGGATTGATTTCGGGAATCTCGACCCCACAGTGAACTATCCGGACCCGCCGCCAGCCATCAGCGGAGCAGAACAAGCTTGCCTGGGCGCGCGCGAACGAGCTGATGGTGGCGCAGAATACCGACTTGTCGATCTTCGTACCAAGCTTCCATTCGTTTGCCTCAAAGAAGATGCCTGGGCCGTGCAGAGTGAAACTAAATGGGATTCCGGAGAGTTCCGACGCTAACATGGCGACCGTGCAGCAGGCGTCCGAAAAATGATTATGTAGATGCGTGACGGCGCGACGATGTAATTCTTCGGCTAAGTGTGCAGCCTCGATGAAATATGCCGCCTGCTTGAGTGCGCCACCGACACCCAGGCGTCGGGTCGATAGGGCCAGCTTCAGCGTCGCCAGAAACCGCTTCGGAGACCGCCGGGCGGCTGCCCAAACATCGCGAAGAATCATCGTCGAAGGCGACGACAGTAGATACGTGGTCGCCGCTCGCTCGCTCACTTGCTGGGGCCCAACCATGTGTTCATCACCCGTGCGGCGCACCGAGAATCGTTCGACCTCGACTCCGACGCGTTCGACAGCGAGAATTTCGCGCTGGATGAAGGTGTCGGTCGCGCGCGGATACTCGCCGGTCAGGTAGGCGATCCTCATGCCGCGGAAGTCCCTGCCTCAGCCGGGGCCGAAAAGGCGCGCTCGGCGATCAGATCGACATCGCTCACCGAGCGGGCGAACGACTCCGCCAGCGAATAGACAGGCCGCCAGTTGAGCGCCTGCTTCGCAGCATGGTTCGGGTAGACGAAGGGCTTGAACCGAGCGTCTAGTCGTTCCGGCACGACGATTCCGGGGAACTTCGCCCGGCCGCTTAGCAGGCGCGCGTTGACATAGGACGCTATGTGGGCGAAGAACCGAAGCACAGGCCAAGGCACCGTAATCGAGGCCGGGACGTCGTAACGCGCACCGAGTGCCCGTATGTACTGCTCCTGGGTGGGGAGATTGTCGTCGACGATATTGAGCACTTTGCCAACGGCGTCGGCACTGGTTAGGGCAAGCGTGATGGCTTGCGCGCAGTTCTCGACATAGGTCATCGGCAGCACCGAGCGGCCACCAACCTTGAGGAACAGTGGGCCGAGCGGGGAACCCAATAGCGAGTGCCACAGGTTGTCGCGCCCATAGATCATTCCCGGCCGAAGGATCACCACGTCGAACTCAGATGAGGCGTCGCGATAGAGCCTCTCCTGGATGAGCTTGGTCCGCGCGTATTCGTCCCGTCGGGCAGCGGTCTGCTCGATCGGAGACGACTCATCGAGCACCGAGCCCGGACTGAGGTGGGTGTAGTCGTAGACCGAGAAGGTACTCACCGCAACCAATCGCTTCGCCGACGAGTCGGCCATCGCGGTGAGCAGGTTTTCGGTGGTCAACACGGTGCCCGCGAACTGGGTGGAAAAGTCGCCCGACTTCGCCGCCGCCAGGTGGATTACGGCATCCACATCGCGGAGTGCCCCGCCGAGTGTGCTGCGGTCGCGCAGATCGGCCCGAACCAGACTGAGCCTAGGGTGGCCGGCGATAGAGGCAAGCGGGTTCCGTGACGCGGGGCGCACCAAGGCCCGTACCTCGTGCCCGGCGGCCAGCGCATCGCCCACAACATAGCTACCAACGAATCCGGTTGCCCCGGTGATGAAAACCTTCATGCTGTCCCCTCCTCAGCGGCGTGGTCGACGGTGGCACGCCCGGCTACCAATCGATCGATCAGGCGGCTTGCCGCAAGCATGTCGTCAGCGGTGACCGGGGTCGGCGACCCCGAAGCCAGCGCACGATAAGTGAGCTCAAGGTAGTTCGCGAGGCCGACGTACGGACCTTGCTGCAAGATCTTGCGCTTCAGCGAGCGGGGCCCGCCAATCAACTGATGCACGCCGTCTCGCATCATGTTGACGATCGGGCCCAATTGCTTGCCCCCGGGCTGGCCAGCGATGGTGGTCATGCGGCCGGAGAACAGTTCTGCCTGCGCGTAGCCCTGTGAGCCGCGAACGGTGATCTCGAAGCAGTCGGGCGCCAGTAGCGCGGAGAATCGGAGCCGGGCATGCACCGGACCGCCGCAGCCCTCGCCAACAAGGACCGCGTCGAGATCGTCGACCGGAATATGCGCCAGGGGGCTGTGTTTGCTCCAGTTGCTCAGCACCCGACTCCAGGTGACTGACGGGGCGAAGTGACCAACAAGGTAGGTCATATGAGTGATGAAGTCGTGGATCACACCCGCCGGCAGGTCATGAATGGGGCTTGGAAGATTCGGGTCGCCGAAGCGTCCGGCGGGGTCCGTGACCGGCAGCCCGATCCGGATTTCGATTTCGCCAACGTCACCCAACGACCCGTCGGCGATCAGCCGGTCGATCTGCTGGATCTCTGGATTGAACCGGTAGTTGTGGTTCTCCACGATGACACGTCCACAGCGGTCGGCCTCGGCGAGTAGTGACACCAGTTGATCGGCATTGAGGGCGATCGGCTTCTCGCATATCACGTGGGCCCCAGCCGCGAGGGCACTGCGAGCCAGTCGGTCATGCGTTGTAGGCGGCGTAAGCACGTGCACAACGTCCGGCCGAACGACCTCCACCAGTTCGTCCAGCGACGCGAAAGGCTCGGTGCCATATTCCTCGGCCGACCAGCTACGCGCGATTGGCGACAGATCACAGACCCCGACCAGGTCGGCAAGCGGCGAAGCGGCGAGGAACGCGAGATGTTGCCGGGAGATGTCTCCCGTTCCAACGACGGCGGCGCGCAACGGGGGCGCATCAAAAGAACCGGACAGGGCTGTTGACATACTTCTCCACTCACTCAACACCACAGATCGGGGGGTGAGCAGCCGTGATCTGCAACGAAGGCGACACGGCGTCTCTGTGGAAATCTGCGATCAAGGGTAACGGGAACCACGCTGGCACGCACGATTTGTCCACTTTCGCCGCGGACGTGACAGTGAGGTACCATCGCCGCAGGCTGCCAGCATTCTGTGACCTCGACGTCCCCCGAATTTGCCCCGCTCGCATGGCGGTTGGTCGACCCCGACAGCCGACACTGAAGCGGGAGGTGGCCCTTGTCGCGGTTGCCTCGCGCTGACTGCCTCGGCCCTCAAGCGGTGTTTCGGACGGCCAAGCAATAGAGACCCTCCATTCACTCCGATATCGCTAGGCGACTGGATGCGAGAACCTTTGACATCGACCCTCGATCGAGGCGACGACTAGAGCACTCGCTCTCTGGCGACACCTCCCTCTCGGGCCTACCCTGAGGCATGACATCCGAACCAGTCTCCCCAGCTGTACCGTTCGAGCGTAACCGCTGGACGTTCAGCGTCGGGACGCTCGGTCGCGACATGGTGTACGCCCTAGTCAGCCTCTACCTGATCGTCTTCATCACCGAGGTGCTCAACGCGTCCGACACGTTCGTCTGGTGGGCCGGCTGGCTGATCCTCGGTGCCCGGCTCTTCGACGCCGTGATGGATATCGTGATGGGCTCCATCGTGGACAACACCCGGAGCCGCTGGGGTCACTACAAGCCCTGGATCACCATCGGCGCCGTCGCTTCGGCAGTCTGCACGCTGCTGCTGTTCACCGACCTCGGACTGCCGGACACCCAGTACGTAGCCGCCTTCGCCTTGCTCTACCTATTCTGGGGCCTGACCTGGACGATGAACGACATTCCCTACTGGGCGCTGCTACCCGCTCTTACCCTCGACCAGAAGCAGCGCGAGCGGATCGGTGCTCTGACCAAGATCTTCGCCACGATCGGCCTATTCAGCGTGGTCGTCGCGATCATCCCGGTCACCGGCGCACTGGGCGGGGACACCCGGGCATGGTTCCTGTTCACAGCCGCAGTGGTCACGATCATGCTCGCCGGCCAGGTCGTCACGCTGGTCGGCGTTCGGGAGCCCCGATTGGCCGCGGAACAGCCCAAGGTCACTCTGCGCGGCCTGTGGCGGGTCGTCACAGGCAACGATCAGTTGCTGTGGACTGCGGTTGCGATGGTCCTGTTCATGACGGGCTACGTCACCACCACCTCGTTCGGCGTCTACTTCTTCAAGTACGCCTACCGCGACGAGGGCATGTACACACCGTTCGGTGCCGTGCTCGGCATCGCGCAGTTGACTGGTTTCCTGGTCTTCCCGTTGTTCCGGCGCCGCTTCAGCCGCCGCGCCCTCTACACCGGCGCGACCGCTATGGTCGTCGCCGGCTATCTAGTGTTCTTCTTCTCCCCGATGAACATGATCTGGATCGGGGCGGCTGGTCTGCTGTTGTTCATCGGCCAATCGTTCATCGTGGTGCTGATGCTGGTCTTCCTCACCGACTGCATCGAGTACGGACACTGGAAACTCAGGCGCCGCAATGCGGCCGTCACCTTCGCCCTGCAGCCGTTCATCAACAAGGTCGGCGCGGCACTCGGCACGCAGATCGTCAGCGTGGTCGTTGTGCTGTCGGGCATCAACTCGGCAGCGACCCCCGACGACGTGTCAGCCGAGGGCCTGCTGATGATGAAGGTGGCGATGCTGGTGTTGCCGCTGATCCTGATCGTGGCCGGATACCTCGTCTACCGAGCCAAGTACCGGATCGACGAGGCTCGATACAGCCAGATCGTCGCCGAACTCGCCGCACGTGGAGAGCTCACCGACGACCACCGATAGCCGCAAGGGGCCCCGCGCACGGGGCCTGCGCGAGGCGTTCCACGACGCATCGCCTTCCAAGCCGAGTTGGTCGCGCAACTGCTGTCCGGCTTCGACAGCTCGCTGTTCGACGGACGAAGTCTGGCCGAGCGGTCGAGCGCCGAGCAGGAACGGACGGCGTTGGACGTCCGGGATCGATTTGCTGATCGAGCCGCTGCTACCCGCGATCTGGTGGCGCATTGCAGCGGACGCCCCGACCTGCTGCTGCGCGATCCCGGGGGCGGCTACCACCCTGCCGAGATCAAAATCGCACCGCGTCAGCGACCCCGCGGCGGCGGTTCGACGCTGACCTGGTCGGCGTTGTCCGAATCCAGCCGTGGAACGCGTCTACATGGTGGAACTCGGTTGCACCGTCTCTCAGACCGTGTTCCTATTCCGTTAGGCGTTTCGGGGGAAACATGGCCGTGACTTCCAAGTTCGAGCCTCAACACAGGACTGGAGAGCACTGTGAACCTCCCCCCCTTTCCTCGGCTTACCCATGCCCGCCAGACGCGTCCGGCCAGTTTCGTCTCTCTGATCGCGGTCGCGCTCACTCTGACTTTGGGGCTTGGCTGCGCGCCGAGCACCGCTCAAGCTGCAGAGTCTCTGCCCCTGACCAGCAACGCGCCCGCATTCGCACAGGTCGGCCCCGCCCGCTTGACGTCCATCGCCGAAGTCAAGGTCACTGTCCCTACCAAGCCGATCGACTTCGGGTTGCAGTTCCGCGCCAGCAACAGGTCTACCGGGTATCTGACAATGGTCAGTGTCGGCAGCGATCGGGCCGTCACCGGAAAGTTCCATCGCATCGCGGCGGGTAAGGTGTCCGACCTCGGCGCGACAAGTCCCCTAGGATTCATTGCGCGTCCGGGCGACGTCATCCATCTACAAGCAACGGTCGCAGCCAAGAAGACCGTTCGGCTCTACCTCCGTGCTTGGAAAGAAGGCACACCGAGGCCTTCAAAGTGGCAGTTGGCCGCCAAGGATTCATCAGCAAGCCGGATACGACAGCCAGGCGAGGTCTGGCTGCGGGCACAGACGTCTGGTTCCGGAAACGACACCCTGAGCTATAAGACGGAGTCAGTTGCCCCGTTCTCAGCTGCAAAGGCGGCCGCGGTCGGTCTCAGCCCGCGTCCGCCGGCAATCTCCGACGACACATTCAGCATTGCCGTAATTGGCGACACACAAACCGAGACCAATTGGGACGCTGACACCCGCTTTGGTGACCGGACCGCATGGCTGGCCGCCAACAGGAATGCGCTCAACCTTCGCTACGCCGTGCACACCGGAGACGTGGTGAACTGGGGCTGGTTGGACCCCGCGCAGTACACCCGGGCACGGAAAGCGATGGGCAAGCTGACCGACGCCGGGGTTCCTTGGTCGGTCGCGGTTGGTAACCACGACACCCGCTCGACGGGTTGGAACAACATCGCCGGATCCAGCGGATACGGGGGTGGGCCCTACTCGAAAAATCCCGAATGCCCCATCAGGCTGTCCGAGTACCAGTGCAACTACTGGCGCCTCACCCGCCAGACGCAAGAGTTCAACGCCAGCTTCCCCGTGAAGAACCTCATCAACCTCGGTGGCACTTTCGAACCTGGAAAGATCGACAACGCTTGGACAAGCTTCACCGCAAGGGGCACCAAGTGGCTGGTGCTGAACTTAGAGTTCGCTCCGCGCAAGGATGCTGTCGAATGGGCACGCAAGGTAGTCGCCTCCCACTCCGACTACAACGTCATCCTTGCTACCCACTCGTATCTCAACAGCAAGGGTGGCATATCGACTTCAAACGCAGGCGATGGCCAGACCGCACGGTATGTCTACGAGCAGATCGTCGCGAAATACTCCAACGTGAAGATCGTCCTCTCCGGGCATGTGGGCCACTTCACGAGTCGCACGGACAAAAACCGGGGCAATGTCACGGCGGCCTACTTGGGCAACTATCTGAATGGGAAGAACAACCCAGTTCGCATCCTCACCATCAACACAGGCACCGGAGAACTCGCAAACACTGTCTACAGCGAGGTAGGCCCCAAGGGCGCCACGACCTACAGCGCTGGAAGCACGAAGATCTCGATCATCAAGTAGGTCGTCGCGTTCAACTCGCCGGACGCGAAACGGCGACTGCCTCGTGCCAGGCACCGCCTGGCACGAGGCAGTTGAGTGCGACTGCGCCGCACTCCTACTGGAGGAAGCCCGCCCCGACAGTCCGATTGGTAGACTCGTCCACCAAGATCACCGAACCGGTGACTCGATTCTCGCTGTAGTCATCCATGAACAGCGGCTTCGTGCACCGCATACGTACGCGCCCGATGTCATTCAGACCAAGTGAGGTCACGGAGTCATCGCGGTGAAGGGTGTTGATATCGATTCGGTACAGCACCTCCCGAACCTTGACCCTCGCCCAGGTCGTGGTGTGCTTTATCGCCAACGTCCGCCCTGGGGTGAGCCGCATAGCCTCATCCATCCAACACACCCTGAGATCAAGGTCCTGAACCGCGGGTGCCGGGTTGTTCGGCCGAACCAACATATCCCCCCGGGAGATGTCGATTTCGTCCGCCAACCGCAGCACCACGGACATCGGAGGATACGCGGCATCAATCGGGCCTGAGGGGCTGTCGATCGCTTCTACAGTGGTTGTGAACCCGCTGGGCAAAGCCATGATCGGATCGCCTGGCTTAATCAGACCGCTGGCGACCGTCCCCGCATACCCACGATAGTCACGAGCTTTCGCCTGCTGCGGGCGAATCACGTACTGCACCGGGAACCGAACGTCCGTCAGGTTCCGGTCGCTGGCTACGTGCAGATGTTCGAGGTGATACAGCAGTGAGGGCCCGTCGTACCAAGGGGTCCGATCGCTCCGAGTCACGACATTGTCACCTGCCAACGCGGAGATCGGGATGAACGCGAGATCGTGCACGTTCAGGCGCGTGGCGAAGGCCGTGAATTCATCGGCGATCGCGTCGAACGCCTCGCGTGCGTAGTCGACGAGGTCCATCTTGTTCACGCAGACAATTAGGTGACGGACACCAAGTAGCGTCGTGAGGAATGCATGCCGTCGACTCTGCTCGGACATGCCTTTCCGAGCATCTACCAAAATCAGTGCCGCGTCCGCCGTCGATGCCCCCGTCACCATATTGCGCGTGTACTGCGGGTGGCCCGGAGTATCAGCGATGATGAACTTGCGATTCGGAGTCGTAAAGTAGCGGTACGCCACATCAATGGTGATGCCCTGTTCACGCTCGGCTCGCAGTCCGTCCGTGAGAAGAGCCAAGTCGACATAGTCGTCACCACGCTGGCTACTGACGCGCTCGACAGCTTCATACTGGTCGATGAAGATGCCCTTCGAATCATAGAGGAGTCGCCCGATCAACGTGCTCTTGCCGTCATCGACGCTTCCAGCCGTTGCGAACCTCAACAGGTCGCTGCTCATCAGAAGTATCCTTCCTTCTTACGATCCTCCATTGCGGCCTCACTGACTTTGTCGTCGCCTCGCGTGGCACCTCGCTCGGTGTAGCGAGTAGCAGCAATCTCGGCCACGATCTTTTCGTTCGTATCGGCCTCAGAAGGAACCGCAGCCGTCAAGTTGGCATCGCCCATGGTGCGATAGCGCACAGATCGGGATAGCACAGTCTCTCCGTCGCGAGGGCGCACGAACTCGTTGACCGCGTACAGCATTCCATCCCGCTCAACCACCTCGCGCTCTGCCGCATAGTAGAGGTTCGGCAGCGGCAGTCTTTCCTGGGTGATATAGGCCCAAGTATCCAGTTCGGTCCAGTTGGAGATCGGAAACACCCGAATACTCTCACCCTGGTTGACTCGACCGTTGTACATGCTCCACAACTCGGGCCGCTGATTCTTCGGATCCCATTGGCCGAACTCGTCGCGGAATGAGAACACGCGCTCTTTGGCGCGAGCCTTCTCCTCGTCACGTCGTGCGCCGCCGAAGAGTGCGTCGAAGCGGTGCTCCTCCGTCGCTCGAAGGAGCACGGGAGTCTGGATGCGATTGCGAGATCCGTTGGGTTCCTGCCGCACGAAACCCTCCTCAATGGCATCGGGAACAGAGGCGACCACCAACTGCACTTCGAGTTGGTCAGCCCACCAGTCACGAAATGAAATGACTTCGGGAAAATTCAGCCCAGTGTCGACATGCATGAAAGGGAAGGGCACCCGCGACGGCGCAAATGCTTTACGGGCAAGCGCACTCATCACTACCGAATCCTTGCCACCAGAGAATAGCAGGCACGGTCGCTGCATTTCGGCAGCAACCTCGCGAATGATATGAATACTCTCTGCCTCGAGAGCGCGTAAATGACTCAACACATAGTTCGACATCAGTTTCCTTCGATTTTCGCCAGAATGGCTAGAAGCGTGGGGGCTGCTTGTTTGTGACAAACTAACAAGTCCGGCAGCCACGGGTCGCTCTGGTTGTAGAGTAACGGCGAGCCGTCCAGTCTACTGGCGTGAAGTCCTGCTCCGAGCGCGACGGCCACGGGCGCCGCAGAATCCCACTCGTACTGGCCGCCACCATGGATGTAGGCGTCGGCCTCTCCCGACACGACCGCCATCACCTTCACACCGGCAGATCCCATCGGCACTAGTTGGACTGGCAACTCGCGACCAATCTCGCTGACCAGGCGCGGAGGCCGACTGCGGCTCACCGCGACACGCACTGGCTCACTCGGAACTGCTGGCGGAACGAACGGAACACTGTCCGAGCGGTAGACCAGATCCCGCGCCGGCAGGCCCACCACACCCCCGGCCAGGCCCCCAGATTGGGTCCATAGCGCGACATGGACTGCGAAGTCGCTACGCCAACTGCCGTCGTCCGATTGCTCAGCGAACTCACGTGTTCCGTCCAGCGGATCGATGATCCACACCCTTTCGGCGGCCAGTCGCCGCGGGTCGTCCGCCGCCTCCTCAGACAACACCGCGTCCCCTGGGCGCTTGCGCGACAGTGCATCAAGCAAGTATTGGTTTGACTCACGATCGCCGCTGGCGCCTGAGACCGCCGATCCGTCCCGCTCGCGAAGCGCAAGCAATATCTGTCCGGCTCCGCGTGCCAACTCTTCGGCAAGATCAAGATCATCAGATGTCATAGGTTGGCCCCTGGTCAGCTAGTTGCGTGGGTCGCCGCGCCAATGCTGGAGTGCCCCGACGGACAGCTCGGCGCTCAAGTTCCTCGACGAGAATCGCCACGGTCTTCTCTATCGATTCTTTAGATGTGTCGACGATGAGGTCAGCCCTCGCGGGAGCCTCGTATGGCGAGTCAATGCCGGTAAAGTTCGGAATCTTGCCCGCCCTTGCCATAGCATAAAGCCCTTTGCGATCACGTCGTTCGCACTCGCTCAGGGGCGTGGACACCCATACTTCCAGGAAGTCCGCGCCGGCCTTGGTCGCCATCTGGCGAGCCTCATCGCGAATGGCGGCATGCGGTGCAATCAAAGCCGTGATCGCGATCCCACCGTTACCGGCAACAAGCGCAGCCACCCAGCTCACTCGTCGAACATTGGCGGCACGGCCCTCCTCATCGAAACCGAGCCCAGCCGACAACATGCGTCTCAGATCATCACCGTCCAGGAGGTTCACCGGCCGATCGCTGATCACCTCGATGTTCTCGCGCAGCGCCTTGGCGATGGTAGATTTTCCCGAGCCCGAGAGACCTGTGAAGAAGACCACCGTGCCCCCACGATCCAGACGCGATGCCCCCCGCGCATCCGGATCACCCACGATCACATGATGCTGGGCTCCGAACCGGCTTGCGATCGCACCCGCTTCGGGGAGCCGGGGCCTCTTCAAGAACTGCCCATCAGCGCCGGGCCAAGCCAGACGGGTGACGCAATGCTCTCCTAGGCCGATGCCCTGCACGGTCTCGTTTACCTCCGCCACCAGTTGATGGCCTTGCCGAGCCCGTCCGGCAAGGACTATCCAGGTGACGCGCATATCACTGTGGAGCAGCGTCTGGACTCGCGCCAGGTCATCCTGACTCGGGAGCGATTTCACCACTACCGCCAGATCAGGCCGCCACTCAGCATCAGCCACTGGCGCTCCTGGCGCCACCGCGCGAAGAACCTGCGCACTGACGATAAGCGACTGATGAGACGCTTCGCGATTTCGATGAGTACCGAGCACCAATGGAGTGGACTCGACGTCGCGTATCACAAATCGCGACGAGTGACCGACCAGGTCAAAGCCCTCTGCCGTCAACTCCAGCGGCTCGGCGAGCCCCTCCTGGCACAACTCGACAATGTCGAGGTCCTCGCCTTCAACGGTCAGCGACGAGAGTTCAGCGATCTGCGACCACTCGACAGGAGTGCCACATTCCGGCGCCGTCATCGCTCTGACTCTCCTTCGACGTAGTGAGAATTTTGAGGCTCTGCGTTCGGCGACCGACTGCCGCGGAAGCGTTTACGTAGCAGCGCCCACACTACCGGCCCGAGAATGATCGCCGCACCAGTGGCAACAAGGACGATCTCCGTCGAGGCACCGGCAAGCTTCAATCCTGACGCCATTAGCAGAATGGCGAGAGCTCGGCGAATCAGACCCCCGGGCGCTCGCGCGGACACCTGAGCACCGATGAACGCGCCCGGGATGGCACCAATGAGCAGGGCCAAGGTCAGATCAAAGGACACCTCACCGAACAGCAGATGGCCGAGGGAGGCAGACGCAACGAGCGGAACAGCTTGCACCAAGTCTGTTCCGACTAACTGAGACGGCTTGAGGGTTGGATAGAGCACGAGCAGCAATGTGATGATCAGGGACCCTGCCCCAACCGACGTGAGACCCACCAGCAGGCCCGCGAGCGCACCCAGGAGCACTGTGACTAGACGCCGCACCTCAACGTCCGGGCGCCGCGGCTCGGCGGGCCCCTCACCCGCCGCGCTGTTGTAGCGCACCATTGTCGACCAAGCCCGGAAGATCAATCCTCCTGATGTGACCAGCAACGCGACGCCTAGAATCGTGAGCAGAATCTGCTCGAAGCCGTCGTAGACGCGAAGTTGGTCGACGAGCACTGCCCCCAGGAAGGCAGCGGGAACAGAGCCCACGCAAAGCCAAAGGACAAGACCTAGGTGGGCCGTTCGTCGCACGATATGCACGATTGCGCCGGCAGGCTTCATGAAGAGGCTGGTCACGACGTCTGATGAAATCGCGGTCAACGGATTGACATTGAAGAAGAACACAAGTGCCGGCGTCATGAGCGCACCCCCACCCATACCAGTCAAACCCACCACGAACCCAACGAACAGGCCAGCCAGGATGAATGCCGGGCTGATCTCGGGCATGGCGTCTCCTTTCGAAACAACTTGAGGGCGGCACCGACACTCTATCGGTGCCAGCCCATCACCTGATCCCAAGCCGTATCCGCGGGATTGACACGGTGCCATTGGTCGTGACGCTCGCAAGGAGGAGGCAGAGCGGACTCTCGTTGGCCGATCGCACCCAGCCCGTCGCAGGGCAACTGGGATGCCGCCGAGCGCACTTGGAGTGAGATCACTTGAACTCCCCTAAGTAAATACTCTAAGGTTTCTCTCAGGACTCTCAGGCGAATCACAGTTTCGACGTGTTTCCGCCTGTACGAGCCTCCGGCAAGCCACCCAGCTTCCGACCACGGACCTCCCAACCCGTGCTCACCCGTCCGACAACGAAAGGCCGTCATGGCTACGAACATCCCCCACGCCCGACCCACCCCAAGAACCATGCGAGCTACGCTCGCGATCTTTGCTGCACTGGTAGTCGCCTTCACCGCTGCACCTCCACTAGAGAGTGCGTCCGCTGCAACCCGCCAACGCATCGTCAATGGGAACTTCAGCCAGGGCACCACCGGCTGGGCGACCAGCAGCACGCAACACTCGTTCACTGCAACCAATACCGGGCGCTCCGGCTTAGGTGCCCAGATCACCCCAGCCAATGCCGCGACGGTGGTTCTCGGCGACAAGGCGAGCACTGTGTCATCGACTACAGCAGGTACCAAGTACTCGGTCGCCCTCTATGTACGTTCGAGCCGCGCCGGAGTCACGGCCGAGGCCCGCGTAACAGAGCAGAACAGCGCCGGGAACAACACCACAACGGCCACGACCAAGCTCAACGACACCAACTGGCGCAAGCTGACGATGGACTTCACGGCGAAGCGGGGAGGTTCAAAGCTCGACCTAGAGATCCGATTCACCGGCACTCAAGCCGGTCAGAGACTCTATGTCGACGACGTCTCGTTCCTAGAAGGAGCAACCGGCACCACTCCCGTAGAACAACCCGCACCTCAGCCCAACCCTCCAGCCCCTGGCGCAAGTTGTTCACGGCCAGCCCCACCCAAGGGCACCCAGTTCGGGTCCAGCGTCTCCATGACGAGCACGATCTGGCTTGAGGACGCACTCAAGGACCGCGATGCCAAGTTCGGCAAGATCGCATCCGTCCGCATCTGGGACGAGCCCATGCCATTCGCTTGGAGTTCCGCGCGACTTAAGGCACTAGAGGGCCGTACCCTGGTGATGTCGTTCCGTCCTAAGCCCGCTGATGTCCTGAGCGGTAAGCATGACGCAGAGCTTCGGAAGTGGTTCCAGGAAGCACCGTCGTCGTCCACGATTTATTGGAACTACTACCACGAGCCTGAGACACCGATCGATGATCAGAAGATCTTCTCCGCAGATCAGTACCGTCGCGCGTGGCAACATATCGACAAGATTGCGGACTCCGTGTGCAGGAAGAACATGTACGCGACGCTCGTCCTCATGGCTTGGACGACCACGCCCGCTTCCAAGAAGGACTGGCGAAACTACTACGCGGGCTCGGATGTCATTGATGTGATCGCATTTGACCCATACAACGGCGTCCACGATCCAGGTCGCGACTACTACGCCACGCCAGCCAGCATGATGGACACCGTTGTTAAGGTGGCGAAAGCCGCTGGAAAGCCTTGGGGAATCGCCGAGATCGGTTCCCGGAAGATCCCCAGCGATCCGAGTGGAAGCAAGCGCGCGGCATGGCTAACCGACGTGGCGAACTACACCCGCTCCAACGGCGCCCAGTTCGTGACCTACTTCCAGTCGACCAATGATGGCGAGTGGCGCCTTCTCGACAAACCTTCGCAGGATGCCTGGAGGGCGGCTGTCAGTAGCTCCCCGCGGTAGCTGAGGTTCGCTCCGGACCCACGGCTTGGGCGGTCAAGACCTTCGGGTAAGATCGTCCAGGCTGTGGGTCCACAGCTGTCTGCAGGACTGCACTAGGGAGCTCGAAAAAATGCCAGACGCCACGACGGAGCAACCTGGAATTGACGTCGGTCGCTATTGGACCGTGCTCGTGTCTCGGTGGCAGACCGTCGTGGCGGGAGTGATACTCGGCCTGTTGATTGCCGGATCCTACTTGCTGATCGTGCCTACCACCTACGTGGCGGTCACCACCTTGTCCGTCCTTCCGATCACCTCCGATCCATACGCGGCAAATCGCAATAACAACAACCTTCTCGACATGAACGCTGAGGCCACGACAGCCCGATCGTTCAAGGTTGCAGAACTTGCCGCTAAGTCAGGGGCCGATCAGTGGAACCCGATCGAGCTGCGGGACAGCACCGAAGTCGCTGCGGGTACAGGAAGTTCGACCATGACTATCAGCGTCACGGCAGACTCGGAGGAGAAGGCTCGAAGCGGCGCAGGCGCAATGGCAGATGCCTACATCAAAACGCGCTCGGACCAAGTCAAGCTGAGCATCGACAACGCGATGCAGAAGGATCAAGAGCGCATCAGCAGCTTGCGTCAGAGCCTCAACGCCGCTTTGAAGCGCTTGGCCAGCGCAAAGCCCGGTAGCCCTGCCGCAGCCGAGGCGAGCGCCGACCAGCAGATCATCAGCTTGCAGCTCTCTGCCCTCTTCACCCGCGCTCGGTCACTTGAGGGAGTCGATTCGACTGCGGGCGTGATCCTGAACCCCGCGTCCGTAACTCAGATCACAAGGAAGCCCGCTCGCATCACCATGTTGGCAACCGGCCTCGCAGCAGGCCTGTTGCTCGGCATTATTGCCGCATTCGTCACACACTCACGCCGGAAGGCCATTCATTCGGCGAACGACCTACGTAGGGAGTTCGATATCGAGACGCTGGGCGCGATGGACGATGATTCTGCACCGCGGAATGCCGCCTCCGTTGCGCAGCGACTACTCCGCTCTGCAAGCCGAGACGGCGCACGGGCTGTGTCTCTCGTCTTTGATTCGCACATCGCGGGATACACCGCACTCACTGATCGGATCGTCGCAGAGCTCCAGGCTGCCGGCAGCACTGTAGTCACAGCCGACCCTTCTCTGGCGGGTGGTGCCCTGTCAAATGAGGGTGCCGGGCTCGTGATCATACCCGTTGCGCCTGACGCTTCGACTGCCGCTCGTCTGCAAGCACTACGGCTCAGCGACGCCTCCGTTCTAGTAGTTCGGCCCGGCGCGACACGAATGCGAGATCTTGCGGTAGTGGTCGGCGATGCAGCGGAGATGGGCTCCCACATCATTGGTGCGGCTTTGGTGACCCATCGCCCTGGTCGCTATGCATCGGCTGAGGAAGCAGCACCAAACCGCGCAGAGGACACTGCAGGCACCCCCGCCTAAGCTCCCTCCTTGCTCGCCGAGCTGCCTCGAGGATGTGATAGCCGATCTGGCCGGCCAAGAACGCTTGGCGTGCCTGGGCCCGAAGCGTTCACCGAGTCAGAAATGCATCGGCCAGCGCCGGGGCCCGAAACCACTACAACGGGATCGTCCGGTGAGGCGGCACTCATTGAATACCTCGTCGGGCGGGCGTGGAGCGCATTCAGCACCGTCGCTACACCGGACGGCTGCTCGGTAGCGGTCTTTTGAAACCGGTGAACCCGCCCATAGCAGCAGATGTCAGTTCGGTCACGCGCCATGCCTAGTTCACGCGGGCTGGTGAGTCGGTTTGAGCTCCGGCTTCAACGGCAGCCGACCGTGTCGATCCAACTCCGGTCCCGGGTGGTCACGCGCCAGTGGAAGTCGATCGTCAGTCATCCATCAGGACTTCGTCATCGGCCTACTCGTCAAGGCCTACTCATCAAGAGTGTCTAGCACATTCCGTGACCTCTCCGAGTGAGCCTAGCCCACGGCTAGCCAATCCGAGCGCCGCCAAGTCCAGCGATAGCGGCCAGATCAGCACGACGAAACAGTCTGCCCAGGGCTGCGCCGATGGCTCCTAGATGGGCAGGGCCGTCTATGGGGCAGGTAGGGCCGTCTGCCTACGGAAGCCCATAGGGCGACAACCACGGACCCTGAACCGGCCGTGCGGAGCTCACTCACGCACCTGCGCGAAAGAGCCACAAAGCATCGATAGTCAGGACGAGCACAGAAGTTCAGAACTCGTCTGAAGCACATGCCAGAAGGGGGCCAGCCGTCAACGACGGACTGGCCCCCTGCTGGAGCTGTCTAGCTAGCTATAGACGTCTAGTTCCCACCAAGGGTCGCCACGGCCTTCAGCTTGAACGACAGGTCCGGAGTCCCGCGGTAATTCACATGCGTCTCCGCCGTGATCACGTTCACGCCATTGACCAGCAAATCCATCGGAACTTGCACAACCACGGGATTTGCGTTCGCGGCTGTGGTCCGCGGCGGCGGCTCGTTCGCGAAAGTCGTGTGAGAAATGGTACCGCTCGGCATGTTCTCACGCTTCACCTCGGTGCCGTTGACGTAAATCACTACACCGTCGTCGGCCACACTTGTTATTTCCAGCGAAGCGAACTGCGACTTGTTCGTGATATTGAAGCTGTTACGGAAGTACACCGCGCGAGGCCGATCACTCGTATTCGCAGCCGGGGACAAGGCCGTCTCGACGCTAGACGACCCGTACCCAATCGGCCCAACACCAGCGGACCAACCAGAGTCGTCGAACGACGGTGATTTCCACGCCGCTGCCGGAGCGGTGAGGTCGTAGTAGTACTTCCACGACGCCGAAGATGCCACCAGCTCCTGGGTCTCCGGACCCGCCGGAGCAACAGTGACCTGCTTGGTGGCCACGTCCGTTGCGCCCTGGTTGTCAGTCACCTTGAGCTTCACCGTATAGGTTCCCTGCGCAGTGTACGTGTGCGTAGCAGTGCTGCCAGTCCCGCTTGCGCCGTCACCGAAATCCCAAGCGAAGGTCGACACCGTCCCGTCAGGATCCGACGAACCCGTCCCATCCACATCAACTTTCAAACCCGAAACACTCGTAGTGAGTGAGGCCACCGGGTTCCTGTTGATCGGTGTGCTGGAGATCGTGATATCGGCTTTGAGCTTGAACGACACATCCGGCGTCCCGCGGTAGTTCACATGCGTCTCCGCTGAGACAACATTGCGCCCCGCCACCAGGAGACTCGTCGGAACCTCCACCTCGACCGGATTCGCGTTCGCCGCAGTGGTCCGCGGCGGCGGTGCTGTTGCATAGGTTGCGTGCGACACACTGCCACTAGGCATGTTCTCCCGCTTCACCTCAGTGCCATTGACGTAGATCACCACGCCGTCGTCGGCCACCCCAGTCAACTTCAACTGCGACACCCGAGACGGGTCCACGACTGTGAAGTCCGTGCGGAAATACACCGCACGTGGGCGATCGCTCGTGACCGAGGTCGGGTTCAGATTCGTGGCCACTAGGGCGGACCCATAGCCGATCGGCGCTGCGCCGGTTGACCAACCAGAATCGTCGAAGGTCGACGTCTTCCAGGCGGCGGCCGGGGCCGACGCATCGTAGTAGTACCGCCAGTTCGCAGACTCGGCAATCACTTGGCCTGATGCCTGAGTGCCCGTCGTGACCTGTTCGGTCTTCGTCGCCGTGCCACCGCGGTTATCGGTCACCGTCAACTTGATCGTGAAATCACCTGCAGTTGCATAGGTGTGATCCGCAGTCGGCGACGAGCCCGTCACCGGGTCCGAACCATCACCGAACTCCCACTTGTAGGACGCAATCGTTCCATCCGGATCGCTCGAGGCCGAACCGTTCACATCTACCTTCAGCTGATCAACCGTCGCAGTAAACGACGCTGTCGGCAGCTGATTCGGCGCCGCAGTGCCTTCCGCGTAATGGGCCGCCACCTGCTGCGGAGTGAGCGCAACGGTGTAGATCGCAGGCTCGTCAATATCGCCTTGGAAGTACGGCGACGTCGACCCCCATGTGTTGTCGCCGCCGACACGCCAGTAGCCCGTCGTGCCTTCGGCACTGTTCTGCGGATTGGTGCCGGCAAGCACCCCGTCCACGTAGAGCCGCATGCCATCGCTCGATTGAGTCGCCACCACATGGTGCCACGAGCCGTCGTTCAACGCGTTGTTGGTCGTGATCTTGTACTCACCGCCGACATAGACACCGAACACCAGGCGGCCATCGTTCTGCATGTAGACGTGCCTGTCGTAGCTACTCGACAGTCCCGAAGGAGAGCCACCGAAGCCGATGATCTTACCGCCGCGATTTGTCGTGGTTCGGAACCAGGCTTCTGTGGAGTAGGTAGTCGGCCCGGCGACCCGATCAGTAGAGACGACGACGTCGTCTGCGCCGTCGAAACGAGCAGCCGCATTCTCCGTCACGATGCCGGTGACGCCACGAGTGACACCCTGCTGGTAACTGGCGTTGTGCAATCCCGTAGCGACATCTGTCGCGCTGTCACCACTGAGTTCGTCAAGACGCCAGTAGGCCCAAGGCTGATCGCCGAAGACTGTAGCTCCATAGATGTCGGCCGGGGCCGGCTGAGCGAGCTCCAGCGAGTAGGTTGCCGTCGTCCAAGCCCCGTCATTGTCCACGACAGTCAAACGCACATCGTAGGTTCCACCATGTGCATAGTGATGCGTGACGACCGGGTCGGTCGAGGTCTCTCCATCGCCGAAGGACCAGTGGTAGCTAGCGATGGACCCGTTGTCCGTTGACCCATTGGCGTCGAAGGCGACATTCAACCCGCTGACCGTGTGCTGAATATTGGCAACTGGAGCCGGATTGCCTCCCGGAACCGTCACGACAGCGGTGCTGGCACTGATATTGCCTGCCCGATCAGCGGCCCGCACGAAGTACCGGCGCTCGCCACCGAGGGGGACTGTGATGCTCGTCGAGGTAGTGGAGGCGATTACCTTGTTGTCGCGAAGGACCTGATAGCTCCCGCCATTCCCGACACCTCCGGACGGAGCGCTCCAAGCCAACGTGGCCGTCGTGCTTGTGGTCGCTGTTGAGCGGAAGTTGGTCGGGATATTGGGTGCGGCCCCATCCGTATACCCGAAACGGACGAATGCGCCTGTCCAGGCACCACCGCCGCTCTGCACTCGGGCTCGCGTGAAATCACCGCCTGCCCAGATCGTGCCATCAGGCGCCACCGCGGTAGCCCAGCCAGCCTCACCAGTGCGGGACGTGATGGCTGGACTGAAGGACTCGACGGATCGGGTCTTGTTGCCGTCCAAGCGCCAGGCATTGATCCAGGAGACAGCGTCGGCCCGATCCCAGGCACTGCCCACATTCGGCCAGTTCGTCCCCCCCTGGTAGATGAACCAGTTGGAGTGAGAGCCACCGATCAGGAAGTCGCCGGCAACCTGAAGGGTCTGGAAATCTCCCTTGGGGTTGGTCACGTGCGTCGAGATCCGCGCGAAGCTTGTCGTATCAAACGAGAACATCGAATGCTCGGACCCACCGACGTAAACACGATTGCCTTTGGTCTCAATCGTTCGCTGGTAGTCATTCGTTGACGACCACACCGGG
Organism: Micropruina sp.; assembly: GCF_047606365.1. GTDB lineage: Bacteria > Actinomycetota > Actinomycetes > Propionibacteriales > Propionibacteriaceae > Micropruina. The sequence goes on along the minus strand of NZ_JASGEN010000029.1, from coordinate 14,570 downwards.
CTCCATGAATAGGGCACCGGGCTACCTGAGGTCGGAAGCGCCGCTGCCCTATTGGTCGTGGCAGTACCGACTTGGGTGAAGAAGCCCGCGAAAAAGACCTTTGCACCATCGTCTTCGACGGCAAGATCGTTCACCGTACCGTTGAACTCAGGCTGCCATCCCACGACGGGCATCGCGGTCGTGGCGTTGATCCGCGAGACGTTGCGCGTGTAGCGGGTGGCTCCCGTTGGCCCTGCAGTATGGGTGAATGAGCCGCCGATATAGAGATCGCCGGCAGCTGCCTTGATGACCTCTACACGCACAGTTCCTGGCGAACTGGCGTCGGTCAGGGTCGGCTGCGGCCCCGACAGCGCGCCAGTGGTGGCATCGATAAGCGCAAACCCGGGTGCGGGCTGACCGCCGACTGTCGAGAACTTTCCACCGACCGCAAGCCGCCCGTTGCCTGCTGGTGCGACGGCAAGGACGGCTTGATTGAGAACTGGTTTGAACGACGGGATGTACTCACCTGTTGTCGCGTTGAACGCCGCGAGGAACGGCTGCTCGACGCGGCCCGTGCCTGCCTCATCACGCTGCACGTAGCGGAACTGGCCACCCACATACATGGTGTTGCCAATCGCCACCATGTCCTGCACCTCGACGTCGCCTTCTCGCTGGCGTGGGACTGCTAGCCCGGTGACCCCCCACGGGTTGGTCATCGCGTTCGCATCGGGGACAATCTCCTGCTCGACCTTGCTCGTGCCCGAGTTCGGCACTCGGGTATATGACATATCCGCACTCATCAGCGTGGGCCGAACGTAGACGAAGCTGTAGGGTCGAGCGCCACCTACGCCAGCAGTGGCCGACCACAGGTAGCTGCCTGCGGCGGGCGAACCGGTCACCCCTGAGCCGTAGGAGAATCCCCAGGTGTAGTTCTGGTTCTGAGCATCAAGAGTATTCACCGCCAACTGACCACTACCCGATCCGAAGCTCGAGGTGTTGCCCGAGGTACCCGACGCCGTGCCAACTGTCCAGCTTGACAGCGGCCAGATTGCGCCGAAGCTCCAGAACCAGCCCACGCTCTTCGTCGGCTTGAGGCGCACCTCCTGCCAGTCGGTACCACCAACATTGAGCGCGCGACGCACCCGGATGCCGTCTGCAAGGCTGGTGATCGGCTGCTTGTTGAGCACTTGATCGATGAGCTGAGTGGGCAACTGGGTGGTGCCCGAATCGGCCGCGGGCAATGCTTGAAGTAGATCGGACGCTGTACCGCGGCCTTTCGTCTCATACTCCCAGTTCTGCCGGCCCTGGCCAACCTTGACCCAACCGCCTCCGTCAGTGTCCTGATCACACCAGAACTGCTGCGGTGCCGCCATCGATGGCGTCAGCAACCAGTACGCGCCCGTTGGAGCATCCGGATGTAGTTGCTTGATCTCCCAACACGAAGCAGCCGCCGTGTCGGACGTCAGGCCTGTATAGAGCGATGGATCGACCCACGGCGCGTCGGCCGTCCCGGCCGCCGGCTCCTCGGCAGACGCCCTCGGCGCGCCGAGCGCGATCAACGTGGTTCCCATTGCCAGGGCCACGACAGACCCTATGAAGCCGCGAACGCGGCGGTGCCAACTGGACACCTTGACTCCCCCCAGAGTTCTTCCAGGTCCCCCCGGACCCAGCAACGGCGCATCGTACGCCCAGGCGCAATGATCTACTGCACAGACGCCCTCGTCAACTCATGAGCCCGCCGGTCCCGAATCCTGGACCGGCGGGCTCACCTCGCCACTGATATTGGTGAGCGATCAGACAAACCCCGCTTCTTCGGCGGCCAACCTGGTGCCGCGGATATTCCCGAGGCTCGACGCCCCGAAGACGACGGACTCGATCGCGGGATGAGCAGCAACCCATTCAAAGGCCTCACGGGGCGAGATCGCGCCCGAGGCATAAACCGACATTGCGATGGCGCGGAAGTCACGCTCACGGAGGACCCGCTCGTACTCTTCCGCCCCACCGCTCATACGAAAACCAATCTTGTTCATATTGCTGCACACGATCGGCCGCTCAATTCCAACACGCTCGAGCGTATCCAGCATACGTGGGAGGTTCATCGTGATAAAACCGGGCTCCGCCCCATACCGGCTTCGAACATGGTCCGCAAAGACGACAAATGCCTCATCGAAGCCCAAGCCCAGCAGCAAGTCAACGACGACGTTCTGCAGGAATATCACCGGAGTGCGCAGCCCATCGAACATCAACATCTCTGCGTCGACCAGCATCTTGATAATGCCCTCGATGTCCTTCTTTGCAACCGCCTTCCCTCCCTGAAAAGCCATCGACAACAGGCTTTGATCCGCAGGCAAGAAGGACTTAACCGCACCCAGCGGGCCCAACTCCGTCATGGCGTTGGCGTACTTGTGGGCGTACGGCATGCACGGATAGAAGGTAAACGACTCGTACCGCTCGCGGTCGCTTCGCACATGCTGGGCAACCTCGGCGATGCGTTCATGCGTGGTGCACATGAACGTGTGGATTCCCTGATCATACGCGGCGTCCAGAACACCCATCATCGCCGAGAAGTCTTGGAATCGCATTGCCTGCGCCCTCGCCTTCTCCTCCGACATATGGTTGACACCAAAGAACTGATTGTCCCCGAATAGCAGTCGGTCAAGCTCGACCTCGGTATGCACAGTCACTTCGAACCCTTCCCACTGGCCTTACCCCACGGCAACATGTCCCTAAACCTCTGCAACAGCGTCGATCCAACTTCAGGGCGCGCCGACGTGTTGACGGCACGCTCAGCCACGCCTGGGCTTGTCGCATCCTCCACCATCAACTCGATCACGCGATCGGTAACCGCCGCCGAATCGAAAGAGTTCTGGCCCGCCGGCTGCCCGTCCGGCAACGACCCGGCAACTGCGTCGACGAAGTACGCCCATTCTCCGCTGTATTCTTCACCGCGGACGTAGAACCACACCGGCGGGGTAAGATCGGTGGTATATCGCACATTCCAGCCGTGCCGATAGCCCTCGGGGGGGTCAACCGTATCTCGGATATAGACCTGACACTCCTGCCGGTCCACCATGATTCGACCGCCAGTTCCCGTCAGCGAGATCTTGGTACTCATCTTCCTAAAGGACTCGTCAGACCAATTGACCGACAGTTGGGCAGTCGCACCGCCTGGATAGAACAGGGTTGAGTAGACCTCATCCTCGGTGTCGGCGGAGAAGACTTTCCCAAGCACAGTTCCCCCAACCTGGCGGGGTTCACCCATGTACCAGGTGAGCAAGTCCAGAGGGTGCGCCGCATAATCGTACAACGCACCCCCACCCTCGTTGCGGCGCGAGCGCCACGTCCCACCCTTGGGCCGCAGCACTACCGGGCCGTATGCTTCCGCCAAGGCATGCGTTACCTCGCCGATCGCCCCTGCATCTAATAGTCGCTTGGCCTCACTGAACGCCGCGACGAACCGATTGTGGTATCCAACCTGGCAGTGCAAGCCCTTCTCACTGGCGATCCTCGCGAGTTCGCGAGACTCATCTGATCGAAGGGTCAACGGCTTCTCGCAGAACACATGAAGCCCACGATCAACGGCCGCCTTGACCATCGGATAATGCGCCTTGGTGGGCGTTGCGATCACGACGGCGTCCAAATCGGCTTGACCGAGCATCTTTTGATAGTCCGTATAGCCCTTCACACCCGTGTACTTTTCGAGGACATCCAGCATGTAGCCACTCGTGTCGCAGATGGCAGCTAGTGCCACCTGCGGATGCGCGCCGAGTATGGACAGGTGGGATAATCCCATCTTGCCCACTCCTACCACGGCAATGCGAATCATCTTGTAACTCACTCCCAAAGATCAGTATCCACGCACGCCGCTCTCTGCGACGGGTCGGGCCGGAGGCGTAGCCTAGCATCGACTCAAACGGCACATCCGACCCTCGGCGCTTCGACAGTATGGTTACGCGAGCCGCTAGGCTCTGAGCTTCCACAGTGCGAACACCTTTAAGAGAGTTGATATGGACGCCCTTCCGGCGGTCACCGTCGTCATCCCGACCCACAATCGCCCCGAGCAGATGAAGCGAGCGCTTGAGAGCGTACTGGCCCAGGAGTACGGCGGCACGATCGATACCATTGTGGTCTTCGATGCCGAGGAGCCGTACCTCCCGGAGGTGCACATCGGCGACCGTCGCTCGGTCGCAACGATTGCCAATCGGCGGAGCCGGGGCCTCGCGGGTGCCCGCAACAGCGGCATCCTGGCAGCGACCAACGACTACGTGGCCTTTCTCGACGACGATGACTGGTGGATGCCTGGAAAGCTGACCGCTCAGATGGCGATCTTCGAACCCGACATGCTACTCGTCGGTTCCGCGATCGTCCTCGACGACGGGGAGCGACAGCATGAACGGCTCATCCCAGTGGATCGGGTGACCCACGAGGCCTTGCTGCGTGACAGAATGGCCGGGCTCCACTCGAGTTCCTTCGTGTTCCGCCGGTCAGCGCTCCTCGGCGAGCTCGGCCTCGTCGACGAGGACCTTCCCGGAAGCTACGGCGAAGACTACGACCTGCTGCTCAGGACATCGCGACTCGGTGCCATCGGTGTAGTCAATAGGCCGCTCGTATCAGTAACTTGGAGCCAGAATTCGTACTTCTTTGGCAAGTGGGGCGCGTACGCGGAGGGGCTTGAGTACCTATTGGAGACGCATGCCGGCTTCAAACTCGACCCCAAGGCCTACAGTCGACTGGCTGGCCAAATTGCGTTCGCCCGTGCCTCTAATGGAGACCATGGCGCCGCACGTAGGTGGGTGTGGACCTCTGTCCGGAGAGATCCGACCCAAATCAAGGCCTGGCTTGCTCTGGCGATCTCATTGCGACTGGTGTCCGCTACATGGGTCGCGAAGACTGTCCAGCGCCTCGGCAAGGGCATTTAGCTAGGCGTCGCCCCACTCACGTGAACTGGTAAACTTCCCGCGGATACATGCCCGCACGCTGACCGCACGCACTGGTTCGCGCGGGGCCCGGGCCGCGTACGAGAGTTCATGGAGGGAAGAAGACACATGAGCGAACACGCGACGCGAACCGCTGATTCAAGGGTCTCTACCGGTGGGTCACCGCGTTCCATCCAAACGCTTCCCACCTGGCCCCTAACGCTGTTGCTGGTCGGCTTTCCAATTTGGTGGCTTGTGGGAATCCTGGACTTCGTCTGGGTTCCCTTTGCGATAGTCATGGCCGGCTACATGGTCCAGCGTCGACAAACATTGGCCCCACGGGGATTCGGTGGGTGGCTACTGTTTTTGGTATGTGCGACATGTGCGGTCATCGGGCTCACCCAGGCTCCCCAGCTCTTGGTGTTCGGCTACCGGCTCGCCAACTACGTCGCCTGCACCATAGTTTTCCTCTATGTCTTCAACTCCCGAAAGACGCTCACCGACCGATTTGTGACGGGCACACTTACCCTGTGGTGGCTGATCGTGGTCGCCGGCGGATACATAGCACTCATGTTCCCGACCGGAGCAGTCCGGACTCCTGTGAGTATGATTCTCCCCGACTGGTTGCTAAGCAACTCGTGGGTTAGATTGATGGTCATCAGGCCACTGAATCAGTACAATCCCGACTCATATTTCCAGCTCGACCCCAGACCAAGTGCGCCCTTTGTATATACGAATCAATGGGGCAGCGTTTACTCGCTACTACTCCCATTCGTCATCGCCTATCTGATAAGTGTCCGCGGGACTCGGCGTTTCTGGTGGATCGTCGCTGCGCTGCCCGTCTCCTTCGTCCCAGCCATTTTGACCACCAATCGTGGCATGCTCCTGGGTATCGCAGTGGGCGCGGTGTATGCAGCAGGGTGCATGCTGTTTCGACGCGACGTCCGGGGTGTACTTGCTCTGGGAGGCGCTGCCGCGGTTGCGGCGCTAGTAGCCCAACTCTTACCGATATCGGACAGGCTCGAGACTCGGAGTGCGGCTCCGAGCATCCTAGACCGCGCGTCGCTATATCTACAGTCTCTCGACGTTGTCAAGGACTCACCATTCTTCGGATACGGTCGGACGTTAACGGTCCCGGGTTCCATTGACCCCGTAGGAACGCAGGGCGAGTTCTGGATCGTCCTTGTGTCATACGGAGTGCTAGGCGTCTTGTTCTTCGTAGGATGGTTCATCTTCGCCTTCATCCGTTCAATCAGGTGGCAAGGCTCAGCCGGATTGGCCGCAAGCACGGTGCTTCTCGTGGGCACCGTTCAGTTCTTCTACTACGGCGCAGTGCCTCATACTTTGCCGCTCATCATGATCGCTGCAGCCTTAGCACTCCGAACCCGCACTCGCACGCCGCCGCGCAATCGGTCCCGTTATATCCGCAACCCGTCATACACCTAGGAGCACGCCCAATGACCAGGACACTGCTCGTCGCATCCGCCGGCGGACACCTGGATGAGTTGATGATTCACATCGACCGTCTCGGGATCGATCGGTCGAGCACCATATGGGTGACCAGTCCGACACCGCAGACCGAGTCACTGCTCAGTGGTCAGGACGTCGTTTGGGTGCCCCGAGTCGGCTCTGGGGAGATCGCTAAGGCTGCACTGGGCTTGCCCGCCGCTATGAAGATCCATCGCAGAATCAGGCCGGATCTCGTGGTGAGTACAGGTGCGTTGTTCTCAACCCCCCATCTCCTAGCGGCTGCCCTTGCAGGATGTGAGACCTGGTTCATTGACAGCGCCACTCGCGTGGCCGGACCCTCTTCGACCGGAAAGTTCGTACAGCGCTTTACGAAGGCCAAACTCTACACTCAGAGCGACCGCTGGACGGATCAGAGGTGGACACCCGTGCCCAGTGTGTTCGATGCGTTCGAAGCATATGAACTTCCCATCGCTGACCGGCCATCGAAGCTCGCCCGTGCGACGGTAAGCCTGGGATCGGAACTGTGGCAATTTCCCCGGGCCATCGAGAGGGTCGAGCGACTGCTCCCCGACGCGGACGTCACCTGGCAAGTGGGTGTCACCGAGTACAGCCGCGAAGGTCAGCCACTCCCCCAGTGGCTCCCGGCCAACAAGCTGCGCGCTGCTATCGCGCTGTCGGACGTGGTCGTTATGCATGCTGGCGTAGGCTCAGTGCTAGTGGCACTCGATGAGGGGAAGGTTCCCGTGATTCTTCCCCGGCGACAGCACCACAAGGAGATGGTCGATGATCATCAAACCGAGATTGCATCCGTTCTCGCCGAGCGCGGTCTGGCGATTAGTGTTGACCCCGACGACCTCAGCTTGGACCACCTAGTACGGGCCGCCAGCCTGAGTGCTCGACGCCGGGCGAATTTCAGTCGTCGAGATACTCAGCCTACGCAATAGGCCACGCATTGCTGAAGCTGTGAGGCCGGGTGCCACCCACTTCGTGACCTAGGCATGGGCGATAATCAAATGCTTGAAAGAGGGGGAGAATCCATGAAGCGTGGAACAGTGCGCATCCTCGGCGCCGGAGTAGCTGCCGTCCTGATCGCCGTGGCGGTGATCGTGTTCCTCGTGAACCGCCCGTCGTCCAACACAGAACCTGACACGGCGCCAACTCCTTCGGACACCGAGAACACCCCTGTCCCGACGGTGCCCGCCCCAGTTCCCCCAGCCACCGGGAAGCCCGGACGCGTAAAGGGCGACGGTAGCAGGATGGTTGATCCGTTCATCTCAGCTGAGACGGCCTCCCGCACAGATATCACGCGGGCCATCGATTTCAGTTCCATCGCTACGGGAGCCGCCCTTGAAGACCTCAAGGTCAGCGCACAGGAAAAGGCCGAGGACGGCATCGTGCAGGTGGGATCACCGAAGCTCATCAAAGCGACTGTTACCAATCTCAAGGAAAGAGCCAAGCCGCCGACAGCAACCGTGCGCATCTGCTTGGACTACTCCACCGTTGACGTTCAGGCGCCCGACGGAACCTCGGTCAAGAACCGGAAGGCGCCCCAGCGCGTTGCATCGATACTGGTACTCCACGAAGTGGATGGGCATTGGCTGGTCGCGAAACGCACCTTCCCGAGTAAGCCAAGTTGCTAGTGATCACCAAGGGGCTGGCCTACCGACCAACTCCTCCAATTCGGCTTGCAGCGGGGCATAGAACTCCCGTAGAGCATCGACCACCTCCTGCGGAGGCTTATCCTTAGAGCCAGGCATTGAGTTGTAACCCTCGGTTGTGGCCATCTCTGCTCGAGGAACGCCCAGGAAGTCGCAGACTTCGCCGAACGTCTCGGTTGTGTTTCGGTACAGATCCTCAGCGTAAATGACCAGGAGTTGCTCTCGTGGAAAGTGCTGCAGCCAGTTGCGAATCTGCGGCGCATAGACCCCGCGCTGGCGATAGCTGTAGAAATCGTGCGCCTCGCTGTAATAGTCAGGGTCGGCTAGCATCTTCTCGAGTTCGCCCTCCAAGCGAGCATCCTCTGCTTCAATCGCCTGGCCAAACGTGAGTGGTTCAGTGTTATTCTCGCGCCGCTCCTGATAGTGTGACCAAGCCCGTTTGACTGGGTCCCTGAGTAACAGGATGCACTTTACATCGGGCGCGACCTCCCGCATTTTTCCAGCTACCCGCGGATCCCACACATAGTATGGTGACGCCTCCCCCGAGATCGGGCGATAACCAAGTTTTCGCGCCAATCGTCGACGGTAGACTTCGGAAGGAAAGTGCGAGCGATACCAACGCACCGAGCGACCGTCGCGCTTGAAGAAGAAGTCTGTGCTCTTGAGACCTCTGGCCAATGGGTACATCCGGAGGATCCCCGGGTGCTGCACAAGGTAGTTGAACAGGGATGTTGTCCCGCCGCGCTTGCAGCCGATAATGACGTAGTCCGGCAGCGGACGGTCGCCCGCAGTTAACACCGCCCACCCGCGCGTCGCTCCGTTGGCAACGGTCTTGAGCCACTTAGGTGAGATCTCATTCAGTCGACTGAGCATAGGATCAGCGCTTCCTCATTCCGGTGTTATTTTGCGGCCTGCGCGCAAGAAGCGCGATCGCGTGGTGGAGCGCGAACCGCTCGCGCATAAGGTACATTACGACGGCGTAGACCATAATCGCGCCGAGTCCACCGACCAACAGCGCAAGCAGCGTGTCGCCGAGCATCAACCGAGCACCGGCGGCAGGGATTGCCGTGCTCACCGCAGCAGCGGCGATCGCCAGCAGCGTACCGCTGAGATGTAGCTGGACCCCCACACCCTTGCGCACTACCAAGATCGCTAGGACTGCGTCGACCACCATCGAGATGCTCCAGGCAAGGGCTGCGCCCTCGATTCCCCAGATCGGAACCAGCACCAGAAGAAGTACCAGACTGACTGCCAGGACGCACAACTTATTGATTGCCGCCCAGCCGGTGAGTCCGCTCATCAGTAGCAGCGATTGCACATTGCCAACGCCTGTCCATACCAGCGCGCCAACGCTGGCAATGATCAGGGCCCGTGCTCCCGCGTCGAAGCCTTCGCCGAAAACGGACAGAACGGGCTGCGCGTCAATCATGAAGAGAACGTAGACCGGCGTCGACATCAGCGCGATCCATTGCGTGGTCCTTCGATAAAACTCGGATAGTTCCGCCATGTGATTCTGGTGGAGCATTCGCGAAAACTCAGGTCCAACGACGATACGCATTGAGGTTGAAGGAATAAAGCCCGCCTGCGCCAACCGCGAGACAACACCGTAGATGCCCGCCGCGGCCGGGCCGGCAATCAAACCCACAATCAAAACATCCTGCCAGAGAGTGGCCTGCTCCATGATCGACGAGGCCAGCCGTGGCCCGCTGTAGGAGCTGATCTGTCTCGTTATCGCGCGACGGGATCGAGTGTTAGGCCCAGGCTTATCGAACGGACGAAGTCGCCTTCCAACTGCCATCAAAGAGGCAAGTGTCGCCACCGCCAGCAATGCCAGCCAAATCAGGCCTGCGAGCAAGGCACTCGCCACGATCGCCATCGCAGCCGCTATCGCCGCCAACCTTGCTGTTGGCAGGCCGACCGAGCCGATCAGCACATACGGCCGAATACCACCCAACCCACGGGTCACGGCCAGCGCCACCGTTCCGACCGACGCAATCGGCGTGAAGAGGGATGACCACTGCATTAGTACCAGCAGGTCGGGGTGACCCCCACTCAGCCACGACGCGCTGAGCAGGACTGCTAGGCCAGCAAGCAATCCTCCAACAAGCGAACCAGCTAGGAGCAGCATGGTGGCTCGGCGCACATCCGCGCGGCCATCGATCGCGAGCCGTGGTAGAAGCCACACACAGGTCGTATCGAGGCCGAGCTTCGCGATGGCGCTCACGATCATGAACACCGAGATCATCTGGAAGACGACGCCGTTGCCCTCTGGGCCGACCATTCTCCCGAGGATGAACGACAGCCCGAAGCCGGCGAGGCCACTGATCATCGCACCCACGAAGCTCAATACACTGCTTCGAGCGGTGGCCTTGAGGACCTCGCCCGAGTTTGGTCGACTCTTGTCGCTCATTGCCGCCTTAGCTGCCTGCTCCGCGCTCATCGTGGTGGATTATAGCGGCGTGGCGAGCCTCAACTACCATGGCGATTCGCGGATTGTGACAGCCAAGGAGCATGCATTGCGGACCACTGGATCAGCACGGCTCGACTATGTCGTCGAGCAGATATGGGGCCCCGGCGTCAAGCGCGGTGAGACTCGAGCCAGTATCTCAACTGAGGTACCCGCGGGCTGGGAACTCCGAGAGCAGTACTGGGCGGTCCCAAACGCGAGGTCGGCGCAGTTACTCGTCCCCTGCAATCGGCAAGCAGCCGTTCGGACCCTCGGCGATTACGCACAGCTTCGCCCCTTGAAGAAGCGACTGGCGCGCCATGCACTGACCTCCCTCGCGGCCGCAGGTGTTCCGCTGTCGCGGGACAGGTTGCAGATTCTCGCGCCGGAGCGTGCGCCGGAGACGACAGTCGCGCAGATCGCAAGGCAGGTTGGCGCAGCTCGTGCCTTCGCCACCTTCGGCGTGCGGACAGCGGCGAACGCCAAGCCAACTCTCGAGCTCCGCGATCCGAAGGGTGATGCGATCGGATTCGTGAAGCTCGCATGGAATCCGGTGACCGCCGAGGCCGTCGAGAACGAAGCGACTGCCATGACTACGATGGGCGGCTCGTCACGCTCGGCGATCCTGGCGCCGCGAGTCCTAGCCGACGGGCTGGTCGATGGCCGGCGCTTCGTCATGACGGAGCCGTTGCCGCGAGGGATACGTCATGTGCCCGCAACGTACTCATCCTTGCGACCAAGCGAGGCGTTAGGTCCTGGCGCAGTCCAAAGGTGGGCACCCATCGGCGACTCAGGACAGGTCCAGCTCGTCTTGCAGGGGCTCCGCACCACGACATCGACGACCCCTCCGGCACTCTCGGAACGTGCCTACAAACTTGCGGCGAGAGTCGCAGCAGCGTCTACCAAGGTACCGATCGCAAACTTCTGGCATGGCGACTTCGTCTGGTGGAATACCGGCCGCGATCCACGAGGCCAACTCTGGCTCTTCGACTGGGAGACTGCGCAGGCTGACGCTCCCGCAGGTATGGACTCGCTCCACTGGTACACACACACTGCGGATGCAGAGAACCCGGACTCCGTGGTAACCCGCGTCGAGGCGGCGCTCGCCCACACGCAGCCACTACTCCGCTCTCTCGGGCATTCCGCGGCATCAACCTCCATACTCGCCGCGTGGTACGCCGTGACGCTGGTGGCTAACGAAGTCCGTCTCGCAGAGGCGCTGGGCGACTGGGAGCGGGTTAAGCACTCCCCGGCGCTGCTGGAGCAGATTCTGGCGTGGGGGAGCGCACAACTTTCAGAAGGCTCGAGCCTGCGGTGACCCATTGGTTGCGGTTCGCGCGACCCAGTCAGGAGGACCCGTTGCATAACGCCGAAGCCAATAGCGTGGCCGTCACCACGCGCCTAGCCTGTGGGAGACTCGTGCCGTGAGGTTGAGTTCGAGGTCTCGTTGGGCCCTTGGAACTGGTGCCATAGCAGTGGTGGTTGGGGTTTGGGTGGCGGTGACCCTCACGACGCCTCGCATCGCTGCCCGGGTCGTGTCGGAGACACCCCGGCCGACAAGCATCCTTCCAACACCCGGCGCACCGACCACCGTATTGGAGGCCGATTTCGGTGAGGAGATCGGTCGCACCCTTGGTGAGGGTTCGACGATTCCCGTTACAGGGCGAGGGGGCGTACGCATCGACGCCCGAGTAATCGCCAGAGGTGACGGCCGTGTTATGACCGTGGCGGGTCCAGCTGGTCGGGGCGCCGCGCTTCAGTTTCCGAGCCTCGGAAGTGAATCGGTGGCAGTTGTGGTCCAGCCCAGTTCTCCAAGTGATCTCACACCGGGAACAGCAAAGTTCACCTATGGCGCCGACTTCATGGCGGACGGAGACTGGGACGATGGTGACAACGTCGTCCAACGCGGGTTGTACACCGACCGCGGGCAATACAAGCTTGAGATCGACGGCGGACGGCCAGCGTGTTCGATCAAAGGCTCCACCGGCCAAGTGACCGCGCGATCTGGTCATGTTGTGACACCGCATGCGTGGTACACAGCGCAGTGCGTCCGCGAAGGCGACACAGTCACAGTGATCGTTCGGCGACTTGGGGCAACGAAGGTCTGGTCTCGGACCGTGGAAGGAAAGACCGGAGATGTCCGGCCTGAGTCCCCGACCACACAGCTCAGCATCGGAGCAAAGACTTGGGACAACGGACGGGTCGGGGCTGACCCCGACCAGTTCAACGGAACCATCGACAACGTGTACGTCCGGATCTGGTAACTGAAGCATCGGCTTCGCTAGCTAGGCCGTATCGGCCGTCCGAGAACGTTGCGGGTGGCAGCAGAGGTCTCTTAAAGGGGCCCCTTAACACAGTCTGACTAGACCGTAAACCGGTCGCGTCCTACTTGTGACGAGCCCCCAAGACATGGCATAGTTCGGGTGGTGGGTGCTGGGGGCACCTGCTCGCGAGTTCGGGGGTTCTCGCGATGTTTCCGGGGGGGAATCTTTACGTGACTGCACTAGATGAGCGTGTTTACGCCGCCCACCAACGCTTCAGCCGTACTCTTGGTCGCTCCGCGCGACACAGCGCAGCAGTGCGCCAAGCAGGAGTCGCATTGCTGGATGCCTTGATCATCACTGCGACGGCACTGGCAGCCTATGCCGGTCGCTTTGGGCTCAGCTTCCTGAACGATCACCTCACGGTTGAGGGATCCGTCTGGGTCTATTACGCAGTGCCGAGTGTCTGGATGGCGCTGCTGGCGGCGTGCGGAGCGTACTCGCTTCATCACCTTCAAACAGGAATGGTCGAGTACCAGCGAGTGGCGCTCGGCTCCGGGCTGTTTGCGGGCGCCGTTGGCATAGCTTGCTTCCTCGCCAAGTACGACCTGTCGCGTGGGTTCTTCGTCCTGCTCTTCACGATCGGCGTTCCAGCGCTGCTCCTGAGTCGGCTGGCTCGACGACGCACCCTGAGCCATCTCCGGATCCGTGGCCAACTTCAGACCTCGGTGCTCGTTGCCGGCTCCCCGTCCCACGTCGACGAGGTTGCTCGGGTGCTGCGCCGCGAGAAGTGGCTCGGCTACCAGGTGGTGGGTGCGGTCACGTCGGCGTCCATCGAGGAGACTCCCGCTGGGCTTCCGGTTCTCGGCCGGGTTTCCGATGTGGTTGATCTCGTCACCGACTCGTCGGTGGACACGGTGATCTTCGCCGAGGGTTCCTTCCCGGACAGCCAGCACTTCAAGCGCATGGCGTGGGAGCTGGAAGACCTCGACGTCCAGATGATCGTCGCGCCGGCACTGACCGACATCAGTTCGCAGCGACTCAGCTCGCGTCCGGTCGCCGGCCTGCCGCTGGTGTACGTGGAGCAGCCCCAGGCTGTCGCCGCGGGTCGCTGGAGCAAGCGTGCCTTCGACATCATCGGCTCCGGGCTGCTGCTGCTGGTCGCCGCGCCGATCATCGCGGTGGTTGCTCTGGCGGTGAAGCTGGAGGATCGTGGTCCGGTCTTCTTCAAGCAGACCCGGGTCGGACGCCGTGGCGAGGAGTTCCAGTGCCTCAAGATCCGCTCCATGGTCGTCGACGCCGAGGCTCGCAAGGCTGAACTTGAGGCGCAGAACGAAGGCGCCGGCGTCCTGTTCAAGATGGCCAAGGATCCGCGGATCACCAAGGTCGGCCACGTCATCCGTCGCTTCTCGATCGATGAGCTGCCTCAGCTCTGGAACGTCTTCCGTGGCGACATGAGCCTGGTCGGACCGCGTCCGGCTCTGCCCAAGGAAGTTGCCCAGTACGACAGCGACACCGTGCGTCGACTCGACGTGCTGCCCGGCCTCACCGGCCTGTGGCAGGTCTCGGGCCGGTCGAACCTCTCCTGGGAGGAAACCGTCCGCCTGGACGTCTACTACGTCGACAACTGGTCGATCATGCAGGACCTCACGATCCTGATGAAGACGGCACGCGCCGTCTTCGGATCGGACGGGGCCTACTGACCGGAGACGAAACCGTCTCCCCATAGACGAGCCCATCCCCCCGGGCTCCCGGAGCCGTGCGGGCCCTACCGGCCCCGCACTGCTCTTTCTTTATCACCCGCTGCTCCCCGACGATGTCGAGGAACACCGACATCATC
>NZ_JASGEN010000028.1:0-7907 GCF_047606365.1 Micropruina sp. | reverse complement strand
GCCGGCGCTGCCGGCAGCCGCTCGCGGTCCCGGTAGAGCACCCGCTGCAGCGCGGAGCGGGGGGTGTGCGGGGTGCGCGCCCACCAGGCGATCACCTGGGAGCGGGCCCGGGTGAACGCGACGTACAGCAGCCGCAACGCCTCCTCGGCGTCCTCGGTCTGGCTGCGTCGCCAGCGCTGATTCCGGCCGGAGGCGTCCCGGCCGCCCAGGTCGAGCACGGCGCGTCCGCCCTCATGCAGCAGCAGGCCGCGACCGTCGTCGTCGCCGCCCGGGCTGGTCCACAGGTCGGGCAGCAGCACGATCGGGTACTGCAGCCCCTTCGCACCGTGCACGGTCTTCACCTGGACCGCCTCGGCATCGGTCTCCAGCCGCCGGGTGCGTTCGTCGTCGACGGTTTTCGTCCGCTCGTTCTGCAGCCACTCAGCCAGCCAGGCCGCGCTGGGGCGGGTGTGCCCGGACGCCTCGTGCAGCACCTCGGCGAGATGCCGGAAGTCGGTCATCATGCGTTCGCCGTCGGGCCGGGACAGCACCCGCTCGATGAACGTGGTCTCGGCACTGATCGAGGCGAACAGGGCGGCCACCCCGGCCCGGTTCAGGGTGCGCTCCCATTGCCGCAGCATCGCCGTCCAGTCGGCGAGTTGTCCGTCGTCGGCGCTCGCCAGGTCGCCCAGGGTGAGTCCGAAGAAGGCGCTGATCAGCGCGTGGCGCACCTCGTTGCGGCGCTGCGAGGCGAGCGCCTGCAGCAGCACCAGCCAGTCGTCGGCGGCCGGCGAGCCGTAGATGCTGTCTGAGCCGCTCAACGCGACCGGGACGCCGGCGGCGCGCAGGGCGGCCGCGATCCGGGCGGCACCTCTGTTGGTGCGGACCAGGATCGCGATGTCGCCCGGTTGCACCGCGCGCCAACCGCCGCCGTCGGCAAGCTCCTGGTGGTCGAGGAGGCGGCGCACCTGCGTCACCAGGTCGGCCCGGATGCGTTCGTGCCCCTGCCAGGGCCGGATCTCCTCATCCAGCGTGCGCAACACGACGGGGGCGATCGCGCCGCCCGTCGTGCGGACGCCGCACCCGGGTCGATGCGCCGTCACCGGATGCACCTCGATCGACTCACCCAGCTGGAGGCCCTCGAACAGCTCACCGAGACCCTGCACCAGGGCGGCGTCGCTGCGGTGGTTCACCCCCAGCGAGAAACGATCGGCAGCGGTGGCCACCGCCGTGGTGTACGCGGCGATGTCGGCGCCCCGGAAGGTGTAGATGGCCTGCTTCGGATCGCCGATCAGCACCATTCGGCGATGGCCGTCGAAGAGGCGCTGCAGAATCTCCCACTGCACCGGGTCGGTGTCCTGGAACTCGTCGACCAGGACGGCGTCGAAGCGGCTGCGGAGCCGTTCGCAGCTGGTTTCGCCGGTCTTCTCGTCGGCCAGGGTGTCCCGCAGCCGCACCAGCTGGTCGTCGAAGGTGAGCACGCCGAGCTGCCGGCGTCGCTCGGCGGCAACCTTCCGGACGCGTTGCGCAAAGCCGACCCGTTCGGCGACCACCCCGCCGGCGTCGGTCGGCACGATCGGCCGCAGCACATGCGACACCGCGTCGCCGGCCAGGCTCATCGCACCACGGACCTGCACCCCGTTGCGCTTCTCGTCGGCGAGCGGGAACGGTGGCTGCCGGGAGTCGAATGCGTACCGGTTCAGGTAGAGGTCGTGGGCCACCTCGCGCACCAACGGACCCAGATCGGGGACGACCCCTCCGGACGGGTCGGCCGAGGCCAGGATGCCGAGCTGGGCGTACATGGCGGCGCAGAACTCGTGGATCGTCATCACCCGGGCACCGTCGAAGGTGGCGAGCGCGGCGGACAGCCGCTCCCGCGGTTCCCCCGGCTCGAGTTCGGCCAGGGTCTCCAGCAGGTGGCTACGGATCCTGGCCCGCAGCTCGCGGGTGGCGTTGCGTCCGAAAGTCACCATCAGCAGCCGGTCGAGGGTGGTCGCCCCCTCGGCCAGCAGCCGGACGGCGAGCGTCGCCACCGCGTGGGTCTTGCCGGTGCCGGCGGACGCCTCCAGCACGGTGGTGCCCTCGGGCAGCGGAGCCTCGGGATCGAATTCGGCGTATCCGTTCATCGCACCGGCACCGCCTCGTAGTTGGCGATCGGCTCCCAGATCAGCCGGGCGGCGGCATTGGCAAGCACCGACTCGGCGGGTTGGTCGAGATCGTCGGCGGCGGTCGGCACCGCCAGCAGATCCTCGGCCTCGGGATAGAACTGTTGCCATTGCGGGTTGCGGTCGTCGCGGTAGGCGAACTGCAGATCGCGCAGATCGGCGAACGGATCCTTGCCGTCGGCCAGCATGGTGGCCAGCTTGGCGCCGAACCGCAACGGCAACGGCAGCGGGGCGTCCAGGCCGAGGCGATAGAGCCGCACCCAGCGACAGAGCAACTGATGGGCGGACGCCGGGTCGGGGCCGCGCCACACTCGCCGGCCGCCGCGTCCGACCAGCATGGCCTGCCACGGCCCGTCGGCGGACGCGGAGAGGGCCAGCAACTGCAGCCAGAGCCCCACCGAGCGGGATTCCGAGGGCCGCGAAAAGGTGGCCTGCAGCACCAGATCACGCTGGCTGGCCACCCGGCCGGTGAGCCGGACCGGGCCGCAGTCCACCGCGATGTCGTGGTGCCGGACCGGTGCACCGGCAGCCTCCGGAAGCGATTCGACGATCGGCCGCAGCTGGCCGGCCACCCCGTCGAGCACCCGGGTGCCGAGCGCGCCCGGCGGCACCGCTCCGCGCAGCCATTCGGCGCGCACCGCCTCATCGAGCGACCGCCCCGACCGGATCAGTCCCAGCAGCCGTTCGCCGACCTTCCAGCGGTCGATGAAGCCGAGCTCGATCGGAATCTCGTCGGACACCGGGTCGGCCTGCCAGTAACTCAGCCCGCAGCGTTCCCGCAGGAAGTGCCGGACCGGATCGCGGACGAAGGAAACCAGATCGTCCAGGCCGAGTTCGGTGAGCGGCGCGGCGGGCGGGATCGGCCGGCCCGGATCGGGCAGTCGGCGCGGACCGGTGACCGCGAGGGCACCCCGCAGGCCGGCCGGGTCGTAGCTGCGCGGCCGGTCACCGGCGAACAGGGTCGGACTGAACGGCTGCAGCGGGTGCGGCTGTTCGGCGACGCCCGCCTGCCGCACCAGGTCGATCAGGTCGGCCAGCGCCGCCGGCGGCGGGATCTCTTCGTTGGTCTGCGCCGAGCGTGCCTGATGCACCACGACCACGGCGTCGCCGGCGGCCATGATCGCCTCGGCCAGCGCCTGGCGGTCCTCGGCGGGCGGATCGGGCTCGCCGGCGCGTGGCGTGCGCAGCATCAGGTTGTCGCCGTCGCGCTCAGCGGCGCGCGGGAACACCCCGTCGTCCAGCCCCAGCAGGCAGACCACCCGGTAGGGGACGCCGCGCAGCGACCGCAACGAGCACACGGTGAGCGACCCGTTGCCGAAGCTGGAGCGGGCGGTGCCGCGCTCGAACTCGTCGCTGACCAGGTCGATGATCTCGATCAGGCTGAGCGGCTCGTCACCGGCACCACGTTCGGCCAGGTCGGCGATGCGCATCAGCGCGTCGGTGCGTTGCCAGCTGTCGTCGCCCTCGACCAGGGCGAACGCGTCCAGGGCCCACTGCAGCCGGGTGACCCATTCCCGCAGCGGTGCGGGGGCGTCACACTCGGTGGCCAGCCGGGAAAGCCTGCTGATCAGCTCGGACGCGCCACCCACCGCGGCCAGGTCGCCGTCCTCGACGTCGTCGAGCGGCAACACCGTGCCGACCACCGGCAGTTCATGTTCACCCAGCGCGACGCCGAGCAGCATGCGTTGCAGGCCGGCCGCCCAGGTGTTCTGCGGCACGTGGTCGAGGCCGTAGCGGGCGCGGTGGGGCGCCGACAGTCCCCACCGCACGCCAGACTCGCCGGCCAGCCGCGCCAGCCGTTCCACGGCGTCGGAGTCGAGGCCGAACCGGGCGGCCACCGCAGGCCGGGTGCAGAAGTCGATGACGTCGGCGGCGCCGGCCCGCGAGGCGACCAGGGTCAGGGTCTGCACCAGCACCCGCACCAGCGGATTCACCTCGGCCGAGCTGCGGTCGGCCAGTTGCACCCGGAAGTCATTGGCGGGGTGCCGTCCGGGCACACCGGTGGGTAACCGGAAGGCGGCCTGGACCAGGGGTGCGGCCGCGGTGAGGTTCGCGCAGCCGACGATGATGTGCCGCGGCTCCAACGTCGGGTCGGCGGCCAGCAGGGCGGTGATCGCATCGCGCAGGATCTCCACCTGGCGTTCCAGGCCGTGCCCGCCGTGCAGCTGCACCGAGCCGTCCGGAGGCGGCGGGGCGACGGTTTCTCCGCGTAGCGTGCGCTGCAGCCAGCCGAGCGTTCCGCCGCCTCCGGACGCCGCCGGCAGGTCGTGGACGGTGGCGCGCTGCACCAAGCCGGTCTGGGCGTTCCGTTCGAACCCGGTCAACCGGGCCGCCGGGCCGACCGGGCTGCCGGCGGCGGAGGTCTGCCGCAGCGACACATGCACCTCGTGGTGGGTGGCGAGCACGTCGAGCAGGTCGAGCCACCACGGGGACGGCGGATCGGGCTGGACGAACGACCAGGACGGCGGCAGCGCCGGGCTCGGCTCGCTGCGCAGCCGGGCTCGCAGGCCGGCACTCACCGCCAGTGGGCTGGATTCGGCGGCCGCCAGCCGCCACAGCACCGGCTGCCAGGCGTCGAAACCCAGGTCGGCACCGCTTTCGTCGAGGTTCTCACCGGCCTCCCAGCGGGCCACCATCGCCGGACGCCAGTGCAGGTAGCGCTGGAACAACCCGGCGACCCGATACGCCACCGGGTAGGCGTTGCGCGAACCGGCCAGATGCCGACGCAGCTGCGCCAGCCGCGGTTCGTCGGGGTTTTCGGCCAGCACCCGCAAGAGCCGCCAGGCCAGCTGCCGAGGCTGCCAGAACCGGACCGGATCGCCCAGTTCGTGCAACAGCCGGCCGGGGCTGACGAACCTGATGCCCGCGCAGATGCCCTCGCCGGGCCGTCCGAGCCGATGGGCGAGCTCATTGGTGAGCCAGCGGCGCAGATGCGCGTGCGGGGTCACCACCAGGTCGAGGGCGAACGGGTCGGCGCGCGGGCCACCCAAACGGGACGCCAGTTCGGCGGCCAGCGTGGGGGCGTCGTCGCTGCGGTGAAGAAACAGTCCGGTCATGCTGGGCAACACCCTAGGGGGCGGCTCCGACAGTTTCCGTTGGCAGCTCAGCGAGCCCGCAATGCGTCGATCAGCAGGACGCCGAAACCGACCACGACGACTCCCGATCCGAACGCAGCGTTGCCGGTCTGGACCAGGATCAGAATGCCGGCGACCACCAGCGCGACGCCGATCAGACCGATCAGCGACACGCGAATGCCGCCCGGACCACGCCAAGTCGTTCCGCGCTTCTTCGGAGCCACGGGCTCGTCCGGAGATTCCGGCGTCCGCCGGAATGACGTGGGCTGGGTCTGGTCGGCGTTCGGCGGTTGGTTCATGGATCTCCCGGGCGGTCGGTTGTGCCGAATGCTATTCGTGGAGGGCACGGGTCTCGACAAGCTCGACCAACGGGTGGTCTGGATCGCGCTGGGAAGCTGAGCAAGGCAGCCACCGTTGGTTGAACTTGTCGAAACCTCTCGTGCCGGCGTGCGTACGTTCAGCCCCGACAAGCCCGACCGGCGACGGTTCAACGAGTGTCACAGCCGCGTTCTACAGTGTCTGGCGTGCCCGATCCCGACGCTCTGCTGGCTGCCCTCGACCCCGAACAGCGGGCTGTGGCGACCACCTTCGGCGTGCCGGTCGCGGTGATCGCGGGTGCGGGGACGGGCAAGACCAGAGCCATCACCCACCGGATCGCCTACGGCTGCGCGACGGGTGCCTACGACCCGCATGGGGTGCTGGCGGTCACCTTCACCACCCGGGCCGCCGGTGAACTGCGCGGACGGCTGCGCACTCTCGGCTTCCCGCGGGTGCAGGCCCGCACCTTCCACTCTGCGGCGCTGCGCCAGGCGCAGTACTTCTGGCCGGCGGCGATGGGTCATGAGCTGCCGCGGGTCAGCGACCACCGGGCCGGCATCATGGCCGAAGCAGCCGGACGGCAGCTCGGTCATCGCGCCGAATCCGGCACCCTGCGCGATCTGCTCACCGAGATCAGCTGGGCCAAGGTGAGCAACGTTCCGCCCGCCGACTACGCCGAACTCGCCGCTGCGCAGGGGCGTGAGGTGTCCGCCGTCGATGCCACCGCGGTGGGCCGGATCTACGCCCGCTACGAGCAGCTGAAGAGCGACCGCGGGGTGATCGACTTCGACGACGTGCTGCTCTGCACGGTGGCGCTGCTCTCCGACCACGACGACGTCCGGGCCCAGGTGCGCCGCACCTACCGCCACTTGGTCGTCGACGAGTACCAGGACGTCAGCCCGCTGCAGCAGAAGCTGCTCGAACTGTGGCAGACCGAGCGGCCCGACCTGTGTGTGGTGGGGGACGCCGCCCAGACCATCCATTCCTTCGCCGGCGCCCGATCGAGCTATCTGACCCGGTTCGCGATCCACCACCCCGAGGCGGAGATCATCCGGCTGGTGCGCGACTACCGGTCCACCACCCAGGTGGTCGAGCTGGCCAATCGGGTGCTGCATGCGCAAGGGCCGGGCGAGGGCGTCCGGCTGGTCGCCCAGGGCGGCGACGGGCCACAGCCCCAATTCACCCAGGCCGCCACCGAGGCCGACGAGGCGGCGCAGGTGGCGCGCTGGCTGGCCGGTCTGATCGCCGACGGAATCCCGCCATCGGAACTGGCGGTGCTGTACCGCATCCATGCCCAGTCGCCGGCCTACGAAGCGGCCCTGACCAGCGCCGGTGTGCCGTTCAGCCTGCGGGCCTCGGAAGGCTTCTTCCAGCGGCCCGAGGTGCGCAACGCGATCGTGGCGCTGAAGGGTCAGCTGGCCGCGGCGTCCGGCGATCTGGTCGCGACGGTGCGCGGTGTGCTGGCCGGCCAGGGTTGGACCGCGGAGCCGCCGTCCGGGCAGGGCCAGGCCCGCGAGCGCTGGGAGTCGCTGGCGGCGCTGCTGGTGCTCGCCGAGGAGTTCGCCGCCGAACACACCGGCGCCGGTCTGACCGAACTGCTCGCCGAGATCGACGAGCGGGCCCGGGTCGAGCATGCGCCCGCCGGCGCCGGCGTCACGCTGTCCACCCTGCATGCCGCCAAGGGCCTGGAGTGGGAAGGGGTCGCGCTGGTCGGCGTCCAGGAAGGCACGCTGCCGTTCGCGCTGGCCCAATCACCCGAGCAGGTCGCCGAGGAACGCCGACTGCTCTACGTCGGCATCACCCGGGCCAAACGGCACCTGTGGGTGTCCTGGGCGGTCTCCCGCAACGACGGGTCGATGCGCCGCAAGCCGTCCCGATTCCTGGACGGCGTCCGGCCGGCCGCAGCCCCGGCCCGTCCGGCCCGAGGCGGTGGCAAGCAGAACCGCAGCAAGCACAGCCTGACCTGCCGGGTCTGCGGCGGTCCGCTCGCCGCCGGTGCGGAACTCAAGCTCGGACGGCACGCCGACTGCCCGTCCAGCTACGACGACCGCACCTGGGAGCTGCTGCGGGAATGGCGCCGGCAAGAGGCCGAGGAGGTCGGCCTGCCGGCCTTCTGCGTCTTCACCGACGCCACCCTGATGGCCATCGCCGAGGCCCGGCCGACCGACGAGCGCGGACTGTTGGCGATCGCCGGCGTGGGCCGGTCGAAGGCGGACAAATACGCCGACGCGGTGCTCGAGATTCTGCGGGCCGGCGCGGCCGCTGGTTGAGCTTGTCGAAACCCGGACAAGCTCGATCAACGAGCGCGGCCTGGTTGAGTCAGTCCTCCCAGCCGGGCAGGAACTCGGCCAGCACCCCGCGGAACCCGGCG
>NZ_JASGEN010000027.1:0-10915 GCF_047606365.1 Micropruina sp. | reverse complement strand
CTACAAGGTGACCGGGAACCTCGGCGCTTCAATGATGCCCGTCATTCCTGACGGGTGTGACGTTCCCGTCCGACTACAAGGTGACCGGGAACCTCGGCGCTTCAATGATGCCCGTCATTCCTGACGGGTGTGACGATCCTCGCCCTGATCGCCGAAGTGCGCCGGCTATGGCTTCAATGATGCCCGTCATTCCTGACGGGTGTGACGCTACGTGTCCAGCGACGGCTGGGCCCGGCAGATCAAGCTTCAATGATGCCCGTCATTCCTGACGGGTGTGACCAGCAAAGTCGCCTTCGCCATCCACTCGGCGACCTGATGCTTCAATGATGCCCGTCATTCCTGACGGGTGTGACACATCGCGTTGTCCGGCAACGTCGGCTGGCCCTTGCTTCAATGATGCCCGTCATTCCTGACGGGTGTGACCCACCAGGGCCCGCCCATAGCTGCGGCGCGCTGTTGCTTCAATGATGCCCGTCATTCCTGACGGGTGTGACCCACCAGGGCCCGCACATAGCTGCGGCGCGCTGTTGCTTCAATGATGCCCGTCATTCCTGACGGGTGTGACTCCCGGTATTGGCGGTGAATAACGCCGCAGCTGGTGAGCTTCAATGATGCCCGTCATTCCTGACGGGTGTGACCTAGGGCGAACTACGCCGACGCGACCAACCTTCAGGCTTCAATGATGCCCGTCATTCCTGACGGGTGTGACCTCTCATCGGCCGGTTCGATTTGGGTGCACTGTCCGGGCTTCAATGATGCCCGTCATTCCTGACGGGTGTGACGGTGCCGGCGATGCGGTTGGCTGCCTTGAAGATCTGGCTTCAATGATGCCCGTCATTCCTGACGGGTGTGACGACTACAAGCATTGCAAAGTCAGCGTAATGCATTGCCGGCTTCAATGATGCCCGTCATTCCTGACGGGTGTGACGTCACCAAGACCGGATGGACTGTCGACGGGTCGAAGTGCTTCAATGATGCCCGTCATTCCTGACGGGTGTGACAGCTCCCATATTTTCCGCATGCTGACTAGGCGCGATGTAGTAAGTTGCGAGCGCTGCTGGGAAGCTCTGATCGTAGTCCGCCTCGCTGTCGAGCTGTCAAGTGACGATTAGCCTTCTGACCAGGGGGCGAGCACTTCAGCGTGCGTCGATCGTTGACCGAGCGCTCGCTGATCAGGCTCAACACCTCAAACTATGGTAGTGCCGGCATGCGGAAGTCGCCTCCCGGTGCCGATGACATGTATGCCGGCAGGCGACCTCGTGTCACCCAGGTCGATCCGCACCACCGAGTCTGCAGTCAGCTTGACCACCGCGCTGATGTCGGTAAGCCAGTCGACCAGTTCGGCGTCCGACAGATCACAGAGAAACACTGAGTACTGAAGCCTCTCGCCGTAGGACTCCATGACTTTGATCACCCGGCGAAGCCTCACCGGGTCACTGATGTCGTAGGCGATCAGGTATCTCCGTCGGGCCATTGACTCACCGCGTCGTCATCGCTCGATAGGCGGGCAGTTCACCGATCATCACGGCAGCCAGCACACGCGCTTGCACATCCATCACGCGGCGGTAGGAGATCTGGTAGCCGAATTGCGGATGGCGCACGGTCATCTCCAGGCGTCGCTCGTACGCGGCAATCACGGTTCTGCGACCCTCCTGGGTCAGCATTACTCCCCGCGATCGGGAGAGGAAGTCGGTCCTCTTCACCTCGCCGTTGTTCAGCACCTGAAGCACAACCGAGTCGGCTATCAGTGGCCGGAACTCTTCCGCCAAGTCGAGGGCAAGCGACGGTCGTCCGAAACGCGGCGCATGCAAGATGCCGATGAATGGATCTAGTCCCACGCCGAGACAAACCGCGACCAGATCCTTCAGCAACAGTCCGTAGACGAAGCTCAACAGGCAGTTCACCGGGTCCCGAGGTGGGCGTCGGTTGCGTCCTCCTTCAGAGAAACTCAGGGCGATGTCGGATTCTCGGTCACTGAGCACGGAGGTGAACTGGCCGAAGTAGGTCCGCGCTGCAGTGCCCTCGTAGCCCATCATGGAACCCACGCTGGCGGCGGTGGTCGGGGTCACGGGGCACGATTCGTCGTGGCGGCAACTCGGTGCGCTGCAACGAACGGTTGACTTCGTCCGGAAGGCATAGGGTCACCAGCGAGCAGCGTGGGCATTTCGGGGAATCCACCAGCGGCAAGGGTGGGCGCGCCTGGGCCGCTATTTCTCGGGCCGCCAGCGCAGTGTCGAGTACCCGATCCTCCACATCTTCGGGCACTGGGATGACGACGCGCTGGTTGGTCGCGACGTAGTAGATAATCGCCTCGCGCACCAGATAGCCGGAACCTCGAAGAACTGCCGCCTGGACGAATACCTGCATCTCATCGGCGGGCCATGCGCGCCCATCAGGATCGGGAGAGCCCTTCTTGAAATCGATGGGCGATACCGTGCCATCGCTGTGGTCCACCCTGTCGATCACAGCGGTCACACCGAGTCGCTGATCGTCGAGTTGGACCGAACGCGCCCGTTGCATTTCTTCAACAGCCTCGGGCGGCGGCATGGGCGGGCCGTCCCGATCCACCCCGCGATGGACGAATCTGCCCTGGGCGGTGTCAGCGTTGTCGGCCCAACGATGATCGACCCATTCGAGGTAGAACAGCCTCGGGCAGTAGACAAACTCGTTGAGCATCCTTGCCGGAAGCAAGTCCGGGAGCGGATCGGGTTCGAGCGGCTCGTCCATCACATCACCTGGTCAGCGCCTTCCATTCCTGGCCGGCCGGCGTCCGGCAACTCCCGCCGGGCTGGGCGGCCCGAAGCTGCCGTATCCGCCCTGATCGCTTCGCCTGATGCCGGCCGTCATGACCTCCGTCACTCCGAGCCGCCGACGGCTGTCAGGGGCCATCAGCAGAATCCTGGTGTCGGCCAGCAACGACGCCACTACATCGGACGTCAGCGTAACTTCCCACAGCGGCCAACTGAAGCTGCCGCTCTTCCATCCGAGCTCACAGCCCGTGGTCGCCAATTGGACGACACCGCGGCGGTCGGTGTGGAGAGCGACCGGGAAATAGCGAAGACCGAGGAAGGCGAGCCAGTCCGCGGCGGGCACGCCGCGCTTCTTGTCACCGGAAGGATTGAAGCCGCGCAGCGCCCAGACACGTTCGCCGCGGGCATCCCAACCGAGGACGGGGAGCGTGGACGTATAGCTCCACGGCCCGGCCAGCGCCTCCCGGAAATGCTCGGCGGTGACCTCTCGTTGCAGCAGCCGGACCATCACAAGGAACTTCTGCTGGCCCGCCGTGAAGTGGAAATGAGTCGGTTTAGCGTCACCCTTTCCGGCGGCCGCACCCTCGGCAACCAGGCCGGTGAGCAGCGCGATGTCGCGATCGTCACCGGTTTCCCAATAGGTGGCGGTCACGACCTCGATCCATTGCCGCAGGTCCGGCAGCGACGGTTTCAGGTCGTCCAGGGGGCCACCGTTCGGGCCCCAGGTGAGCACCGGCGAACTCGCCCAGCGTTCCCGGTCCTGGTCGCATAGCTCGATGATCTGCTCGATGGAGTCCGCACCACCCAGCACCGCATGGGGTTCAAGTCCCTCCGTCCAGTGCAACGTGATGGCGCGATCAGGCAATGCGTGCGAAACGACGTCCAGGACGCCGAGCGCGGCGAACAGGCCGAGCGGGTTGCGTCCGCGCAGCGCGGGAAGCGCGATCTCGGTCACGACTGCCTCCGTGCCTGCGCCGCCGTCGCCGGCGTCCTGCTGTCCTCATGGTCAGCGAGCCGGAGTATGGCCTCCAGCCAGGACAGGCCGAACCATCCCCAGCTGCGGACCACGTTCCAGAATCGATCGGACGCGCCCGAGTCCAGCCTGTCCAACCCATACAGCGTGTGACCGGCGATAGCAAGATCCCCCGCCCTGAATGCAACAGCCGCCTCGGGAAGATCCCTCTGCGGCCCGAATCGATAGCGGCCGCCACCGTGGTGGGTCGCCACCAGATGTTGGACCAGTTCGGCGTCCACCAGTCCGCCCAGCGGAAGCAGGTGAAGGCTCAATAACTCGTGGCGCTGGCCGAGCGGATAGCCGCTGCGCCGCCGTGCTCGATCCCGTTCCCAGCGTGCATTCGTCTCCAGCGACTTGGCCAGCGGAGCCTCTTCCGCCTGGTACGAGACGTCGTCGCCACTGTGCATCCAAAGCTGGAACCGCGGGTCGAGTTTGCCTAGGTCGTGCGCTTGTCCGGCCGCTCCGAGACTGGCGACAACCGAGTCCGGCAAGCCGAGGTTCCGGCCAAGACACTCGGCCCAGCGCCGGACGCCGTCGAGGTGATCGGTGAGCAGCACACGACCTTGGTCTTCGGGAAAAGAAGGGCTGTCTCGCCCGTCGTCCTCGGTCGGCGTACCGTTTCGGCCCCCGGCGTGGCCCTCGACCCGTGCGGTGAACACATACGACGATCGCACCTCGCCAGAGGCCCATTGCTCGACGAACGACTGCAGGAACCACCTGCGTGTCTCCAGCAATCTGCTCAGTAGCACGCGCGTGGATTCGTCGGCGCGGTCCATCGCATCGGCGACATACGCCTCGACGACCGCGCGCTTCTCCTCGATCGTCAGTTCCTCGAGCGAGCGTGGATCGGGGAACGGAAGCAATTCATTGTCCGCGCCTCCTTCGGCGGCTGGCGCCTCATCCAGCCCGTCGGACAGCGGCCTTCTCCCCCCCGCATTGGCACGTAGCCGATGGTCAAGGGCCCGCGACAGCCGGACTATCGTCCGCCTGCCTCCGGTCGCCTCAACAGCGACATCGGGGACGTCGTCCGTTGCGGCCGGATTCCAATTCTTCCCGAACAAGCCACCGAGGGTCGAGGGCACGAGAATGGTGTCACCGGGCTGGATATCGCGGAGCCGAATCGTCTCCGCCTTCTCATCACGCCACCGCACGACCGCGCGATCGTCGGGCTGTCGGCCATCATCAACCTCGTGCCCGGCCCAGGCGTCCGCCAGCGTTGGATCGTCGACGACTCCGCGCAGCCAGCGCCGCACACTGACCACCGGCACCTGCAGTGCTTCTGCCGCCATCGGCGGACAGGCGTTGACTCGCGCCGCGACCCGGTTGGCGAGTTGCTCGTCGGGCCCCGCGGCACGCCACGCCTCCGCAACTTTGCCCAGCAAGGCCTCATCGAGGTCTTCGCGCCAAATCACCGAGACTTCGCTCATGGCGTCCGAAGCCTTGATTCCATGCAGCCATTGCGCCACTTCGGGGTCGGCAGCAACCCCGTAGTCGGAAGTTCGGACCCACCGATCAAGGTGGCTCGGCAACAGGTGCGGCGCGGACTGCACCGGCGGCAGCATCAGAGCGTGCCGGGCCGGAGGGGGCAACTCCAGGCGACGTAGCCCGAAGTCAACCTTGGGCAGTCCGGACAACCACGACCAGGTCTCCCGCAAGGCATTTCCGTAGACGGGATCCGGGTCGGTGGTTGCGACGTCCCGCTGCGATGCGAGGATCACCGACCCGTACGGCTGCCCGGCCTGCGCCAGTTGCCCGTCACGGTCGACGCGGCCGAACCGCTGGCGTAGTGCGTCGAGGCTCGCGCATTCGGTGACGATCGCGTCAAGGTCGAAATCGGCTCCGGCTTCGATGCTCTGGGTCGACACCAGGATCAGCGGACGATCGGTGGCACGGCGTTTCCTACCCATTTCGACCCGCGGCTGGACGTCGGCGAGCACCGTGTCGCGGTCGACGGGCCGCATGCGTCCGGTGATGAGTGCTACGTCGCACTCGAAACCTCGGGCGATGCGTGCCGTCACGGCCGCATAGGCGTGACCAGCCGTGGCCACCCGGTTCACGATGATGGCCACCGTGCGGGCGCCTTGTTTGACCACTGCCTCGGCCCGCTCGGCGCAGATGGCGGCCAACTTCTGTTGTGCTTTAACCGCGTCGGTAGGCGTCTTGACCAGCTCCACGGTCGCGAGTTTGGACGCCTCCAGCCGCCGTTCCAGGACGGGGTGCCCACCGGTGTCCAACTCGGCGCCGGGGAACGCCCAGTCCACGTCCGTGTCGACCGTTGCGCTGAGCCGGACGAGCTGCCAGCGATCAGGCAGCGCACCCACTTTCGAACCCAACCCGCGGTACCGATCCACCGCCTGCAGGGTGTGGGCGTAGGGGCGCGCCAGATGAACCTCGTCGAGGAGATAGAGGACGTCCTGGCTGAGCAGCCCCGCATGGATCGGACGCATGCCGCGCGAGACGCCGTATCCCCGGAACAGCAAGCGGGAACCGACCTGGTCGACGGTGGAGGCGAGCACCGCGGGAATGTCGGGACGCTGCGCCCAGCTCTCGTCGCGGACGATACCGCCCCGCAGGACGGCATGCCGTAGCGGGACGTCTGGCACCGAGCCATCAGGCTGGACGGCCAACGACCGCAACCGATCGGCGACCACTCGCAGAACACCCTCTTGAGCCTCGGCCAGCTTCATAGCGATGGCGCGCGCCCGGTCGGCGGCCTGGTCCACGATCACCCTGCGGTCGACCACCACCGCGATCCGCCGCGGGTGCCATTGCTTGTCGGGGGGCTCTTCGGCGCCGAGAGCCAGCAGGAACACCGCGATGTCGATCGCGCTGGTCTTGCCAGTACCGGTCGGCAGGTCGATCAGGTCCGGCCAGCGCCGCTCACGCTGGGCGGCTTCTACCAGCGCCGATTGCCAGCCGAAGGGCTCAACCGGGGGCGCGTCCGGCTTCGACCACAGCGCGGAGAAGTAGCTCGCGAAATCGGACGTCGAGAGCGCAGCGAGCGCCGACGGCGGTGCCGGTGTCACGACCGTGATCCTGGGTGGGGCCAGAACAGCCCGTAGCCGAGGAACCGTCCTGTTCCTAGCAGCACGGGCCCGCTCACCGGTTCGCCGAAGGTCAGATCGATGTGGACCAGCCGTTTCCGGAGTTTTCCGGCGCCGACCAGGAACGGGGGAAAAGCCCCAAGCGGTCGGGTGCCGCGGATCGGCGGGTCGTTGCGGAAATCGATCGCGACCGGTTCGGGCAGCCCGATGTTCCGGCACGCGCCCATCACACTTTCCCGCGCCTCCGCCTCGGCCTGATCGCGCTTGGCCTGGTTCGGGCTGTCCAGATCGCCCGGATGGCGATCAAGCGCCACCGGGGTCACGGTCGACCACCGAGTGGCGGGCCGCGTCCAAGTGGAGGGCCGGGCGGTAACCGACGCGTCTTGCGGCCGAAGCGGATGCAGGTGGAACGTCCTCCCCCGCTCAAACCAGAGTCGCCCACCATCCTCCTGCCATCGGGCGGCAGCCAGCGCGACAGCAGCCCGATCGTGGGGCGAGACGTCCCGTGGCAAGACCACCGCCAACGCATGGACGGATCCGTCGGCATACTCGGAACCCACGTATGGCAAGGCCAGGTAGGCCGCATGGACGTCCAGCGCAGGCTCGGTCGGCGACCCACCCGACCCCGGCCTATGCCCGCTGATCATCGGCGGCACCGGCTGGGCCGCATGCTTCATCAGGCCCGCCCGGAGGGCCCGCGTCAGGGCCTCGGTCTGGGTCAGCGCGCACCGCGGATGCAGGCCGAATAACAGCCAACGCTGGTCGTCGAAGATGCCACGACGCACGACCGGTGCAGGCTCGTTCCGGCGATACCCGGCAGCAACCGTCGGCAGGGTGCGCGGCTCCAGCCCCTGGTGGCCGGCATACGACGCGATCAGCGAGTCTAGTTGTCCGGTCGTCGGCGTCCGGACACTGAACTCACCGCTCTCCGCCGGCACCAGGGACGCCTCGCGCGTGGGCTTCGCGACAATCGCCACATCGACCGGGGACGAGCTATGGCCCAAGCGGGCGATTCGTCCCAGGACCCGATCCAGCGCCTCCAGCTGCGCCGGCTCCGGAGCGATGTCCGGCCAGCTGAAGGTGACGATCTCGTCGGCCGGGGTGATGCTCGGGAAGGTGCGGGCTTGCCGGACCCGGTTCTCGGGCAGAACGCCCAGCCCGGTCTCGGGTGCCCTGCCCGAACTACTGAACTGGACGCCCCTCGCCTGTGCCTTTGCGGCTGCGGTCTGCGCCCGCCGGTGTGCCCGCAGATCGGGACGATCGCCGCCCATCGGCTCCTTCTCCAGCTCGAGTGCCGCGGTTAGGTCCGCGTAGGCGCCCGAGGCGTCCCGCGACAGCACCGTCGCATCGTTCACCGGAACGAAGTGGGTGACGACGGAGCGGGCGGCGGTCTCCTCCGGCAACGAGCAGGAAATCTGCGGCGGCCCGAGCGACTCCCACCAGTACAACGCGGCACGCTCTTCGAGATCCGGCTCATCGGTGTCCGCCCAGGCCGCGACCGCGGCGGCGAACAGTCGAGCGGGATGCGGCGGCCACTCCGCCCGGTCGCGCTCATTGAATTGGGTCGCGACATACCGTCCGGCAAGCAGCCGGACCTGGACGGCGAGCATTACGCGCCGCCGTTACCGGCCGGACGGCTGTTCCGAACCAACTGAGCCAGCCGATCGGCCGGCCGCAGCAAGACCTCGTCGGCCTGCCAGACCAGGCCATAGGACGCCGCCGCCTCAACCGCCTGCGCGGTGAGCGCCAACGCCTCGTCACCGGTCAAGCTGAACCGGCTGGAGCCGCCACTACCCCGTCGGACCAGGTCGAATTCCAGATCGGCGGTGGGCACCAGCACACACCGCGAGCGCAGATCGAAGCCTTGCTCGAACGACAGTGTGACCGCCGCCAAAGCGAGCGCAGCCAGCGCCGTCCGGGCCGCTTGTTCGGCCTCACGTCGCTTCTCGCCCAGCGGCTCGCCGTTGCTGTTCAGCGGGAAACCGATCCGCCGCAACTGGATGAAGGACAGCACGGTGATCGCCTCGACCCGATCCACGGTCACACCGCCGGCACGAGCGTCGAGAGACGGTGTCACGTTGCCGTGGTTGACCTGCGAGGGACGCCCCGGCGCGCCGTCGCCCGACCCGGTGTAGAGAACAGCCTTCCCCTTCTCCTTCTTGGCCTCGTCCTCGTTGAGCGTCCAGGAGCCATCCTCGGTGGCATAGAGCGTGTTTCCCGCCAGCTCGATGCCGAGCGGGTCGATCCGCGAAGCTGCACGCGTGCCTGGCATGGCGCCGATTCCGACGATCTCCGAAGTGAGCGCACGCTCGTACTTCGCTCCGCGACCACCCCGCGGACCCGTCGAATCCCAGCCGCCGAAGATCAGGGTGGCCGGCGAGTACCGGTACAGCGCCTCGGCGTTGCGAGTGGACGCCTCGGTGACCGCCCGCCCGATCGGGCTCATCCGAAACAGTTGGTCGTCGAGCAGGCTGTCCCGCAGGATCGCGTCGAAAATCCGGTGCGGCGCCTGTAGCGAGGAGATCCGGTCCAGATCCGCCAGGCCCTCCGACTCACGGAAGTCCACCGAGACCAGGGGCAACGCCAATCGCCCGGCGCGGGCGGCCTCCAGCAGGGTCTCCTCCATCGTGTTGGCCTGAGCGGCCACCGAGTTGAGGGAGACGCAGCGGACGTCGGCGCCATCAATGCGCCGCGTCTCTTCCGCATACTTGGTGGGCGCAACTTCCGCAGTGCTGTAGGTGGGTGGCGCGATCTTGTCACCGGGCCCGCCGAGAGGCTCCAGCTCGAATCGAGCGCGGACGCCGGCAGTTCCTCCTGCCACAGCGTCGTGGAGGGCATCAAGGGTGAGGGCCATGGTAACTCCTAAATCTCGGCCTTCATCAGGCACCGCCGGCGAAGTTGCCGGATTCGACACCGAATGATAATAGACATCCGAAGTGATCAATGTGGCGACTACAAGAGAATGTCTTGGCTCCCACACCCGGAACATCACAACGGCGGGACGAATTGCACACCGCCTCGACCATACAAGCCTCGGGTCAGCACAGCGGGCCATGTGAGCCCACGCACTTCTTGGGGATCGCCATTCGAATCCGCAGACAACGATGCTGCAGGCGCCATAGCCATGAGCCGAGCTGGGGTCCGGCTATGAGGGCCTTGGTCAAGGCCTCCGGGTACCGGCCCTGACCAAGGCGGGCCGGGAGAGCGCTGAGGTCTACAGCTACGACCAACGCTAACAATCCTTCAATGAGGCCCGGCCGCCTGCCAGCCTACACTTTGTCCTCACAGGACCGTTAATTGTTAGTAGTAGGTAGTTGTTGTAAGATTCTTATCGATCTTGCGCCCCGCCCTGATCTCAGATACCTTGCCTCGCATGGCAAGATCGCTCCGGACGTGGACCATCCGCAGTCCAGCTAGACCCAGTGAGTCCCCAGGTGGCAATCACTAGCTGGTGGGTTGAGGTCGTGGCCACACGCCCTGACGCCGGAGCAGAGGGAAAGTCCATAACCAGGAGCACCGTCAGCAGCAGGGGGCAGGTCACCATCCCCAAGAGCATCCGGGATGAACTCGGCCTTGGGCCTGGGGCTCACGTGTCCTTCGTCAAGAATTCCGAGGGCGGATATGAATTGCACCCTGAGAGCCGTCCAGTGACGGCACTACGCGGCTCTCTTTGCTATTCAGGCCCACCACTGTCGATCGGAGACATGGAAGGGGCTATCACCGACGCCATTACGGATGCGATGCAATGATCGCCCTAAACGACTTCGCCCAAGGCGATGCAAATCCTGTTGTCAAGCAGGGCGCCATCGGCAACTTGCCGACAAACCACTCAGATTCGCCAGGTCGGGACTAGCTTACGGATGCCCTCCGGGGCATATTCACAACGGGAAGGCAGCACGCGCGTAGTCACTTCGACATTCGAGGGTGGCCAAGATTTCGCTGGCTGGTCGCTCTGAAGCAGAGTCCAGATGGGCGCGCCCAGAGGTGTCTGGGTTCACGACATAGGTCACAGGTGATAGGTCGCTCATGTCTCGCGTCATAGGTCACAGTCCGATGCATGTCGAAGTATCGGGTCGTGGTGTTGAAGATCGTCGCCGGGCAACTGT
>NZ_JASGEN010000026.1:0-14962 GCF_047606365.1 Micropruina sp. | reverse complement strand
GCGGACGATCCGTCCGCACCACGCCGGGCTGAGACGAGGTGGTCACAGTGGTGTCAGGACTCCATGGCGGTGAGGAACGAACGGGTGCGATCGTGCTCGGGGTTGGTGAGGATCTTCTCGGCGGCACCGGCCTCGACGACGCGGCCGTCCACCATGAAGATGATGTAGTCCGCGATGTCGTGCACCAGTGGGATGTCGTGCGTGGCCATCAACATGGTGGCCTTGTTCTCGGCCATTCCCTTGATGACGTTGGCGACCTCCACCCGGAGTTCGGGGTCGAGGGCGCTGGTCGGCTCGTCGAGCAGAATCATGGTGGGATTCATCGCCATCACGCGGGCGATCGCCACACGCTGCTGCTGCCCGCCCGAGAGTTGAGCCGGGAAACGGTCCTCGCGCCCTACCAGGCCGACCCTCTTGAGGGCGTCCATGGCGGTTGCGTGAGCCTCGGCCTTGGGCCGTCCGAGCACCTCGATCTGTCCGTACATGACGTTGGCGACCGCGGTCATGTGCCGGAACAGGTTGAAGTTCTGGAAAACCATGCCGATCCGGGCCCGCTGTGCCGCGGCCTCCTTGTCGGGCAACGGCTCCAGGTATTCGCCCACCTTGCGGTAGCCGATCAGTTCCTCGTCGACCTCGATCGTGCCGGAGTCGATCGGCTGCAGGTTGTTGACGCAGCGCAGGAAGGTGGACTTGCCGGCACCGGACGGCCCGATCAGAGCCACCACCTCACCGGAATGCACCCTGACCGACACATCGTGCAGCACCTTGACGTCCCCGAACGACTTGTAGACGTGCAGGGCTTCCATTTTCAGTTTGGGTTCAGTCATGGCCCTACCTCGCGGGGAATCGGCGTTCGAGGAACTGCTGGAGGAACGTGATGAGCGCCGTCAGCACGAGGTACCAGAACGCCGCGACCAGCAGCAGTTCCAGGTACTTGAAGTTGGAGTAGTAGATGCGGCTCACGGTGAGCAGAAGCTCCATGTACCCGATGGTGTAGGCCAGGGAGGTGTTCTTGATCATCATGATGTCCTGGTTGCCGGCCGACGGAAGGATGATCCGGAAGGCCTGCACAAGAACGATCTGGGTGGTGATCTTCCTGCGCGGCAGGCCCAGAGCCGTGGCGGCGTCCCGCTGGCCCTGGTCGACACCGAGGATGCCCGAACGGACGACCTCGGCCATGTAGCCGGTCTCTGCCAGCGAGAGTGCGAACAGACCCGCGACGAACGGCGTGAAGAAGATGCTCGCCGGCTGGTCGACCCACACCACGTCGGTGAACGGGATGCCGATCCGCACCTGTCCGATCATTCGAGGGATGGCGTAGAACCAGATCAGCAACTGGACCAGCATCGGTGTGCCACGGAAGAAGAACACGTAGGCCGCAGCCACACCGGAGAGCACCCGGTTGTTCGAGATCCGCATCAGCGCGACCAGGGTGCCGAGCACCAGTGCGATCGCCGTCGACAACGTGGCCAGGCTGACGGTGCCCCACAGGCCGGCCCAGATCTGCGGGCCGAACAGGTAGCGGGCCACCGTCGCGAAGTCGAAGACTCCCGAGATCACGAAGCTGACGATCACCCAGCCGACGATGACGATGACCACCGCGGCCTGGATGAACTGACCCCACGGGAACTTCGCCCGTACCGGGAAGTAGACGCCCTCGGACGTCCCGGTCGCGGCCGTCATGGCCGGACCGCCCGCATCATGACGAGCCGATCACGGCTTCGCATTGAGGTCACCGTTCAACGCCGGCTTCTTCAACCCACCACGGTCGATACCCCACTTCTCGAGGATCTTGTCGTAGGTGCCGTCGGTCATCATCTCTTGCAGGGTGTTGTACACCGCGTTGCGGAGAGCGGTGTTCTCCTTGGTGAACGTGTAGTTGATCAGGTAGTCGACCAGCACGTAGTCGCCGATGGTGACGAGGTTGTTCGGGTCCTGCTTGACGATGTACTGGCTCTGCGCCACGTCAGGGGTGTAAGCGTCGATCCGCTTGGACAGCAGGCCCTGAACGCCGAGGTTGGTGTTGGTGTAGGGCTCGACCTGGATCGGGTTGCCCCCGCACTTCTCATTCTCCTTGTCGATCGCCGCCTGCAGCGTGGTGGAGCCTTCGAGCATGCCGATCTTCTTGCCACAGAAGTCCTGGGAGTTCTTGTACTTCCCCTCGTCCTCCTTGCGCAGGATGTAGGTGGCACCCGACTGGAAGTAGCCGACCATGTCGACCTGGGCGAGGCGATCCGGGTTGGGGCTCATGCCGCCCGATCCCATGTCGAACTGGTTCGACTGCAGACCGGTGATGATGGCCGAGTAGTCGACCTGCTGCCACTCGACCTTCAGGTTGAGCCGCTTGCCGATCTCATCGATGAAGTCGACGCTGAAGCCTTGGACGTTGTCCTTGCCCTCCTCGAAGAACTCACCGGGGATGTACGACTGCTGGGAGCCGACCTTGAGGACACCAGGTGTGACGGTGTGGACCTCGGTCGTCGAACCCGTGGGTGACGCGCTACTGCTACTGCTGGGGCCGACACACGCGGTCAGCATCAAAGAAGCCGACGCCACGGCAACCGCCGCGGTCAGACCGGCACGAAGGGTACGCAACATGGTGCTCTCTTTCCTTGAGGCAAATAAGCGGGTTGCTCTTTCCTGGTAGGGGCGGGTGGGGCCGATCACCGGGTGTCCGCCGAGCGACCGGGCGCCACGGCAGGTGCCGGACGGTCGAAATCGGGGCATTCGGCGGCGGCATCGAAGATGGCCTGGACCTCGTTGCGGTAATCGAGCGGGAACTCCTGCTCGACCAGGCCGTTGGGCACGCGCTCCCAGTAGAACCGCGGCGGCCGCATCGGCTGACCGGGCTGGGAAAGCACGTAGGTGAACGCGTCATAGGTCTCACCGTCATCGCCGCGGACGGTGAGGAAGATGATGTCGAAGTCATCGAAATCATCGTTGACGCGCTCGTCGTTGACCTCGAAGACGATTCCCCTCGCGGTCTTGCCGAGGGTGCCGACGTCGGCCAGGTGGCACCAGCCCCGGTCGGTGCGGTCGCCCGCGGCCCGGAACTGGATCTGATGGTTGGGCGCGGTCGCCTTGGTGACCGTGACCGCCTCCGGCAGGTACTTACGCAGCTCGGCATCGAGCAGGTAGGTGCAGTAGCCGAAGTAATACATGCGTCTCCTCCCCGCGATGCACCTTGCATCGCGTTGTATGGTGAACCGTACACTGTTTGGTATACATTGCCTAGACCTGGAACGCTCGCCACTGCCGGAGCTGCCACTCGCGACCGTTCAGTCACCCGTCCAGCACTACGGAAGGACTCCGAGATGAGCCACGAACTGTTCACCCGTCTGCACCATGTGTGCATCGTCGTCCATGACCTTGAAAAGGCCGTTTCCGCTTATCAGCGGCTCGGAGTGGGCCCCTGGTTCGACTACCCGAAGGGCACGCCGTACGTCACCTACGAGGTGCCCGACCCGGCCGGTTCGGCGGCGATGAAGTACAAGTGTTACGACTTCGAGAACTTCCAGCTGCAGCTGTGCCAGCCCGGCCCTGAGGACACCCCGCAGCGCCGCTTCCTGGACGCCAACGGCGAGGGTGTCTACCACCTTGGCTTCGAGGTTCCCGACCTGACCGCGGCCGTCGCCACCGGCGGGGAGCTCGGCCTGGACGTCATCGCGAAGGGTCAGCGGGCCGACGGCTCCGGGTTCGCCTACTTCGACACCCGTGCCGAGACCGGCGTGACGCTCGAGGTGCGGCGCACCAGCGACAGCACCACGTCCGGGTCCGCTCAGAACTGACCGGGCTCAGCGCCCCGAACCGAAAGGGAACAGCCATGGACGCCGCCACCATACCCCCG
The DNA here is from genome assembly GCF_047606365.1 of Micropruina sp. Taxonomy (GTDB): domain Bacteria; phylum Actinomycetota; class Actinomycetes; order Propionibacteriales; family Propionibacteriaceae; genus Micropruina. Next base: position 11,115 of record NZ_JASGEN010000026.1, on the reverse strand, counting down.
CTTCCGGTCAACGAGACCCCGCTCGACTACGCGCCGGGTTCGCCGGAACGAGCCGAACTGCTGGCCCAGATCGACCGGCTGCAAGCCGAGCAGCACCCGCTGGACGCCGTCATCGGCGGCCGGCACCGGCCGGGCGGGGGCGAAGCGATCACCGTCAGCCAGCCGCACGACCACCAGCACGTGCTGGGCACGCTGCACAACGCCACCACCGCCGACACCGCGGACGCCATCGCGGCGGCCCAGGCCGCCGCACCCGGCTGGCGCGAGCTGTCGTTCGACGACCGGGCCGCGGTGTTCCTGCGCGCCGCCGACCTGCTGGCCGGACCGTGGCGGCAACGGCTCAACGCCGCCACCCTGCTCGGGCAGGGCAAAACCGCTTATCAAGCCGAGATCGACAGTGCCTGTGAGCTGATCGACTTCTGGCGGTTCAATGTCCACTACGCCGCGCAGATCCTGGGCGAACAGCCGATCGCCAACAGCCCCGGGGTGTGGAACCGCCTGGACCACCGCCCGCTGGAGGGCTTCGTCTACGCGATCACCCCGTTCAACTTCACCGCGATCGCCGGCAACCTGCCCACGGCGCCCGCGCTGATGGGCAACACGGTGCTGTGGAAGCCGTCCCCCACCCAGCAGTTGGCGGCAAGCCTGACCATGGAACTGCTGGAGGAGGCCGGGCTGCCGGCCGGGGTGATCAACATGCTGCCCGGTGACGGGCTGGCGGTCTCCGAGGTCGCGCTCGCCGATCCCGGCCTGGCCGGCATCCACTTCACCGGTTCGACGCCCACCTTCCACCGGCTGTGGGGTGCGGTCGGCGGCAACATCGGCCGCTACCGCAGCTACCCGCGGCTGGTCGGCGAGACCGGCGGCAAGGACTTCGTGATCGCCCACCCGTCGGCCGACGACGACGTGCTGCGCACCGCGTTGATCCGGGGCGCCTTCGACTATGCCGGGCAGAAGTGTTCGGCGGCGTCGCGGGCCTACCTGCCGCGGAGCGTCTGGAACCGGATGGGCGACGACCTGGTCGACGCCACCGAGGCACTGCCGATGGGTGATCCCCGAGACTTCGGCAACTACCTCGGTGCCGTCATCGACGACCGGGCCTTCGCCAAGCAGCGGACGGCCATCGAGCGGGCCCAGGCGCAGCCGGGCCTCACGATCGCCGCCGGCGGCCGGTTCGACGATTCGGTCGGATGGTTCGTCCGTCCGACGATCGTGCTCGGCGAGGATCCGGCCGATGAGGTCTTCCGTACCGAGTACTTCGGACCGATCCTGGCCGTGCACGTCTTCGACGACGACGATTTCGACGCCGTGCTGCGCCAGGCGGAGGCGGCCTCGCCGTACGCCCTCACCGGTTCGGTGATCGGCCGGGACCGGACGGCCCTGGCCTCCGCCACTCGGTCGCTGCGGTTCGCGGCGGGCAACCTGTACCTCAACGACAAGCCCACCGGCGCGGTGGTCGGGCAGCAGCCGTTCGGCGGCGCCCGCGCGTCCGGCACCAACGACAAGGCCGGTGCGCCACAGAACCTGCTGCGCTGGACGAGCCCGCGGGTGATCAAGGAGACCTTCGTCCCGCCGGTCGACCATCGCTACCCGCATATGGACTGACCGAGTGCGGACGTCGCGCACGTCACAGCTCCGGACGGCCGGTAACCCCACGGGTTGCCGGCCGTCCGGAGTTTCTGTCGGGTCGTCGATTCGACGCCCAGGTGGCGGGACGCTCGCACCGGACCTGGCTGTCGGCACCGCTGCCACTGCGTAGGCTCCCTCTCGAGGCGGCGATCCGCGCCGCGATCAGCGAAGGGAGAGTCACCGTCATGCGCGCCTTCACTTTCGCCGGGCCGTCCGCCCCGGCCAGGCTGTCCGAGATCGCCACCCCCGAGCCGGGTCCCGGTGAGGTGCGGATCCGGGTGGGTGCGAATACGGTGTGCGGCACCGACCTGCGGATCCTGCGCGGCGAGAAGACCAAGGGCGTCGACCTGGGCGTGGTGCTGGGTCACGAGGTCGCGGGCCATGTGGACGCCGTCGGCGACGGCGTCCGGAACTTCGAGATCGGCGACCTGGTGGCGATGCCGCCGTCGCTGATCTGCGGGCTGTGCGGCCCCTGCCGGCGCGGCTACGAACACCTCTGCGAGCGGGTGCACCTGGTCGGCTACGACGTCAACGGCGGGCTGGCCGACTACATGCTGATGCCGCGGGTCGCCGTCGCCAACGGTCTGCTGATGAAGGCACCGGCCACCCTCAAGCCGGCGCAGCTCTCGTTGGCCGAACCGCTCTCCTGCTGCCTCAACGGGCTGGACAACTACCGGGTCGAGATCGGTGACACGGTGGTGATTCTGGGGGCCGGCCCGATCGGCATGATCCATCTGCAACTGGCCCGGCTCGCCGGCGCCGAGAAGGTGATCGTCTCCGAGCCGCATGCCGGACGGCGCGCCCGCGCCGCAGCGCTGGGCGCCGATGTGATCGTCGACCCGGCCAGCCAGGATCTGCTCGAGGTCGTCCGGGACGAGACCGGGGGCGCGGGTGCCGACGTCGCGGTGCTCTGCATCGGGCTGCCCGACCTGGTCAACGAATGCCTCAGCATGGTGCGCAAGCGCGGCCGGGTGAGCATCTTCGCGGGACTGGCCGGCGACGGCTGGTCGAACATCGCCGCGAACCTGATCCACTACCGGGAGCTGACCGTGGTGGGTGCCTCGAACTCGGGCCGGGAGAGCTTCGCCCGCGCCATCCGGCTGCTCTCCAGCGGCGCCATCGACACCGGTTCGCTGCTCACCCACACCTTCGGGCTGTCCCAGGCCGCTGAGGCGATCGAGTTCGTCGCCACCCGTGAGGGGCTCAAGGTGGCGGTGATTCCCGACTGAGCCTCGGTGCGACGCCGGCCGAATCACCGCCAATCCCACAGAACCTGTGGGTTACCACACGTAATTTGTCCCTTTCCGCGGTCGGACCCTCCCGGCAACGCGCCGCATCGAATACCGTTCAGGGTGGGGAGGCAGCAACGTCGCGTCCTCCCAGGAGAGCAATGTTGCTCGCAGAAAGGAGCCACCATGGCGAAGGACAAGAGGTTGGTCATCGGGATCGACTTCGGCACCGGCAGCTCGAAGGGCGTCCTCGCCCGGCTGAACGGCAAGGTGATCGCCACCTCGGAGAAGCCGCACCGCACCTCGATGCCGAAGCCCGGCCATGTCGAGCATGACGCCGACGAGGTCTGGTGGGCCGACTTCCTGGCCATCACCGCCGACCTGCTGCACAAGGCGAACGGTCCCGTCGTCGGCATCACCACCTCGGGCATCGGCCCGTGCAGCGTGTTCACCGACGGCGACGGCAAGCCGCTGCGTCCGGCCATCCTGTACGGCGTGGACACCCGTGCCTCGAAGGAGGTCGCCGAGCTGACCGACAAGCTGGGCACCGAGGCACTGATCGAGCGCTGCGGCAACGTGCTGACCTCGCAGTCGCAGGGCCCGAAGTTCCTGTGGACCGTGCGCAACGAGCCCTGGGTGTGGGAGAAGACCAAGTACTTCTTCATGGCCCAGTCCTATGTGGCGTTCAAGCTGACCGGTGCGTATGTGCTCGACCACCTGTCGGCGTCCATGTTCGACCCGATGTACTCGCCGAAGACCCAGGACTGGATCCCGGAGTGGTGCGAGATGGTGGCCCCGGGCCTGGAGCTGCCCGAGCTGAAGTACTCCAACGAGATCGCCGGCTACATCACCGCCCAGGGCGCCGCCCTGACCGGCCTGCCCGAGGGCATCCCGGTCGGTGTCGGCACCACCGACGCGTTCAGCGAAGCGCTCAGCGTCGGGGTCAAGGACCCGGGCGACGTGATGCTGATGTACGGCTCGACGATCGTCGCCAACCTGGTCGCCAGCCAGTTCATGGCGCACCCGAACCTGTGGGCGATCACCGGCCTGTACCGCAACACCTTCGCGCTGGCCGGCGGCCTGTCGGCCTCAGGTGCGTTGACCACCTGGTTGAAGGACATCAGCGGCGGCACCGAGTACGCCGTGCTGTCCGAGGAGGCCAGCGACGTCGCACCCGGCTCGAACGGACTGCTGGCGCTGCCCTACTTCGCCGGTGAGCGGACGCCGATCAGCGACCCGCGGGCCCGCGGCGTGATCGCCGGACTGACCCTGAGCACGTCGCGCGGTGAGCTGTACCGGGCGCTGCTCGAGGCCACCGCCTACGGCACCCGGCACCTGCTGGAAGCCATCAAGGAGGCCGGCGGCGAGGGCAAGCGGTTCGTCGCGGTCGGCGGCGGCACCAAGGGCGGCCTGTGGACCCAGATCATGTCGGACGTCTGCGGCATCGAGCAGGTGCTGCCGAAGCTCGCCATCGGCGCCAGCTACGGCGACGCGCTGATCTCGGCGCAGAACGTCGGCGAGGCGGACGAGTCGACCAGCTGGATGAAGGTCTCGGCCCACGTCCAGCCCGATCCGGAGAACAAGGGTCTCTACGACGACTTCTTCGGTAAGTACCTGGAGCTCTACCCGGCCACCAAGGACATCGCGCACTTCCTGGCCGATCACCAGCTCGCCGAGTAACCCCTTGTAGCAAACGACGGACGCGGCCACCTCGGTGGTCGCGTCCGTTCGTCGTTGATCGAGCTTGTCCGGTCACCGGGGTTTCGACAAGCTCAACCAGCGGTAGCCCGTTGATCGAACTTCGAGATCCCGGCGTTCGCCGGGATGACGGGGTGGGCCGAGCCGGCCGTCATCCCGGACTTGCTCCGGGATCTCGTGGTGAGTTCGGGCTACTCGTGCAGTTCGTAGATGCGGACCGAGTTGGTCTGGCCGCCGCTGCCGGACGGGTTGCCGGCGACGATGACGATCAGGTCGCCCGGCTTGACCCAGCGGGTCTCCATCAGGGCGTCCTGCACGGACTGCACCATCGACTCGGTGGAGACGAACTCGGGCGTGACATAGGACTGGACGCCCCAGCACAGGGTGAGCTCGAGTGCCGTCCGGGGCTTCGGGGTGAACGCCATGATCGGGATCTCACAACGCAGCCGGGCCAGCCGGTGCGGGGTGTCGCCCGAGACGGTGAAGGCGGCCAGGTACTTCGCACCGACCCGTTCGGCGATGTCGACCGCGGCCTTGGAGATGATGCCGGCGTGGGTGTGCGGATCCCAGTCGATGTGCCGGATGTTGATCAGGCCCTGCTCTTCGGTGTAGTTGATGATCCGGCTCATCACCTCGACGGCCTCGATCGGGTACTCGCCCATCGCGGTCTCACCGGACAGCATCACCGCGTCGGCGCCGTCCAGGATGGCGTTGGCGACGTCGGAGGTCTCGGCCCGGGTCGGCTGCGGCGCCCCGATCATCGATTCCAGCATCTGGGTGGCGACGATCACCGGCTTGGCCCACTTGCGGGCCTCTTCGATGATCCGCTTCTGCACCGACGGCACCTGCTCGGGCGGCAACTCCACACCCAGGTCACCGCGGGCCACCATCACCGCGTCGAAGGTGTCGATGATGTCGTGCAGGTTGTCGATCGCCTGCGGCTTCTCGATCTTGGCGATCACCGGAACGTGCCGGTCCTCGGCGTCCATGATCTCGCGGACCCGGTCGTAGTCGGACGCACTGCGCACGAAGGACAACGCCACCATGTCGACGCCGTGCCGCAGCGCCCAGCGCAGGTCCTGCTCGTCCTTCTCGCTCAGCGCCGGCACCGAGACCGCGACGCCGGGCAGGTTGATGCCCTTGTTGTTCGACACCCGGCCGCCGACGACCACCTCGGTGACCACGTCGGTGTCGGTCACCTCGACCGCCCGCAGATGGATCCGGCCGTCGTCGACCAGCACCTGGTCGCCGGGCTGGACGTCCATGGTGAGGGTCTTCAGCGTGGTGCCGCAGCGCTCGGCGGTGCCGAGCACGTCATCGGTGGTGATCACGAACCGCTGCCCCGCCTCGAGAATCGCGAAATCGTTCTCGAACCGGGTGAGCCGGATCTTGGGGCCCTGCAGGTCGGCGAACACGCCCACCGGGCGGCCCACCTCGTGCGAGGCGTCCCGCACCAGCTTCAGCCGCCGCATGTGCTCCAAATGATCGCCGTGAGACATGTTCAGGCGGGCTACGTTGATGCCGGCCTCCATCAGGCCGATCACCTTTTCCAGACTGTCCGTCGAGGGACCCAGTGTTGCCACGATCTTCGCTCTGCGCACGTTGTGCACCCTAGCGGACTGTCGTTAACAGCAGTGTGACGGAATCGGGCAATCGGACATCACAGCTCGCGAAGCTGCTCCAACGCCGCGGCCAGGTCATCGGGGTAGGGCGAGCTGAACCGCACCTGTTCACCGCTGCCGGGGTGTTCGAAGCCGAGTTCGACGGCGTGCAGCCACTGCCGCTCCAACCCCAGCCGGCGGGACAGCACCGGGTCGCTGCCGTACAGCGGATCGCCGACGCAGGGATGCCCGATCGCCTGGCAGTGCACCCGGATCTGGTGGGTGCGCCCAGTTTCCAGGTGCACCTCGAGCAGTGTGGCGCCGCGGAACACTTCGAGGGTGTCGTAGTGGGTGACGCTGTGCCGGCCGCCGTCGATGATCGCCATCTTCCAGTCGTGGCCGGGGTGCCGTCCGATCGGGGCGTCGATGGTGCCGACGTGCGGGTCGGGGAAGCCCTGCACCAGCGCGTGATAGACCTTGTCGACCGTGCGGTCACGGAAGGCGCGTTTGAGCAGGGTGTAGGCGCGTTCGCTCTTGGCCACCACCATCAACCCCGAGGTGCCCACGTCCAGCCGCTGCACGACGCCCTGCCGCTCGGCCGCCCCCGAGGTCGAGATCCGGAACCCGGCGGCGGCCAGATGTTCGGTCACCGACGGGCCGTCCCAGCCCAGCGACGGATGCGCGGCCACCCCGGCCGGCTTGTCGATCACCACGATGTCGGCGTCGTCGTGCACGATCCCGACGCCGGCCACCTCGCGCGGGACGACCGGCACGGCCGCCGCCGGCTCGGGCAGGGTCACCTCGAGCATCTCGCCACCGTTGACCCGGGTCGACTTGGTGACGCTGCGGCCGTCGAGTTGGACGTGGCCGTCGGCGATCAGGTCGTCGATCCGGCTGCGGGAGAGTCCGGTCATTCGGGCGGCGGCGCTGTCGACGCGCTGGCCGGCCAGGCCGTCCGGCACCAGGTGGATGCTCACGGCCGGGCCTTCGCGGACGCCGACCCGCCCCGCTCGGCCTTCTCGCCGGACAGCGTCACGCTGGTGATCAGGGTGAGCCAGATCACCGTGACCGCGGCGAAGGTGATCCAGATGTCGGCGACGTTGAAGACGGCGAACCAGGGCACCTGGAGGAAGTCGACGACATGGCCGTGGAACGCCCCGGGTTCACGGAACAGGCGGTCGAAGAGGTTGCCGGCGACGCCGGCCAGCAGCAGCCCGGTGGCCACCGCCCAGCCCGGATGCCCCACCCGGGGCACCATCCAGAACAGCAGGAAGAGCAGGGCGGCGATGGCCAGGCAGGTGAGCACCACTGTGAAGCTCTCCCCCATGCTGAACGCCGCGCCGGGGTTGCGGATCAGCCGCAGGTACAGCTGCCCGGGAATGACCTGCACGGGCGCCGTCGGGTCGAGGTTGGCCAGCACCCATTCCTTGGTCGTCCAGTCGAGGGCGAAGCCGCACAGTCCGAGCAGCACCGCCCATAGGCCGTAGCGACGAGTCTTGCCGGCTATCGCCGTTCCTCCCGCTTCTTGCAGTCCATGCACAGGGTGGCCCGTGGGAAGACCTGCAGCCGGTCCTTGCCGATCGGACGTCCGCAGGATTCGCAGCTGCCGTAGTCACCGGAGTCGAACAGCCGCAGCGCCAGCTGGGCCTGCTCGAGCATCTCGCGGGCGTTCTGCGCCAGCGACATCTCCTGGTCACGTTCGAAGTTCGTCGAGCCGACATCGGCCGCGTCGCGTCCGGCGCCCTCGCTGCCGTCGGAGAAGAGGTCCTCCAGCCCGGCCTGGGCGACCGCGATCGCCCGCTCCAGGCGGGCCACCTCGCCGGTCAGCTCCTCACGGATCTCGGTCAGCTCCTCCTGGGTCCACGGCTCTTCGCCCTCGGCGACGGGAATGGACGCCGGACCGTTGACAACGGGATCCGTCCTGCGAGCCGGTGACATGGCGAAGAACTCCTTGGGTCGTGTTCCGAGCCGAGAGAGTATCACCCGGCTCGACGCAACCGAAGGCTACGACTGCCGATGATCCGCCGCGGCACCACCGGCCGAGGACGGCACCGTCGGACACGGCCGCGGAAGCGGTACGAGAAGAACCGTCCCCACGGTCACCGGGGACGGTTCCTTCGGTCACCGGGGACGGTTCCTTTGGTCACCGGGGACGGTTCCTTTGGTCACCCGGACGGCCGGAGGGGGTCAGCCCTGTTCGTTGAGCAGGGCGTCCAGCCGCGGGGTCGCCGACCGTTCGGCGGCGGCCTGGTCGAGCAGCTCGGGCTCGTCCTCGGGCTGGGCCTTGCCGGACAGCGAATCCAGGTGCGCCTGCAGCTGGGTCGCCAGGCTCTGCCGGAACCGCTCCTCGAACGAACGCAGGTGATCGACCTTGCCGCGCAGCTCGTCACGCTCGCTCTCCAGCACCGAGAACAGCTCGGTGCGGCGCTCGGCGAGTTCGGCGTTCAGGGCCTCGGCCTTCGCCTTGGTCTCGGCCGCCAGCGCTTCGGCGGCGGCGCTGGCCTGCTGCTGGATCTCTTCGGCGCGGGCCCGGGCACCGGTCAGCGCCTCGTGCGCCTTCGCGGAGGCGTCCTCCACCGTCGAGGTGGCCTTGCTGGACGCCTCGGAGCTGATCCGCTCGGCATCGGCCTCGGCGTCGCCGACCAGCCGCTCGGCCTGCTCGGTCGCCATCTGCAGCAGCTTGGTCACCGCGGGCGCGGCATCCGCGGCGGCGGTGACCTCGATGTGCTCGATCTTCGAGGTGCGCTCGACCTGCGCCTCCTGGGCGGTGGCCAGCTCGGCGCGGACGCCGTCCAGCTCGGTCTGCAGCCCGGTGAGACGCTCGTCGCGGCCGGCCAGCTCGCCCTTGACCTGGTCGAGTTCGGCCTGCAGCCTGCCGACCAGTTCACCCTGGTCGCCCTCGGCCAGCGAGCCCTTCGCGGTCTGCAGCTCGGCCCGGACGTTCTCCAGTTCGCTGCCGCGTCCGTCGAGTTCGCCGCGCAGTCGCTCGACCTCGGCATTGGCGTCGGCCAGCTGCTGACGCAGCTCGTCGGCCTCGGCGCCACCGTCGGCGGCCGGCGCCACAGCACCGCCATCGCCCGCGGTCAGCGCCTCGACCTGCTTCTTCAGGGTCTCGTTCTCTTCGCCGAGCTGCGCCAGCGTCACCTCGACCTTGTCGACGAAGTTGTCCACGTCCACCGGCTCATAGCCGTTGCGGCGAGCCAGGTGGAAACGAGTCTGACGGACCTGCTCCAAGGTCAAGGTCATGCTTCACCTCACGAAGGAAGGATGGGAAAGAGCCTCGGTCAGGCTATCGGTGCGGACACCCGAACACAAAGGTTCCCGGGCAGCTCCGGACGCCGTTCAGACCATGAACAGCAGGACCAGCCGCTGCACGAACGAAAGCCCGAGGAAGAGCACCAGGAAGCCCAGATCCCAGCTGGTCGAGCCGATCCGCACCGGCGGGATGATCTTGCGCATCAGCCGCAGCGGCGGGTCGGTGAGGGTGTAGACGAACTCGGCGAAGACCAGCATGAAGCCGCGCGGCTGCCAGTCCCGGACGAAGAGGGGGACGAACGAGAGCACGGCCCGTGCCATCAGGATCGCCAGGTAAGCCCACAGCACATACCAGAGGATCAATCCGACTAGTTGCACGGGCACTTCCTTCGGTGATGAGCCTGGCTAGCTCTGGTTGTAGAAACCCCCGGCAAGCCGCTCCTTGTCCTCGGCGGTCACATTGATGTTGGGCGGCGAGAGCAGGAACACCTTGCTGGTGATGCGATCAATACTGCCATGCAGTCCGAAAATCAGGCCCGCGGCGAAATCGACCAGCCGCTTGGCGTCCTCACCTTCCATCTCGCCCAGGTTCATGATCACCGGGACGCCGTCGCGGAAGTTCTCACCGATGGTGCGCGCCTCGTTGTACGTGCGCGGGGTGACGGTGATGATCCGGCTCAGGTCGGCCGGGCGCTGCACCGGCGCCGTCGGCCGGCGCGATTCCAGTTCGGTGACGGTCGCCGCGGCGGGCACCGGCGCGGCCGGAACCGCCTGTTGGTGAGCGGCGGGTGCCGCCGCCTGCGGGCGTTCGCCCTCGCGCGGCACCTCCTGGGTCACGTCGTCGACGCCGTACTCGGACTGTGCGTAGTTGTTGTCCGAGACCAGCCCGAGCCAGACGGCCGCCTTCTTCAGTGTGTCAGCCATTTCCCATCCCTCGTCCGCGCGTACAAGCTGCAACCTAACCATGGTGACAGGCGGTCCAGCGGCAATCTCCCTCCGACACGCGCGGCTACGAAGGTGTGCCGCCGGTCAGCCAGATGATCCCCGCCTGCCGTCCGGACGCGGCGGCGTCGCGGCGATACGAATGCAGGCTCGGGGTCTGCAGGGTGCAGTGGGCGACGTCGGTCACCCGCACCCCCAGACCGGTCAGCACGCCGCGGGCGCCAGCCCCCAGGTCGAGGCCGGGGGTGCCGCGGTCGGTGGTGCCGCGGCTGCCCGGCACCCGCTGCTCCACCTCGGCAGCCATGGTCTCGGGCACCTCATAGCAGCGGCCGCAGATGTGCGGGCCGATCCAGGCGGTGATCTGTTTCGCCCCGGCGTCGTGCATCGCGGCGACCGTGGCCTGCAGCACACCGTCGGCCAGACCGACCCGCCCGGCGTGCGCGGCCGCGACGACGCCTTCGGCGGCGTCCGCGAACAGCACCGGCACACAGTCGGCGACGCGGACGGCCAGGCCGATACCGGGACGGGTGGTGAGCAGGGCGTCGGCGCTGCGGGTGGCCAGCACGGCCAGATCGGTGTCGGCCCCGACCACGGCGACGTCGGTGCCGTGCACCTGGCTCACCACGGCCAGCGGCACGCCCAGGTCGGCCTCCAGCCCCGCCAGGCCGGGGGCCCGTCCGGTGGCGCCGTGCGCGCCGCCCAGGCTGAGCACACCGCCGTCGGTCGCGACCGCGTCGGAAAAGGCGACCCCGACGCCGTCG
>NZ_JASGEN010000025.1:0-138682 GCF_047606365.1 Micropruina sp. | reverse complement strand
GTATTCGAGGGTGGCGAAGATGCTGCCGCCGGAGTCGTCGGCGACCACGATCCGCAGATCCGGACGGCGCTCGCCCAGCCCGGCGGCCAGGCCGTTCGCGTCGTGCAGGAAGGTCAGGTCACCGCACAACAGCGTGACCGGCTCACCGGACGCCAGCGCCACACCGACCGCGGTCGAGGTCGTGCCGTCAATGCCTGCCAGGCCGCGGTTGGCGAACACTCGAGCACCCGCACCACAGGCCAGATCGGCGTCCCGGATCGGTTGGCTGTTGCCGAGCATCAGCACACCCGACCCCACGGACGCCACCACCGCCGCCGCCACAGCAGGACCGGTCAACACAGCCTGCCCAGCCACCAACTCGTCCACACGCGCAGAGAGCAGAGCATCGGCCGCCTGCCAGCGCCGCAGCCACCCGGCATCCCCGGGCTCGGCGATCAGAGCCGGCACCACCCGGGTGGCCCGCCAGCCTGCGTCCGGCCATTCGGGGGCTGCACTGACCACGATGATCTCGACATCGTCCCTGGCCAGCAGGCGATTCACCGACCGGGACAAGGTGGGATGCCCGTACACGACGACCCGTTCCACCTCGGCGGCCAACGCCGAACCGAGCAGCAGCGATCCGGTCCGTAACGCCGCGTCCCGCGCGTTACTCGAGGGCTCCGCGACCAGCGGGAAGCCTCCTGATCGGGCCAGCTGAGCCGCCTGCCGTCCGACGGCGACCGAAGCGTCACCGCACACCACCACCGTGCACAGGCCAGCCACCAACGGCGCCGCCACAGAGCCCCCAGAGGGCTCCCGCACCACCGCAGCCAACTCCGGCAGTGCCACCTCGCCGCCGACCAGCGGCTGATCGAGTTCCACGTTCAGGTGTGCCGGTCCGGGGTTGCAGCTGCCGACCCCGGCGGCCAGCACGCAGGCCCGCGCGGTCTGCGCCGCCCACGAGGTTTCGGACGCCGTCGAGGACACCCGCGCCGACCAGCGCACGAAGGGCTGGAAGAGCCGGGCCTGATCGGTGGTCTGGTTGGCGCCGACGCCGACCAGCGCGGCCGGTCGGTCGGCGCTGATCACCAGCAGCGGAACACCGCTGTGATGCGCCTCCATCACCGCCGGCAGCAGGTTGCCGACCGCGGTGCCCGAGGTGGTCAGCACCGGCACCGGGCGTCCGGACGCCTTCGCCAGACCGAGCGCCAGGAAGCCGGCGCTGCGTTCGTCGAAGCGGACGTGCAGCCGCAGCCGTCCCTCGGCCTCAGCCGAAGCCAACGCCAGGGCCAGGGGTGCGCTGCGGGAGCCGGAGGCGAGCACGGCGTCGGTCAGGCCCTGCGCGCACAGCTGCGCCACGATCGTGCCGGCGCACCGCGACGAACTCACCTGATCCCCTCTTCCACGTCGGACAGCCGCCGGTGCCACCACCGGTCCAGTTCGTCCGCTGCCCGCCAATCATCCCCGCTGGGGGCAACCCGGCGCACCTCGATCGCGCCATCGACGGCGATCAGCGGCTCGTCGACCACGTCTTGGGCGAGCAGCGCGACGGTGTTCAGCCCGCAGGCGTACGGCAGTTCCGGCAGCGCGGCGGCCAGTGCGACACCGGCGGCGATGCCGACCGAACTCTCCAGCGCCGACGACACCACGACCGGCATGCCCAGCCGTTCGGCCAGCTCCAGACAGCGCCGGACGCCGCCCAGCGGCTGCACCTTCAGCACCGCGACATCGGCCGCATCGAGCGCGGCCACCCGCTCCGGATCACCCGAGCGCCGGATCGACTCATCGGCCGCCACCGGCACCTCGATGCCGGCCCGGGCGAGCCGGACCCGCAGTTCGGCCAACTCCTCCACGGTGGCGCACGGCTGCTCGACGTATTCGAGTTCGAACCGGGCCAGTTCCCGCAGCGCTCGGACGGCCTCGTCGACCTCCCAGGCGCCGTTGGCGTCGATCCGTACCTGTCCGGACGGCCCGAGCGCGTCGCGCACCGCCTCCACCCGGGCCAGATCGTCGGCCAACTCCTGGCCGCGTTCGGCGACCTTCACCTTGGCCGTCCGACACCCTCCGGCCAGCGCGAAGGCGCCCGCACGTTCGGCGTCCACGGCCGGGACGATGCTGTTCACCGGCACCTGGGACCGCACCGGCGCCGGCCAGCCTTCGACAGTGGCCTCGACTGCCGCCCGCCACCAGGCGTCGATCTCGGGTCGCTGGTATTCGGGGAACGGGCTCCACTCACCCCAGCCCGCTGCCCCCTGGACCAACATCCCGGAACGTCGCGTGACGCCCCTGAACCGCGTTGTCAGCGGCACATCGAAGGTGCGGACCTCGACGAGCTCGACCGACGACGCTCCCTCACGAACCGACATTCAGGCCCCGATCAACAGGCCGAGCGCCAGCCCGGCCGCCGCAACCAGTTCGCCCAGCCCGACCAGCTTCAGCACCTGGATCAGCGCCCGCCCGGCACCGCCGGTGAACACCACCCGGACAGGTCCGGCCAGCAGCACCACGCTGAGCAGGCCGAGCAACGCCCACCAGGTGGTCAGCGCCGCCACCGCCACCACAGCGGCGAGCGCGACGACCACCAGCACCGCGAAGAACCACCGGGTGCCCCGATCGCCGAGCCGGGTGGCCAGGGTGCGCTTGCCCGACGCGGCGTCCCCCGCCAGATCGCGCAAGTTGTTGGCGACCAGGATGGCGCAGGCCAGTGCACCGATCGCGACCGCAGCCGCCCAGGTGGCCGGCGGCGTCGCCTCCACCTGCACCAGCACGGTGCCGCCGACGGCGACCAGTCCGAAGAAGACGAAGACGAACAACTCGCCCAGCCCCAGGTAGCCGTAGGGACGGCGTCCGCCGGTGTAGAACCAGGCCGCGGCGATCGCGGCGACCCCGACGGCCAGCAGCCACCACAGCTGGCTGAGGATGACCAATGCCAAGCCGGCGACGGCAGCAACCCCGAAGCAGCTGAACGCCGCCCGCTTCACGGTGCGGGGTTCAGCGGCACCCGACCCGACCAGCCGCATCGGGCCGACCCGGTCGGCGTCCGTGCCGCGGATGCCGTCGGAGTAGTCGTTGGCGTAGTTGACGCCCACCTGCAGGGCCAGCGCGACGACCAGGCAGAGCAGCGCCAGCAGCCAGGAGAAGTCGCTCTCGAAGGCGGCGATCCCACTGCCGGCCAGCACCGGGGACACGGCGGCCGGCAGGGTCCGCAGGCGGGCACCTTCCAGCCATTGACTCGTTGTCGCCACTCAGCTCCCTTCGGCCCACAACCGGCGCAGGCTCCGCCGATCGATCTTGCCAGTGGACGTTCGGGGCAGGCCAGCGACCCGGCGCAGCCGCCGCGGAATGGCCGACGGCTCCAGCCGCCCGGCCAGCCGAGCCCGGCAGTCGTCGACGGTGAGCGGCAGTTCTGTGAGGGCGGCGATCACCGTCCCCCAACGCTCGTCCGGTACCCCGAGCAGCACCAGGGCACCGGGTCCGAAGACTGCGTCCGCAGCACGTTGCGCCCGGCCCAGGTCGACGTTGATTCCGCCGGTGATCACCACGTCGTCGAGGCGTCCGAGCACCTGCAGCCGACCGTCGGACCAGCGGCCCCGATCGTGGGTGCGCAGGGTGCGTCCGGCGCCGCTGCAGTCCAGCGCGGCTGCGGTGGCGTCCGGGTTCAGCCGGTAACCGGAGAAGACACTGTCGGCGGTGATGGTGATCCGCTCGTCGGGTTCGAGATCAATGCGGACGCCGTCCAGCGGCACCCCGTCGTAGACGCAGCCGCCACAGGTCTCGGCCATGCCGTAGGTCGCGACCAGGGTGATGCCCGCCTCGCGGCCACGCGCCAGCAGTGGTGCCGGAATCGCGGAACCACCGACCAGGACGGCATCGAACCTGGTCAGCGCGGCCACCGCGTCCGGATCGTCGAGAGCGCGGTGCAGCTGGGCCGCGACCACCGAGAGATAGTTGCGGCCCTCGTGCAGAGGCAGTTCCGACAGATCGGACGGCACCACGCTGATCCGGGTACCGGCGACCGCCGCACGAGCCGCGGTCATCAGGCCGGCGACATAGTGCAACGGCAGCGGACACACCCAGTGACCGGTGCCGCCAAGGCGTTGGTGCGTCGCCTGAGCCGAGGCGCGGATCGCGTCCGCGGTGAGCAGCACACCCTTCGGTTCGCCGGTCGACCCCGAGGTGCCGACCAGCACCGCGGCGTCCGCTTCGAGAGGGCTGTGAGCGAGATCCCAGGACGGCGGCACGGACGCCTCATCGGCCACCACGGCGACCGGTGGTCCGCCGGCCAGCACCTCGGCGACCGCAGCCGGGACGGCCGGACCGCTGATCAACCGGGTACGCACATCAATCACCCTAACGGCGACAACTGACACCGCCGGACGGTGCCCGCACAACTCACCCCTGAGGGGTGATCGCGCTGGCATGGAGCCCTATGCGCAACGGGTAGATTGAATGCATGGGACGAGTGCTTCCGGTGGTGCTACTGGCTCTGCTGGTGGTGTATTGCCTCGTCGAGGTCGCCCAAGCCGACCCCGACCACGTCCGTCTGCTGCCGCGCTGGCTGTGGGTCGCCCTGATCATCCTGTTGCCCGGCGTCGGCGCCATCGGCTGGCTGATCGCCGGACGTCCGCAGCGTCGCCAGCCGCCGCCCAACCGTCCGCGCGCCCCCGACGACGACCCGGACTTCCTGCGCGGCCTCTAGCCGCACCTCTTTCGTCATCCCGGCGAACTCTTTCGTCATCCCGGCGAACGCCGGGATCTCTGACAGCCGTGGACACCCGATTCGAGATCCCGGATCGGGCCCGGGACGACGGGCGAGCCCGAGATGACGTGGCCGGTTCCCTCGGCGGGACCTCAAGACAGCCTCAGCGTTCCCTCAAGGCGAGGATCGCGACCTTCACTCGCTCAGTCTCGTGTGGCACTCTCGACTGGTGCCGTCACTCATCCGTCCCGTCGTCGCGGTGGTCGCTGCCCTCACGCTCGGCGCCGGGATGACCGGGTCGGCCCAGGCCGCGCCATTGCCGCAGGATCCGCCGACGCCCGTCGCGCCGTCCGGTGACGGGCGCACCGATCAGACCTCACGCGAGCAGCAGCGTCCGGAGTTGCTGCCCGAAGTCGCGCAGACGCTGAACAGCCGAGAGGCTGCGCTCGCCAAGGCTCAGGCGGAGATCGCGGCCCGGGCACGCAGCCTGCAGGCCGGCGACTTCGTGAAGCAGCGCGCCGCCGCCGAGAAGAAGATCCGCTACGCCGACAAGGTGAAGAAGCTCGGCTACGACCCGAAGAAGACTCCGCCGAAGGACATCGCCAAGAAGATCGCGCTCGACAAATACGACTGGGGCAAGGACCAGTTCAGTTGCGTGAACAAGATCTTCACCCAGGAATCCCAGTGGAAATGGAATGCCACCAACCCGACCTCGGGCGCCTACGGCATTCCGCAGTCGCTGCCGGCCAACAAGATGGCCAGCGAGGGTGACGACTGGAAGACCAACCCCGCCACCCAGATCAAGTGGGGCCTGAAGTACATCAAGGAGCGCTACGGGACGCCGTGCGCGGCGTGGGCGTTCAAGCGCGGAGCCGGCTGGTACTGAACCACCCGATTCCTGCGAGCGGCCTCAACTGGAAGGCCTTACAGTTCGGTTGTGGCTTCTCGTCGTTTCGCCCCCGCATTGGTGCTGTGGCTGTTCCCTGTTGTCACCGTCGGCCTTATTGTCGGCGTCATCGTCGCGGTGGTCAGCGCAAGTAACGCCTACTTCGGAGGAAGTGGAATATTTCCGCTGCTGCGCATTCTCGCGATCCCGCTGGCCATCGCTCTGTTCTTCGGCATTCGGGCCGCCGTCAGCCACAAGTCGAAACCCGCCGGCGGTGTCGAATTGCCCGCCCACGAACACCCCGCGCTGTGGGCGGAAGTCAACCAGCTGGCCGCATTGGCCCAGACGGCGCCGCCGTCCCGGATCGTCATGGTGCCCGAGGTGAACGCGTCAGTCTCGGAGGCCTCCGGCCGGCGTGAACTCGAGCTCGGTCTGCCGCTGCTCGCGACCCTGACGCGTGGCCAACTGCGCGCGGTACTGGCCCACGAGTTGGGCCATTTCGCCGGCGGCGACACCGCTGCGTCCGCCCGGATCGTGCGCCGCCTGGTGTTGCTCGAACAGGTGCGCGAGAAGTCGGGCGTGATGTGGCGGTGGTTCTTCAGCCTGTACGCCCGTCTCTACGCGCTCGCCGCCGGGCCGGCGGCACGCGAGGCCGAGTTGCGCGCCGACCAGTTGTCGGTGGCGGCGGCCGGTGCGCGAACATCGACCGAAGCGATGCGGGCGATCGTCCGGGCGGACCTCACCTGGCAGGTGGTCACCGAGAACTACCTGAGCCTCTTCGAACTCGCCGGCCGCCGCGCGCCCGTCCGTGAGGCCATGCACCGGTTCATGGCGGCCAACGCCGAGGCACTCGAGCCCGCAATCGATCGGATGCTGGCGGCTGAGAAGCAGCGCGCCTCCGACACCCATCCACCGCTCCGCGAGCGCATCGCTCACTTCCAGCAGGCCGCCCAGGCCGGCGCCGTCGAACCGGTACCAGCGCCGGAGGCTTCGACGCCCGCCTGTGACTTGCTGGCCGGTGGCGGGGCCTGGTTGGACGCCGCGGAGGGCGAGCTGGCGATCCAGCAGTGGCCGTTGGCGTCGTGGGACGAGGTGATCGTCCGCGGCATGCGGCAACAGGTGGACGCCGAAGCCGAGCAGATCAGCGCGCGGGCGCGCAGCCAAGGTGTGGGCGACGGCGGCCTGCAGTCGCTGCTCACCCTGATCGAGCGGCCCGCGGAAGGTCTGTCGCCGGATGCTGTCCAGGCGGCACTCTTCGCCCCGGTTCTTTCGGCGATGCTGGCTGTCGGCGCGGCGCGGGTGCTGCCGTCCTGGTCCGGGGCGGCCCGCTTCACGGGGCCCGACGGATCCGACCTGGACATCGACGACCGGATCGCATCGGCGGCGCAGACCCGTGACAGTGGTCAGTTGCGCGCCTGGCTGACCTCGCTCGGTGTGGATGTGGCGCACGCCCGCGCGACGACGGACGTGCCGCAGTGGATGGCGGCCGGAAGCCACCTGACCGGGCCATGGGACGGACGGCGTGACGTCCACTTCTGGACCACCGGCCTGCTCGCGCTCCCCCCGCTCGACAAAGAGACCGTCAAACAGAACAAGGAACAGTTCGCGGACAAGCATCAGTACCCCCGTCTGTATCGCGCGCGTGCCGAAGGCATTGATGCCGTCCGACGTCACACCGAAACGCTCTGGTGGGACGCCGCCAGCATCACCAACGCCGACGTCACCGGAAAGGTCAAGCCTCGGATCACCATCACGCTGGCCGATGGCACGTCGCTGACGATGACCGGCACGTTGGAGACGGTCTTGGTGGATTCCCCCGGGGCAGTGGCGCAGGCGCTGGGTTACCTGGCCGCGCCACGAGCCCGCTGAGGTCACGCGAAGAGCGGAACGCGGCAGAAAAAGGGGTCTCGACAAGCTCGACCAACGGGGACGAGCACGGGTCTCGACAAGCTCGACCGACGGACGGCGGCGTCAGTTGCGTCGTTCCACCGGCGGAATGATCCCGTCCTCGATCGCCCGCCGGAAGAGTTCCAGCTTGTTGTTCGCCGGGCGGTTCACCTGGGTGTATTTCACCCGGATGCGTTTCAGGTATTCCTTCACGCTGTTCTCGGTGATGTACAACTGCTGCGCGACCTCGGGAATCTCCAGGCCGGCCACATACAGCGACAGCACCTGCCGTTCGCGCGGTCCGAGGTTGGCCGCCACATAGCTGGTGTCCGATTCGATGGCGGCCAGAATCTCCTGGGAGAGCACCATCTGGCCGTTGGCCACCGCCGCGAGCGCCTCAATGGTCTGGGCGATCGGTTCGGCTTTGCGGCAGACGCCGTCGGCGCCGCCGGCCAGTGCGCGCCGGACCAGCCTGATGTTGTCGGCGATCGAATAGACCAGAATCCGGTAGCCGACCTCGGCGAGCCGTTCGACATTGTCCTTGGGATCCGAGTCGTCGCCGAGTGACAGGTCGAGCATCACCACGTCGGCGTCCACCGAATCGGCCAGGAATGTGTCCACCGTTTCGTGCGAACTGACCACCCGCACATGCCCGGAGGCGTGCTGTTGCAGGGCAGCCCCGATCCCCAAACGGATCGCTTCGTGATCGTCGATGATCGCGGTCCGGATGATGGGGGTATCGGTCATGTCTTCCTCACAGTGACGGTTCCGGCCTCATCAATAGTAGTGAGGTTACGTTCGGCGTCGACCCGCAGAATAGTCACCGCCTCGGCATAACCCTCGGGCGCCGTCCGGGCGACGATCCGTCCGCCGGTCGAATCACGCACCAACCGCTCCAGTTGCCGCAAGGTTTCACGCCGCACCGTTTCGGGCAGTCGCGACCCGCGATTGTCGACCAGCACCACTTCGACACCACGTCCGCGGGCGGCCTGGATGGCGTCCGACACCCCTTGTGAAACAAGGTTTCCGGCGCGCAGGGCGTCGCGCAGCCGGCCCTCCAGGACGCGACAGGCGTCCCGTTCCTCAGCACTCAATTGGTGGGCCGGATCGGCCAGGTTCTGCAGCAGCGGTCCGATCTGGGCGCGTAGTTCCGCCAGCCACACCTCACGCAGCACCAGCTTCGAGAAACTCTCGGCCATCGCCTGGGTGTTCTGCCGCGACATGCTGCGCACCCGCACCAACTGCTCGCCGATCGACCGGACGCCGCGGACCACCAGGGTGGCCAGGACCATCCACAGCAGCGGTCCGAAGACGATGTCCAGGAAGACGTACGGGCCGAGGTCGTGGCCGTAGGTCCAGATCAGCGCCTGCACCATGAACACGCCCAGCCCCACCCAGGCGATCTCGCGGCGGCCCCGCACCAGGACCGTGATCAACAGCACCATCACGACCGTGCCGTGCCAACTGCCGTAGCCGAGTCCGCGCGCGGCCGGCATCGGCACATGCGCCAGTTCCGAGATCACCGCCAGGCAGAGCACCACCACGATCGCACCGAGATTGCTGATCCGGCGCTCCCCCGCGCGCCACAGCGCGACCGCGGTGGCGAACACCGCCAGCCCGAGCGCGACCGGCGTCCACTCGCCGTCCTCGCCCAAGGAGGCCAGCCAGCCGACCAGCACCTGAACGCCCACCATCAGCCAGACCAGGAAGACGAACATCTCCACCCGCAGCACCGAGCGCAGCGCCTGCGAGACCCGGCGACGGGCGGCGGCGTCGGCGCTGCGCTGCTCGCGTCCCACCCACAGCAGGCTGACCCGGGTGCCGTCGCCAGGACGCGAACTGATGTCGACGGTGCCCCCGATGTGGGTCAGCCGTTCGCGCATCGACACCCGGATGCCGAACCTGTTCTCGGGCAGGTCCTCGGGGTCGAAGCCCTTGCCGTCGTCGCGGATGTCGACCCGCACCTGCTGGTCGCTGCGATCCATCCGGGCGGACACCGTGATCGTGCAGTTCTCGGCCTCGGCGTGCCGGCTGACGTTGAGCGCCGCCTCCCGCGCCGCCTGGCCGAGCACACTGGCGACCGCCGCGGTCACCGTGAGGTCATCGCTGGAGGCGTCGACGATCACTTCGGCCTGCGGGCACACCGGGTCGACCATGTCCTCGATCAGCCTGGCCAGCTGGTGCAGATCGAGCGGCTGAGCACCGTCCGGTGCCGAGCCCGCGTCGGCGACCGCGTCCAGGGCCGTCCGGGCCAGCTCGGCCACTTCGCCACGCGACTGATCGGTCTGCACGGCCGCCACCAGAGTCGTCATCACCCGGTCGTGGATGATGCCGTCCAGCACCGTGCGCTGCTGATGCAGGGCGCGGTCGATGGCCCGGTCGGCCTCCACCTGCTGCGAATCGGCGGTGGTGGCGTCCAGTTCGTCGACGGCGTTGGCGAAGAACCTGATCAGGAGCAGCAGCGCGGTGGGCAGCACGAGCAGCGTCAGCACGTCCTGCATCGCCTCGAGTGCGCTCAGATCGCCCCCGGACCGGGTCATCCGGACGGCGCCGAAAACCAGCGCCGAGACAACGGTGTAGACGAAACCGAGTGGCACCGTGGTCGCGATCGCCGCACACACCGCGGCGATCCCCACGCACATCCACAGCCAGGGCGCATGGTTGGCCTTCAGTGGACTGGTCCATGCCCAGACCCAGGTGGCCAACCCGAGCAGGCTGACCAGCGCGTACGCTCCGCACAGCCAGCGGACGTCACCGAACGACCACGCGTAGACCGGCAGCAGCAGGCTGAACCCGACGATGCCGCCGCCGACGGTCGCCAGCCACAACGGATGCAGATGCGGCAACTGGATGAACGCCAGGAACAGGGCCGGAATGAGGGTGGCGAGGCAGGTCAGCGCGACGGCTCGGGCCAGGCCGAGCCGCAATCCGGCCGCGCTCGGACCCCGGGCAGAATCAGCCCTGCCCAGGTGCCCAGCGCTACGACGGGACGTCACTAGGCGCCGCCGAGCCCGCAATGGTGCCGCATCGGCGAAAACCAGGTCAGGGCGCGCAACGACTCCCCCGAAAACGCGCCCTGCATGGGCTCATCCTGCCATCGGCCTCCGAGGCGGTGCCAGAGAGCCCGATCAGCGGGCCGCTGCCGGCCATCCCGGACGGCCGGGTAGGGGAGCATGCTCGTCCGGGCGAACGTCGGATCTGGGCCGGGCCGCTACCCCGCGTAGTCGTTGCTGAAGGCGTCCTGCGCGGTGACCGGTTTCGAGACCAACTTCGCCTTGGCTAGGAAGGACGCCATCGCCTGCCATTGGGTGGCGTCCAGGGCGGGCTGGAAGCGGCCGCCGGTCAGTTCCATCAGGTCGATGGTCGCGGCCAGGACGGCTTCGGCGTTGGGTCGGGCGGATTCCGTCCAGCCCGGAATCTGGGAGGCGGAGATGTCGATCGCCGCCTTCTGGTCGGCGGCGGTCGCCTCGATGGCCCGGCTGGTCGCGGCCACCACCTGGCGGACCACCTCGGGGTTCGCCGCCGCGTAGGCGGACGAGGTGAGCAGGCAGGTGCTGACCAGCGGCACCGTGCCGTCCGCGACCGGCAGTGCCCTGGGCTCGACGCCCTTGGCCCGCAACTGGACCAGTTCGTTGGTGCTGAAGCCGACGATGGCGTCCACCTTCTTGCCGGTGAGCGCGGCCACCTGGGTGTAGCCGACCTCGACGATGGTGACGTCCTTCTCGGTCAGCCCGGCGGTCTGCAGGGCGGCCTGGACGGCGAACCAGGACTCCCCGTAGCGGCCGGGCACGCCCAGCGAGCTGCCTTTGAGGTCGGCCAGCTTCTGGATCGGCGAGCTGCCCAGCACGATGATGTTGACCGGGAACGCCTTGTAGTAGGCGCCGACGGCGATCACGTCCACCCCCTGCGCCCGGGCCTGCATCGCCTCGCTGCCGGCAGCGACCAGGAAGTCCTCGGCACCCGAGGTGAGGGCGTTGAAGATGCCCTCGGTGGCGCCGTGGTGGCGCAGGCTGACCTGCGCGGCGACGTCGGAGAACAGCGATTTGGCTTCGCCGACGTAGAACGGCGCGAACTGCACGTTGGGGATGTAGCTCAACCCGATGGTGGCCCGGACCGGATCGGCGGGGGCGATCGGGGCGGACGGCGTAGGGCTGCTGCTGGGTGTAGTAGCGGGCGCGCAGCCGGCCAGTCCCAGGGCGAGTGCGGCGGTCAGCAGGGTTCGGCGATGCATGGGTCTCCTCGGTTCAGGGCTTCTGTTCGGGGCCGGTCAGTTCAGGGCCTCGACGATGGCGGAGCGGCGCTCCCACCAGGTGATCAACGAGTAGGCGCCGGCTGCGATCAGGCAGAGCCAGGCGATGGTGGCGAACATGCCGGCGGTGTCGACGGCGTCCCGCTGCACGGTGAGCACCGTGCCCAGGCCGTTGCCGCCCATCACCATTTCGCCCACCACGGCACCGGTGACGCTCAGCGCGAAGCCGTTCTTGAACCCGCCGAGCAGTGCGGGCAGGGCCATCGGGGCCTCGATGTAGCGCAGCAGTGCGACGCTGCCGGCACCGTCGCTGCGGGCGGCGTCCACCACGTCGCGGGGCACCATCCGCAGGCCGACGACGGCCGCCACCAGGATCGGGAAGAACACGATCAGGGCGCACAGCACGATCACCGGGACGAGTCCGTAGCCGATCCACAGCACCAGCAGCGGGGCGAGCGCGATCGCCGGAATGGCCTGGGTGGCGCCCAGGAACGGCTGGACGGCGTCCGAGAACCACACCGAGCGGTGGATCGCCACGGCCAGCGGCAGAGCGACGACGGAACCGAGCAGGCAGCCGCCGAGCGCTTCGCCGAAGGTGACCGCCAGGTAGGGCCATAGCGTGCCGCTGACGGCGTCCTCGAACAGCCGGATCAGCACAGCGCCCGGTCCGGGCAGCATCATCGGGGACGCGGCGGCGGCGATCAGCGCCCAGAGTGCGAGCAGAACGACGCCGAGCAGCGCGGGCGCAAGCAGGCGCCGACGCTGGGGGCTCAGCTGGCTCATCGTCATCCTCCGGTCCGCAGGCGCGCGTCCGGGGTTCGGCGCAGAGAGTATGCGCCTACGACGGCAGCCGTCGTCGACAACTGCCGTTCGTGCTGCCTCCCATCCGGACTTTCACCGTCGGTCCCGGAATTCCACCGGATCAACCGCTGCAAGCAGCGGGTCGCGGACTGTCACCGCCGGTTCGGACTTACACCGACCCCGGAGCACGATCGCGGGTCAGTATATGCCGCGCTCGAGCCCCGCCCACCAGTCGTCCGCCTACTCGCACACCCGGGGACGGTTCTCCCGGACACCGGGGACGGTTCCTTCGGTCACCGGGGACGGTTCCTTCGGTCACCGGGGACGGTTCCTTCGGACACCGGGGACGGTTCCTTCGGACACCAGGGACGGGTTCTCTTGGACACCACGGACTCGGGCGGTGGAAGTCTCAGAAAGTGCCTTGTGACGACACAGGTCAAGCGGTGGGCAGCACGTCCGCGAGATCAGGGTGGTTCAGGGCGTCCAGGATCAGATGGGCATCCTCGGCCTCATGCGGACCTGACGGCACCATCACGACCCACAGGCCGGCGGCGCGAGCTGCGGCTGCACCCGTCCGGGAATCCTCGAACGCGACAGCCTCGGACGGCACGACGCCGAGCAGTTCGCAGGCTCGCAGGTAGACGTCGGGTGCCGGCTTCGGTGCGGAAACCTCGCTCGCCGAGACGGACAACGGCACCAGTTCGGCCAGCCCGGACGAGACGATCGACAGGTCGAGCAGGTCACGCGGCGTATTGCTCGCGATCGCGTACGGCAACCGCAGTTGGCTCAGCAGATCGACGGCTCCCGGCATCGGCTCAGAACCGGCGGTCAGCTCATCCCGAGCGCGTCCCACGAACTCGGCCAGGACGTCCGGGTAGGGCTCACCGAAGCGCTCGGCCATGATAGCGGCGGCATCTTCGCAGGCCGCACCCAGGAAGAGGTGCCTCTCGGCATCGCCGTAGACCAGCCCGCGGGTGGTGAACATGGCTGCCTCGGCCACCCCCCAGGGCTTCTCGGTGTCGGCCAACAACCCGTCGAAGTCGAACACCACGGCACGGACGGGATCTGGTCGCTGCATGCCCGCAGCCTACCGATCGCCTGCTGGGCAGGGCTCTTCCGGTCGTGGGGACGACTGCTCCGACCAATCGTCGATGCGTCCGGTGACCAACGGAACCGTCCCCGGTGACCAAGAGAACCGTCCCCAGTGACCGAGGGACGGGGCGGTGACCTCCGGCCACAGCGTCCGGCACGCGACCACACAGCGCTCGCACAGGTTGGACTCCTAGCTTTTCGACGCAGCAATCGCCGAGGAGCCCATACAGATGTCGACTGAATCACCGGCGGCGCCCACCAAGAAGCGCCGCCTCCGCATGTCCGGACGGAAATGGTTGTGGTTGTCCGTCGCCGTCGTGGTACTGATCGCCGGTGGTTTCGGCGCCTTCCTGCTGCTGCGTCCGGCGCGCAACACCCAGCCGCAGGCGTTCACCCGGACGGTCCAGGCCGCCGTCGGCACCCAGACCCAGACGGTCAGCGTGGACGGCACACTGGCCCCCCGCAAGCAGTCGGACGTCAATTTCGCCGTCTCGGGCACCGTCACCCACGTCTATGTGAAGGCCGGCGACAAGGTCAAGAAGAACCAGAAGCTGGCCCGGATCGACGACACCGAGCTGGTCAACCAGGTCGACCTCGCCGAGGCGAATCTGACCACCGCGCGCGCCAACTATTCCGAGGTCGTCGACAACGACGGCAGCTCGGCGGCGATCACCTCGGCGAACGCGCAGGTGGCCTCCGCCAAAGCCGCCCTGACCAGCGCCCAGCAGAACCTGGCGGCCGCCGTGCTGCGCTCCCCGATCGCCGGCACCGTGGCCTCGGTGTCCGCCGAAGAGGGCGACAGCGTCTCGGGCGCCGGAACCTCAGGTAGCGGCAGCTCCGGCAGCGGTGCCTCGGGGAGCGGCACGTCCGGCCGGTCATCGAGCCAGTCCGGGACGAGCAGCAGCACCTCGACCTCCTCCAGCACGGCCCAGTTCAGCGTGATCTCCACCTCGACCTGGAAGCTCGAAGGCACCGTCGGCAGCGCCGACCTGGGCAGCCTCAAGCCCGGCCAGGCGGCGACCGTCACCCCTGCCGGCGGCACGGAGGCGATCAAGGGCAAGGTCGCCTCGGTCGGCATCGTGGCCACCTCGTCCAGCGACGGCGCGGCCACCTTCCCGGTGGTGATCAACCTCTCCGGCACCCACAAGGACCTGTTCTCGGGCACCACCGCGACCGGCGTGATCACCACCGGCAGCTATCCGGACGTGCTGACCGTGCCGACCGCGGCGATCCGCACCGAGAACGGCAAGAGCGTCGTGACCAAGGTGGACGGCACCGCCACCTCCACCGTCGAGGTCACCACCGGCCGGGTGTTCGGCACCGCGACCGAGATCACCAAGGGCCTGAGCGCCGGCGACAGCGTGCAGATCAGCTTCACCCGTCCGGGCGCCACCAGCAGCACCGGGGCCGAGCAGAACCAGGGCCAGGGCGGCGGCTTCGGTGGAGGCGGATTCGGGGGCGGCTTCGGCGGCGGCCAGCCTCCGGGCGGCGGAACCGGCGGCGGCAACGGAAGGCCGGGACGATGACCCCGATGCTGCGCATGGTCGACGTGCGCAAGACCTATTCGACCGGCGTCGTCCAGGTCGAGGCGTTGCGCGGCATCGATCTGGCCGTCGACGAGGGCGATTACCTGGCGATCATGGGGCCGTCCGGTTCGGGCAAATCCACCCTGATGCACATCATCGGCTGCCTGGACGTGCCCAGCTCGGGCAGCTACGAACTCGACGGCAACGACGTCGGGTCGATGACCGAGAAGCAGCTGGCGCAGGTGCGGAACCGGACCATCGGTTTCGTCTTCCAGCAGTTCAACCTGCTGCCCAGCCTGACCGCGCTGCGCAACGTCGAGCTGCCACTGATCTACGCCGGCGTCGCCCCCGCCCAACGCCGCGAACGGGCGATGGTGGCACTGGAGCGGGTCGGCTTGGGCGATCGCGTCCATCACCGGCCGGGCGAACTCTCCGGCGGCCAGCAGCAGCGGGTGTCGGTCGCGCGTGCCATAGTCACCGACCCGGCTCTGCTGCTCGCCGACGAGCCCACCGGCAACCTGGATTCCCATTCGACCGAGGAGATCCTGCAACTGTTCGCCGAACTCAACGCCGGCGGACGGACGATCGTGATGATCACCCACGAACTGGACGTCGCCCAGCACGCCCGGCAGCGGGTGTTCATCCGCGACGGCCTGCTCAACTCGACCGACGCGTTGGCCAGCGCAACCACCGTGCCCCTCCCCTTTCAGGGGTCGGGCGGCACGCTGATCGAGCCGCTCACTGCGACGGATTCCAGCTGGACTGATTCCAGTTGGACCGATTCCAATGGGGAGGGCGACCGGTGATGGAGTGGACCGAGACCGTCCGGACGGCGGTCGCCGCACTCAACGCGCGCCGGATGCGGTCGCTGCTCACCATGCTCGGCATCCTGATCGGCATCGCCGCGGTGATGCTGACCGTGGGCCTCGGACAAGGGGCGCAGCAGCAGATCACCTCGCAGATCAGTGCGCTCGGCTCGAACCTGATCATCGTCACCCCGGGCCAGTCGACCTCGACCGGCGGTTTCCGCGGCGGTGGCGGCTCGGTCTCCACGTTGACCACCGCCGATGCCGCCATGCTCGCCGATCCGACGGTGGCCCCCGACATCGCCGCCGTCGCACCGGTGTCGACGACGTCCGGATCGCTGCAGTCGGCGTCCACCACCTGGACTTCGACGGTGACCGGGACGGTGCCGGCCTGGCAGACCGTGCGCGCCCGCGAGGTGGACGCCGGACGCTTCTTCTCCACCGAGGAACTCGATCAGGCCCAACCGGTGGCGGTGATCGGCTCGACCACCGCCGAGGAACTGTTCCCGAACGGCTCACCGGTCGGCCAGACCGTGAGCGTGAACGGCCAGTCGTTCACCGTGATCGGCGTGCTGGCCTCGGCCGGGTCGTCGTTGACCAGCAACGAGGACGACACCGTGGTGGTGCCGCTGACCACCTTCGCCGCGCGGCTGTCGACCTCGGGCAGCGCCAACAGCGTGTCGTCGATCTACCTGTCCGGCAAGGACGGCGACAGCTTGTCCGCCGCCTACCAGCAGGTCAACACCGCGCTGCTGGCCGCGCATCAGACCACCGCCGACGACGCCGACTTCTCGGTCAGCACCCAGGCGTCACTGGTGGAGACCGCCACCTCCATCACCGGCGTGCTGACGCTGCTGCTGGGCGGCATCGCCGGCATCTCGCTGCTGGTCGGCGGCATCGGGGTGATGAACATCATGCTGGTGTCGGTCAGCGAACGCGTCCGTGAGATCGGACTGCGCAAGGCGCTCGGCGCGACCCCGGCGGTGATCCGGCAACAGTTCCTGGTCGAGGCCGGCATCCTCGGCGTGCTCGGCGGCCTGCTGGGTGTCGCCATCGGCATTCTCGGCGCCCTGGTGCTCACCCCGGCGCTGGGCATCGGCGTCGCCATCTCGGTGCCGGCCACCCTGATCGCCCTGGCCGTTTCGCTGGGCATCGGCCTGGTCGCCGGCGTCTACCCCGCCACCCGCGCCGCGAAACTGGCGCCGATCGACGCATTGAGGAGTGAATGATGGTCCGCAACAAGCGGCTCCGCGCGGTGATCATCGCCGGCTGCGCCTTGGCCGTGGTGGCCGCGGTCGGCGTCGGGGTGGCGTTCGCGTCGCCGTCCGGACGCGCCCGGTATGTGACGGCGTCCGTCGGCACCGGGGACGTCACCCAGACCTACACCACTTCGGGCACTGTGACGAGGACGAACACCTCCACGGCGTCCTTCGCGGTGGACGGCACGGTGAGCAGCGTCCAGGCCTCCGTCGGCAGCACGGTGACGGCCGGCGATGTCCTGGCCACGTTGAAGAAGGGGCCGTTGCAGCTCGCGGTGTTGCAGGCCGAGACGTCGGTGGCGGAGGCCAAGGCGTCGCTCTATTCGGCGCAGCACCCGTCCAGCGCCAGTACCGGTACGTCGGCTAACCGGACCGGGACGTCGGCCAGCAAGGCCCAGGGATCGGGATCGTCAGCTATGAAGAGCAAGGCGTCCACCGGGGTCACCATCGACCCGGCCGTGCTGCTCAAGATCACTCAGCGGGTGACCACTGCGGTCGGCAACGAGTCGAAGGTGTGCGCGCCGGTGTTCGGCGCCTCGCCGTCGCCGGAGCCGTCCGCATCGCCGTCGCCCAGCGGGACGCCCTCCGCCCAGCCCAGTCCTTCGGTATCGCCGTCGACCGAGCCGAGCGGGTCAGCGAGCCCGAGCGCGTCGGCGTCCGCGACGCCGACCGGCACCGCATCGAGCAGCCCGTCGGCGAGCGTGAAGAACCAGGCGGACGTCATCGAACGCAACAACCCGACCAATGCCCAACTGAAGGCGTGCGGGGCGGCGCGGGCCGAGGTGCAGATGGCCACGGTCGCGCTGCAGCAGACCGTGAAGCAGCTGACCACCCAGCGCCCCGGCTCGGGTTCGTCGAACGGTTCGGGTTCTGGTTCGGGTGGGAGCGGCGGTTCGTCGTCCGGCTCGAACAACACCAGCAGCACCCCGAAGGTCAGCGCGGCGCAGGTGGCGTCGGCGAAGGCGAAGCTGCTGCAGGCCGAACAGGATCTGCAGTCGGCGCAGGACGACCTGGACCATGCCGAACTGGTCGCCCCGATCTCGGGGACGATCGGCAGTGTCGATCTCAAGGCCGGCGGTTCGGCCAGCAGCGGGTCGATCACCATCGTGGGTAGCGGGAACGCGCAGGTGCAGGTCGAACTGCCGTTGAAGACCCGCACCCTGATCGCGACCGGACAGCAGGTGAGCGTCTCCCCCGCCGGGTCAGCCACCACGCTGCACGGAACGGTGACGACCATCAGTGCGATCGAGACCAGCGGCACCGCCGGCGACACCCCGACCTACACCACCACGGTGACGGTGGCCGATTCGGATGAACTGCTGGCCAGTGGGGCCCGGGCATCGGTGAGCATTCCGGTCCGGACGGCCACCGGCGTGCTGCGGGTGCCCGCGTCCGCCCTCACCCCGACCGGGAGCGGAACCGGCACCGCGCAGGTGGTCGACAGTGCGCGGGCCGAGACCGCCCGCAGCGTCGACGTCACCACAGGTGCCGTGGGTGCCGGCTGGGTTGAGATCACCAAGGGGCTGACCGCCGGCGAACTGGTCGTTCTTGCGGACAACACCGCCGCCTTGCCGACGAACAACACCGGACGCCGGACGACGACCACCACCCGCGCCTCGGCCTCGGCCAGCGCTGCCGCCCAGCCCTCCACCGGATCCGGCGGCGCGGTGCCTTCGACCGCACCGTCGCCGTCCGCCAGCCGCTGAATGGCCGCACTGTAGGACGACTCGCCGATGGTCACTCGCGCGGGTGACATTCCGGGGTGGATGATTCCCGGCATTCTCCATATAATTCAACGCGTTGCGACAAGATCTGTTGCTACGGGGATTCCGGGGGGAACCAACAATCATGCGCAAAGCCATCGGGGCTGTTTCCATCGCCATCGGCTGCACATTGGTGGCCCTGCCGCTGGGCGGGTTGAACTCAGCCGTCGCCGAAGCCGCACCTCAAGTCAACGCAGCTCGGGTCAACGCAGTCGCATTGCCGATGGCGGCGAAGACCTCCGCAAAGAAGAAGCTGTACAAGAACTGCACCTCGCTGAACAAGAAGTACAAGCACGGCGTCGGCAAGTCAGGCGCCAAAGACAAGACCAGTGGCAAGCGAGTGACGAACTTCAAGAAGTCCACCAAGATTTACAACGAGGCGATGAGCTACAACCGTGGCCTCGACCGCGACAAGGACGGCATCGCCTGCGAGAAGCGCTGACGCTTCTGCGCTCGATCCGCTCTGCTGAACCAAAGGAACCGTCCCCGGTACGCGGGGACGGTTCTTTTCGTCCCACTTTCGAACGGGCGAGCACTCAGGCCAGGTGGCGGACGACCTCATCCACGCAGCGCGCCGCGGTACGTGCCGTCCGGGCGTCGATATCGAACCGCGGATTGAGCTCGGCGACCTCGAACAGCCCCAGCTTTCCGGACGCCGCGACTGTGCGCAGCACGGCCAGCACCACCGCGATCGGGACACCGAACGCCGCGGGGGCGCTCACCCCGGGGGCGACCGACGCCGGCAGCACATCCAGATCGAGGGTCAGATGCACCCGATCGACCTTGGCCAGCAATGCCTGCGCGGCTGCGACGGCGGAACTGGCGTCGGTGTCGACGTCGTCCAGAATCGCCACACCGAGCCGGTCCGCGGTGTCCAGCAGGGTGCGGGTATTGCTCGGCCGGCTGAGCCCGATCACCGAATAGTGGAACCGGCGCTGCTGCGCCGCCAGGTCGTCCGCGAGTTGCAGGAACGGCGTCCCGGACGTGGCATGCTCGGCCTTCCGCAGATCGAGATGGGCGTCCAGGTTGAGCACGCCCCAGGTCTCGTCGCGCCGTGACACCCAACCCGAACCGCTGCCGTAGGCGACCGCGTGACCGCCGCCCAGCACCACCGGCAGCGCACCGGCGTGCAACACGTCCGCGACCACCGTCGCCAGCCGTGACTGGCCGGCCTCGAGATCGCCGTCGTCGACCACCACGTCACCCAGGTCGACCACCACAGTGCCGGGGTCGGCGAGCCCACCCAGCACCGCGCGGATCGCCGTCGGCCCCTCAGCCGCACCGACCCGTCCGGCGTTCCGGCGCACGCCCTCGTCGCTGGCGAACCCGACGACCGCCGGCCCGCTAAAGCCCTCCCTAACTAGTTCTGCCCTGCCGTCGACGGGAGGGCTGAAGTAGTTAGGGAGGGGTTTGACGACGTGGTGCCAGCGGGCGTGCTCGGCACCCGGACCGTCGTCGCGGCCCGACCAGGCCGATGGGAGCCGGTCGATCGGCACCCGCTGGCCGGTCACCGGAGCACCCCGTCCTTCAGCACCGCATGCACCATCGGGACGCCTGGGCGGTACGCCAGGTGCAGGTGACTGGGCGCGTCCAGCACCACCAGATCGGCCGTGGCACCGGGCCGCAGCACGCCGATGTCGTCGCGTTGCAGGGCTCGCGCTCCGCCGGCGGTCGCCGCCCAGACCGCCTCGTCGGGGGTGAGGTGCAGGTCGCGCACCGCGAGCGCGATCACGAACGGCATGGACGTCGTGTAGGACGTCCCCGGGTTGCAGTCGGCGCCCAACGCCACGGTGACGCCGGCGTCCCAGAGCCGACGGGCGTCCGGGTATTTGTTGCGGGTGGAGAAGTCGGCGGCCGGCAGTAGGGTCGCCACCGTGGACGAGGCCGCCAGCGCTTCGATGTCGGCGTCGTCGGTGTGACACACGTGATCCACCGACGCCGCCCCCAACTCGACGGCCAGCTGGATGCCCGGTCCCTGGTGCAGCTGATTGCCGTGCACCCGGACGCCGAGCCCGGCGGCCTGCCCGGCGGTCAGCACCGCCCGGGACTGGTCGGCGTCGAAGGCGCCCTGCTCGCAGAACACGTCGATCCAGGACGCCAGCGGCGCGCACGCCGGGATCATCTCCTCGACCACCATCGCCACATAGTCGTCGGCCCGGCCGGCGAACTCCGGCGGCGTGACATGCGCCGCCAGCAATGTGGTGAACGGGCTCTGGCTACGGGCGACGTCCAGGCTGCGGCGCTCGTCGACCACACTCTGGCCGTAGCCGGACTTGATCTCGACGGTGGTCGTGCCCTGCTTCGCGTACTCGTCCAGCAGCCGCGCCACATTTGCGGACAACGCCGCGTTCGAGGCGGCTCGGGTGGCGGCCAGCGTGCTGCGGATGCCGCCCGCGGCGTACTTCTGTCCGGCCATCCGGGCGGCGAACTCCTCGGCCCGCTCACCGGCGAACACCAGGTGGCTGTGGCTCTCCACGAAGCCGGGCAGCACCGCGCGTCCCTCAGCGTCGAGGCGTTCGTCGGCGTCCGGCGCCCCGGCACGGGCGCCGACCCAGGCGACCCTGCCGTCGTCAACCACGACGGCCGCGTCCGGAATCACTCCCAGCAACCCACCGTGAGAAGGGTCGTTGGTGACCAGCGAGTCGATGTTGTCGATCAGCAGGCTCACGGGATCAGTCCTCCCACATCGGGATCCGGACGCCCCGCTCGCGCGCCACGTCGGCCGCATGGGAGTACCCGGCGTCGACGTGCCGGATGACGCCCATGCCCGGGTCATTGGTCAGCACCCGCTCCAGCTTCTGCGCGGCCAGCTCGGTGCCGTCCGCGACGCAGACCTGTCCGGCATGGATCGAGCGGCCCATCCCGACGCCGCCGCCGTGGTGGATGCTCACCCAGGAGGCTCCGGATGCGGTGTTGACCAGGGCGTTCAGCAGCGGCCAGTCGGCCACCGCGTCCGTACCGTCGAGCATGGCTTCGGTCTCCCGGTAGGGCGAGGCGACCGAACCGGAGTCGAGGTGGTCGCGTCCGATCGCGATCGGGCCGATCTCACCGGCGGCCACCATTTCGTTGAACTTAATCCCGGCGCGATGCCGTTCGCCGTAGCCGAGCCAGCAGATCCGGGCCGGCAGTCCCTGGAAGGACACCTTCTCCTGGGCCATGGTGATCCAGCGCTTCAGGTGCTCGTTCTCGGGGAAGAGTTCGAGGATCGCGGCGTCGGTCTTGCGAATGTCCTCGGGGTCACCGGACAGCGCCGCCCAGCGGAACGGGCCGAGGCCCTCTTCGAACAGCGGGCGGATGTAGGCGGGCACGAAGCCGGGGAACTCGAAGGCCCGGTCGAAGCCACCCTTGCGGGCCTCGTCGCGGATCGAGTTGCCGTAGTCGAAGACCTCGGCGCCGGCGTCCTGGAAGCCGACCATGGCGGCCACGTGAGCAGCCATCGCCGCTTGTGCATCGCGGGTGAACTGTTCCGGATCGGCGGCCGCGCGGGCCTTCATCTCGGCGAACTCGTAGCCCAGCGGCAGGTAGGCCAGCGGGTCGTGCGCCGAGGTCTGGTCGGTGACCGCATCGATGGTGATGTCGCCGGCGGTATGCCGGCGCAGCAGCTCGGGCACCAGGTGGGCGGCGTTGCCGAGCAGCCCGATCGACAGCGGACGCCGGTCGGCCTTGGCCTGGTTGGCCTGCGCGATCGCGTCGTCCAGATCGGCGGCCTTGACGTCGAGGTAGCGGTGCTCGATCCGACGGTCGATGCGGCTCTCGTCGCAGTCGATGCAGATCGCCACGCCGTCGTTCATGGTGACTGCGAGCGGCTGCGCGCCACCCATGCCGCCGAGTCCGGCGGTCAGCGTGATGGTGCCGGCCAGGGTGCCACCGAAGCGTTTGCGGGCGACCGCGCCGAAGGTTTCGTAGGTGCCCTGCAGGATGCCCTGGCTGCCGATGTAGATCCACGAGCCGGCGGTCATCTGGCCGTACATCATCAGGCCCTTGGCCTCGAGTTCGCGGAAGTGCTCCCAGTTGGCCCAGTCGCCGACCAGGTTCGAGTTGGCGATCAGCACCCGCGGCGACCATTCATGGGTGCGGAACACCCCGACCGGCTTGCCGGACTGCACCAGCAACGTCTCGTCGTCGGCCAGCGTCTCCAGCGTGCGGACGATGGCGTCGAACGCCTCCCAGGAACGCGCCGCGCGTCCGGTGCCGCCGTAGACCACCAGGTCGTCGGGGTGCTCGGCGTTCTCGGGGTCGAGGTTGTTCATCAGCATGCGCAGCGCGGCCTCCTGCTGCCAGCCGCGGGCATGCAACTCGAGGCCTCGGGGGGCGCGAACGGGACGGGGTCCGGAAGTGGTCATCGGTGGTCTCCTCTCCCTTCCAGGATCGGACGGCGCGCGCCTCGATTCAGCAAGGACAGGTCGTACGTCTCATATCCGAGACGGTGGTGCGACTCGTCATCCCGGGCTTGCCCCGGGATCTCGATCGGACCGGACGGTCGCTGCGGAGATCCCGGCGTTCGCCGGGATGACGAAAATCGCACCTCCGTTGGTCGAGCTTGTCGAGACCCCTCCCCAACCGACGATGCATCACTCAGGCCCGGTAGCGCAGCTCCACGCGTCGGTTCTTCGCCCGTCCCTCGGGATTGTCCTTGCCACCCGCCGTATTCGCCGCTACCGGACGCGTCTCGCCGTAGCCGGCGACGGTCAGCTTCAGATCGGGACGCGCAGCACGGATCACCGACGCGACCGCCTTGGCGCGTGCCTCCGACAGCTTCTGGTTGGACGACGTCGAGCCGACCGAGTCGGTGTGCCCCGCCACGGACAGCCGGGCCTTCTTGGGCACGTCCTCCATCAGCGTGCGAATCTTCGCCTGCGCCGGGTCGCTCAGGGTGGCCTTGCCGAAGGCGAACAGGATGTCCGACTTGAGCGTGACCAGCTCGTCGCTGCCGACCCGTGTCTTCTCCGCGACATCGGTGATGTTGGTGGTCAGGTCGTCGACGTTCAGAGTGAGCGACGAAATGCTCTTGGTCAGGTCTGCGTCGCTGAAGCCGTTCGGATCGGGCGGCCCGAATCCGGTGAACAGCAGGACGGCCGTGGCGGCTCCGACCACCGCGATCGACCGCGACCTCATGTGATCGGCACGTTCGTCGCGGTCGGGGCGCCGCCGACCATCTGCACGTCGACGGTGCTGACGTCCTGTGGCGGTGCGGCGAACATCGCGTAGGCGTAGAGGGTCTGCCCGGGAGCGAACGGGGTCAGGTCATCGGTCTTGGCGCGCCCCCCGCCCCCGACGACCACGTCGTGACGTTTGAGGTTCTGAGTATCGACCAGGTAGGGCCACCACACCTGCTTGTTCATGTAGTCGAACAGCGAGTCGGATTCGGCCGCGGTCGAGGTCACCTGGAAGGAGAAGGTGGCGGTGACCACCTTGCCGGTGCGGCGCAGTTGGTGCAGGTGGATCGTCAGCTTGGCGTTCGGGTCGCCGTCAACCTTTGCGGCGATGGTGGCGGAGGCGATCGGTGCGGGCAGGTTGGTCAGGTCGACGCCGGCCTGGGCTGCCGATGACGCCTCGACCGAGGACGGCGCTGTCGCTCCTGCGGACGGCGCGACCGAAGTCTGGCTCGTCGTCGGCGTGGGGTCGCCACCACCGATGGTGCAGCCGACGAGCAGCGGAATCAGAGCGACAACGCTCGTCGCGACACGGGTCGAAATCATGGGCCGACCCTAGCGGCCTTCGGTTCAGCCGGCAGGCCGGCCCGGACCCGCACGATCGCGCTGGGGCCGCCGTTGCAGGTGAACCGGCAGGATGGGTCCATGGCCACCGAATCGAGCACCTCCCCCGCGGTGGGCCGTGCCCTCGACATCCTCAGCTACCTGGCCGAGCGCACCGGCAGTGTGCCGGCGTCCACGATCGCCCGCGATCTGGATCTGCCGCGGTCGTCGATGTACCACATCCTGACCGTGCTGACCGAGCGTGGGTTCACGGTCTACGTGCCTGAGGCTCGTGGTTACGCGCTGGGTGCCTCCGCCTACCGGCTGACTTCGGCGTACACGTTGCACGACCAGTTGGAGCGGTTGTCCCGGCCGGTGCTGCGCAGCGTGGCCGCCGCGGCGGGGATCACCGTGCACCTGGGCATTCTGCGCGGCGCCAGCACGCTGTACCTGCTCAAGGAGCATCCGCCGCGGCAGAGCGAACTCGAACCTCCGCTGGTCACTGCGGTCGGCGTCCTGCTGCCGGCACATCTCACCGCGAACGGACGCGCGATCCTGGCCCAGCTGCCGCCGGCGCAGCTGCGTGCGCTGTATTCGCGTCCGGGCGACTTCGTCTCGCGCACCGGACGCGGCCCCCGGTCGGTCGACGACCTGCAGACCGCGCTCGCCCTGGAACGAGCGCAGGGCTGGTCGGAGGAAGTGGAGTTGATCGCCGCCGGCCTCCGCTCCGCCGGCGCCCCCATCTTCGACCTGCACGACCAGCCCGTCGCGGCACTGAGCTGCACCTGGCGTTCCCGGATCGCCCTGAGGGACCCGTCCGAACTGATCGGCCACCTGGTCGCAGGCGCCAAGGAGATCACCCGCCGCCTGCGGTAGCGCCGACATCGAGATCCCGGATCAAGTCCGGGATGACGGTCAGCCGGTACGGAGGGACGGTTCTTTTCGTCCCAGGCTTGGCACGAAGGGACGGTTCTTTTCGTTCCACAATCGCCCGGCTGTGGCACGAAAAGAACCGTCCCCGCGTACCGGGATCAGGCCAGGGGGCCGGTGACGGACTCGGCGGCTGCGATCAGGGAACCGTCGTGGACCAGGGCGACTACGGCTTCCAGTTCGGGGGCGAGGAAGCGGTCGGGGCCGGGGCCGTCGACGACCTGGCGGATCCGGTCACGGACGGCGGCGGTCGCGGGAGCCGGGTCGGGCTCGCGCAGGTCGAGGGCGCGGGCAGCGCTGACCAGTTCGCCGGCAAGCACTCGGGTGAGGCCGTCGAGGGCTCGGCGCAGCTTGCGGGCACCGGCCCAGCCCATCGAGACGTGGTCCTCTTGCATCGCCGAACTCGGAATGGAGTCCACCGATGCGGGCGTGGCTAGGCGCTTCAGCTCCGACACGATGCCGGCCTGGCTGTACTGCAGGATCATGTGGCCCGAGTCGACGCCGGGATCGCCGGCCAGGAACGGGGGCAGGCCGTGGCTGCGCTTCACGTCGAGCAGCCGGTCGGTGCGGCGCTCGCTCATCGACGCGACATCGGCGACCGGGATGGCCAGGAAGTCGAGCGCGTAGGCCACCGGTGCGCCGTGGAAGTTGCCGTTGGACTCGACCCGTCCGTCGAGGGTGACGACCGGATTGTCGATCGCGGAGGCGAGCTCGTTGTCGGCCACCCAGCAGCAGTGGTTCAGGGTGTCCCGGGCGGCGCCGCTCACCTGGGGCGCGCAACGCAGCGAGTAGGCGTCCTGGACGATCGGGTATTCATGATCGGCATTGTCGGCGTGACTAGCCGCGATACCCGAACCATCGAGCATTGCGGTGATCACCCGAGCACCGATCGCCTGGCCGGGTTGCGGCCGCAACGCCTGCAGGTCGGCGGCGAACACCCGGGGGGTGCCGAGCAGCGCCTCGACGCTCATCGCAGCGGCGATATCGGCGGTCAGCAGCAGCCGCGCCAGGTCATGGGCGGCCAGGATCAACTGGCCCAGCATGCCGTC
Organism: Micropruina sp.; assembly: GCF_047606365.1. GTDB lineage: Bacteria > Actinomycetota > Actinomycetes > Propionibacteriales > Propionibacteriaceae > Micropruina. The sequence continues at coordinate 112,060 of NZ_JASGEN010000025.1, read as the reverse complement.
GGTGCCGTTGATCAGCGCCAACCCCTCCTTCTCGGCGAAGGTGACCGGCTCGATGCCGGCCTCGGCCAACGCCTCCGCGGTCGGACGGCGCTCGCCGGCAGCGTCGCGGACGAAGCCCTCCCCCATCACGGCCAGCGCGCAATGCGCGAGCGGAGCCAGGTCACCGGAGCAACCCAGCGATCCGTACTCGTGCACGATCGGGGTGATGCCGGCGTTCAGCAGCGCGGCGTACGTCTCGGCGACGACCGGACGGACGCCGGTGCGGCCGGTGGCCAGCGTGGACAGCCGCAGCAGCATCATCGCCCGGACGACCTCACGCTCCACCTCCGGCCCGGTGCCGGCGGCGTGCGAGCGGATCAGGCTGCGCTGCAGATCGGCCCGGCGCTCCACCGGAATGTGCCGGGTGGCGAGGGCACCGAAGCCCGTCGAGACCCCGTACACCGGCTGATCGGACGCCGCCAGCGCCTCGATGCGGCTGCGGGTCGCCGCCAGCGCCGTCAACGCGTCCGGAGCAAGCTCCACCTTCGCGTCATGCCGCGCCACCGCCACCACCTCGTCGCGGCGCACCGGACCCATTCCGACCGTGATCGTCCCCTGACTCATTCAGCGCACTCCTTTCCATGGCCACCGTTTCGCGGCAGGGCCTGTCGATCCAGCGGGCAAAGCAGGCAATCTCGGATCCGAGTCATATTGTCGGCACCTGCGCCGAGGTGCGAACCGCAAGAGAAGAGATCCCGGCGTTCGCCGGGATGACGCCATCAGGCAAGCCGACCAAACACACCGTGATGACGCCATCAGCCAAGCCACCGAAGCACGCCCGGGCGACCGACGACCGGCCAGGCCGGGGACGACCCCGGCAACATCGCTCGCCGGGTTAGGCTGAAAGGACACCACCAGGAGGTACCGATGCCCGGATTCGGTCGGCGAAGCAGCCGCTCGTGGGGGGTTGCGGCGCTCGCGACAGCGACGGCGCTCACTCTGGTCGCACCGGCGGCGCCCGCGCAGGCCGCGGGATACGCCAGTGACAAGGACAAACCCGATCTGACCTCGATCCTGGTCGGCTACCGGGAGTTGTGGCGTCCGACCAACACCAAGAAGCTGACCGGCACAGTGCGCGACTCCAGTCAGCTGAGTTGGAATGACCGGGTGGCCAGCTGGGTCAACCAGCACGCCACCAAGGCGCAGCAGTTCCGCGCCCTGCAGGATTCGAGGTACCTGTCCTCCGACGGCTCCGGCTACGACCAGTCGATCACCCTCGGCGACGGCCTCGGGCAACGTCTCGGCGCGCTGTACGTGAAGGGCCGGCTCACCGGCAAGCTGCCGTTGACCTCCAAGCTGCTCAACACCACCGACGGCCTGGTCGGCGACTACGTCACGACCGGTTCGGCCAAGAACGCGTTCGGCTACCCGCGTCCGTTCCTGCGGTCGCGGACGACCTCCAAGCGGGTCAGCGGCGACTCGGCGTCCTGCGCACCCAGCAAGATCAACGCGAAGTCCCTTGCCAAGCTGCGAAAGAAGGGCAAGTCCTGGACGACGTCCAAGAGCAACCTGCGGATCACCCGGGTGCCGGCCACGGTCGACACGACGAAGACGTACGCGTCGAAGAACGTCAGCCTGGACGCCGGCTACGGCAGCAAGAGCATGTGCACCAGCGGTTCGTTCCCCAGCGGCCACACCCGGGCGGCCTACGCGGTCGGCATCACGCTGGCGACCCTGCTGCCGGAACTCGCGCCGTCCATTCTGGCCCGGACGTCGGAGGCGGCGAACAACCGCCTCGTCCTAGGTGTGCACTACCCGCTGGATGTGATCGGTGGACGGATGGCCGGCGAGGCCGCGGTCGCGGCACGCTGGTCGGACAAGGCGTTCCGCGACAAGGTGCTGACGCCGGCCCGCACTGAGCTGGTCAACTACCTGCAGTCGGCCTGCGGTGCCGCCCTGGCGACCTGCATCGCGAACGACACACCCTACGCCAACGACCCGTACAAGGGTGCGAAGATCCCCCGCGGCAGCGCCCAGATCGTGAAGAACCGGACGACGGCCCTGATCGCGTACACCGAGCGGCTCGGCTACGGCTTCAGCGCCACGCAGAAGAAGGGACGCGCGGCGTCCGTGCCCAGCGGAGCGGACAGCCTGCTGCGGACGGCGTTCCCGTCGCTCAGCACGGCGCAGCGCAACGCCGTTGTGGCCCAGACCGAGATCGGCTCCGGGCACGCCCTCGACACCACCGAACTGCACCGGAAGAAGAAGGGTCCGGGCTCCTGGCAGCGGCTGAACCTCGCCGCCGCCATGTCGGCCACCGTCGAGGTGAAGGCGAACGGCGACGTGAAGGTGATCAGCGTCGGCGGTTCGCCCACGGTGATCCGCGGCTGACCTCGTTGGTCGAGCGCTACACCTCGAGCAGCCCGCGGATGTCGTCGGCGGTGAGCGGGGCGGCCAGGTCACCGGCTTCACCGACCACCTTGGCGAACAGGTCGCGCTTGCGTTCCTGCAGTGCGACGACCTTCTCTTCGATGGTGTCGGCGCTGACCATCCGGTAGACCATGACCGGCTTGTCCTGGCCGATCCGGTGGGTGCGGTCGATCGCCTGCAGTTCGGCGGCCGGGTTCCACCACGGGTCGAGGATGAACACGTAGTCGGCCTCGGTGAGGGTGAGCCCGAAGCCGCCGGCTTTCAGGCTGATCAGGAAGACCGGGTCGTCGCCGTCGCGGAATTTCTGGATCCGTGCCGCCCGGTCACGGGTGCGGCCGTCCAGGTAGGCGTAGCCGATGCCCTCGGCGTCCAACCGATTCCGCACCAGCCCCAGGTAGCCGGTGAACTGGCTGAACACCAGCGCCCGGTGTCCCTCGGCGGCCAGCTCTGACACCAGTTCGAGCAGCGTGTCGATCTTGGCCGACACCGCGGACTGGTCCGGCATCACCAGCGCCGGTGACAGGGCAAGCTGCCGCAGGGTGGTGAGTGCGGCCAGGATGGTGATCCGGTTGCGGGTCATGTCGTCGACGAGGCCCAGCACCTTCTTGCGTTCCGCCGCCAGTTGCCGGTCGTAGAGCCGTCGATGCCCCGGCGACAGTTCGATCGACAGCACCTGCTCCTGCTTCTCGGGCAGTTCGGCGGCGACCGTCTCTTTGGTGCGCCGCAGCATCAGCGGCCGGACGCGGCGGTGCAGTCGGCCCAGCGCCTCGGGATCGGATCCGGATTCGATCGGCTTGCGGTACCGCTCGGAGAACCGGTTCGGGTCGGCGAACAGTCCGGGCGCCACGATCGACAGCAGCGACCACAGGTCCATCAGGTTGTTCTCCAGCGGCGTGCCGGTGATGGCGAATTTGGTGCGTGCCGACAGCTTGCGCACCGACTGATGCCCGCGCGCCTGCCGGTTCTTCACGAACTGCGCCTCGTCGAGCAGCACCGACGTCCAGCGTTGCGCGGTGTATTCGTCCTCGTCGAGCCGCAGCAGCGTGTAGGAGGTGACGACCAGGTCGGCACCGTCGGCCAGCTCCTCGATCGAGTTGGCCCGCTTCTTCGCCGTCTGGGTCACGACCCGCACGGTCAGTCCGGGCGCGAACCGGGCCGCTTCGGACGCCCAGGTGCCGAGCACCGAGGTCGGCGCGACCACCAGCAGCGGACGGTCCAGGTCGCCGGATTCCTTCAACGCGCAGGTCAGCGCCAGTGCCTGCATCGTCTTGCCCAGGCCCATGTCGTCGGCGAGGATTCCGCCGAGCCGGGCGGTGTGCAGGAAGTGCAGCCAGCGGAAGCCGTGCTCCTGGTAGGGCCGCAGCGTCGCCTGCAGCCCGGACGGCGCCGCGATCTCGGGCAGCTCGTCGAGGTTGAGCAGCGCCGACACCGAACGTTGCCAGTCGGCGGACTGCTGGGCCACCACGCCGAGGGTGACCAGTTCTTCCCACAACCCGGCGTGCTCGGTGCGCAGCCGCAGCTGCGGGTCACCATCGGGCGCCAACTCCTGGGCTTCGGCGATCAGCGCCCGCAGCTGCTCCAGTTCGGGCCGTTCCAGGCTGAACCAGGTGCCGGACGGCAGGATCAGGTGGGTCTGCCCGGTGGCCAGTGCGGTGAACAGCTCGCGGTATTCGACCGGTTCGCCCTCGATGCTCACCCGGACGTCGAGGTTGAACCAGTCGGCCCCGTCCTCGGGGTCGCTGACCGCCAGCTGCACCTCGGGCGCGTCGGTGGCGAGCCGGTACTCGACCGGCGTTCCGGTGACCTCGACCAGCACGCCGGCTTCGCGCAGCGCCGGCAACCCGAGTTCGGCCAGTTGGGCGGTGCCCGCACCGGTCAGCGTGGCCCGCTCCACCGGACGCCGTTCGGCACCCACAGCCAGCGTCGGCCACGGGCCGTCCGGCAACGAGGCCAGCAGCTCCTGCTCGATCTCGAGGTCCCGCTGCACCGGCTGCGCCCCGGACGCCTCCAGCTCCACATCGAAATCGGCCTCGCCGACGCGATAGCGGAACGCCCAGGCCAGGGTCGCGACGTGGCCGGGCAGGAACTCGACCGCCAGCACCAGCCGCGGCGGCATGGTTTCGGGCAGGTCGATGTCGTCGGCCACTTCGAGCTTCACCAGCCGTCCGAGCGCGGGGCGGAACTGGGCGGCGAAAGAAGGCAGATCGGTCTGCGGAATGTCGAGCCGGGCGTGCTGCAGCAGCAACGCCTGCTGGCCCTTGCTGAGCGGTTCGGCGAACGGCACCAGCAGCAACTCGTGGTCGTGCTCGATGGCGAAGCCGTGCGGCGGGTCGCCCAGCAGGTTCGCGTACGGGACGGCCCGTTCCAGGTCGCCGGTCACCGCGATGGTGTGCAACTGGACGCCGTTGTCGGTGCGGGTCAGCCGGCTGACCAGGTGCGCCGGCTCGCCCAGCCGGACCGGCGGGGTGTCGCGTCCGGGAATGAGTTCCACCCCGGAGGCCACCACTTCGCGCAGCCAGTACCAGGCCGGTGACCCGAGTTCGCTCAGGTCGAGGTCATCGGAACGCCGCGAATAGTAGTAGTTGGAGGTGGAGCGCTGATCGCGGGTGCGACCCAGGCCGGCCATCGCGACACGCTGGGCCTCCACATACGAGCCTGACCAGGGGTATTGCAGGTTGTCCCAGCTGACCCCGGTCTTCACCCAACGCCCGGAACGCCCCCACTGCAGGGGCCGCAGCTGGATCGAGCCGGACGTCCGGGTCACCTGCATGGCCAGCGGCTCGCCCCGTCCGACGGAACTGGTGCCGGCCGTCACCTCGGTCAGCGCCCGTTGCCAGGCCGGGGTGAGTGCGCGCACGTTGACCAGCCGCATGTGCCACACCAGCGCCGCCGCATGCTTGCAGTGCATGCGCACCGGGCAGCTGCACGACGTGCTGATCTCACCGGTCGCCGCGTCATGCCGCACCACGGTCTGGTACACCCGGTACGACGAACCGCGCACCCGGGCCTGCACGACGCTGCCGGTCTCACCGGAACCCACGTTGATGCTGCCGACCCGTCCCTCGTCGGCGTAGCTCTGGCCGCGACTCAGCGTGCTGGCGCCGAACAGGTCGGTCAGGTCACGCTCGCTCAGCTGATGAACCCACGCCGGATACTTCGGTGCCGTCATGCGATGCGCGTCCCTTTCGACAGCACGAGCAGGTGACGGCACAGAGATCGGATGAGGGCCAACGAATGCACGGAGCGTGGCCTCCCTTCGCAGTTGTCGGCATGGCGCCGGGTCGAGTCCAGTCAACCAGTGTGCACCGACAGCTCCTGCGAGCCCTAAACCGATGCTCCCCGGACGCCTCGCGCACCCGGCCCGTCCGGGTCACAATGATCCGATGTTGCTGCCGCCGAAGGTCGCCCAAGGGGTGCGTGAGGGCACGTTGACCCTGGCCTTCCGGCGCTGGCGGCGTCCCGACGTGCGCACCGGCTCGGAGTTCCGTACCTCTGCCGGCGTGGTCCGGGTCGAGTCCGTCGAGGTCATCGATCCGACCCAGATCACCGACGCGGACGCCGCCCGGGCCGGGCACCCGAACGCCGACTCGGTGCGCCGACGACTGGCCGGCGAACCCGGCTGGCCGACCTACCGGATTCGCCTGAGCTGGGCCGGTGAGGATCCGCGCATCGCGCTGAGAAGCGACGATGCTCTCAGCGACGCCGATATCGCCGCCCTCGACGCCAAGCTGGAACGGCTCGACCGGGCCAGCAGCCACGGACCGTGGACGCTGGACACTCTGGCGCTGATCGAGCGCCGTCCGCACACCCGCGCCCCCGACCTGGCCGCCGAGATGGGCCGGGAGCGGGACCCGTTCAAGATCGACGTTCGCAAACTGAAGAACCTGGGCCTGACCATCAGCCACCCGGTCGGCTATGAAATCAGCCCACGCGGCCTCGCCTACCTGGCCCGGACGCCGCGCGCGCGTCGCTGAGTAGGCGGTTCGCTCCAAATCTCCAGCACATCTGGAGCAATCCTTGAGCTTGTCTCAAGGGCGCGCTGAGCATCGCTGGGCAAAGTACCTGCATGCACCGGGACCACCGAGAACTAGGGGGCTCGGAGCCACGCGAGTAAGCGACCGGACGCCGCCAGCCACTTGGCAGGCCGTTCCTTGTTGGTGGGGGTGCCGCAAGGGACAGGGTCTTTCGCCGCGACGGCCAGACACCGGTGCACTGGACGCGCCGGCCGATGTCATTCGACATCGGCCGGCCGTTCGCAATTTCAGCGTTAACCGTCGCCGCTGCCGCCGGCCGGCGATGACCAGCCAGTCTTGAGCAATCTTGAGCCGATCTTGAGGTTGTCTCCAGATGGCCTGCAAACAGCTCGCGCAGCATTGGTCGCACACCCGGGGACTCGTCTGGTTACCGGGGCAGGACGCGAAGGGTCGAAGGAGGGGACTGGCATGGGGGTGACAGTCACATCCTTCGGTGGACGGGGGGCCGCCACCAAGCCCCTTCGCGCCGCCTCCGAGCCGCACGGGGGTGCGTCGTGAGTTGCTTGCCGGCCCGGGAGGACGCCGGCAAGCAACCCGTCGACGCCCCGGGTGTCTCATCTCCCAACGTCGCGTTGGACGATCTACGCGATCAGTTGGATGACGACGCTGCCGTGGAGCGGTTCCGGCAGAACTACCTGGAGCTGCTGGAGCAGCGCATCCAGGAGATCGCCCGAACGATCCGCGAAGGCCGTTCCGACGAGGCGGTCACCCGGCTGCTCACGCTGGAGACGTCCAGTCACATGGTGGGCGCCGACGAACTCAGCCTGCGAGCCGCCGCGTTGCGGCTCGCCGTGGGACATCGCCAGCCCGATGTCGGGGTGCTCTTCGCCGAGCTGGCGCGTGCGGCCAGCGTGACGCGCGAGTTGCTCTCGTAGCGCTGACCGACCCGCGCAACATCCGTTGGTCGAGCTTGTCGAGACACCTGGCAGTTGATTTCGACAAGCTCAATCAACGGTGGCGAGGTCTCGGCCAACGGCGCGCCGGCTCAGCTCAGCTCGGGAGGTTCGGTGAGCGCCGACTCGACCTGAGCGACAAGGTCGGCGACGACGTCCAGCCGTGGCTGCGCGTCGCCGACCAACAGCTCTTCCAGCTCCTCGGCGGCATCTGCCGCGGCCTCATGCCCGAAGGTTCCGGCCGATCCGCGCACGCCGTGCGCCGCGGCCCGCAGCCGCTCGGAGAGTTCGGTCGAGAGCGAGCCCATCCCGCGCCACTGCCCCACCGACTCGGTCATCTCTGCCGCGCGGGCCTGGTTCGACCGCCACGCGCGATCGGCCAGGGCGGCGTACGCGGCGGCCATCGGGTCCTGCGAATCCGTCACGACCAACCCATGATGCGCGATACCTCGGTGCCAAGCTGCATCGGATCGAACGGCTTGCGAATCAACCCCGCGACCGCGCCGCCCGGGTGTTCGCCGTCGATCCGCGCAGTCAGCAGCACAACCGGAATGCTCCTCGTCTCCGGGTAGGACTGGAGTTCCGCCAGGGTCTGCAGGCCGTCCATTCCGGGCATCATCATGTCCAGCAGGATTCCGTCCGGCAGATTCGCACGGGCGGTCATGACCGCTTCGGACCCGCTGATGGCCGTGATCACGCGAAATCCATTTACCACTTCCAATGAAGTGGCCGCCACTTCGCGGATGTCGTCATCGTCGTCAACGACGAGCAAGAGCTTGGAATCCGAATCATCCGGGCTGGGCACGATACCTCCTGGGGGTTGGGGTCATCGTAATGCTGTGTCGCACCGAGGTGAACAGGTGATCGCGACCCGTCGGGGGCGCCCTGTGGCCCCCTAACCTGGCCCCGTCGTGCCGTTGTGACAATCCTTGCCGGGCAGTCGTATACTCCGACCGAGTTCCCCCGTTCTCGAGCGTTACCCCCATTTCGTGCTGCGAGCCCCTCAATGCCTAAAAACCTGCCTTCGCGCCCCTTCGCGGTCGTCTGCATCGCCGGACCACTGCTTTGCTTGCTGTTCGCGGTCACGATCGTCACCACGTCCGACCCCGAGCTCGCCGGGCAGATCACTACGCTCTTCCTGCTCTCCTTCGGCGTGATGGCCGCCTCGACCGCCGCCTGGCGGGTCAACCACAGCAGCGGTCGTCGCCGGCGCGCCTGGCTCAGCCTGTCGATCGGGCTGTGCATCGCGGTCCTGGTCAACGCGATCGGCGTCTTCATCGGCCTCGGCCTTCTCGGCCCGGAGTGGGATCTGATCGTCAATCTGATGCTGATGACCGGCTTGTGCATCTGCATCATCGGACTGGCCCTGTTCCCACCGGTGCGACGGCGCGGCACCGACCTGGCCCGACTGATCATGGACGGCCTGATGGTCGGCGCGTCAGCACTGCTGATCGCCAGCTCAGTGATCTTCCCGACGCTGCTGGCCGGTCAGGACACCTCACTGTTCGGCCAGGCCCAGGTGCTGGCCCTGCCCGTGCTCGATCTGGTGGTCGCCACCATGGCGGTGCTGCTGATCGCCCGCAGCGGGAAGTCGAGCCGGACGCCGCTGCTGCTGGTCGGCGTGGCGTTCATGCTCTACTGCATCTCGGACATGGCCTACGCCGTCAACCTTTCCCTGGGCGGCTACGGGCTCGGCAGCCTGTGGGATCTCGGCTGGCTGGGCGGCTACCTGCTGTTCGCGCTCGCCGCGCTGCACCCCGACGCCCGCGTCCAGTCGACCGAGCCGGAGCTCGAAACATCGTCGGTGCGCAGCACGATCGTGTTCTTCGCCATCTTCCTCGCCGGCACCGGGACGAGCATCATGATGTCGGCGATGAGCGAACTCAATGTGGCCAGCCGGGTCATCTGGGGCGTCCTCATCCTGACCGTCGTGATCCGCCAGATCGTCCTGGTGATGGACAACGAACAACTCCGACGGTCGTTGGAGATCCGGGTATTGGAACGCACCAAAGAACTCCGCGAAATCACCAATCAGCGCGAACTGTTGCTCAGTTCGGTCGCCGACGGCATCTACGGCGTCGACCGCGACGGGCGGATCACCATGGTCAACGGCGCCACCACCAGGCTGCTGAAGCGGTCGGAGAGCGACCTCATCGGCGCCAACGCGCACGACCTGTTCCACGCCCCGCAAAGCGACGGCACCCCTTACCCGATCGAAGGCTGCTACATCACCGAGGCGACCTCCTCGGGCCTGACCGCCGCAGGCGAGGACGACCTCTACGTGCGAGGCGACGGTAAAACGATCGTGATCGAAGCCACCGCCAGCCCGCTGCGGGACGACATCGGCGTGATCAGCGGCGCCGTGGTGGTGTTCCGTGACGTCAGCCAGCGCCGCGAGATGGACCGGATGAAGCAGGAGTTCATCTCGGTCGTCAGCCATGAGCTGCGGACGCCGCTGACCTCGATCCGCGGGGCGCTCGGGTTGATCGCCGGCGGCGCCTTCGGTGAACTCCCGCCGCGCGCCGCGAAGATGATCGACATCGCCACCACCGGCAGCGTCCGACTGGGCCGGCTGGTCAACGACATTCTTGAGATCGAGCGCCTCGACACCGGCATGCTGCCGATGTCCATCAGGACCCATGAGGTGGTGGCCGCCTGCCAGGAGGCGGTCAACGCGACCTCCGGGCTGGCTCAGGCCGCCGGTATAGGCCTACGGCTGGGCCCCGCGGAGGGCCGGGTGATCGCCGACCGGGACCGGCTGGTCCAAGTGCTGATCAACCTGATCGGCAACGCCGTCCGGTTCAGCGACCCGGGCGATTCCGTGCTGGTCGAGGCGCGTGCGGCCGGCGAGCTGATCGAGTTCGCCGTCAGTGACACCGGACGCGGCATCCCCGACGACAAGCTCGAAGAGATCTTCGGCCGGTTCAGCCAGGTCGATGCCAGCGATACCCGCGAGAAGGGCGGCAGCGGCCTCGGCCTGGCGATCTGCCGCGGCCTGATCGAACGGATGGGCGGCCGGATCTGGGTGGAAAGTGTTCTCGGCGCCGGTTCGACCTTCCGGTTCGAACTGCCCGCGAGCACCGCGCCCGCCACCGCGGCCGAGAACGACGAAATGCCCGTAGGCGTGGGCGCAAGCGCGCTCGAGCCGCGCACACAGGAAGGATGAAATCGAGTTGACCGAGCAAGGTTCTCAAGATCTCGCAACGCCAGGAGGTGGCCTGACGATCAGGATCACCGCAGGCAGCGGGAAGGGCCGCACCACGATGGCCGCATTCGATGCGGCGCTCCGATCTGCGGGCGTGGCGGACCACAACCTGATCCGGCTGAGTTCGATCATCCCTCCCGGTTCCGATGTCGTGGTGTGCTCACCCGAGGAGCAGTTGCGCGGCACGTTCGGTGACGCCCTGTACTGCGTGTACGCCGTGGCCTTCGCCACCGAGCGCGGCGACGACGCCTGCTCGGGCATCGGCTGGGCGCTGGCCACGGACGGCTCCGGCCGGGGCCTGTTCGTCGAGCACAACGGTCATGCAGAGGAGCAGGTCAGGACCATGATCACCTCGAGCCTCACCGACATGGCCAACGGGCGCGACGAGACCTTCGCCATCGAGCATCTCGTGCTCAGCTCTGCGCACTGCTCGGGTCAGCCCGCCTGCTCGGTCGTGGTGGCCACCTACAGCACGGCGGGTTGGGCTGCCGAGTGAGCGACGTCACCGAGCGCAACGTCGACGGCCCGTGGGACTTCGGTGACTTCACCATCATCTGCGGCCGGCAGCCACGTCCCGAACTGAAGGACAGCTTCTGGCCGGTCTACGAGGAGTCGTTCGGGCCGCTGCGCGTGCTGGCTGCGGCGCGTCAGGTGCTCACCGAGGACGAGTTCTCGGCCGAACTGGAGGACCCGCGGGTCTGGAAGTACGTGGCGCTCGACACCGACGGCCATGTGGCAGGACTCACCACCGTCGCCGACGACATTTCGACGATGCCCTGGATCAGCCCCGAGTACTACCAGCATCGTTATCCGGACGAATGGGCCCGCGGCGCTTTGTTCTACAGCGGGGTCTCATTGGTCCGGCCCGATATGCGCCGCTACCCGGTGTTCTCACGAATGGTGACTTGTCTGGCGCAACGAGTCGCCGCCGCGCGCGGAATCCTCGCCTACGACATGTGTGGGTATAACGTAGAGAACCGTTCGATGGCTCGGGCGTCCGAGCAGATTCTCAACCGCGTCGCTGATTTCGAGGTGCAGGCCGTCGACGTCCAGACCTACTATGTGGCCCGGACCGTCGGGAATGGGAGTGTGAAAGTACGTGAGTGACACCACGCCTGGCGAACGACATGCAGTGATCATTGAGGACGATCCCGAGATCGCCGACCTGTTGGCGGTCGTCCTCACCCAGGCCGGCTTCCGCACCTACACCGCAGAGGACGGCCTCACCGGCCTGGAGCTGATCCGCGAACACGAGCCGACGCTGACCACCTTGGACGTCAACCTTCCCGGCATCGACGGCTTCGAGGTGGTCCGCCGCATTCGCGAGTTCTCGACCACCTACGTGATCATGCTGTCCGCCCGCCGCGACGAGATCGACACCCTGACCGGCCTCAACTCCGGCGCCGACGACTACCTGGCCAAGCCGTTCCGGCCGCGTGAACTGCGGGCCCGCGTGGAGGCGATGATCCGCCGCCGCGAGCTCGAACAGCACATTCCCGGGGTGACGACGCCGTCCGTCGACGACGAGGCCGGTGACGGTGACTGGCTGGAGCACAACGGGTTGCGGATGCATCCCGAGATGCGGCTGGTCGAGCTGGACGGCCATCCGGTGGAGTTGACCCGGACGGAGTTCGACCTGCTGTCGGCGGTCATGCAACGCAGCCGGCGGGTGATCAGCAAGGACGAGCTGGCCGCTTTCGTCCGCAACGACGTCAACAGCTATGTCGTCGAGGCCGATCGCCGCTCGATCGAGAGCCACATCGCGAACCTGCGTCGCAAGCTCTCCGATTCGGTGACCAACCCGCGCTTCATCGAAACGGTCCGCGGAGTGGGTTACCGGCTCGCCAAAGCCCAGCGCTGACGCCTCATCGCTCCCCGCTGGTCGAGCTTGTCGAGACCCCTCACCGCTCACCGTTGGTCGAGCTTGTCGAGACCCTCACCGCCGGCCGAAAACGCTACTCGTCCTCGGGATTCAACGCGGCAAGCTTGTTCGACAGCACGGTCGCGAACGCGCACCAGGCGGCGTAAGCGCCGAGCCCCAGCGCCGCCCCGGAACTGACGGACGCGGCGCGACTGGCCAGCTTGGCCGACGACGCCGCGAGCGCCGCCGCGCCGGCGGTCGCCACGGGCAGGTTGTGGGCCCGGAAGAACAACCCGGACCAGCCGGCGTTGAGCAGCAGGTTCGACGCCAGCGCACGCCTGAAGCTGGACGCTTCGGCCTCGCGCCCCTGGGCCTCCAGCTGGGTGACGGTCCTCGCAGCGGAGAGCGCGACGATCGCGTAGAGGGACGTCCAGACGATCGGGAAGGCGGCGGCCGGCGGTTGCCAGGACGGCTTCTTCAGCTTCTCGTACCAGCTGCTGCTGGCGTCGGTCAGCAGCGATCCGACGGTTGCGCAGGCGGCCACAGCGGCACCGATCACCGCCAGGTTCCGGCGTCCGCGGGAGCGGCGGGTCGGCTGATGATCGGGCATGGGTTCCTCCTCCATCGGGGTTCACGGGGTTGCTCCCGACGCTACCCGCGGCGACCCAACGCCGTAAGGCTCCCTTGGGGTGCGCCCCACCCCGTTCTCGACTAAGGAAGTGCTGATCATTTACGTCATCCCGGGCTCCGACCCGGGATCTCAGTCGGGAGATCCCGGATCAAGTCCGGGACGACGATGGAGGGCTTTGATCAGCGCATCCTTAAGTCGCGGCGAACAGGCAGAGCAACCCGACAGCGAGCAGAGTCGCTCCGCCGAGCAGGCCGCACCAGAAGCTTCGCGCCGCCCACCGGTCGGGTACGCGGGCGGCGACCACGGCGATCGCCGTGGTGATCACCCCGGTCACCGCGTAGATCGGTTGGGCGAAGACCCAGGCCAGCGGAATGAAGTGAATGCCGACTACTGCGAGGGCCAGCGGGGCGATCAGGTCCGTCCGCTTCCGGCGGGCCGCCCAGATCGCCAGCACGACGATGGCCACGACCTCGACGGCGAAGGTGATCATGTAGGCGACGAAGGGCGGTCCGCCGACGACGATCGCGGTCGGACCGCGCCAGTTGCGGACGGCGAGGGTGACTCCGAAGCCGCCGGCCACGACACCTCCGAGTTGGACGATGACCAGCAGAACCCGCCACAGCCAGTGCTTCGGCGGACGTTCCTGGCCCCAGCCGGCCCAGACGAACGCGGCGATGCCGAAGATCGCGGCGGTCATGAACAGGTCCCTGGGGAATTCGGTGCTGATCATCGTCCTAACCCATCATGCTCGGGGGTCGCCCACCGATACTGGCCGCGTCGACGGACGCTCCCCTGCCTCATCACCCGGATGTCGCCTCGTCGTCGACGACCGTGATCACGCCGCTGGGCGCATCGAGGGCGGCGACGGTGAGTCGGGCGGCGGTGTCGACGTGGACACGCGGTTCGTCGGGCAGGACGTCCGGGTAGAAGGTGCCGGGACCGTAGAACTGCCCGTAGCGCAGCACGACGCCGCCGAACGCCAGCGTGGCGTTCTCCAGGTGTGCGACGGCGTCCGCACCCTTGCCGGGTAGCACGGCCCAGGCGACACTCTGCGCGACGAACCGCCGGCAGCCGCTGGACCCCGCGGCCTCGATCAGGTTGTCGGTGCCCGCGAGGCGCATCCGGGCATTGGCGTCCCGGTTGGCCGGCAGTTCCTCGACGGTGTCGGGCAGGTCGGTGAGTTCGTGCAGCACCAGGTCGGGCGCGAAGGCGGTGACCGCCTGGACGACGCCGTCCCGGTCGTAGGCGTCGCAGACCACGGGTTCGGCACCCAGGGAGCGCAACAGGTCCGACTTGCTGGCCGATCGGGTCATTCCGGCGACAGTGTGACCGGCCGCGACGAGCAGCGGCACGATCCGGGAGCCCAGCACGCCGGTTGCGCCGGCAACGAAAACACGCATGATGCGATTCTCCTTTACGCCGAGTGCGTCCGTCGCCGCATCCGCACCAGCGCGATCGCGCCGAACAGGCCAGGGATCAGCAGCAGCCAGCCGAAGACGGGCGCGAGCCCGATCATGCCGGAGGTGTCCGGTGTGGTCAGCCCGATCAGTGCGATGACAAGGATGAATGCCGAGACGACGGCGTCCAGCCAACGGGCGGCGCCGCGTCCACGGCGGGCGAGCCGGATCGTCACGAACCAGCCGATCAGACCGATCACACCCACGGTGGCCAGGATCACCACATACGCGTGGCTTCGACGCCGTCACGATCGAGGCGGTCGCGGCCGCGGCGGGGGTGTCCCCGTCATCGGTCTACCGGTATTTCGGCACCAAGGAGGGCCTGGTCGTCTTCGACGAGTTCGAAGACATGACTGCCGACGAGGTGCGCGCTATCTTCCTGACCGGCGACCCCATCGACCGACTGGTGAGCAGCGTGCACCGATACGAGGCCCCTCAGGAGAGCGCGACGACCGACTCCGACGCCCCGGACGCGTGGCGCCGGATCCCGTTCTTCTTCGCCGTGCCCTCCGTGCACGCCGCCCTGCTGTCCGCCATGGACCGGGCCAGCAAACGGATAGCGCCAGTGCTCGCCGAAAGCCTCGAACTCACCCCCGCGCACGCTCGCATCGTCAGCCACGCCCTCTGCTACGGCTACGTCGCAGCGCTCGAGCTCTGGTTCGAGGAGGGCCGGACCAAGCCGATCGCCGACCACGTGGAGGACGGCATGCGCCCGCTGCACGCGATCTGGAAGCACCCGGAGAAACGCTGACCAGCTTGCCACCGGGCCGAGATCCTGGCCGTTCAGGTGCAGGCTTCCGTCGTAGGCCAGCGATGCCCATGTTCGCGCTGCGTCAGCCAGCCGAGTCCGCCCGCCCACCACGAGCCGCCTGGATCGCGAGCCTGGTCAGGTCGTTGGTCCGGCAGCCAGGCCAACCATGCAGCACTCGCTGCCAGCTCAGCGGCACCTGCGCGGCACCCCAGATCGCACCGGCGAGCGAGCCGGCGATCGCCGCCACCGTGTCCGTGTCGCCACCACCCCGGACGGCCCGGATCAGCGCATCACGAACTCCAGAGGCGCCCGCCACGGCCGCAAGCGCACCCTGGAACGCCGCCACCACCCAGCCGTTCTTGTCCTTGAAGTCCCGCGGGTGAGCACCAGGCCCCATGGCCTCGTCGATCAACCGCTCCCACCGATCGCGACCACCGCCGGTCGAGCTTGTCGAGACCCCACCACCGCTGGTCGAGCTTGTCGAGACCCCTCCGCCACCCGAGCGCACATGCCCGACCCACTCCAACCCCACCTTCGGATCGAACTCCCCGGTCAGGATCGCGTGCCGAATCGCCAGCGACCACAGCACAACCGCATCCACGTTGTCCTGTTCGTAGTGTGTGAGCTGCGCGATCCGTCCAGCCGCCTCGGCCAGCACCGCCTCAGACCCCTCAGCCAGGAACCCCAGAGCCACCGGACCGGTGCGCATCAGCGACCCATTACCCGCACTGCGCCCGGACCGCTCATGCACCGCCCACGCCGCCTCGCGCACGACCGCCTCCGAGCAGTCGTCGCCCAGCTGTCCGAGCACCGACCGAGTCTGCACCCCAACATCCTTCGCGGTCGCCGACCATTCCCGCCAGCGCGCCACGATCGTTGCCAGGGTTGCCGGATCGAGCAGCGAGTGGCCGTCGGCGAGCGCGTCCAGAATCGGCATCGCCATTGCCGTGTCATCGGTCCACTCCCCCGGCGCATGCCCGAAGACCCCACGCCCGAACTCCGGCGTTTCGGTATCAGAGAGCCCTGGCCCGAACTCGTACGCCGAACCCAGCGCATCACCTGCCGCCGAGGCGACGATCGCGCCGACCGCCCGGTCCAACTGCATGGACGTCAGCGAGGCCATCCGCCTTCCGTAGTCACTCAGTCCCATCTCCGTCGCCCCATTTAGCTCACTATCAGTTCAACTCGTTCAGAGTACGGCGTCGCCTGACTTTTGCGCAACTCTCGCCTAATCTTTGTCCGTGGCCACCACGAACACCTACCGCGACAGCTCCGGCAAGACCCTCGAGGACTACCCGCGCCCGTCCGTGGCCGTGGACACCGCCGCCCTGACCGTGCACGACGGGCGCCTGTGCGTCCTTCTCATTCGCGACGAATCGGGCGACGAGAGGCTGCCCGGAACATTCCTCCACCCTGATGAGACGCTGCGGGAAGCCGCGCTCCGCGCACTCCGTGAGAAGGCCGGCATCCAGGGCCTCAACCCGCGCCAGCTGCAGGTCTTCGACGACCCGAAGCGGGACGACCGCGGCTGGGTGCTCTCGGTTGCTCACCTGGACGCCGTGCGCGCCGACCAGATCCCGCTCACCGAGCGAACCCGCCTCATGCCTGTCGACCAGCTGCCTCCCCTGGCCTACGACCACGCCGCGATCGTGGGGCACGCCGCCACCCAACTCCGGGCGGAGTATCGGCAGGCACCCGACCCTCGGCACCTCCTGCCACCAGACCCTGACGGCTTGGCTATTCGCGATCTGCGCCTTCTACACGAGGCTGTGCTTGGTGAACACTTGATCGCCGACACCTTCCGCCGAGCGATGTTGCCGGGCCTCGAACCAACCGGACAGATCCGTCGGGGAATGCGGGGCAAACCGGCCGAACTCTTTCGGCGGCGGGCAGATTGAGGCGTCCGTGCACGGTCATTCTCCGTGGCAATCACGACGTCAGCAGACAGTTCTCGCGCTGGCTCGACCCTGCATCCTTACCGGCTGAACTCTGCCCATGCCGGAGCTGCTGTGATAGGAACCAGCTGTGGACACCAGCGAGCATCTACGCGACGAGATCATCGCGGCTGTTCTCGATCGCGCCAGCCGCAATGGTGGTTTCGTTACTCGTGACGAGTTGACATCTATGCCGCTGGCCAATGGCTCGCAGCGAGTGATCGACCGAACCCGAGGCATCTGGAATCCAAGAGACATGGACGCCACGCTGAGCGTGCTCAGCTCGCCCGACGGCCCCTATGCGGACCGCGAGGTGGCCGGAGGTCTTTTCCACTACGCCTACCAGGACGGGCCAACCAACGGGGTTAACGCGAAGCTCCGCAAGGCATACGAACTACAGAAGCCGATCATCCTGCTGCGGAAGGTGCGTGACGGAGTCTTCGTACCGATCGCTCCGGTGTACGTCGTGGGCGACCTGATCGAGAAGCGAGAGTTCCTCCTTGCACTCGACGAAAGCGTGCGCTTCCTGGCTGGTGACCCAAGTCCGCTCGAGCGTCGCTACGTAGAGCGCGTAGTGAAACAGCGTCTGCATCAGGCGGAATTCCGAGGGCGCGTCATCGCGGCGTATTCGACACGTTGCGCCGTCTGTCGACTCCGGCACGGCGAGCTTCTGGACGCCGCTCACATCATCGCCGATCGGGACGAGCAGGGCCTGCCCGAGGTGTCGAACGGTCTGTCGCTGTGCAAGATCCATCACGCGGCCTTCGATGGGTACCTGATCGGCATCTCGCCCGACTACCAGGTCAGAGTTGACCGTCAACTACTCGAAGAGACTGACGGCCCGATGCTGCGGTACGGGCTGCAAGGAATGCATGGCATTCGGCTCACGTTGCCTGAACAACGCAAGGATCGGCCTGACGCCGACCGCCTGAACCAGCGGTACGCGGAGTTCCTGCGCCGGACCTCATAGATTTTGCGGCGAGTCAGATCGATCCGCATCTCATGCAGATCGCCACGGTTCGTAGCTGATTCATGACGTCAAGCACATCTTGCTGCCGGAATGGTCGATCGTGAGCTCCCGCCAAGCACTCGATACGCCTGCACCCATCGGCCAGCCTCTCGTCTGAACAATCAGGTTAGCGCGAGAAGCATGAATTCTTGTTGTCGACCGCGCTCGTCGACCCATGACAGGCCGACCTGCAATCGACCTACGCTGGCTGCGACTTCCACAAAGTGAACGCGAATCTCATGCCCTGGTTGAAGGTCGCAAGGAAACATCGAGAGATCGAAATGCGGCATCGACCCGCTGTCCCCGATCCGTATATCGGGTACAAAATTCACGCTCCGAGCCACCGACTGTCCAATGTTCTGCAGTTTGATCGAACCACGATCGACTCCGATCGTCACGCGGGCCGACTGAGCTTCGATCGCCTGTCGCTCCACACGACCACGTTCAATGTCGACCATTTCAGCTGAAGCAATAGCCTGTCGTCTCGACTGCCACCAGGCCAAACCGGCGAAGAAAGCTGACAGTACCGACACCACGATTGCAAGTCCACTGGCCCACTCCACGTCGATAGCTTAGGACAATATCGCCGCCTGTCAGACAAGGACGTCGCAAGCGGGCCTGAGAGCTCGTGCTGCGCTTAAATCCAATACCCGGCCCGCGGCCGACGGGCGCCAACCTGCAATGACGCCGTCAAGGCCATAGCATGCGGACGTCAGCGAACCACTGGGAGCACGTAAGGACGGCCCACCACATGGCAGCACGAGGCACAAGAACCACCGCGCTCGGACTGGAGGACGCCCTCTGGGAGGCCGCGAACCGGCTGCGGTCATCCATGGACGCCGCCGAATATAAGCATGTCGTCCTCGGCCTGCTGTTCCTGAAGTACGTCTCAGACAAGTTCGAGGCCCGGCACGCTCGGCTGGCCGACCTGGTCAAGGACGAGGGCAGCGACTACTACATGCCCACCGACGAGGCGCGGCAGGCGGTGCTGGAAGACCGCGACGAGTACACCGCCGAGGGCGTGTTCTGGGTTCCGGCTGGGCACCGCTGGACTGACCTGCGCAAGGCGGCGAAGCAGACCGACATCGGCCAGCGCATCGACGCGGCCATGGAGGCCATCGAGCGGGAGAACCCCTCCCTGAAGGGTGTGCTTCCGAAGACCTACGCACGCCGGGAATTGACCCCCGCGACGCTCGGCGGACTAATCGACACCTTCTCCCGCGACGATCTCGCCGCAGCCGAACGCGAGGGGATGGACGTACTGGGGCGCGTGTACGAGTACTTCCTCGCGCAGTTCGCCTCTAACGAGGGCAAGAACGGCGGCGAGTTCTACACCCCACGCTCCGTCGTCTCGCTTCTGGTGGAGATGCTGCAGCCATACAACGGTCGGGTTTTCGACCCGTGCTGCGGCTCCGGCGGCATGTTCGTGCAGGCCGAGCACTTCGTGGAGTCGCACGGCGGCTCCCGCAACGACCTCTCCGTGTTCGGGCAGGAGCGGAACCCCACGACCTGGCGGCTAGCGAAGATGAACCTCGCCATTCGGGGTATCGAGGCGCACCTCGGGCCGGAGTGGGGCGACTCCTTTCACAACGACCTGCACCCGGACCTGCGGGCCGACTTCATCATGGCCAACCCCCCGTTCAACATCTCCGACTGGGGCGGAGAGCGCCTGGCCGACGATCCACGATGGAGGTTCGGGACCCCGCCGCCAGGCAACGCGAACTATGCCTGGCTCCAGCACATGCTCTACCACCTGTCCCCCACCGGGACGATGGGCGTGGTCCTGGCCAACGGATCGCTCACCGTGAACTCCTCCGGCCAAGGGGACATTCGACAGCGGATGGTCGATGACGACGTGGTGGAGTGCATCGTCGCTCTGCCCTCCCAGTTGTTCTACTCGGTGCAGATTCCCGTGTCCCTCTGGTTCTGCACGAAGGACAAGACCGCGCACAAGGTGAAGTCCGAGCGGTCCCAACGCGACCGCAGAGGCGAGGTACTGTTCATCGACGCCCGCGAGAGCGGCTACATGGAGAACCGCACACACCGCAACCTCTCGCCCGAGGACGTGACCAGGATCGCGGACACCTACAATGCCTGGCGCGGCGACGCTGACCTTCCACCGTACGAGGATGTGCTCGGCTTCTGCGCATCGGTCGCCCTCAGCCAGGTCGCGGACGCGGGCTACGCGCTCAGCCCCGGACGCTACGTCGGCACCGAGGCGGCCGAAGACGACGGCGAACCAGTGGACGAGAAGATCACACGGCTCGCCGACGAGATTCGTGAGGGGTTTGTGAGGCGCTCCCGCCTTCAAGTCGAGATAGAGGCTGCACTCGACACTTTGCAGGTGTCGCCGTGACCAATCTTGGTGATGTCGCAGTGATCACGGACTGCGAACACAAGACAGCAACGGCATGTGCGCCGAACGAGCGTTATGCATGGTCGGTTGGCACGAAGGCAATCCGCAGTGGTCGCATCGTGTATGACCAGAGCCGTGCGGTTGACGTCTCGACCTACGAGCAGTTCACCGCTCGCCGCGTGCCAGCACACGGAGACCTCATCCTTGCACGAGAAGCACCCGTGGGAGATTGTGTCATCGTCCCGAAGGATCAACGGGTCTGCCTGGGCCAGCGCACAGTGTTGCTGAGCGCTGATGCGGCGCTGCTGAACCACCGATACCTCTACTTCCTCCTTCATGCTCCACAGGCTCAGGCTTGGATGGAGCTGCACTCGGCCGGAAGCACGGTGAAACACCTTAATGTCAAGGACATTTATCAGATCCCGCTTGGTATTCTTCCGCCGCTGGAGGAGCAGGAGCGGATCGTGGGCGTGCTCGGGGCGTTCGATGACCTCATCGAGACAAACCGGCGACTGGCCGCGGATATTCTTGAGTTGACCAGGGATGTCTACGCCCGCGCCGTTGCCCGAGCGACCGCTCGCATCCCCTTAGGGACTGTCGCAGTTGCAAACCCGGAGAAGCGCACTCCGGGCGATCCTGGCGCTACCCTCCGATATCTGGACATCGGAACTATGACTGACGGCTCAGTAGGCGAGCCGACATCAACGACATGGAGCGAAGCACCTTCTAGAGCCAGACGCGGTGCCGCACTTGGTGACGTTCTGTGGGCGACAGTGCGTCCGAACCGGCGCGCTCACGGACTGCTCACTCGCGATATAGAGAACCTGGTCGTAAGTACCGGAGTTGCGGTCCTCCGTCCGACTCGCCTGCCGATGAGTCTGATATTCGCACACACTGATAGCCAACGGTTCGTGGAGGCGCTGGTGGGACGAGTCGACGGCAGCGCCTACCCCGCAGTCAAGGCAGCCGACTTCCTAGCAGTTCACGTTCCCGATGTGTCGAAGGAGGACATCGACACGTTCCGCCATGTGATTGATCCGCTCTGGCTTGCCGCCGGGCAACTCGAAGAGGAAGCCATATCGCTTACTCGACAGCGTGACGAACTGTTGCCGCTGCTGATGTCGGGCAGGGTGCGTGTGCGGGATCTGGAGGCGGTGGCCTGATCGTGAGCGTGGCGGAGTCGGAGTTCGAGTCGTGGGTGCTGGAGATGCTGGCCGAGCAAGGCTGGCAGACCGTCCACGGCCCGGAGATCGCGCCTGGTATGCCCGATGCCGAACGTTCCGACTACCGCGAAGTCGTTCTTGTCAGACGCCTCCGCGAAGCGATCTATCGCCTGAACCTCGCGCTTCCCGACGAGGCCGTCGAGGAGGCCGTCAAGGCGGCGCTGCGGCCCGAGTCTGCGGTGGTGCAGTCGGAGAACTGGCGGGCCTACCAACTGCTGACCCAGGGCGTGCCGGTCGAGTATCGCGATGCCGAGGGCGTCCTGCGCAATGTCCGGGCGCGGTTGATCGACTGGACCGACCCGAGTGCGAACGACCTCCTCGCGGTGAACCAGTTCACGATCCAGGGGGCGAAGAAAGAGCGCCGCCCGGACGTGGTGCTGTTCGTCAACGGGCTGCCGCTGGGGCTGCTGGAGTTGAAGAAGCCGGGGGCGGCGAACGCCACCATCGCCAGCGCGTACGCGCAGATTCAGACGTACAAGGCGCAGGTGCCGGACCTGTTCACTTGGAACCAGGGTGTGGTGCTCTCCGATGGCTTCCTGGCGCGGATGGGCACGCTGACCGCGCAGGCGAACCACTTCCAAGCGTGGAAGACCGTCGATGGCAGGAGTCTGACGACGAAGTACCGTCCCGAGATCGAGGTCATGGTCGCTGGCTTCCTGCGTCCCGAGGTGTTCCTGGACTGGTCGCGGAACTTCGTTGCGTTCGCCGGCGACGGGCAGAGGATGACCAAGATCGGCGCGAAGTACCACCAGTACTGGGCGGTGCGGAAGGCCGTCACGGAGACTATCGAGGCGGTTGAGAACGATGGCCGCGCCGGGATCGTGTGGCACACCCAGGGGTCGGGGAAGTCGTTCGAGATGGCGTGGTACTCCGGGTCGCTGATGCGGCACCCGGCGATGGACAACCCCACGCTGCTGGTGCTCACCGACCGCAACGACCTCGACAACCAGTTGTTTGAGGACACCTTCGCCGCGACCAAGATCGGGGCACCACTGCCCGAGGCCCCCGTGCAGGCGGACTCGCGGGCGGAGTTGAAGACGCTGCTGTCGGGTCGGCAGTCCGGCGGCATCGTCTTCACGACGATCCAGAAGTTCGGGTTGTCCAAGGACGAGCGGGAGGCCGGGATCGGCTTCCCCACCCTGTCGGAGCGGCTGAACATCGTGGTGATGGTGGACGAGGCACACCGCTCCAACTACGACTTCATCGACGGTTTCGCCCGCCACCTGCGCGACGGGCTCCCCAACGCGACGTTCATCGGGTTCACCGGCACCCCGATTGAGGCGAAGGACCGCTCCACGACGGCAGTCTTCGGAGACGTGATCGACACCTACGACCTCACCCAGGCCGTCGAGGACGGCGCGACCGTCAAGGTGCTCTACGAAGCCCGGCTGGCGAAGGTGCGGCTGCCCGACGACGCCCTCAGCGACATCGACGATGCCTTCGCAGACGCCGTGTCCGGCAGCGAGGAGGACGCCCAGGAACGGCTGAAGACCCGCTGGTCGCGTGTCGAGGCCGTCGTCGGCGCGGAGGATCGCCTGGAGGAGTTGGCCCGCGACATCGTGGCGCACTGGGAGAAGCGCAAGGAGGTCATGCCCGACGCCAAGTGCATGATCGTCACGATGTCGCGGCGGATCGCCGTCGATCTGCACGACAAGATCAAGGCACTGCGCCCCGGCTGGCACGCCGCCGACGACGAGCGCGGACGGATGAAGGTCGTCATGACCGGCTCCGCCACCGACCCCGAAGGTTGGCAGGAGCACATCCGCAACAAGGCGCAGATGCGTGTGCTGAAGGCTCGTGCCTCAGACCCGAGCGATCCGCTGGACGTGGTGATCGTCCGCGACATGTGGCTGACCGGATTCGACTCTCCGGCCATGACCACGATGTACGTGGATAAGCCCATGCGCGGGGTCTCGCTGATGCAGGCGATCACCCGCGTCAACCGGACCTTCCGCGACAAGCCCGCCGGGCTGATCGTGGACTACATCGGCATCGCAGAAGACCTGAAGACCGCGCTCGGTGACTACACCCAGCGCGACCGCGACAACGCTCAGGTCGGCGCCGACATCGAGACGACCGCCATCCCCGAGATGAACAACGAGCACGACATCGCGTGCTCCATCCTCGCCCCGTTCGACTGGCGACCGCTCGTCGCTGAGAAGACCCCCAAGGCGTACATCAACGCCGTGATGGCCACCGTCGAGTGGCTCCTCGAACAAGACTACGTAGAAGATGCCTTCGAGGGCGTCGGAGACCAGGCCCAGGACGGCAAGCCGAAGGAACTCACCGTCAAGCAGCGCTTCGTCGTACACGTCCAGCGGCTCCGGTCGTTCTTCTCCCTCGTCCCGGCCAGCGACGCTGCCGGCCGGATCAGGGACGACGTGGCGTTCTTTGACGCAGTGCGCACAGCCATCGCCAAGATCGAGAATGCCGGACGCGGCGCGACCGATGCCGGAGCCGAGTTGGACACCGCGATCCGGCAGATCGTCTCGGAGAACATGACTGGCACCGGGGTGGTCGACGTCTACGCTGAAGCCGGAATCGCCAACCCCGACATCTCCCTCATAGACGAGGCGTTCGTCAAGAAGGTCACCGACTCCGACCGGCCCAACATCCAGATGGAGGCCCTGAAGCGGCTGCTGAACTCCGAGATCAGGGCTATTGCGAAGCGCAACCTCGTCAAGGGCCGAGAGTTCTCCGAGATGCTCAACGCTTCGCTCCTGCGATACCAGAACCGCAGTCTCGACACCGCCGCAGTCGTGGCCGAACTCGTCCAACTCGCGCAGGCGCTGAGGGCCGAGCAGGACCGGGGCAGGCAGACCGGCCTCACCGACAACGAACTCGCGTTCTACGACGCTCTGCGCACCAACGAGTCGGCCCGTGAAGCCATGCAGGACGACGTGATGAAGAAGATCGCCCACGACCTAACCGACATCGTGCGTCGCGATGCGAAGACCGACTGGAACATCAAGGAGCAAGTCCGCGCCAAGTTGCGAACCACAATTAAACGCCTACTACTTAGGCACGGCTATCCACCGGACAAAGCACCCGCGGCGACCGAATTGATCCTCAAACAAGCAGAAACCCTTAGCCATGGCTGACGCAGCCACTCACGAACATCGCACGAGCGACTCATTCGGATCAGACCACCTGGCCAGTTTCATCTAGCGAATTCCCCAGCCTGACTTTCACACCTCGCACTAATTTTCGAGGTTTCGCCGGCCATCATGCCTTGTCACAGGGGTTCTGGCGGCGAGTTCGGGGCACTAATCGGCGGTAGAATCACGGGTATTGCCCTCTTCGGCCGTGCGCTCAGGACCCGTTCGGGTGCGCTCAGAGGCGCCAATCGTTGCGACAGCCTCGCGACCAGCGACGGATGCCTGGACACCCGGGGATGGCGCGAACGGGCAGAGTCGGTGGATCCTGGCCCAAATGGGCGCAAAGGCGGCCAATCCAGCTCGATCTCAGCCATGAAGGGCGCCGCAGGGCCGGCGTCGCCCCGACACTGTCGCCCGCCTGCAAGCGTCAACTCGACTTCCAGCGGGCAAATCGACCCCGAACTCTCTCCGACGCGCGGGCGCCTAGGGCACTAAAGGTGTGAAAGTCAGGCCCAACAAGGTTCTTCCGACACAAGACGCCTAGCAACCCGCACTACCAGAGATCTAGCAACCCGCCCCACCAGCCGTTCACCAGTACGGTCAACACCCGCCAGCCGCGTACAGATCAGGAGGCAGTCGTGGCAAACCCTTGCGGATTGAAACTTGCGCGAAATTCTGCTGAAGAAAGGTTGAATATGGCGGCAGCAGTCGGCCGATTCGCCGATATCCCGGCCAGATAACCAGCGACGTGCCAAGTCTAGTCGGGACCACCATCTCAGATGTCCAATCCTTCAATGCGACATCGTACTCGACGCAGTCCTCGGTCAACAGGTTCACCGTCAAGTAGAGTTCTCTAGAGGGTTTCCACGCACCCTTGGCCCGATTCCTAGACTCCTTAGAATCTCGCGGAGAACGCTTCGCCGTAAGCGTGGTGAACCGCCATTTGTCATCACGCGAAGTCAGGTCACACTCCGGGGTCAGGAGAATCCTGATAGCTTCGAAAGGCTCGGATGCATCCGCTGGAACAAATAGGTCTCCTGTGCTCACTTCCGAGGCGGCCAGCGAACTGTCGGGCACCACCGCGCTGTAATGGAGTACGCGCCGTAGTGCGGTAGCATCCGCGAGAGCGCCGTTCGTTGCAGCTTCGTCAAGCACCACGTCCAGCGGACCAACTCGATTCAGGATGTTGGCCGCAATGAGGTCCCGAAGCATGACTCCCACTTCAGCAGTGTCCGCACTCGCTGCTCTCTGGATTGACGCTACCCAATCATGTTGTGCGCGTGAAAACTGATGGAAGACGCTGATCTCAGCGGCAATGTAGGACCGCCGCCACGTTTCAAGGACCCTGAGCGCCGGCCTCGAAGAGAGCCAATCGCCAATCGTCTGAAACAAATTGGGCTTAAGCTCCCGCTTGCTGAAGACATGAACCCGCTCCGCGTAGTCAGGGAAGGCTTCACAGAAGGCGTCCGACAAATCCGAGTTGACACGATCAACATCCTCGTTCGTTGCCACAAATACCGGAAGTGCAGTTTCGTCGAGCAAGGCCCTTATGAACGCAATGTTCCGCTCAACAACTTCCTCCGACAATACCGAAGGTACCGTTACGCCTCCTGGGATCTCAATGTCGGAAGCATCGCCCAAGTCAATGAGAGCCCAATCCATAACGATGAGCGCAAACTGTTTCCAATGAACCAGCGCCTCAACCGGTGGAAGCTGCTTCAGCTCCACCGTTGGAATCGATGCATCTCGCAGCTGTCTCATCAGGTCATTGACGTCAGTTTCCTGACCCATTCGGTCATCAATCACCACGGCAGCACCACGCACAACGTCCAGAGCACCTCCCTTCATGGCTTGGTCCTCAGCCTGAACTGGGCAGGGACCCGGTCTCGCCTTGTTGTCGACCCCTCCTGAACGAGATCCAGTTCAAATCCGTCGCGGGCGGCCACTTGACCCGCTATGTATAAGCCAAGCCCTCGACCCTCGTCACCCTTAGTGGAGAAGAATGGTTCGAAAATGAATGGAACATCAAGCTTGCTAATGCCGACCCCATTGTCTTCGAAGACAGCCATTCCTTCAGCTGCATCTATATGAACCTTGATAATCGGCGACTCAATGCTAGACTTATTCAGCCAAAATACAGCATTGTCGACCAGGTTAAGGAAGATCTGCAGCAGCGTTGCTTCATGCGCCTTAACCACGAACGAGCTATCGCCGGTCAAAATGAACTGAATTTCTGAGCTTCTCAGAGTGCGAGAGTAGATGGATTCAATCTTCTTAATATATTGCACCACATCAAGTTGCCTGGCCCTCCTTCTGCTCGAGACAAAGAGGCCCTGCACATCCTGGAGACGCGAAACAATGAATGAGATCGATTCCGAGAGACGGTCAGCGCGCGACGTGATCTCATGATCCACACCGAACTCAGCGACCAGTTGCTGCATTAGCAATGCCATGTCCTGGTAGGCCTGATTGGACGATGCGATGACGTCATGCGACGCCGTCTCTACTGACAACCCCACTCCCGCCAGATCCTCAGAGCGGGTTACGCGCGACTGCATGAAGGCACGTTCTATCCGGTACACCTTCTCGAAATCGGCGAACGCGCGTTGAGCAGCGCTATCGCCCTTCACGGCCTTCCTCACTGCAGCAATACGCCGATCGATTGTACCGATAGCGCGCCGCGAAGTGGCTTCGACCCTCCGATTACTGCCGGCCAAATAGCGACTGAAGTCATGTGCGCGCAAATAACTTATAACCAACTGCAGCAAACCAATGAAGTCACGGTAAGCAACGCCAGAATCAATGAGTCCCTCGCGGCTCGTCTTATCTCGAAGGCCCGAATTACCTTCCTGGGTAATATAGACAAAACCGATCGTTTGATCGTTGCTCAGCAGGCGGTCGGCCTTCACCGTCCCGCGAATAGCATCCAGTTGAAGCCAGTCATCGTCAGGATCGCCGTACGGCAAGACACGGACGCCGTCTCGGTAAAGGTATATGCGATGCCCTTTTACCAATTCGACATCTTGAGGGTTGAGATGATATCGTGCGTCCGCAACCGGTCTAAGATCGAATACGAGCAATTCAAACGAGAAGTCGCCACAATTGAATTGACGGCCGGCTTTCCCGCCAGTCGCTCGTTCATAGAGCTTCAGAGCCAGAATATCGGTGGAGTCCAGCGGGACAGATCGATCTTCGTTATTGATCGTCAATTTGAAGCTATTGCTGGCACTTAGATACTCACCAACAACCTGGAGGACTGCATGTTCGGCAGCATTCTCCAAAAGTTCATCCGGGTCATCGAGCCCCGAGGGCCGTTCCCCGTTGACTAAATACTCAATGTCGAAACTGAGGGGATCCGCGCCCGCCTGACCGGTAAGCAACTGCCTTAGTGGTCGAAGCCGGAGCAGCGCCTGATGAAGATCTTTCAGGCTCTGTTCCGTCCAATTACTTCGCAGCCCCGTAATAGAAAGCTGGGTGCCTTCAGTCGAACTACCGTCGCGGCCAGTAAAGACTTCCGGCGAACGTGTAGCAACTTCTAGCTCCAACTCATCCAAGAACTGAATTTCGGACTCGTCGCCTGCCCCTTCGTCAAGAAAGGCGATGTCGACGCTTGTTGTTACTTCCCGCGCATCGCCGGCCGCGCGGGTTACGAGGTGTACTTCTGATCCAAGTTTAAACATTGCGAAGCGACCGATACCCTTTTCGCCTTGGATAATTCTACCGCCCGGCGTTTTCGCCCCGTCCTTCTTTCTCTTTTGGCGAGCCTTGACGTCCGTCGCCGGATTCAACCAATGGTCTCGCACGACATCTAGAGTCATACCTACGCCATTGTCGGTAATAGTAATTCGCGAGTTTCCGTCATTCTTCCAGCCTGGGCCGAAGTCCTCGAAGCGTATCTCAACCCTGGTAGCGTCGGCATCGTAGGAATTCTTCACGAGCTCGGCCAGGGCAACCCGATCATTCTTAATCAGCTGCTCGCCCAGCATCGTCAACAAGCGAGCGTAGGGTCGCACCCGTAGCGTGTGCGATGACGAGACGGCCATTACGAAGCCTTCACGCCTGTGATCACGTATTCATGCTTCATTCGTCTAGATAACTTTTCCCCGGCCCTCGACACAGGCAGGTACCGAAGTGTCGCAGGAATCTCTCTGGTTCTGACAGATTCTATCGAAAGGCCCTTGTCCGTGAGCGCCGCCCTAACGATCTCACCCGTCGGAATCCGCTCTTCCCTCAAGACAGAGTCGGCAACTACTAGAACGATGCGCCCCCCATCCGTCAGGCAGCGGTGTATGTTGCCGGCCAACTCAAGCATGTCGTGAGCATATCTGAGAACCAGGCGCCGAACACGAGTATCTGTGATGTTGTGGTGGCTGGTTACTCGATCAAAGAGATCCTCGTTTGCCTCCGTTGGATCCTGTCGGCGCGCAGCCTCTGAGCCAATCGAAACACTCCGTATCGCCCGAAGCTCTGAAAGCGTGTAACCGAACCAGATCAGCGCCAGGCGGTGTCCCCGGAGATAGTCAATCGCGTTGAGATAGGGCGGCGATGTCACGACGAGGTCGAAGGCATTGGCCGTGAACAGACTTGTGTCCCGCGCATCGCCCATCTGGATGCGCGCAGTGCCGGCCAATTGTCGCGCATCGAGTGCCGCTACTATCGAGGCAACCGATGCGCGAAACCCTTCGTAGACGTTGTAGTCAGACTGATCAAGGACGCGATGAGGGCGACTATGCGCGGTGTCCGCGGCCAACGATGCAACCGGTGACTTGGTCACGATTAGGCGGCTGAGGCTCAGCTGGAGCGCGTTCCTCTCTGGGCCGGGTTCGAGTTTGTTGATTGCGCTAGACAGTCGCACTAGCTGGTTTCGCTGAGGAGTGCCAAACCAGTACCTAGCGAACTCACGGGTCTCGTTGTCCGACCAGCGGGCATCAGTGGCCCGAGCACGTCGAGCCACTGCCAGGCAGGCGGTAGCTAGACGTCTCACCTCATTGATCCTGACTTGCTGCGTTGCCACCTTAGCCATGAGGATTGCGAGGGGGTCTAGGTCGTACCCTGTGACCTGGTGGCCGTGAAGCACCCCGAGAGCCAAAGCTGTGCCCGAGCCGCACATCGGGTCGAGCACGCGAAGAGGACGCGTTGAATCGCCGACGACCGCCAGCGCCACCTCGGGCGCCATGCGTGCCGGAAATGGGTGGATCGCCCGGGCCAAGGTGCCCTCCTGCTCGTGCGGACATGGATGCAGGCAACACTATTGGATGTTGGCGACGGCCTTGTGTATTGCGTGATCGTTTCCTGGATTCCGCTCCCGCGCTTTCGAGCCTTTCCCTGAAACCTCCCCGGATCAACGATCCGCCCAGCTCGACAGCCGCCCAGCCAAGCGGGTGCTGCCTACCTCACGTCTGCCCCCCTCGCTTCACCACCAACGCGATCAACTCCCGGCTGCACCCAATTGCCGCCGCCAGCGCCCCATAGCTCCACCGCTGCGGATCCTCTTCCCGCAGCCGGCGGATCAGCGCGTCCCGCTCGGCCCGCTGCCGGGCCGCCAACTCGTCCGCTTCGACAGCCTTCCGATGCAACTCCCGCGCCCGCGCGGCCCGGGCGTCCGACACTCCCCCGCCTCGCGACGCGCGAGAGGCGGCACCCCTGGCAGGGGTACCGCCTCCTTTCAGCGCATCAGCCACGGGCGAACTCCGTGATCAGGTTCGGCACGGCCGCGTCGAACCCGGCGATGTCAAGCATGCCGGCGTCGTCCGGGTCAGCGATGCTGAAACCGGTCGCCGTCATGCCGACCACCACGAGCTTGGCCGGAATCCCGGTCTTCTCGCGGTACGCCCGCAGCGCCTGGTGCGGATGCACCTCACCGGCCCAGGTCTCGTTGTCGGTGTAGACCACGAACACATCGACCTCAAGACCCTGCTCCGCCGCGTACAGCATCGGCAACGCACAATCCGTCGGGCCGAACGGCATCGCGTCCACCACCCGCAGAGCGTCGTCGAGCCGCTGCCGCGGCGAGATCGCCAACGGCTTCAGCTCGGTGTGGCTTCCGGGGCCGAACGAACCCGAGAAGCCGACCGCGCTCGACTCCGGCTCGGTCGCCAGCTGCACCAGCGCCAGCGCCGCGGACGCCTCACGGGCCGTGACCGACATGCCGGAGATCGGCACACCCATCGAGCCGGACACGTCCACCGCCAGCAGCATCCGCTTGCCGGACGGCTCGACCGCACCGAACGCCGCGTAGAAGGCCGCGTCCAGGGCATCGACGATCCGCCGGGTCGGCTTCCACGCCCCCGAACCGCGGGCCGATCGGCCCGAGGCGTAGGTGCGTTGGGCGACCAGCACATTCATCGGGTGCACCCGGGCCCGCTTGAGCCGCTCGGCGTCCGCCAGCTGCGCGGCCACCTCACGGGTCCGGCCACCCAGCAACGGCAGCATGCCCAGACCGGTCAGTCGCGGCAGCTGACGCATCAGCGCCGTCTGCGGCATTCCGGCGTCCAGCAGTGCGTCCCACACCGCGCGCTCGGTGAGCGCCCGGTCGGGCAGCATCTCCCAGCTGAGGCCGTACTCGCGCACCAGCCGCGCCCAGGTCGCCGCATCGGACGCCTGCTGCGCCGCCGCGAAACCCGTGACCAGAGCCGGAACCTCGGCGCCGACGTTGCCACGGACCACCCACTCGAAGGTGTCCCGCAACGCCGGCACGGACGTCGCCGGGTGCGCCAGCCGCAGCAGGTCACGATGCGACCAGCCCTCACGCTGGCGGTACTTGACCACCTGGTAGGCGAGCCGATCGGCGTCCTTCGACGTGTACCAGCCGGCCACCGCACGCCGCAGGCCACGTCCCCAGCCACGGAACTGCTCGACGTAGCCGGCGAACAGGAACAGGTGGGTACCGGTTCGGGCCACCTGCGGCAGCGCGGCCAGCGCCGCCGGAGCCGCCTCGGGCACCGACGCCGCGTAGGCCAGCGCGAACAGCGCCGGGTTCTGCTTCGGCGCCGCACCACGGGTCGAGACGTCCACGATGGTGGAGACCAGGCCCTCGGGGTCGGACGCCGCCATCCGGGTCAGCACCGCGGCGTTCTCGATCGCCAGGGCACGGTCGGAGGCGTAGTAGGTGCCGCCGTCCACACCGAGGGTGAGGAACCGGCGCAGCCGCGCGGCGTCGTCCAACTCGAAGACGTAGCCACCTGCCGAGTTCACGACCTGCTTGGGGTCGGCGGCCTCGCTCTGTGGGGTCCGGCGCAGGTTCAGCATGCGCAGGATGTCCATTCTCAGTTCCTCCTTTCGGTGTGCGGGCGGGGACGGGCGTATTGTGCGGACCGGCCGGACCCGGTTTTTCTGCCGGGTTGGTCCACTCCTGGACCATCCGTAAAAGGGAGATAACCGATCTGCTCCGGCCCGTCCCCGCGTCGCGGTTTCGGGGACAGCGGGCGTGTTCGACGAGTTGGTCTCGACCTCGACCGGCGAGGGGCGTGGTCTCGACAAGCTCGACCGACGGAGATCCTCTTACCGCTGTCATGACGAGGCCGGGAGGACGTGGTGTGATCACCGGAAGCTGCTCTGCCGATTGAGCTACGTCACGAATGACGGCGGGACTCGAACCCGCAACCTGCCCATTATCAGTGGTAACCGATGATCTTCGGCCCGCCCGACCTCGCGTAATTCTGTTGTGGGTGCCGGGTGGTCATGGTGGTGGCCGCCGGAGATTGTTGCTCTACCAACTGAGCTACTGGCTTTCACCAGCGAGGAATCGAACCTCGGACACACAATTCCGGAGTTAACCGACGACCTTCGGCCCACCCGGCACGAGGACTAGTGTGTAGGGGTCTACACACCAGTGTCAAGCTGAGTTCTCGTGGGAGGCGCTGACCAATCACGTCATCCCGGGCGCCAACCCGGGATCTCAGGCGGGGAGAGATCCCGGAGCAAGTCCGGGATGACGATGGAAGGGCTTTGATCAGCGCATCCCTTGGCGTTCATGAAGACCGCTCCGCGGCCGTGGGTGCTAGCTCTGGGGACGCACCCTGGCGAGTGCGGGCAGGCTGCGGTTCGCGACCGTCATCATCGCGTCGATCAGTGCACGCGGTTCGGCGTATCCGGCGGCACCGGTGGCCCGAGCCGCTGGTACACGGCTCGCAACCCACAGCAGTCCCGCGGTCAGAGTCGCGGGCACCTTGCCGACGACGGCATGCATGGCCGGGATGATCTCGTTGCCGAGTTCGCGGACGAGGGCGAACGCCTCGTCCTTCGCTGCGGCCAGCTCCCGCGCCCGCGACCAGGAGATTCCCCGTTGTGCGCGGTGTGCCTCGGCGACCGTGATCATGAACGGTGCGGCGAAGGCCGCGTGGCTGCGCAGCCAGCTCTCCATGTCGGACGTGGTGACCGCCGGGATGCCGGCCGCGGTGAACACCTCCGCCCACTGCGCATCGGTGACGGTGGTGAGCACGCCCCGGCTCTGAATGCTGGCGCGCAGCACGCCGTCCGCGTCGATCTGCGCGGCGATCGCGGGGAAGCCGAACGCGAACCGGTCCCCTACCGCGTCCTGCAGGGTGGAGAGCGAGTCGAACGTGTTGAACATGAACATCACGGTGCGTCCGCGGCTCGCTGTGATCCGAGGCAGCAGCGGCGTCACCTGGTGGGCGAGCACTGTCACGAGGATCAGGTCGAAGTCGACATCGGTGGGCAGTTCGCCTGCCACGGTGGTGGCGACGACACCGTCTGCCGTCCGGATTCCACCGTCGCGGCTGACCTGTTCGAGGCGGCGATTGCGGGCGATGACGGTGACGTCGTGGCCGGCGTCGGCGAGTTGGGCGGCGAAGGTCGAACCGATGCCACCGACGCCCAGGACTGCGATCTTCACTCCAACAACGTACCCAACGCCACACGCGGTTCCGGCTGGGTGAGTTCGAGGTCACCGGCGGGGCCCGACGGTCTCCGCATGGACGGGATCGGCTGAGTGAGCCCGGATGTCGAAATCGTCGATCGTGCGCAGTTCCTCGTTCATCGCCAGGTTCAGTTCACGCAGCAGCAACCGGATCCGCTCGTCATCCCATTGCATGGCGGCGATCTCGGCGCCGCCGGTGAGGATGGGCAGGGTGAGCCGATCGCGGACCGTTTCGTAGCACCCGAACGCCTCGACCTCGGACGCCTCCCCCGCCAGCACCCGGACGGCCGCGCGAGCCAGCAGCTCGGCGTCCCGGAGCGCGTCGGTCAAACCATGGGCGCTGATCGGGTCCTTCCACGAGCCGGCGTCGCCGACCAGCGCCCAGCCCGGACCCCAAGCCCTGCGCAGATAGCCCGGCTGGCCGACAAAGGTGCGGACGGGCGATACCGGCGCTGCCGCACCCAGCCGCGCCGCGAGTGGTGGGGACGCGTCCGCCAACGCCGCCTCCAGACCGGTGCGACCACGTCCGAGTCGATCGGGACGCTGCGCGACGAAGACGCAGGTCAGACCGTCATTGGTCGGGATCAACCCGGCCATGCCCGCCGTCCGGTACGCCCACTCATAGCCGCAGCCGGGCAGGTCACGGCAATACCCGTACGCGCAGGCGGTGGTGTGGGTGGCGAGCCGGGTGATCGGGGCCGCCACCAGGCGGGCCAGGGTCGAGTGACGTCCGTCGGCACCGATGACGAGCCTCGCCTCGATGGCGGTGACACGACCGTCGTGGTGACGCACGTCGACCCCCGCGATCCGGCCGTCTCGTTCGCGCAGACCGACGAGCGTCACCCGGTATCGGACGTCGGCACCCGCCTCGCGTGCGGCGGCGGCCAGCAGCGGGTCGAGCACGGTGCGGCGCGGCGCGTAGAGCGCATCGACGCCGCCGCCGGGCTTGATCGGCACCACAACCGACTCCGTGGCGTAGTGGAAGGTGGTTTCCCGGATCGGCGGCGTCCCCGTACGAATCAGGCCGTCCAGCACGCCCCATCGCCGCAACTGCACGACAGCGCCGCGCATCAGTGCGTGCGTCGACAGGGTGTCGGCGTCCGGACGATCCCGGTCCACCACGACCACCGACAGCCCCGCCCGGGCCAGCAGCAACGCGGTAGCGGCGCCGGCGGCCCGGGCACCGACGACCACGACGTCCGCAGCTGTGCCGGTCATGACGCCCCCTCCTCCGGTCGACGCTGCTCAGCCGGCGTCGACCGCGAAGGTCACCGGGATGCCGTTGGTCATCACGTCCAGCACCGCTGAGCGTGCCACCGACTGGTCGAACACCCGGCGCAGCGCCTCGGGATCGTCGCCCCGCAGCCGGAACGAGACCCGGACGCCTTCGAAGCCGTTGCGCACCGCAGGGTCCAGGCCCAGCAGGCCGAGCAGGTTGATGTCGCCCTCAACCGTCGAACTCACCTCGGTGAGCCGGACGCCGCGGGCGGCGGCGATGTTGGCCAGGCCGGCCGTCAGGCAGGCGGCGAGGGCATGCAGCAGGAACTCGACGGGTGTCGAGCCGCGGTCCCTTCCGGTCAACACGGCCGGATGATCGGCGTCGTAGCTGCGCGGCTCGACATGAGTCAGCTCCTGCATGGCGCCGTAGAACGAGTGGATGGTGGTGCGACTGTTCGTGCCACTGATCCAGTCATTGCTGGCCCGGAACTGGAAGGCCGCGATCTGCGGGTTGGTCTTCACGGCGTCGATCGTGGCGAACAGCGTCTCGACGTCGACGCCGTTGTTCGTGGGCTGGTCGGTGATGGTCATCGTGGGTTCCTCCTGGACAGTGGATGGTGTCTCCTACTGTCAGCGGCGGCGTACGGAACCGCATCCGGGGGTGGTACGGAAGTTGGTGCTCCGTGGAAACCACGGAGAGGGACGCGGAGATCCCGGCGTCCGCCGGGATGACGACTCAGTGAGTCTGACCGGCAGACACACCGCTGGTTGAGCTTGTCGAAACCATGGCGAGTTGGGGCCAGCACAGGGGTCTCGACAAGCTCGACCAACGGTGGGCGGGGTCTCGACAAGCTCGACCGACGGAGGTCAGGCGAGGAAGGACTCCACCTCGTCCAGGAACTGCGCGAAGGCGATGTCGCGCTGCAGCAGCACATGGTTGCGGCTGTTCAGTGCGACGAATCGGGCGTTCGGGATCAGTCCGGCGAGGAATCGTCCCTCTTCGAACGGCACACCCCGGTCACCGGTGGCGTGTAGTACGAGGGTCGGGACTGCCACGGTGCGGGCCACTTCGCTCACGTCGAGATTGTGGAACGCACTCTCCAGCAGCGGCGCATTCTCGGGTGTCGTGGTGCTTCGCAGCTGGTCGTTGAACCAGGCGATCTCGTCAGGCCCGGCGTCCGGCACGAAGGCACGTCCGAAGTTCTCCCGGAACTCCGCACTCTCCATCTGCCAGCCGATCCGGGCCATGCCCACCTTGACGTCCGATTCGGCCAACTGCACCGGGTCGTTGCGCCGGCGCATGCCGCGCGCGTAGGTGCCGTAGAGCACCAGCCGGCGCACCCGCTCGGGGTAGCGGGCCGCGAAGGTCAGCGCCACCGGGCCGCCCTGGGACAAGCCGAGCAACGCCACCTGCTCGTCGCTGGTCGAATCGACGACACGTCGCAGATCGTCGACCCACAGCTCGAGATCGGTGAGGTCGCAGCCGGCGAGATCGCGATCCGAAAGCCCGCAGCCCCGCGGGTCGTAACGCACGTAGCGGTAGCGGGCACCGAGTTCGCGCACCCAGTGGCCCCAGATCGGGCTGGCCTCGGTGTCCTTGTCGACCTGGGTCAGCCAGGTCGCCGTCTTCACCAGCGTTCGTTCGCGGGTGCCGCTCTCCGCGACCGCCAGCCGGACGCCGCCGGCGACCTCGACGAACCGGATTCGTGAGCCCGCTGCTGGAGGCGGGCCAGACTCGGGACCGCTCTGCCCAGCGGTGGTCCGGCCCAGGGCACGCCGATCGCTGACACCGAGCTTGCGCAACAAGGCCGAGACGTGACTCTCCACCGTGCGTACCGAGACGACCAGTTCCGCGGCGATCTCCGCGTTGGTCCAGCGTCGCCGCACGAGTTCGAGCACGGTCCGCTCGCGTGGCGTGAGCGCGTCCCCCATGCGGTGAGTCTGCCACCCGTGCCCCGCGTGCTCTATGCCTCGGCGCACGGGGCCGGGTTTCGAGCCCGGCCTGCGGAGATTTGCTACTCGACCTCGTCGATCAACTCGCGCATGGCGCGCACCTCGGCGCGCAGCCGCTCGCCCAGTTCGGCTTCGGAGGGGTCGGCCCGGGTCATCGCCGACATCACCGCGGTGACCACGATGCCGAAGACGACTCGGGCCCCGTGGGTGCCTTCGGTGCGCTGCTG
The DNA here is from genome assembly GCF_047606365.1 of Micropruina sp. Lineage (GTDB taxonomy): Bacteria > Actinomycetota > Actinomycetes > Propionibacteriales > Propionibacteriaceae > Micropruina. The sequence goes on along the minus strand of NZ_JASGEN010000025.1, from coordinate 74,923 downwards.
GATGAGTGCCAGGAACGGCTTCAACCGGTGCATGTTCTGCTGCCAGAAACCCATGGCCAGCTCGGGATGGCCGCGGAGCATCTCCTTGATCCGGCCGAAGTCGCTCGGCAGAGCCACGTTCCGGCCGACCAGTTCGCACGCGTCGGCGACCACCGGGGAGCCGCCGGCGAGGAAGCGCTCGGCGTCCTCGTCGGACACCTGAACCAGCTGCAGGTCGAACGCGGCGGCGAGCTTGGTCGGGAAGTAGTTGAAGAAGGTCCGCGGCGAGACACCCACCTCGTCGCAGATCTCCTCCACCGTGACGTCGTCGGGTCCGCGTTCGGAGACCAGACGCAGGGCGACGGCGTGCAGCGCCTCGCGGGTGGCCCGCTTCTTCCGCTCACGCAGTCCGAGGCAGGCCCGCTCCGCGGTCGCCTCGCTCATCACTGACCCCTCTGCTCCGTCGCCTGGTCGGACTCATTCTCGCCCGACTCAGCCTCTTCCCGCAGCGATTCCGGCTGCTCCGGCGATTCCTCGCCCTCCCCGGAGCCAGCGGCGGCAGCAGCAGCGGCCGTCCGCTCCTCCAGCGCCGAGCGCAGCCGCAGCGGCGGCACCCGGAAGAACCAGGTGATCACGAAGGCGAGCAGCATCACGCCTAGCCCGACCCAGTAGATGGTGATCACCGAGGTGTTGAAGCCCTGCAGGAACGGCTTGGTCAGCCGCGGATCGGCACCGCTCAGGAAGGAGGTGTCGCTGGCACTGGTGTCGGTCTTCACGTCACCGGTGTCGCCGTTGTTGATGGCATCGGACAGCTCGGGAGCGATCTGGTCGATGATCGCCTGGCGCTGCACCGGATCGCTGTAGTCGACCGCCAGCCGTCCGTCGATCACACTGAAGTGCTTCTCTTCGGCGACCTTCTTCAGCGCCTTCTTCTCAGCCTCGGGCACCAGCTCGGCGACCTTCTGGTTGATCAGCTTCTCGATCTTCGACAGCTGCCGCGCACCCGTGCTCAGCTTCGCGGTACCGGTGGCTGCGGCCTTCGTCCCGGTGGTCAGCTGACCACCCTTGTCGGCCGCGGTGGTCACGCCGTCGGCGAGCTTCCCGGTGCCGGAGGCCAGCTGATGCAGGCCGGACGCCAGCTGCTTCGAACCGGACGCCGCCGACGACAGGCCATCGGCCAGGCCGGGCTTGCCGCCACCGCCATTGAGGTAGCCGTTGGTGGTGTTGACGCTGATCGCCAGCGCAGTCATCGCCTTGGTGACGTTGTCCTGATCGGCCGACAGCTTGTCGCAGGCGGTGTCATCGCCGTCGGTGCAGGCCTTCTGATCGGTACCCAGGGTGGTCATCGCCGCCTTGAGTTGGTTGAAGTCGGACGTCGCCTTCTTCGCCTGCCCGGCCGCGACCTTCTCGGCCGCGCCGAGCTTCGTCAGCCCGCCGGCCAGGCCGTCCATGCCGGTGGCCAGCTTGTCGGTGCCGGTGGCCAACTGGTGCGCCGCCGTCCCGATCTGGCCGACACCGCCGACGAACGCACCGGTGCCGGTGCTCAGCTTGTCCAGCCCGAGGGCGACCTGGGAGACGCCGTCGGCCAGCTTGCCGGCACCCTTCGCAGCGTTCTTGTGGACGGCGTCCGCGACCTTCTCACGGACGGTAGCTTTCACCTTGTCCTTGACCTCTTTGGTGGCGTCGGAGAGCTTGTCGTCGATCTCGGACTTGATCTTGTCCGTGATCGGGTTCCACATCTTCTCCATGATCGCCTGGTTGTTCGGCGCGGACGCCACCGCCGGGTCGAGCGCGGCGTCCAAGGCGTCGGTGACCGTCTGCTTGTCGGCCAGCGAGTTGACGATGTTGCCCGGCAGCAGGCTGAACAGCAGCGACAACATGATCGCGGTGCCGAGGGTGCCGCCGATCTGCCGGAAGAACGTCGACGAGCTGGTCGCCACACCGATGTCACGCGGCTCAGCGGCCGCCTGGACGGCCAATGTCAGCGTCTGCATCAGCTGGCCCAGCCCCAGGCCGACCACGAACATCGCGATCATCAGGAACCACAGCGGCTTGTCCGGGGTGAGGAAGGTCAGGATCAGGAAGCCGACGGCAGTGGTGCCGGTGCCGGTGATCGGGAAGATGCCGTACTTGCCGGTGCGGGAGATGACCTGGCCCGAACCGATCGAGGCGATCATCAACCCGGCCATCATCGGCAGCGTCGCGAAGCCCGATTGGGTGGGGTTCAGCCCGGTGACGATCTGCAGGTAGAGCGGAATGGTCAGCATCGCGCCGAACATGCCGAAGCCGACCAGGATGCTGAGCACCGTGGTGATCGAGAACGCGGACTTCTGGAACAGCCGCAGCGGAATGATCGCGTCGGTCCCCATCGCCCGCTCGACCAGGATGAAGGCGAGCAGGCCGACCGCACCGATCACGTAGCAGGTGATCGACGCCGCCGAAGTCCAGCCCCATTCGCGGCCCTGTTCGGCGACCAGCAGCAGCGGCGCCAGGGTGCCGACGACGAGGGTGGCGCCCCACCAGTCGATCCGCGGGTTGCCGTGCCGCTCGTGCGGCACGTGCAGGAAGGCGATCACCATCAGCAGCGCGATCACGCCGACCGGCACGTTGACCAGGAACACCCAGCGCCAGCCGGTGATCCACAGGATCTGGTCGGCACCGGCGAACAGGCCACCGACCAGGGGGCCGATCACGGACGCCAACCCGAACGTGGCCAGGAAGAAGCCCTGGTACCGGGCGCGCTCACGGGGCGCGAGGATGTCGCCGAGAATCGCCAGCGGCAGCGACATCAGGCCGCCGGCGCCGAGGCCCTGGAAAGCCCGGAAGGCCGCCAGGCCGACCATCGAGGTCGCGAAGCTCGACAGCAGTGAGCCGAGAATGAAGATGCCGATGCTGGTGATGAACAGCGGACGGCGTCCGAACTGGTCGGACAGCTTGCCGTACAGCGGCGTCGTGACGGTGGCGGCGATCAGGTACGCCGTGGTGACCCAGGCCTGCTGATCGAGGCCCTGCAGGTCGTCGCCGATGGTCCGGATCGCGGTACCGACGATGGTCTGGTCGAGCGCGCTGAGGAACATGCCGGCCATCAAGCCGTAGATCACCAACATGATCTGGCGATGGCTCATCAGTGGTTCGGACGCCTGCTCTGCCGGGACCGGGCGTTCGATGGTGGCTGTAGCCACGGGATCCTCCTACACATGCGAAACGCCACCGTCTTTGCGGCAGCGCAAAGTTACGGTAGCGCATTTTTGCAGGAATGCAATACGTGAACGATGCGCGGCTCGCATCACGCCGACCGGCGCCGGAAGACGTCCGAGGATCACCCTGGCCAACGGGCGAAGAACGTGAACCGAAAGGGCGTGGACGCGGCACTAGGGTGCTGGCCGTGGCTGATCTCGATCTACGCCGACTTCGCTACTTCGTGGCGGTCGCCGATTCGCTGAGCTTTGTCCGGGCCGCCGCGGCCGTGCACATGACCCAACCCGCCCTGAGCCGTCAGATCGCCGCATTGGAGCACTCGCTGGGCACCAGGCTGTTCGAGCGGTCACGCCAGGGCACCACGCTCACCGCTGCCGGCCAAGAAATCCTGGAGCCGGCGCGCGAGTTGCTGGCGGCGTCCGCGGCGCTGGAACGGACGGCTCGCACGACCGGCCGGACCGCGAGCCGGTTCACCATCGGTTTCATGCCGGGCACGGACGCCGCGTCGATCATCACCGCCTTCCAGGATCAGCACCCCGACCTCCAGGTCAACGCGGTGTTCACGAGTCTCGCCGACCAGGTGGACTTCGTCACCGACGGGCGGGTCGACATCGCCTTCACCCGATTGCCGATCGGCGCCAGCGGCCTGCAGGTCGTCCCGTTGTTCGATGAAGCATTGATGGCAGCAGTCCCGCGAGATCATCCGCTTTCCGACCGGCGCACGGTCCGCCTGGCCGAACTGGGCCGGCCGTACGACCTGGTGACAGCCTCGGTGGGCCCGGGGGCACCGTCGGTTGACGACGTGCTGCTGACCGTAATGACAAGGGGACGGCCTGCCCTGATCCCTGCGGGCCTCGCGGCGTACCACAGCGAACCGGGGATCGCCTATCTCGCCGTCGCCGACGGGCCTTGCGTCGAGGTGGCCCTCGCCTACGACCGGCGACGCACTCTTCCTCACCTCGGAGCATTCGTCGCAGTGTGTCGCGACCAGCTGGGTCCGGTGATCGCGGGCCTTCCCGCGGTTCTGGCCGAGACTCGCCCAGAGGGGCTCGACGCCTAATGCCGATGCGGCATCACGGGTAGCCAAATCGGCATTGGCGGGGCTCTGAAGTCCTCGGCCACGATGTGAGTACCCGGAGCCCGACATCCTCTGGCGGGCACAGAACAGTCAGCGCGCAGGCTGCATCAGCCCAACCAGCCGGGCTCATCTCCCTTGGCTGAAAGGACCTGACCATGCGACGACTACTCCGCAACTGGCTGGTGGTGACCGCGGCGACACTCACGCTGATGGCCACCACCGCCGTCGATGCAGGCGCGACCGGCAGCGCTGCCCACCCCGCACCCGCCAAACCGACCATCGTGTTGGTGCACGGAGCCTTCGCCGACTCCTCGAGTTGGAGCAGTGAGATCCGCCAGCTTCAGAAACGCGGCTACGAGGTGGTCGCGGTTGCGAACCCGCTACGAAGCGTCGCCTCCGATACGGCGTACCTGAAGAGCGTGCTGGCAACCATCCCCGGCCCAATCGTGCTGGCCGGTCATTCATATGCTGGATTCCTGATCAGCGCCGCGGCTGCCGATGATCCGGACGTGAAGGCATTGGTCTACGTCGCTGCCTACATTCCGCGAGCCGGGGAGTCGCCGGCGGACCTGACCTACAAGGACGCGGGCTCGTTGCTGACCGGGGACAACCTCGTCGCGCGGCCCGAGCCGACCGGCGGCACCGACCTCTACGTCAACCCGGCCACCTTCAGGAAGGTCTACGCGGGTGGGCTCACCCGGTCCCAGGCAGCCCTGGCCGCCGTCACCCAGCGGCCCATCGCCGCGTCCGCCCTGGGTGAAGCCACCACCGTGGATCCACCGGCCAATACGCCGAAGTGGGCCATCGTCGCGTTGGAGGACAACGCCATCCCCACGGTCACCCAGAGGTTCATGGCGCAACGGGCACACGCCCGCATCTCCACCACGCACTCGGGCCACGACGTGCCGGCCGCCAGTCCGAAGCTCGTGACCGACGTCATCATCGCCGCCGCCCACTCCGTCCGCTGACCGGCGAGCGATCTTTCCTCAACCCACGCACCTCCACCTCGAAGAAGGGATCCTCGCGATGACCGAAACAACGACAACCATGCCGCGACCACTGGGACCGCTCGGCTCGCTGGCAGCATCGATCGGCAAGCTCTGGTGGGCGTTGCTCATCGTCGGCATCGCCTGGATCGTGGTCGGATTCGCTCTCCTCCGATTCGATCAATCCACTCCGACGGTGCTCGCCGTCGTCTTCGGGGTGGTGGTGCTGCTCGCCGCGCTCGGAGAGGCATTTCGCGCCGTTGTGACCGCCGGCGGATGGCGGGCCTGGCACATCATCGCGGCACTCATTCTGCTCACCGGCGCCATCACCGCTTTCATCAAGCCGAATGAGTCGTTCGCCGGACTGGTCGTCGTCACCGGCCTGTACTACGTGCTCGCCGGGACCTTCGACGTGATCTCCAGCCTGTTCACCGCCGGAATGGTTCCCGGCTGGTGGCTGCAACTCATCTCAGGAGTGCTCGAGATCGTGCTCGGATTCATCGCCTCATCGTCGTTCGAGGCGAGTGCCGTGCTGCTGGTCACCTGGGTGAGCATCGCTGCCCTCTTCCGAGGCGTCTCCGAGATCGCCGCGGCCTTCACCCTCCGTGCGCTTACCTCACCATGACAACGCGACCCGGGTGCTGGTGACCGATGAACACCTCACGGTTGGTCGAGCTCGTCGAAGCCCCTTGTCAGCAACGGCTTTGACGAGTTCGACCAGCGGTGATGGGTTGACCGCGAGCAGTGATTGCTCAGGCGGACAGCCGGGTCGATCCCGGACGCCGGCGACGACGTCCGGAGCCCTGCCGGGAGAGCTGCACCACGGCGTCACTGCGGCCGCCGGTGGACGGGCCGGACGTGCGAGCCTGTCCCCCGGCGCGCTGGCCGGAACCCGAACCCGAGCTGCGACGGTTCGACCGGCCGCCTCCGGAGCGACCACCGCGGCCGTTGCCGCCGGAGCGCTGGTCGACGGGGACGATCTGGGCGGCCTCGCTGGGGATCTGCCCTGCCGCAACAGGCTCGGCGGCCTCACCGGACACGGCGACGACCTGCCGGTCACCCGCACGCACCGGGGTCGGCTGCACGCTGATCTTGGCGGCCCGCGCCAGCGACGCGAAGTCCCGGCGCTGCTCGGGCAGCACCAGGGTGACGACGTCGCCGTCGTTGCCGGCGCGCGCGGTGCGTCCGGAGCGGTGCAGGTATGCCTTGTGCTCGGCCGGCGGATCGACGTGCACCACCAGATCGACCTCGTCGACGTGAATGCCGCGGGCCGCGATGTCGGTCGCCACCATGACGCGGACCCGGCCGTCGGCGAAGGCCTTCAGGCCGCGCTCGCGGGCGTTCTGCGACAGGTTGCCGTGCAGTTCGACGGCCGGGACGCCATCCGCGGTCAGCTCGCGGGCCAGCCGCCGAGCCTGGTGCTTGGTGCGGGTGAACAGCAGCCGGCGTGACGCACCGCCGGCCAGTTCACGGACGATGGCTCGCTTCTGGGTGGCGTCCGGCACCAGGAAGACGTGATGGGTCATCGCGGTGACCGGCGACTCGGCGCCGTCCACACTGTGCACCAGCGGACGCACCAGGAAGCGCTTCACCAGCTTGTCGATGCCGTTGTCGAGGGTGGCCGAGAACAGCAGCCGCTGTCCCCCGCTCGGGGTCGCGGTGAGAATGCGGGTGACGGCGGGCAGGAAGCCCAGATCGGCCATGTGGTCAGCCTCGTCCAGCACGGTGACGGCGACTGCGTCGAGCCGGGCGTGGCCCTGACCGATCAGGTCTTCGAGACGGCCCGGCGTGGCCACCACGATGTCGGCACCGGCCCGCAGTTGCTGCACCTGGCGGGCCTGTCCGACACCGCCGAAGATGGTCATCACCCGTAGCCCGGCGGCCTTCGCCAGCGGTTCGAGGGTTTCCAGGATCTGGTTGGCCAGCTCACGGGTGGGCGCCAGCACCAGACCCCGCGGGGCACCCGGACGGGTCCGCGGTGCGATGCCGGAGGCAGAGGGCACCAGCCGGGCCAGCCGAGCCACCAGCGGCAGCGCGAAGGCCAGGGTCTTGCCGGAGCCGGTGCGGCCGCGGCCGAGGACGTCCCGGCCGGCCAGGGTGTCGGGCAGGGTGGCCTGCTGGATCGGGAAGGGTTCGGTGATACCGCGGCCGCTCAGCGGAGCGACCAGCGCGGAAGGGACGCCCAGCGACGCGAAGGTCGGGGCGGATTCATGTCGTGACACGAAAAGGACTGCTTTCGAAGAAGGTTCACCACGGTCCAAGGTCCGCTCGCGTTCGTCAGCGATGCGCCGGCGCGGTGCGGAAAGTGGTGCGATGCTGGGCTGCGACTGTCGCGCCCTGCACACCATCATCGCACAGCCACCCGCCCGGGTGGGAATCGGGCCCCGTCAGGAGTGATAGGCTTAGGGAAGGCGTGAACGTATTCGCGCAGATCGGCACCCCGATCCCACAGCACTCCAGAAGCGCTGCTGGTCGGTGAGCCTGACCGCCCGGTCAACCGGCTTACCGGAACACCACGACTATCCGATGCGGCCCTCCAGCCGCCCACCACGATTTCCCACCCCGGCGCCGTCGGAGTGGTCAATAGGACCGCAAATCGCGGCCCGCGCAACAAAGAAGGAAATACCGACATGGCCACTGGCACTGTCAAATGGTTCAACTCCGAGAAGGGCTTTGGCTTCATCGCCCCGGACGACGGCTCCGCTGACGTCTTTGCTCATTTCACCGCGATCGAGGGCCGCGGCCGCCGCGACCTGTTCGAAGGCCAGCAGGTCGAGTTCGACACCGAGCGTGGTCAGAAGGGCATGCAGGCCGCCAACATTCGGGCGCTCTGAACCCTGAGCTGACAATGGGGACGGGCTTTCGCCCGTCCCCATTTCCATGCCCTCACGGACCCAGATTCATGTCATCGGGCCACCCACGTCATCCCGGCTACCCACGTCATCCCGGCGAACGCCGGGATCTCCGGACGTCCACACGACCGCGGCTAAGATCCCGGGTCGGAGCCCGGGATGACGCACTACCCCACGTCCGCGTCAGCCGCGGCCCATGCTCGCCGCGGCCGGGCAGCTGAAGCTGTGCCGGGCGGCCCAGCCGACGTCGTTGATGTAGCGGACCACGATGGTCAGCGCCGCTCCGAGATTGTTCTCCACATACGGGACGCCGTGCGCCCGGCAATGCTCACGCACCAGAACCCGCGCCCGCGATAGATGCGGCCGGGGCATCCCCGGGAACAGATGATGCTCGATCTGGTAGTTGAGCCCGCCCATCAGCGCGGTCGCCCACCAGCCTCCTGAAACGTTGCGTGAGGTGAGCACCTGCTTGTCCAGGAAGTCGAGTTTCGCGCCGTGCGGCACGATCGGCATGCCGATGTGGTTCGGCGCGAAGCTGATGCCCATGTAGAGGCCGAACACACCCAGCTGCACGGCCAGGAACGCGAATGCCATGCCGAGCGGCATCACCCAGAAGACCAGCCCGAGGTAGAGCGCGAACCGGGTACCGATCAGCGCCAGCTCGGTGGCGCGGCCGTCGAGCTTGCCGGGACGGAACAGCCGGCGGATCGACGCCTGATGCAGGTCGAGACCGAGCAGCAGCATCAGCGGGTAGAACAACCACCCTTGTCGGCGGGTGATCCAAGCCCGGAATCCGGTGGCGAACACGGCGTCCTCGTCGGTGAACGACACCCAGCCGGGAGCGATGTCGGGGTCGCGTCCGATCTGGTTCGGGTTGCCGTGGTGCCGGGTGTGCTTGGTCATCCACCAGGCGTAGCTGATACCGACGAAGACGGTCGCCAGCAGCCGTCCGAAGCGATCGTTGGCCGGACCGGAGGCGAACACCTGACGGTGCGACGCCTCGTGGCCGAGGAACGCGAACTGGGTGAACACGATGCCCAGCGCAGCCGCGATCAGCAGTTGGAACCAGGAGTCGCCGAGCAGCACCATGCCGGCCACGCAGGCGGCCAGTGCGGCGACCAGGCCGCCGAACAACACCAGGTAGAAGCCCGGCCTCCGGGCGTTGAGGTCGGCGGCGCGGACCTGCTGGGCGAGTTGGGTGAAGCTGTTGGTGCGACGCTCCCACTCGGCACGGGCCGCGATTCCGCGGTTCGAGCGAACGGGCGCAGGGGCATCAGTGGCCGACATGCGGTCTCTTTCTGTGACGGTTCGACGGTGACCGTTCAATCAGAGACCCGGGCGGCGCTCGAGAACAGCTGAGGCCTAGCCTACGGCAACGTAGGTAGCGATGGATACAAATCCGCCGCACCCCGTCCGCTGGATGGGATCGGGTGCCGGCAGACAGCGATCAGCGCAGCAGTGCGGCGCAGAAGATCTGACCCAGCCAGGCCGTGATCTCCTCGCTCGTCCACCCCCGGTCCTGCAACAGCCAGCGCGGTTCGTTGGCGTTCAGCACCCAGAGGATGTCGGCCGCGCGGTCGACATCCAGGTCCTCCCGCAGCCAGCCCGCCGAGTGCCAGCGTTCCGCCCAGAACCCGCTGCCCACTCTGCGCTCGCCATCGATCGTGCGGGCGAACTCCGACAGGGTCGGGTCGGCGTCACGAGAGCCGAGCACGACCCGCAGCAGCGGATCGATGCGTGCCGCGATGATTCCCGCCAGCCGGGCGTAGGCAGTGAGCGACTCGGCGGGATCCGTCGCCTCAACCACGGCGATCGCCTCGGGCCGCTGCGCCAGCGGAACCGCCTCGTCGTCGCCGACCAGCGCGGTGTCGTAGACCGCCTTCAGCAGGCCAGCTTTGCCGCCGAAGGCCTTGTAGATCGTCTCTTGCGACACCCCAGCCGCCTCCGCCACACCCCGGATCGTGGTGCCGGAGAAGCCGCTGTCGAGGAAGGACGTCCGCGCGGCGTCCAGCACGCGAAGTCGGGTCGCGCGCGCCGCAGCGGCACGGGACGAGTTGTCGTACGCCACCGAATCTCCGAAGGCCGAAGGGTTGTCTTCCTGTTTGATACAGCCTACTGTATTGATTCGTTCCAGTTAACTGTATTGAAAGGTATGGGATTCATGACCAGCACACTTCACCACTCCGTCCAGGCCCGGGTCGCCGAGCGCGCGATCCACCACACGCTGGGCGGCTCGATCGCCGACCTGGCCACCGTCGTCCACCCGGACGCGTTCAACCGGATGTCGGTCACCGAACCACCGGCCACCCGCGGCAAGGGGCCCGCCGCCTTCCACGCCACCGGCGAGTGGCTGCGGGCAGCGCTCAGCGACCTGGTCTGGCGCACCGAGACCGAGGTCGTCCAGGACGATGTCGTTGTCACTTACGGCACCCTGTCGGGACGCCACACCGGCGACTTCGTGGTCTGGACGCCGACAGGCACCGTCGAACGGGCGTTCGCGCCGACCGACCGAACCTTCACCGTGCAACAGGCGCACTTCCAGCGGCTCGACAACGACTTCGTGATCGAACACTGGGCGGTCCGCGACGACCAGGGCATGGGCCTGCAGCTCGGCTGGATCCCGCCCACTCCCGGCTTCCTGTTCCGCTGCTTCCTGGCCACCCAGCGGGCCCGGAACGCTGCCCAGGCGCACGGGTGACCTGGATTGACGGTGTCGATCCAGGTCGGCTGCCGGTCGCGTCGCCAGGCGCTCCGGCCCGCGGAGCACCACCGGTCGCAGCGACGGTTCAGCCCAGCAGCACCAGCAGCTGGGCGAGCAGGATCTTGCCGACCATGGCGGCCGGGTAAACCAACGCGTAGCCCAGCGAGACCCGGTTGTCGAAGCCGGAGCGGGTGTTCGCGAACGCAAGGAGCGCCGGCTGGGTCTGCGCGCCACCCAGTTGGCCGGCGAGCTGTACCCAGTCGGTGCGCTGCAGCCGTCCGGCCAGCAGCAATCCCGCGGCAGCGACGATGGTGACCACGAAGCCGAGCAGCGCCACCTTCCAGCCCAGGTTGGACGACACCGCCTCGGCGAACAGCAGTCCCGCCTTGGTGCCGGCGTAGGCGAGGAAGACCAGCATGCCGAGCGCGGACAGCGCGTGCGCGGCAGCGGTCGGCATCGAGATCGGGACGCGGCCGACCCGTCCGATCCTGGCGAAGACCAGGCCGGCCAGCAACGTTCCCGCCGCCGATCCAAGGGTGAAAGTCCCGGTGGGTAGCGGAATCGGGATCATTCCGATTCCGATTCCGACGGTCAGCCCGAGCGCCAGGCCGAGCGGGTTGATGTCGGAGAAGCCGCGCTCGGAGTCACCCAGGTAGCCGCGCAACGGACGCATCTGGTCGCGCGGGGCGACGACCCGCAGCCGGTCCCCCAGTTGCAGCACGAAGTCGGGGGTGGGAATCATGTCGACATCGCCACGACGGACGCGGGAGACATGTGCACCGAAGCGGGCGCCCAGGCCCAACTCGTCCAGTCGGTGACCGGCGAACGCTGCCGACGACAGGGTCACCCGGTTCGAGTCGAGGTCGGTCCGGTCGCCGATGATGTCCACCGACGAGATGTGGCCGAGTTCGGCGGCGACCGAGGCCAGTTCGTCGGCCGGGCCGATCACGCTGATCAGGTCACCCTGGTCGAGCGGCTCGTCGGGCGAGGCCACCATCATCGGCCCGGTGGCGTGCTTGACCCGGGTCACGGTCACCGCGCCCGCATGGTTCTCGAGTAGCTGACCTACCGTGGGGCCGCCGGCCCGGTCGACCCGGACGGTGCGCTGCTCGAGCCGCGGGGCCGCCGAAGTGTTGTCGCGGGCACCGCGGCGCAAGGCCCAGGCGGTGGCCAGCATCATGCCGATCACTCCCCACAGGTAGCTGATCGAATAGCCGACCGCGGGCAGCTGCGCCTCCCCCGCCGCCTGGCTGGCCGCGGCCAGCGCCGGCGTGTTGGTCAACGCACCCGCGTAGGTGCCGGCGATCACCGGGTTGGGCAGGCCAAGAGCCTTGCCGCCGAGCGCCGCCACGATCGCGGCGATCGCGACGCAGGCCACCGTGGTGAGCATCACCGGCCAGCCGCGGCGCAGCGAGCCGAAGAAGTTGGGTCCGGAGATGATGCCGACCGTGTAGGTGAACAGGATCAGGCCGAACGTGCCCAGCACCTCGGGGACGGTCAGTTCGACGCCTTGCGTGATGCCCCAGGCGGTCATGCCGAGCGCGACGAACAGCACCGCCGCCGGACCGAGCGTGGCACCCGCAACCCGGATCTGGCCCAGGACGGCGCCGAGGACCAGGAGCAGGGCGAAGAAGAGCATCGGGAACTGCGCGAGCAGCGCGAACATCGGGGTCGTCCTCAGCTGGAAAGGTGGTGGAGTGCCGCCGGCGGGGACTCGGCGTGGGTTCTCACCACGCTCACGATCCGAGTCCGGGTTCCGGATCCCGGTGCCTCGAACCGGTTCTCCAGCCGGTGCATTGTCAGCCTATCGACGGGCTTGGACGGGCGTGGGAAGACTGGGAAATCAGCCTCGGAACCTCGGCTCGGCATGCAACTTCAGTTGCTGCCCAGCCGCGACGCCGGGCCTGACCGAACCGGCTGCCGTGGCAAGCTCCGCAGCGAGACAGGAGGAACCGGAATAGTCTATTCCGCTTAGCGCTATGGTGAGTGAGTGCCCATCGCCTCCCCTAAGCCACCCCGGAAGCCTCGCGCGGACGCCGAACGCAACCGTCGCAGCGTCCTCGACGCCGCGTCGGTCGTGTTCGCCTCCAGGGGTCCGGCCGCCACCCTGGAGGAGGTGGCGCAGGCCGCCGGGGTCGGGGTCGGCACGATCTACCGAAAGTTCTGCGACAAGCAGGCCCTGCTGGACGCACTCTTCGACGACAAGGCAGCATCGTTTCGGAGACCAGCACTCGAGGCCGTCCGGATCGCCGATCCCGGAGACGCGTTCCGCAGCTACCTGTCCGGCTTGATGGAGCTGCTCGCCTCTGATCAGAGCCTGATGACCGTCTTGTTCGGACCAGGCCGCCACGCGCGATTCCCGTCGGATCTCGGCGAGGAGACCGCGTCCACCGTTGACGGGCTGATCGGGGCCGCCATCGCCGCGGGTGAGCTGCACGAGGGCTTCACGCGGCAAGACGCCGTCGTGCTCGGCGCCATGGTCGGACGCGTGGCCGGCGCAACGAGGGAGGAGCACCCCGAGTTGTGGCGGCGCTACGCACAGTTGATCGTCGACGGCACCCGTACCAGCGGCCATGAACCGCTCAGACAGGGTGCCTTGCCGTTCCCTGACACCGTCCGGGCAATGGGTCACATGCTCTAGCCGAGCTTTCGAGGCATCACCAAAGAAGACAGAAAGGGGTCCAGCCATGGCACTATCCCCGAGCAGCACCACACCGCCCGGCACAGGTTTGACATCGCTGTTCAGCGGCTTGCACGCCACCGGAACGGTTCCGCTGCCGTTCATGGCGGGCGTTGACCTGCGGTCCTTCGTGCTCGAGACGCGAGACGGAGTGGTCATCGTCTACAACACGCCGGGCATCGACGCCGCAGCCACCGAGATCGAGGCGCTCGGGCATCCGACCCGGCTGCTGATCAACCACTACCACGAGGAAATGTACGGCCAGCCGTCCCTCGATGTGCCGGTCTACGTGCACCAGCGCGACCGGGCGGGCATCGAGAACTCGATGCGCGTGGCCGGCGTCTTCACCGACCGCGAGAGGCTCGGGGATGACCTGGAAGTGATTCCCAGCCTCTCCCACACCCCAGGGACCACCTTCTACCTGTGGGACAGCGGCGAACACCGCTTCCTGTTCTCCGGCGACGCCATCTGGGTGGTGGACGGGGTGTGGCGCGCGGTGATCCTCGACGAAAGCGATCGACAGGCCTTCCTCGACACCGTGGCGCTGCTGCGCGATCTCGACTTCGACGTGCTGGTGCCCTGGCCCGCTCAGCACGGGCAACTCCCCTACGACGTCGTCTCCCCCGAGCAGAAGCACACGCAGCTCGACGGTCTTGCGGCACGCATTCTGGCCGGCGTATCCGGACCTCGCGTCTGAACGGAACCGCTCACAGCAACCCGTCGGACGCTGCCGATTCCCGGTCACACAGATGGCCACCAACCTCAGCGGGAGGGTTTGGTCGGGAACAACTGGAGCGGATGGCCAGGGAGTCAGCAATCCTGGCATATCCGGATGTCGTGGCCGTCCGACAGAAGCCGCAGATTCCCGGGTCCGAGGTGAGCACGACCCGCGAGCCTGGCGAAGATCGCGGCGACCTCATCGACTGGGCCGTGCTCGGCGTCCATCCGGGCCAGGGCGTCGTCCAGCGCGTCACGTTCCAAGTCGTGGCGATTCGCCGGCAGCACGGACGGTAGAGTGAGCACGCGCTGCGGCGCGGGCCTATAGCTCAATTGGCAGAGCAGCGGACTTTTAATCCGCGGGTTCTGGGTTCGATTCCCAGTGGGCCCACCTGACAAGGTCTTCGCTCGCTGATCGAGCAGAGCCCGGCGGCCACGACGCCCGGGCACACTGGCCCCATGGACTGGTGGGGCATCGCGTTGATCCTCGTCGCCGGGATCGCTGTGGTGATCTACGGCGCTTTGGACGACCGCCGCAAGACCCGTGAGCGCGATGCCGCCATGGCCGCTCCGCCGAATCGGGACATTCCGCGCTTCGAGCCCACCGCCGAACCGCCGCAGTACCTGAGCGAACTCGAAGCCCGGACGCGTCCGACCGGCTTGCCGGGGTCCGACCTTTCCGATCAGCGACGCGCCGATCTCAAGGCCGCCGTGAACTCGTCGCCCAATATCAAGGCCGGCGTCCCCGATGACCGCTTCGTCACGGACGCCGCCAGCGGCTGGGCAGTGGCGCCCGATCCCGTGGTGGCATTGTGCGCCGAGCCCCTGGCCACGATCCGGGAAGCGCTCCCACTACTGGAGAAGGCACAACGGGCGGGGCGTCCGCTTGCCCTCGCCGCACCCGGCTTCGAGGCGGAAGTGATCGACACGTTGGCCGCGAATACAGTGCGTGGCAAGGTGCAATGCATACCGGTGACGGTCACGGCCGATCAGGCCGCGCAACTCACCGAGTACACACTGGCCACTCCCCTGGCACGCGCCGATCTGCAAGCAGGGTGGGTGCCGGATGAGTCACTCGGCACCGCTGAGACATGGGTGTCGAGCCGAAGCCGTTCCTGGATGATCCAGTCGGAGTGAGGCGGGCCTACCAGGGTCTCCACAGGCTCGACCAGCGGTACGGCTGAACCGGGTCTCGACAAGCTCGACCAACGGGACGGCGGCTATCTCTCAACCTGCACTCAAGGTGTCTTCAGGATTCACTAGATCCGTGCAGCAGAGGGCACAACCAACTCTCAGGCGTAGCCCAGTTCATCGAGATGGTCGTCGTCGATGCCGAAGTAGTGGGCCACCTCGTGCCACACGGTGATTCGGACCTCTTCGACCACTTCATCCTCGTCGGCGCAGACGTCGAGGATGGCGTCCCGGAAGATGACGATCCTGTCGGGCAGCACGCCCGAGTACCAGGAATCACGCTCTGACAACGGGATTCCGTCGTAGTAGCCGAGTAGGTCGGCGTCCGGTTCGGGTGCACGATCTTCGATCACGACGACACAGTTCTGCACCATCGAGGCCAGCCGCTCGGGGATCAGGTCGAGCGCGGCGTCCACCAGTTCGCCGAACCGCTCCTCGCTCATCTCCACCGGCATGAGCCCACTGTAGAGACGCCGAATCGGCCGGGACTCGATCCCTAACTATTCGCCAAACATCGGCGCGTCGATTTGTAGAGCACCACTCAGTTCGTCTGTCAGCTGTCCGATCGGGGCCCGGTCTGGCTAGAGTCCTGCGAAATCTCAGGCAACTGACGACGCAACGACCTGCGCCGCTCGACCCGCTGCGGGATCCCCGACCGTCAAGCGAGAGGACGCCATGGCTTCCCGGACCAACACCGCCGTACGAGTTGCGGTGGCCGCGATGACCGGCCTCACGCTCACCTTGGGCGGGCTCGTCTTCTCCCCGAACGCGGCCGCGGCAACGGCCTATGTGACCACCGGTGCGGTCAATGTCCGCTCCGGACCCGGCACCTCGTACCCGGTCCTCGGCGTCCTCGCCGCCGGGGACGCCGTCAGCGGCGCCACGGCATCCGGCGGCTGGGTGAAGGTCGACTACCGCGGCAAGACGGCCTACGTGTCGGCCAGCTACCTGAGTGTGACCACCGGCCCGACCCCCGATGACGAGACCGGCGCCGCGATGGTGACCACCGCCGACCTCAACCTTCGCACCGAGCCCAGTCTCGATTCGGCAGTCGTCAAGGTGCTGCCCAAGGGCACCAAGGTGGCCACGACCGGCCGCACCTCGGAACGGTTTGTCGAGGTCATCCTGGACGGCGCGAAGAACTGGCTCTCGGGCAACTACCTTGCCCCGGCGTCCGACCCCGACCCGCGGCCCGACCCGGATCCGGAGCCCACCATCGCCTACCGGGTCAAGACGACCGCCGTCCTGGCCATGCGGACGGCCGCCAAGATCGACGCGAAGTCGGTGGGCAACCTGAAGTCAGGCACCGAAGTCTCGCTCACCGGCACCCATTCGGGCAGCTATTCACAGATCGTTCGCAAGGACGGCAACTACTGGGTGCTCACCGGCTATCTGGCGACGATCGGAAAGGGTGCACCCACGTTGCCGAAGGCCACCGGCAAGCGTTACGTCAATGTCGACGAGGTCAATATTCGTGCCACCTCGGCCGCCGACGGCAAAGTGGTGGGCACCGCGACGCAGGGCATGGTGCTGTCGATCACCGGCAAGACTGCGAAGAGCCGCACGCAGGTGATCTTCGACGGCGCGGCACGCTGGGCGTACACGAGCTATCTGACGAAGACCAAGCCCGGTTCCACCGACGAGGGTGGCAGCCTGGGCAGCGAGAGTCTCGACCGCACCCACGCCCATGTGAAGGCGATCGTCCGGCTGATCCGCGCCGAGTTTCCCGCGATCAAGACCATGTACGGCTGGCGGATGTCGAGCAGTTACTCCTCAGACCATCCCAACGGGGTGGCCCTCGACATCATGATTCCCAAGTACTCCTCCCCGTCCGGCAAAGCGCTCGGCGACAAGATCGCCCGCTACCTGCAGGAGAACTACAAGAAGCTGCATGTGCATTACCTGATCTGGCGGCAGCGCAACTGGAATGTCGAACGAAATCTCGACTTCACCAAGGGCTGGCGAAAGATGGAGGACCGGGGCGGCGTCACCGCCAACCACTACGACCACGTGCACGTCTCGGTCTACGCGAACTAACCCAGCTCGGGCCGGGGAGTGCCACGGGCGAGCGACGTCGGCCAACTGAATAACACTTACCGTTATATAGTTGCCGCATGGACGCTCTCGCTGTCTTGGCTGAACCGGCTCGCCGCCGCATCGTGGAGTGCCTCGCTGGTAGCGAGGTGTCCGCTGGTGAGCTTGTCGATGTGATGGCTGCGGAGTTCGGACTCGTTCAGCCAGCCACCTCGCGCCACCTGCGGCGGCTGCGTGAGGCGGGCCTCGTCCACTCCCGCGCCGACGGCACACGACGCCTCTACTCACTCGACCCCGGAGCCCTGCGCGAGATCGATGTGTGGCTCGATCAGTTCCGAGGGTTGTGGAGCAGCGCCCTGTCCGCTCTCGACGCCGAAATCCGCCGAGGAAAGTCGTCAGCAGGAAATGAGAGCACATGAGTGTCGCCGACGAGATCAACAAGGTGATCCGCAAGATCACGACCAGCGGCGAGGCGCATCAGGTCGTCCTGGAGCGGGTCTTCGACACCGACGCCGCCGATCTGTGGAGCGCGTGCACGACGGCAGAGCGGCTCTCGCGATGGTTTGAGCCGGTGCACGGCGACCTCGCACCTGGTGGCCGGTACAGGCTGACAAAGAGCGGCACGGAGGGCGATATTCAGCGATGCGAGCCACCCCAGCACTTGGCGATCACCTGGGAGTACCAGGGGAACGTCAGCAACGTCGATGTGCAAGTCATCCCCACGACGGCGGCGCGGACTGTGCTCCGCCTGATCCACCACTGTCCGCCCGATGACCACTGGGAGACCTACGGGCCCGCAGCGACCGGTGTCGGATGGGAAGAATCGCTGCGAGCCCTCTCGCTGTATCTCGCGGACGACCCTCGATGTGCGCCCGATGAGATGGAGAAGTTCGCGAGCACGCCCGAAGGTCAGGAACTGACCCGCCGCGCATCCGACGCGTGGGGTCGGGTGGACCACGAAGCAGGAACGCCCGCGAGCACTGCGGAGTCCCGAGCACTGAGGACCGCGGCGTTCTACCTGGAAATGAACGAAACGGACGAGAACGATGAGTGAGAAGCCGACAAGCATCGACGAGTACCTCGATGGGATCGAACCCGCATTCCGGCCGCAACTCGAACGGATTCGCACGCTCGTGACCCGGCTGGTGCCGCACGTCGAAGAAGCCATCAGCTACCGCATGCCCACGTTGAAGTACAAGGGCCGCGCGCTGGTCTACTTCACCGCATCCAAGAAGCACATGAGCTTCTACCCCTCGTCGTGGGCAATCGAGGAGTTCAAGGACCAGCTATCGGGCTACAAGACCACCGAACACGGCATTCAGTTCACGCTGGAGAACCCGCTCCCAAGCGAGCTGATCGAGGACCTCGTTCGATTCCACGCGAGCCAGATCGACGCCGGCCGTCAACAGTGAATCCTCATAGCGTCGTCGCTGAGACAGGAGGACTCCCAGCATGAAATACACCATCTCGATGGAGATCGCTCTGCCGCGGGAGCGGGTCATTCAACTACTCGAAGACCCCACAGGGCGACCGAAATGGCTACGAGGATTGGTATCGCACGAGATCGTACGGGGTGTGGACGGACAGGTCGGCACCGAATCGAGGGTCGTCTTCCGGTCCGGGAAGCAGACGATGGAGTGCACCGAGACCATCACGCGTCGGGAACCGACGAACCTGCGGGATGTCACGTCAGGCCGGGGCATCCATTACGAGCGTGAGATTGTCGCAAATGGCATGTGGAACGCCGCGCGTGAGCGTCTGACTGAGGCCGGCCCGGAGCGAACGCTCTGGGTCAGCGAGAACGAGTACCGGTTCACCGGCCTGATGCGGTTGATCGCTCCTCTCATGCGCAGCTCCTTCATCAAGCAGTCACGACAACACATGGAGGACTTCAAAGCGTTCGCCGAGCACGGCACAGACGTCCGCGAAGCGAACGGCTGACCGGGCATCACCAATTGATGACCTCGAACAAACCGTTGCCGTTTCGATACGGGGTGGCTCTGACAATGCGCGCGCAGCGCCTGGCGGGCAGCTATGCGGTGAGGTCAACGGGGTTCGTATTCGCTCCACAGAGCACTACGCAGACCTTCTCACCATCGTTGGGGGTGTACCCGGTGGGGCTGAGGACGCCGGCCAGCGCGGCGCCGGCGGCGTGTTCCACGGCGAGGCGATACTCGTCCCACAGCGACTGACGAGCACGGACGATCTCAGCGTCGGAGACCAGCACCGAGCGCACACTCTCATGCTGGGCGGCCCGCAACGCCATGTCCGACGCCCGCCGCGCGCCGAGTGAATCGGCTGCTACCGAGTCCAGCTGGACATCGACCAGATGCCCAGCCTCAACTGCCGCGTTGAGCGCGCGACAGTTCTCCGGCTCCACCGCGATGGTCCGGACGCCGTAGTGCCGGGCGGCGGTCGCCACGCCGGCGAACAGCCCTCCCCCGCCGACGGCGACCACCACCGCATCCAGGTCCGGCAGTTGACGGTGGATCTCGAGCACCACGGTGCCGGCACCGGCGGCGATGAACGGATGGTCGTAGGCGTGTGAAGCCAGCGCCCCGGTCGTCGCCGCGAACTCGGTACAAGCCGCCAACGCTTCGGCGTACTCGGCGCCGACCAGCCGCACCTCGGCACCGTAGCCACGAAGGCGTTCCACCTTGACCCGCGGCGCGTTCGCAGGCAGGAACACCGTCGCCGGCACACCCAGCTCCCTCGCGGCCCACGCGCACGCCAAGCCGGCATTGCCGCCCGAGGCGATCGTCACGCCGGCCCCGGTCAGGGTGCCGGCCTCACGGTGGGCGAGCAGGAAGTTCTGCGCGCCTCGGGCCTTGAACGTCCCGGTGTGCTGCAGGAACTCCAAGGCGAAGAAGACCTCGGCCGAGCCGGTCTCGGTGACGACGTCATCAGCACGGACGACGGGCACCTCGCGGACCCGTCCCGCGATGCGCGCCCGCGCAGCCTCGACATCGGCAAAGCTCAACTCACCCATGCGGTCATTCTCGTCCGGCTCCGTCAGACAGGCGAAATGCGCTCTCTGGCGCCGCATGATCCTCGGGCATCCTGGAGATCGGCTGATCCGATGTACTCGCTACGCTGCACGCATGAGGCAGCCTGGGACGAGCGACCGGCCGGAACCTCCGCCCGTCCCGGCGGCTCGGCGTCGCGATGGCTCCGACGGGCTCGAGCACGCTCAGCCGGGCAGTGACTGGCCCACCCTGTGCGGCATTCCGGCGGGTGAGGTCGATCTCTACCGCCACCTGTTCACCGCGTCCGACCCCGACGACTGCCCGCGATGCGCCGAACTCATCTGGCGGCTCGGGCCGACCGATCGCCCGCCCGGCCACTTCGCCAGTCTGGTCTGGCTGGGAGATCAGCCGGCGATGCGCCTGCACGTCCGCGCCAACTCCTCGGCCGAGGCCGAAGAGCGCTTGCGGATGGGGTTCGGCGAGTCGAGTGTGATCAGTGTGTGGGCCGAGGAGGCGACGGCCCAAGCGCAAGGGACCGACTTCGCCTCCGAGCCGGCACGGTTGGCGGCCGCCGACCAGGTGATCGTCTTCACCGGCGCCGGCTTCGACGCGAAGAAGCGTCGCAGCAACGAACGACTGGCCGTCGAGCACTCGTCGCCGGCGATCGCCGAACTGACCGGACTGCTCACCGACTTCCGTCCCGGCGAGGCCGCGGACTGGATGGAGTGGCCGGCTGTCTCGATCGCATTCCTCGAACGCCGCCGGTTGATCGCCGAGTTCGGACTGCTCTCCGGCCTCCGCTGGGTCAGGACGCCCACGGCGTCCGATCGCGAGATTCGTGATCCTGAACGCCTGCGCACTTGGCTGAGCAGCCACGGAGTCGACCTGGGCTGATCAGTGTTTCGCTGGTTGAGCTCGTCGAAACCCGTTGCCAGACAGAGAGCCGCGACAAGCTCGACCAGCGATGGATCAGCGTCGTTCGGCTAGCGGTCGAGCTCATACGACCGGGCGATCAGGTCGGCCATCGCCCGATGGAACTCGTCGCGGCGCCGCTGGCTCCAACCCTGAGTGAGTTGACCGAAGACCTCCTCCTGCCAGGCGTGGGCGTGCGTCAACAACGTCCGGCCGGTTTCGGTCAGCGTCAGCTGGCGGCGGCGTCCATCGATCGACGAGGTCGTGATGTCGAGGTGACCCGCTTGCGCCGCGTCCCTGACCAGCCGGGATGCCCCGCTCTGGTCGATGCCGATCTCATCGGCAACCGCGTTGACGGTCACCGGCTCACCGCGACCGGTCAGTGCATGCACCGCCTCGATCACCTGCACCAATCTGCCCTGCTCAGCGGCCGTCGCGTCCCCTTCGGCAGCTCGGCGCGACCAGTGCCGGACGAAGCCGAACAGCAGCTGTCCGGTGCCGGACTCGGTCATTCGGTGGCCGCCATCTCGCGGCAGATGTAGGCCAGATCGAGCGCCGACCGCAGATTGGGCAGCCGAAGCGACGCCGTCACTTTGCCACCGGCTACCCGGAACATGGTCGCAACCCTGGTGGACACCGGGTTGCCGGGCCAGGTCGCGTCCTCTTCGACGACCATCAGCCGCTCGCTGACCGGATGCCATGACCGCGGGACCAGCCTGATTCCCGAGCGCTGCACCCACTGCGCGAACTGTTCCGGACTGATCGGACCCGCACCCTTGGGGCCGAGCACCACGATCGGATCGCCCACCGCACCCGCCGATCGGGCGAGATCTCCCGCATTCACTGCGGTGTGCCACTCGTTGATCGCTGTCTCGAGAGATGCTGCCATGAGGCTAATCATATGCGATTCGCATACATCAGTCCGCACATGCATCGGCTCGGCGGTCGACCAGCGATACTCGACAGATGAGCGCCACGTTCGACGAACTGATCCGGCTGGGGGCGTCGGCCGACGTCACCGGCTGGGACTTCTCGTGGCTGGACGGCCACGCCACCGAAAGGCGTCCACCGTGGGGCTACGCCCGGCAGCTCGCCGAGCGGCTGCGGACGGCGTCCGCCTCGCTCGATATTCAGACCGGCGGAGGCGAGGTGCTGGCCCAAGCTGAGCACTACCCACCGGTCGCGGTGGCGACCGAATCGTGGCCGCCGAACGTGCAGCACGCCACGCAGCTACTGCATCCGCGCGGCGTGGTGGTCGTCGCCGATCCGGATGAGCCGCCGCTGCCGTTCGGCGATGAAGCATTCGACCTGGTCACCAGCCGACACCCGGCCACCATCTGGTGGGATGAGATCGCCAGGGTGCTCCGGCACGGCGGCCGCTACTTCGCCCAGCACGTCGGGCCGGCCAGCGCGTTCGAGCTGATCGAGTTCTTCCTCGGCCCGCAACCGGACGCCCGGCGCTGGCGGCACCCCGACGACGAATCGGCCGCTGCACGAGCGGCCGGGCTCGAGATCGTCGACCTGCGGGCGGCGACGCTGCGGATCGAGATCTTCGACATCGCCGCCGTGGTCTACCTGCTGCGCAAAGTGATCTGGTGGGTGCCCGGGTTCACAGTGGAGAAGTACCACGACAGGCTCCGCGAGTTGCACGAGCTGATCCAGCGCGAAGGCCCGTTCGTCGCGCACTCCAGCCGTCATCTGGTCGAGGCCCGGCGCCCTTGATCGCCCGGCAGCCGAACCAGGCTCGCCGCACGTTTGGGCGCACCCTGGTCGGCCCGGTATGGTTCTTCGGTCAGGTCCCCATCGTCTAGCGGCCTAGGACACCGCCCTTTCAAGGCGGCAGCGCGGGTTCGAATCCCGTTGGGGATGCCAATGAGTGAAGCGGCGACTAACGCCTACCGGCTGACCCACGCGCCCGGCTCTTCGGCCAGTCGAAGGACATGCACCGGCAACCTGCCGGTACGCAGCTGCTGAGCGAGGTGTCGTCCAGCACCTGCCGCAGGCTGGACCGCACCGCCACCCACAGCACGGGCAGGTGTTCCGCGACCCCCTCGTAGGCGGTCTGGTGCGGACGCAGTCCGCGGACCTCGGCCAGCGGGCCGTCGACGGCCCGGAACACTGCCCCGACCGGAATCTCCGACGCCGCGGGCGCCAGCCGGTAGCCACCGTAGGCACCCTTGGTGCTGATCACCAGCCCGGCACGTCGCAGGTCGGCCAGGATCGCCTCCAGGAACTTGCGCGGTAGCCCCTGCCCCTGGGCGAGCACGTCGACCGAGACCGGCAGATCGGGTTCGTCCGCGTCGGCGAGCTGCAGCATCGCCCGGACGGCGTACTCGGTCTTGGCGGTGATCTCCACAGGCCCCATTGTTGCCAATAGCTGCCGGACAAGCACGGCGATCCGCATCGAATGCGCGGAGCCGATCTCCGAGGACCACTGCCGCAGCACCAACACGGAGATCGGGCGGCAGGCCAGCGGAGCGGCTCAGGACGCGGTCCGGGCCATCATGGCCGGCAATGCCGAAGTGCCCTGATCTGGGGCGATGGCCCACACCGGCAGAGCCAGGCCGGCTATGCCGTCCGCGATTCCGCGCACCCGGTCGATCCAAGCGCGACCGGATCGGCTGGCGCCCAACGCTGTCGAGGCGGCCAGGCCGATCACCTGATCGCCGGCGGCGAGCCGCAGCGCTATACGTTCGAAGACCGCCTCAAGTTCGTCCAACTCGACCAGGCGCTCGGCCACCTGTGGCGGCGCCGGGCGTCCGCCTGGACCCGGTCTGCGGGAGACGAAGGCCGGCACCGGCAGCGGATGGAGTTCCACCGCGTTGCGGGCGGCCCAATCAGCGAGCGGGACCACTGCCGAGACGTTGTCGCCGGACATCAGCCCGTGCCCCACCAGCAGGATTCTGCTACCGCGTCCGTCTGCGTTGCTGAGGATCATCGGTGATTTCCTTCCTCGGGTCGAGCTGTCTGGTCGGTCATTCGGGGCCGGGTTCTTCCGGCAGGCAGCGCGCCTGTCCGCCGCGCCGCCTGCCGGTCGAGAGCGGCCAGGACATCCGGACGCCGCGTGGCACCGACGATGCGCTGCCGCACCGCACCTGAACCGTCCAGAACCAGCACGGTGGGCGTCCGGGTGATGCCGAACTCCTCGACCAGGTCGAGTCGGCTCTCCGCATCGAGGTCGACGTGGGTCACTGTCGGACGGGTGGCGGTGACATCGGCGAGCAGCGTGTGGGTGGCACGGCAGGGTGCACAGACGCGGGAGGAGAACTGCACAAAGGTCGCTTCGGAACCCAGGCTGCCACCCAACCGGACGGCGTCCAGCCGCTGCCCGGCATCGGATCGGATTGCCTTGGCCCGACCGTCGGTGAGCCACCGGTAGCCGCCGAAGGCGAGCGCCAGCGCAACCGCGGCGAACGCCACCCATACGCCGGTCATCGCTTCACCGCTGCCCCGGTGGCGGCATGGGTGAACACGCGTCGTCCGAGCAGGTAGATCTCGCAGCCGAGGCAGTAGTCGAAGACTGCGTTCAGCACGGCCGCCACCAGGGCGAAGCCGCCGGCGACGTAGAAGAGGGCGGGCACCGCTGCGGCGACGCCGAGCAGCCCGGCGAGCCCGAACAGCAGGCCGACGGTTTGTGCGAACCGGGGCGGACGGGCGTCCTCGAGCGCAGCGGGCGGCGAGAGCCGTGGCTGGACGGCGACTCGGTACACCCAGCCCCACGGCTGGTACCGCAGGCCGAGCAGCGAGCCGGCGGCGAACGCCAGGGTTTGCACGAGCAGGACGGGCCAGCCGAGCACCGGCCCGAAAGTCAACGCAGCGGCGAGCAGGACGGCAGTAACAGCGGCCGCAAAGCGCGGGCCGCGCGGATCGATCAGCTGCGCAGAGGCGTCGGCGCCAGCAGTTGAAGGCATCGGAACTCCTTCGAGACGGAGGTGCAGGGTCTGCCGGAGGGCACATCCGGGCGGAACCCCGGGGTTCGGTGAAGACGCGCAGCCGAGGAAAGGGCGCGATCGTCAGGCGTGTGGTGAGAACCGTCAGTGCCGACAGCACATTCGCGCACGGACAAGGACCACAGCGGGTACGACTCGTCCGGCGAACATGTGAAGAATGGTAGCACCATTGCTCGAGCCGGCCGTCGCGACAATGCTCAACACGTCGATCAATCTCCTATTAAATCCGTAGGCAAACCATGTTAACCTCTCCCGGTGACCTCCTCCAAGAAGCCCCGTCAGCTGCACCTGAACGCCTTCGTGATGAACGTCGGCCACCACGAGGCCGCCTGGCGGCTGCCCGAGTCCGACGTCTCGGGCGGCACCGGGCTCGACCACTACGTCCGGATGGCCCGGATCGCGGAACGCGGCACCTTCGACTCGATCTTCCTCGCCGACCATCCTGCGGTCTTCCCGGTGCACCGGCGTCCGACCAGCGTGCTCGACCCAACCGTGCTGCTGGCTACCGTCGCCGCGTCGACCGAGCGGATCGGGCTGATCGCCACGGCTTCGACGAGCTACAACTCGCCCTACAACCTGGCCCGCCGGTTCGCCTCGCTGGACCACGTCAGCGGCGGCCGGGCCGGCTGGAACATCGTCACCACCGAAGTGCCGGACGCCGCGCGCAACTTCGGCTTGGACGAGCACCCGAACCATGCCGACCGCTACCGTCGCGCAGCCGAGTTCGTGGACGTCGCACTCAAGTTGTGGGACAGCTGGGGCGACGACGCGATCCTGGCCGACAAGGAGCGCGGCATCTGGGCCGACCCCGACCGGGTGCATCCGGCCGCCCATCGCGGCGAGTTCTTCTCGGTGGCCGGGGCATTGAACGTCTCTCGCTCGCCGCAGGACTGGCCGCTGCTGGTCCAGGCCGGAGCGAGCGAAGCGGGCCGTTCATTCGCCACCCGGTACGCCGAAGCGGTGTTCACCGCCCAACAGAGCATCGACGACGCCCGCGCCTTCTACACCGACCTGAAGCGCCGCGCCTCCGGACTCGGACGGGATCCCGAGGGCATCAAGGTGCTGCCCGGGCTGGTGCCGATCATCGGTGCCACCGAGGCCGACGCCGAGGCGCGCAGCCGGCTGTTCGACGAACACATCAACCCCGAGCTCGGACGCGAGGAGCTGGCCCGGATCCTTCGGCTGCCCCTGGAGGACCTGCCGCTGGACCGACAGTTGCCGGCCGATCTGCCTGAGGAGGACGAGATCGAGGGCAACCGCAGTCGGTACACGCTGATCGTCGAACTTGCCCGGCGCGAACGGCTGACCGTCCGCGAACTGGTCCGGCGACTCGGCGGCGGACGCGGCCACCGCACCTTCCACGGCACCCCCGAGCAGGTCGCCGACACCATCGAGGAGTGGTTCAGCACCGGCGCCGCGGACGGCTTCAACGTGATGCCGCCCGCACTGCCCGGCGATCTGACCACCTTCGTGGACGAGGTGATCCCGATCCTGCGCCGCCGCTCGCTGTTCCGCACCGAGTACACCGGACGGACGCTACGCGAGCACTACGGCCTGGACCGGCCGGCGGCCACCGGCCTCTCGATCGGCCAGCGCGCTCACAACGGACTGGATGGGGTGCTGGCGTGACCGCCCAGCCGATCGTCGGCGGAGAGCAGGGCATCGATGCCGAGCAGTTCCGGATGATCTTTCGGGGACATCCGGCCGGAGTGGCGGTGGTCACCCTGCACGACGGCAGTCGCGCCTACGGGTTCACCGCAACCTCGGTGATCTCGGTCTCGGCCGAGCCTCCTTTGTTCGCCTTCTCGGTGCACAAGGCGTCCTCGTCGTGGTCGGCGCTGAGCAGGGTGCGACGAGTGATGATCAACTTCCTCGCCGAGGACCAGGCCGACGTCGCAGCCCGCTTCGCGACCAGCGGCATCGACCGGTTCGCCGCCGGCGGCTGGCATCCGCTGCCGACCGGCGAGCCGGTACTGGCGGGCTGCTCCGGGTGGATCGAGGGCCGGGTGCGGTCCCGCGTCCCCGCCGCGGGGAGCCGGCTGATCATCGCCCAGGCGGCGGCCGCCTGGAGTTCGGGCCTCTCCCCACTCATCTACCGCGACCACACCTACCACCGGCTGGCGGCCCAGGAGACCTGATCCCGCCGGCACCAGCGACGCCCCGAGCGTTTCGACAACGCTGGATGCCCCGATCCACTGCCGGCGAGCCGGCGGTAGATCGGGGCACTTGGCGTTGAAGGAGGTGTTGACTTCGTTGGTCGAGCTTGTCGAGACCTTGAACCTATGCGCCCGGCACAGGGGGTTTCGACAAGCTCAACCCGCGGTGGCTGGGGGGTTCTTAGGCGGCGACGTCGTCCTGAGCCCGGTGGATTGCGTCCAGCAGAGTGTCGCGCAAGTCGACGAAGCCGGGGTCGGCCCGGAGTTCGGCGGGGGTCAGGCCGTCCGGCAGCTCGACCGGCAGGTCCAGCAACACCCGGCCGGGACGGGCGGTCATCACGATCACCCGGGTACCGAGGAATATCGCCTCCTCCACGTCATGGGTGATGAACACCAGCGTCTTGCGGCGCTCCCGCCAGATCTGCAGCAGCTCCACCTGCATGCGCTCGCGGGTGAGGGCGTCCAGCGCCCCGAACGGCTCGTCCATCAGGATCACCTTGGGGTCGTTGACCAGCACTCGGGCGATCTGCGCCCGCTGCTGCATGCCGCCGGACAGCTCGTAGGGCTTGCGGTCGGCGAACAGCGACAGGCCCACCATCTGCAGGAACCGCTCGGCCTGCTCGCGGCGTTCGGCCTTGCCGATCCCTCGGATCCGGGGACCCAGCTCCACGTTGCCGCGGGTGGTCAGCCACGGATAGAGATTCGCCTGCTGGAAGACCACGCCGCGGTCCGCGT
Source organism: Micropruina sp. (assembly GCF_047606365.1). Lineage (GTDB taxonomy): Bacteria > Actinomycetota > Actinomycetes > Propionibacteriales > Propionibacteriaceae > Micropruina. The sequence continues at coordinate 46,788 of NZ_JASGEN010000025.1, read as the reverse complement.
CCGGGCGCCGCACCTCCACGCCGTCGACCAGCGTCTGCCCGGACGACGGCGCGTGGAAGCCGGCGAGCATCTGCATCAGCGTCGACTTGCCACAACCGGAGGGTCCGACCACGCAGACGAACTCGCCCTCGGAAATGTCGAAGGAGGTCTCCGAGAGCGCGATCACGCGTTCGCCGCTGTCGGTGGCGTAGGTCTTGGTGACCCGGTCGAAGCGGATCTTCGGCGTTACCACGTTGTCCTGGTTGCTGGTCATCACTTCGCTGCTTTCTTGATCGAGGTCTGGTAGACGCCGGCCTGATAGGCCGACAGGTCACTGACGGCGGCAACTTCGCCCTGGGTGGCGAGGAACTCGGCAGTCGCCTTCAGTTGGCCGGGCAGCGCCGCCAGCAGCTTGAGCTGCTCGGTGGCACGCGGGTAGGTGTAGCCCTTGAGCTGGCTCCGGACGGCTTCGGGTGTGCTGCCCAGCTGGACAGCGACCGACTGGGCGGCGGACGCCTGCTCACTGCCGGTCAGCAACCCGACCGCATGGTCCTGCAACGCCGTCCAGGTGTCCATGAAACCCGGGTTGGCACTGACGAAGCTGCGCGTCGCACCTTCCAGGTCGAAGGTCGGCTTGCCTTGCGCGGCGGTCTCCTGGCTACCGGTGATGATGTGCCCATGCTCGGTCAGCTCGCTGAGCACCGGATCCCAGACCCAGGCGGCGTCCACCTCGCGACCGCTCCAGGCGGCCAGGATCTTGTCGGGGCTGAGGTTGATCAGCTTCACGTCGGTACCGGGCGTCAGGTTCGCCGCCTGGAGTGCCATCAGCAGGCTGAAGTGCGACGTCGAACTGAACGGGACGGCGATCGTCTTCCCGCGCAGATCGGCCAGCTTCTTCACCTCCGGGTCCTTCACCACCAGCGATTCCGCGGCACCGATCACGTCGTCGATCCAGACCACCTGCATGTCGACGTTGAGCGGCGCCGACAGCGCCTTGGTGGCCGGGCTGGAGCCCAGCGTGGACAGGTCGACCGAGCCCGATCCGAAGCCCTGCACCACATCAGCGCCGGAGTCGAATTTGATCCAGGTCACGGTCACGTTCGGCAGGCAGGCCTCGATCCAGCCCTTGTCCTTGACCAGCAGGTTCGCGCCCGGGATGGCCTGCCAGCCCAGCCGGACGGCACCGGTGGCGGACTGGTTCACCTCGACCGGGCACTGGACGGCGGAGCCGTTGTTCGCGTTGGCCCGCGCCTCGGCCTCGCGGGCGGTGGTGCAGCCCGCCAGGGCGAGCGGCAACACCAGGGCGCAGGTCAGGGCGGTCAGCGGAGCTCGGCGGGTCAGGCGGTTCTTCATGGATGCGGATTTCCTCTCGCGGAACGACATATCAGGCCTTGCCCTGCCACGGCACGAGCAGACCGGCGATGTACTTGATGCCGCCATCGAGGGCGATCGCCGCCAAGCCGATGACGATGATGCAGGCGATGGTCAGCGGAGTCTGCAGTTGGGTGCCGGCCAGGTAGGCGAGCCCGCCGATACCTGGGATGCCGTTGTTGAGTTCGGCCGCAACCACCGTCGTCCAGGCGAAGCCGGTGGCGATCCGGATTCCGCTCAGAATGCTCGGCAGGCTGGCCGGAATGATGACGTGCCGCAGCACGTGCGCCGGCTTCGCCCCCATCGCCTGGGCAGCCTGGATCCGGTCCACCCGAATGCCCCGGACGCCGTCGATGGTGGCCATTGCGATCGGAGGAAAGGCCGCCAGGAAAAGCAGCCAGACCTTCGAAGTGTCCCCGATACCGAACCAGACGATCAGCAGACCGATGTAGCCCAGCGGCGGCAGCGAACGCAAGAAATTGAGGTACGGCTCGAACAGCCGCCCGAGTACCGGGGTGAGTGCCATCGTGTACCCGAGCAGCACGCCGAGGACGATGCCGAACACCACGCCCACCCCGATCCGCTGCAGGCTGGCCAGCAGGTGCTCCCAGAGGAAGTAGCCCTGGGAGCCGCAGACGATCCGGGCACTACCCTCTTGGATGGGATGGCAGCCGTTGGCATCGATGAACGCCCCGACGACCGCCTGCGGACTGGGCAGGAAGAGCGGCGCGATCAGCCCGGACGCGGTGAGTGCCCACCAAGCGGCGATGACTCCGGCGAACACGCCGGCGTTGACCGCCCAGCGTCGCCAGGGGACGACTCGGGCTCGAGCGCGCTGTCTCGCTGGCGGCGCAGCCGGTGGCTGGGCGACGACCTTCTCGTCGACAACGGTCATGGTGGTCGTCCTTTCGAGCCCGCAAGGGCCTCGTCCGCCCCTCCGGGCGCTTGGATCTGCTGATTGGTTTCGTCCGGCGATCGCGGCTCATGGCTCGTGATGTTGTCCGAGCCACTCAAGGTCCATGCTGCGATCAGCGCATTCGACAGGAACGACAGCGGAGCCGGACCACCAGCCCGAAGCGATCCCGCTTATTCCTAGTAAACATATGGGGATTATATGTATCAGCGATAGACCGGTCAAACGCCTGCCGTCGAGCAGCCGCTGCAGATCGCCGCCATGGCCACGGTCACACAGAACGCGCTGCTGGGCGTCGCGGCGATCCTGTTGACGCTGTACTTCACGCTGCGGGTCGACTGCGGATCACAGGAGCAGCGCCCGAGCGCGGCCGCCGTGTCGCAGCGGTTCCCGAAGTTCGTGCTGGGCTTCCTTGGCGGCGCCGGCGCTCGCGACGATCTGCGCCGGTAGCGTCTCGGCGGCGACGGTGACCTGGCGATCGGCCTGGGGCTGTCGCTGCTGCTGTTCGGCTCGTTCATATTCTGATCGGCCCTACCGATGGGCGGTCGGCGCACCCCCGGCCGCCCATTGGTATGACGATTTGCATCGGGCTGGGATCCGTGGGCAGACTGAGTCCGTGTTCACCACCGTGCGCCTCCATGCCTACCTGCGCCCCGCAGTGCCGGCAATGATGATGCGCATGTGTATGTGTCGTTGATCCACACCGGTCCGACAGCACACTCCCGGGTCCTCCGCCGACCCTGATCCCGCCTCCACAGCACGGACGCCGTCCGATCGGCCGTCCGCGTCCGCGCATCCCCTTCGCCAGCTATTTCAACGTCCGACGAAAAGGACCCACTGTGATCGCAGTCACCGACCTCGAGAAGGTCTATCGCCAACCCAATCGTGAGATTCGCGCCCTGGACGGGGTGACCTTGCAGGTGCCGGACGACTCGGTGCACGGCGTCATCGGCCAGTCCGGCGCCGGCAAGTCGACCCTGGTGCGCTGCATCGCACTGCTCGACCGGCCCACCAGCGGAACCGTCGAGATCAACGGCGCCGACCTGACCGCCGTGCGCGCCGCCGAACTGCGCAAGGCACGACGGCGGCTCGGGCTGGTCTTCCAGCACGCCAACCTGTTCGACTCACGCACCATCGCCGGCAACGTCACCTATCCGCTGGAACTCGCCGGCGTTGGACGCGCCGAGCGTGCCGCGAAGGCGTCCGAACTGCTCGGGCTGGTCGGTCTGGGCGATGCCGGCCAGGCGTTTCCGGCGCAACTGTCGGGTGGCCAGCGGCAGCGGGTCGGCATCGCCCGGGCGCTGGCCACCGACCCCGACGTGCTGCTCTGCGACGAGCCCACCAGCGCACTGGACCCGAAAACCACCGGCGAGATCCTCGACCTGATCGGTGCACTCAAGGCGCGGCTCGGCCTGGCGGTGCTGATCATCACCCATGAGATGACCGTGGTGAAACGGATCTGCGACTCGGTCTCGCTATTGCAGACCGGACGGGTGATGGAGTCCGGCTCGCTGGTCGATGTGGTGGGCCGTTTCGGCAGCCGGTTGAGCGAGTTGCTGCTGGCGCTGCCGCCGACCGCGGACCATGCGCCCGACGGTGGGCCCACCGTCGAGGTGCTGGACACGGTACGCCCTGGTGACGCGGCGGCGCTGACCCTGGCCGGGCACGAACTCGGGACGGATCTGCCGGTGCTCGCCGGCACCGTGGAGACGCTGGCCGGCGTCACCTTCCAGCGGCACCGGGTGCTGGTTCCCGCCCCACTGGACGCGGACCAGGCGGTGGCGGCCCTGCGCCGCCACGGCGCTCAGGCCGCTGTGACGGGAGCAGCGGCGTGAACGACTTCATCGACAGCCTGGTGCACAACCCGGCGATCAGCACCGCGCTGTGGCCGGCCTTCCTGGAGACCCTGCAGATGGTGGGCCTGTCCGGCCTGCTGACCGTGGTGCTGGGACTGCCGCTCGGTGTGGTGCTGTTCATCACCCAGCCCGGCGGCATGGCCGGCAACCGCCCGCTGAACATCGTGCTCGGCGGGGTGCTGGTCAACATCACCCGGTCGATCCCCTACGCGATCCTGATCGTGGCGCTGATCCCGTTCACCCGCTGGCTGGTCGGCACCTCGATCGGGCCGATCGCCGCCTCGGTGTCGCTGACCATCGCGTCGGTGCCGTTCTTCGCCCGCCTGGTGGAGACGTCGTTGCGTGACGTGCATCCGGGCAAGGTGGACGCGGCACACGCGATGGGCTCGACCCGCGCCCAGACGGTCTGGAAGGTACTGATTCCCGAGGCGCTGCCCTCGCTGGTGGCCAGCATCACCACCACTCTGGTCGCGCTGATCGGCTACTCGGCGATGGCCGGCCTGGTCGGCGGCGGCGGACTGGGGCGGCTCGCCTACAACTACGGCTACCAGCGCTTCCAGCCCGAGGTGATGATCGTCGTGCTGGTCATCCTGGTGCTGATGGTGCAGCTCGTCCAGGTCGCCGGCGATGCCCTGGTGCGACGCGTCGACCACCGCTGAAATCCCAAGCCAACCAACGATAAGGAGAAATACCCATGTCCAGATTCACCCGCTCTTTGGCCAGCCTGGCCGCCGCTGTCGCCACCGTTGCGCTGACCGCTTGCGGCGGCTCACCGGCGGCGCCCAGCAGCGAGACGACAGCGCCGTCCGAGGCCCTCACCACGGTGAAGGTCGGCGCCAGCCCGGTACCGCACGCCCGGATTCTCGAGTACGTGAAGAACAACCTGGCCCAGGCCGCCGGCCTGGATCTGCAGATCGTCGAGTTCGACGACTACGTGCAGCCGAACGAAGCACTCGCCTCCAAGGAGCTGGACGCCAACTACTTCCAGCACCTGCCCTACCTGGAAGCACAGATCAAGGAGCGCGGCTACCAGTTCGAGCACGGCGCCGGGGTGCACATCGAGCCCTACGCGGCCTTCTCGAAGAAGTACAAATCGGCGAACGAGTTGCCGCAGGGTGCGACCATCGCGATCACCAACGACGCCTCCAACCAGATCCGCGGGCTGCGGCTGCTGCAGGGCGCCGGGCTGCTGACCGGGATCACCGATTCCTCCAATGTGCTGAATCTGACCAAGGCGCAGAACCCGAAGGGCTTCAAGTTCATCGAGAACCAACCGGAGGTGATCGTCCAGCAACTCGATGACCCGAAGATCGACCTGGCCTTCGTGAATGGCAACTTCATCCTGACCGCCGGGCTATCGACCAAGGACGCCCTGCTGGCCGAGACCGCCAAGGACAACCCCTACGCCAACTTCCTGGTCTGGCGCACGGACAACACCAACCCGGGGGTGGCCAAGCTCGAGACGCTGCTCCATGACCCGAAGGTCGCCGAGTTCATCAAGACCACCTGGCCCTCGGGCGACGTCCTCCCCGGATGATCGCTTTCCCGTTACCTCACCGACGCGGTGTTTCCGGTCTCGGCGTCCTTTCCGTCGCAAACCACGGAACGACGCTGACATCCGGGAGCATCGCGTCGGTGCGACTTTGGGTATGCGGAAGAAGTTGGCGACCGAGTGGCTGAGCTCATCGCGGCTCCTTCGGCGACGGGCGCGGGAGGTCAGCTGTCGCAGGGGACTCCCCTACGCCGGCCTCACGCCGGGCCTACCTTGACCCGGGCACGGTCGATGAACTCGAGAGAGGTCGCGGCGACCTCACGCCAGCCATGGTCGATGGTCAGCGAGTGACCGCGGTTGGGCATCTCGATGAACTCGGTGACCGCCTCGTTGTGCTTGTCCTGGATCTTGTATGCACTGTGGGCGGTCGCGTAGGGCACGGTGTGGTCGGCTTCGCCGGAGATGATCAGCAGCGGTCCGCGCTCGGGGTTGCCAGTGTCGACCTTCGTCTCGGAGAAGGGATTGAGGTTTGCGGTGACGGCCTGGAAGATCGGGTTGCCGGCGGCGGCGACATGGTAGGTGTCGTACAGTTCACGCGCCTCCGCCTCGTCGAGAGCGTTGGCCCATCCGTAGCTGAACTGATCGAAAGTCAGGGTCACTGAACGACGCGTGTTGGCAGGGTTGCTGACGACGGGGAAGGCGCTCTTCAATGCTGCCGCGGGGATGGGCAGCACACCCTGGAACGGTGCCGGATCGATCGCCACCGTCGCGACCGATGACCCTTGGCCCGCGAGCTTCTGTGCGATGAGCCCACCGAAGGAGTGACCTATGACCGCAGGGCGGCACTGAAGCCGGGCCGCCGCCGCCAGGTAGTGGTCGGTGACCTCCTGCACCATCTTGCGTGCGAAGACCTCCGGGTTCTCACGCGCCTCGGCGACCGTGTCCGGATCGTCCGGCCACCCGGGCGCGATCGTGGTGTAGCCGGCCTCCTCGAAGACCGCCCGCCAGCGGTCCCAGCTGCTCGACAGCAACCACAGTCCGTGCACGAACATGACAGGGCGGAGCCCGCTCGCGTTCGCCCGCTCGATCTCGGCTTCCTCGTGCTCCGTCAGAGCCATGGTCTCCACCTATCCTCGTGACTGTGGCCGGCCCGCGATGGGACAGCACCCTCACCGGAAGCGTAGGAAGAGCGGCGCTCCCGAGCTTCGGTCGCTGGTACCTAAGTCGGCCGGAGGCTGTACCTAGTGGCGATGCGATAATCGCGAGGTGCCGTCGCAGAACGTGTTCGTCGGGCGGCGACAGGAGCTGTCGCTGCTCGCCGACTTGCGCACGCAACTCGGCGAGCACGGGTCAGCGATCGTGGTGGAGGGCGCCCCCGGCGTCGGTAAGACGGCTCTGATCGAGCAGTTCGTGCGGAGCGTCTCAGGGCCGGACATGGTCGTGCTGCGGGCTTCGGGAACGCCCACCGAGTCGCTCGCACCCTACTCGGGGTTGCACCTACTGCTGCAGCCCTTCCTCCATCAGGTATCCGAACTGCCGCAGCCGCAGCGCGATGCGTTGCGCACCGCATTCGGCGTCCAGCCAGGCGCTCCGCCCACGCCGTTCCTCGCTGGGTTGGCGACCCTGACCCTGCTTTCAGACCAGGCCGAGGATCGGCCCGTGCTGATCATCGTCGAGGACCTCCATTGGTTCGACCCGGCGTCGAGGTCGGCGCTGATGATCGTCGCGCGCCGCATCGCATCCGATCCGATCCTGATGGTCATGACCATGAGAAGCGGGCAGCAGTGGGAAGCCGAGGGGGTCAGAAGACTGGAACTGTCGCCGCTGAGCTTCATCGAGGCGAACCTGATCCTTGACAACCGTCCGGATCGGCCCGCGGGAGCCGTACGACGGATCCTGCTCAACCTGGCCGCCGGCAACCCACTCGCCCTGGTTGAACTCTCCGCATCCGATGTGGTCTCCGAGGATCCAGACCTCTTTCCGGTCACGAGTCGGCTGGAACGGGCCTTCGCCGGCCGCTATCGAGAGTTGCCGCAGCCGGCACGACTCACGGTCCTCGCAGCTGCGCTCAATGGACGGGAGTCGATCCATGAGGCGACCTCCGCGGTCTCTCGCGCGCTTGGCGGCGAACCCGAGCATGAGTGGCTGGTACCGGCCATCGAAGTGGGCCTGATCGAGCACGATCTGGGCCAGATCCGTTTTCGGCATCCTCTGGTGCGTTCGGCGGTGGCAAGCGCCAGCAGTCTCGCCGAGCGGTCGATGATCATGCGTGCCCTTGTCCATGTCGTCGACGATCCGGAACGCACCGTCTGGTGGCGAGCAGAACTCGCCACCGCCGCGGAGCCCGACCTGGCGGACCAACTCGATCGGCGGGCCGGCGCGAACCTGGCTGTTGGCGATTCCGCCCGTGCCACCGCCGCGTTGCGTCGGGCAGCAGACCTCACGGTGGACGCTGACCTACGAGGCGACCGTCTGGTGCGCGCGGCGGACGCCGCTCGGCATGCGGGCGCATTCGACGTCGCCGATGACCTGCTTCGCCGTGCCGACGTGGAACTCCAGGACCTCGGGGCTCGAGCCCGAGCATTGTGGATTCGCGAGATGCTTCCGACCGGGCAGTCCGCTCTGGAGCGCGGAGACTTCGGTCCCGCGCTCCACGCGATCGACGCCATGTGCCGAACCGGCCAAACGAATGAGGCGTTGAGAGCACTACTTCAGCTGGCATCCAGCGTCTGGGATCACGCGACCGACGTGCATCCCAGCGAGCAGTTCTCGGCCGCGGCACGCAACTTCGACCTCGACCGGAACGACCCTCGAATGCTCCTTCTTTCGGCCGTGATCGAGCCGTCGGCGCGCGCTCCGGAGATCGTGGAACACATTCGGCTTCTGCCCGAGGGCAGCCCGGGCGACCCCGAGACGCAGTGGTGTCTGGGCTACGCACTCAACCTGAGCGGAGACGTCGAGCTGTCAGCCGACTACCTCCGCCGATCGGCCACCGGGCTGCGCAGGCGCGGCGACACGGCGCTCCTTCCCCACGCCCTGATGGGTCTGTCCTGGGAGTGTCACCTCCTGGGTGCGTTCGCCGAGGGACGAGCCCTCATCGACGAGTGCCTCACGATGGCGGCGGACCTCAACGACCACACCCTCGCGGCCGCGGCGCGAGCCGCGCACGCGTGGTACGACGCCATCGACGGGGTGCCTCCGGACAAGGAGGCGATCGTGAGGGCATCACGCGTCGCCCCGCACACACTGGAGACACGAGACCTCCAGGCCACACTCGTCGTGGCGCAGGGACGGGCCGCTCTCGCCGCCGGTCGCCCGCGAGACGCGTTACCAGCCCTCCTCCGGCTCACCGATCCCAGCGATCCCGCCTACAAACCCATGTTCCGCATCATCTCGCTGCCCGACTTAGTGGAAGCGGCGGCATCGACGGGCGATCTTGCGTCCGCGCAGGAGCAGGTCAGGCTGGTGACCGAACTGACCGACGGGTGGCAGGTTGCGTCGATCGAGGGCGCGCTCGGACTTGCGAAGATCATGCTCGCCGACGAATCGACGCTCGATGAGCTTGCAGAGCGGTTGATCAACCACCCGCTCCCGGTCCCCCTCTTTCACGCCCGGGCTCATCTGAACCTCGGCTCGAAGCTGCGACGCGCCCGCCGAGTCGATGACGCTCGACGCCACCTGCGGATCGCTCTCGACGCGTTCGAGTCATTTCCAGCACCGATCTGGGCGGCGTGGTGTCGTGAAGAACTTCGGGCGAGCGGGGAGCGGCTACCCGACGCACGGCCCTCAGGGAGGCATGTCCTCACACCCCAGGAGCTGCGCATCAGTTCGCTCGCCGCCTCGGGCTTCAGCAACCGGGAGATCGCCGAGCAGCTCTTCCTCTCCCCGCGCACCATAGGCGCACATCTGTACTCGGCCTTCCGAAAGCTGGGCATCACCTCCCGCGAACAGCTCGCGCATGTGCTCGCCCCACATGATCAGCCCGCACTCCGAGCGCTGCCCGCCGCGCCCTGACGAACCTCACTTCATCCGTACGCTCCGTCGAGTCGGGGGCCACCAGCACCTGCCGATTTCCACGCCACCGCTAGGGGCTGTTATAGTTTCGGAGCCGGTCGGGAACGACCGGTGAGGCCTGTAAAGGCCCCGTGGCGCAGTTGGTTAGCGCGCCGCCCTGTCACGGCGGAGGTCGCGGGTTCGAGTCCCGTCGGGGTCGCTTGAGTGGTCATCACTCAGGGGCCAGGTAGCTCAGCTGGTAGCAGCGTTCGCCTGAAAAGTGAAAGGTCACCGGTTCGATCCCGGTCCTGGCCACATCGAGACGCCCCGGGGAAACCCGGGGCGTTTTTCAGTTCAGCGATTCAGTGCGGCAATGAGAACTCTCTCACCGCTCGCTCACCCAACAACTCCGGACGCCTTGCCACAATGAGGCATGGCCTCTGCGACGCGATCGGTGCCGGCACAGCGTCGCCTCGGACGAGGCCGGCTGTTCACCGGGCGATTCGCTGGGCTCCGCGCCCGGTTCCCGGGCCTGATCGACCGGTTCCCGCGTCCGGTGACCGTTCGCGCCCGCGTCATCGCCGCCGTCCTGGCGCTCACGACGTTGGCGCTGACCATCGCCGGCTTGACCGCCTATAGCCTCGAACGCGCCATGGCCGAGCGTCGCGTCGAGGGCTACCTGGAGCGGGCGGTCGACGAGTTCCGGGTGCTCGCCTGCGGGCAGAGCGCCAACTGCGCCCCGGGTATCGACCCGACCACCGGGCGTCCGTTCGCCAGCCCCACCGACCTGATCCGGGTCGCCATGCAGAGCCAGGTGCTGGCGGCCAACGAGAGCGAACTCGGTATCGTCAACGGCAAGGTGGTGTGGACAGCCCCTGAAGGGGTCACCTTCCGGCCCGAACAGGATCCCGAGTTCGTGAACACAGTCGTGCCGCTGAGCGAACTCGACCACGTCACCCGTGGCCGGCTGGCCACCCCGATGGCCGACTACTTCTACGCCGTCACCCCGGTCCGCTTCCCCAACCAGAGCGGCGCGCTGGTGCAGACCTTCGACATGCGCGCCGAGTTCGCCATGCTGCGTGCCACCTACTTCACCTACGCCCTGGTCGCGGTGGGGTCGCTGGCCATGGTCGGCTTTCTGATCTGGCTACTGGTCGGACGCCTGCTGCAGCCGATCCGGCTGCTGCGCACCACCGCCGAGGACATCACCGAACACGACCTGAGCCGCCGCATCCCGGTGCACGGCAACGACGACCTGTCGGCGCTCACCCGCACGGTCAACGCCATGCTCGACCGGCTGAACGCCGCCATGGGCAGCCAGCGACAACTGCTGGACGACGTCGGTCACGAACTGCGGACACCGGTGACCATCGTCCGCGGCCACCTGGAGCTGATGGACGCCGACGATGCCGACGACGTCCGCACCACCCGGGCGCTGGCCCTGGACGAGCTGGACCGGATGGGCCGCCTGGTCGACGACCTGCTCACCCTGGCCAAGGCGGAACGCAGCGACTTCATCCAGCCCCAGCCGACCGACATCGGACGCCTCACCGACGAGACCCTGGAGAAGGCGCGCGGCCTGGCCCCCCGACGCTGGCTGCTCGACGAACTGGCCGACGTCGAGGCGGTTCTCGACCCGCAGCGGGTCACCCAGGCCTGGCTGCAGCTGGCGTCCAACGCGGTCAAGTACTCCCCCGACGACACCCCGATCGCGCTCGGCAGCGCGGTGCGCGACAGCGAACTGTGGCTGTGGGTCCGCGATCAGGGCGTCGGCATCTCGCCCGAGGAACGCGAACTGGTGCTGGCCCGCTTCGGACGCGGCGCCAACGCCCCGCTGCGCGCCGACGGCGCCGGACTCGGGCTCGCCATCGTCGACAAGATCGTCACCGGTCACAGCGGCCGGGTCGACATCGAGTCAACCCCCGGCCAGGGCAGCACCATCGCCTTGGTCGTCCCCCTGCAATCCGCCACTCCCGCCCTGGAGGCAGCCCCGTGAGCCAGATCCTGATCATCGAGGACGAACCCCGCATCGCCGCCTTCGTGGCCAAGGGGCTGCGCGCCGCCGGCTACAGCACCCACATCGAGAGCAGCGGCATCATCGGCGCCCAGCTCGCGGTGTCGGACGACTTCGACCTGGTCATCCTCGACGTCGGCCTGCCCGACATCGACGGCTTCGAGGTGCTGAACCGGCTGCGCGGCCAAGGTGTCGGGGTGCCGGTGATCATGCTCACCGCCCGCTCGTCGGTGACCGACACCGTCGCCGGCCTGGAGGGTGGCGCCGACGACTACATGGCGAAGCCGTTCAGTTTCGAGGAGTTGCTGGCCCGGGTGCGGCTGCGGTTGCGGCCCGACCCGGCCACGGCGGCGTCCGCGACGACCCTGACCCATCGTGATCTGAGCCTCGACCTGCGCACCCGGCGGGCCACCGTCGCCGGCCGCGAGGTCGATCTGTCGGCCCGCGAGTTCACCCTCGCCGAGGCCTTCCTGACCAACCCCGGGCAGGTGCTGAGCCGCGAGCAACTGCTCTCCAGCGTGTGGGGCTACGACTTCGACCCCGGCTCGAACGTGGTGGACGTCTATGTGCGTTATCTGCGACGCAAGCTGGGTGCCGAACGGTTCGAGACGGTCCGCGGCATGGGCTACCGGCTGGTGTGAGGTCGCTCACGCAGACCAAGGTCGCCTCCTCGGCAGACTCGGAGAAGCGCTGATCATTCACGTCATCCCGGGTTCCGACCCGGGATCTCAGGCCCGGGATCTCAGGCGGGAGAGATCCCGGATCAAGTCCGGGATGACGATAGATGGGCTTTGATTCCGTGCATCCTCAGGGCGTGTTCGCGGACCGCGGGGAGCGGGCCGACAGCGGCGACTTGGGGCTGGCCGGCGAATCGTTGAGCGGACGGGGCTTGGCGGCCGGAACCTTCTTGGCCTGACCGTCGGGCTCAGCCTTCGTGGTGGTTGTGCCGGTGTCCGTCCCCTTGCCCTGGATGGCCCCGGCACCCTTGGCACCGGGCGCGACCGCCACGGGCGGCCGCACCGGTCCGACGTCGACACCGGCGTTCACCACGACCGCGGGCCCGGCCTGCTTGATGTCGGGCTGGGCCTCGGTGGCGCAACCACCGGCGCCCAGCACGGCGAGGCCGAGAGCACCACTGACCAGCCATCGTCCGGCACGAGTCGGAGCATCCATGTCAGCCAGCTCATCAGCGGTCGATGAACCGGGTGGGAGCGGCCGATGAGAGAGTTCTCATCAAGGCCGCGGCGACTGGCTGAGCCTCAGCTCAGCGCCTGGCGGGCCCGCACCAGCCAGGCACGGGCCAGGTCGAGCCTGGCCAGCGCCGTGGGCACGTCGGCACCCGAGACCAGGCTGAGAATGACGGCGCCGGTCCGAGCGCGCAGCGAGGCCGGATGCACCGTGCGTTCGAACTCGGCACGCCAGGTCTCGACGATCTCGGCCACCCGCGGGTAGTGCTCCGGGGAGAGGTTCGGCAGCACCGAGACGTGGCCGAGCAGGCAGGCCAGGTCGTCGTCGCGGCGTCCGGGGCCCAACGAATCCAGATCGATCACCGAACTGGCCCGCCCCTCGCGGGTGAAGATGTTCGCCTCGTAGTAGTCGCCGTGGGTGGGCACCAGCGGTCCGGACGGCGCCAGCGCCAGCAGCCTGCTGATCTCGCCGGCCAGGGCGTGGATCTCGTCCGCCTGGTCGGGCAGGACGGCCGCCGCACCGGCGGCGTGGAAGTCGATCCGATCGCTCCAGGAGTCACGACGAGGGAACCGGACGGTCTGCGCCGGCAGCGCGTCCAGCAGCGCCGTCAGGGACGCCGCCGACGGCAGCTGGTCGGGATGATCGGGCCAGGCCACCAGCGCCTGCGCCAGCGAGATGCCCTCCGCCGCGGCACTGACCACCACGCCCGGTACCGGCTCGGCGAGGACGGCGGGGGCGATGCCGGCGTCGTGCAGCAACTGCTGACGCTGCGCCAGGCCGGTCGACTTGCCGGGCCGCAGCACCTTCACGAAGGCGGGCCGTTCACCGCGGGCGGCGAGCACGGCCCGGCGCAGCGGACGGTAGGCCAGCATCTCCAACTCGACCGGGGCACCCAGCCACGCGGCGACGGTGTCGGTGTCGCAGGCCGCGGGAAGCCCTGGCAGCCGCGGGTCCGCGGGATGCCGCCAGGCACGCAACACCAGGTCGTTGTGGACCAGCGTGGCCACACCGTCGGTCACCTCGACGGTGGTCAGGCCGAGCCACTCCTCGGTCGGGGTCTGCGCCGACGGCAGGTCGTACCAGATCTGGTAGATGGCGCTCACGTCGGCACCGGGACGATGGTGCACACGGTCGAGTTCGAACCGGAAGCCGGGGAGTTCGACGGCGGGGTCGCCGGTCAGTGCCAGCTGCAGCACCGAACCCGCCTCCGGCGAGGTCATCAGCGCCATTGCCCGGTCGATCGTCACCCGTGCCCTCCTCGAACTCTCCCCAAGCATGCCGGATGCCGGCGGCCGGGCATATCGCCGGAAGGTGCGTTCCGCACGCACGACCCCCGAACACGCCGATGCCCCGGCACGAGCCTCCTCCTGACTCGTGCCGGGGCATCTGTCCACCCGCTGTGGGCGGCACCGCTCAACGCGTCAGTCGTTGCTGCGCGCCGAGGGGGCGCTCTTCGGTGAATTCGGGGTCCGCGGGGACACCGGGGACTTCGCCGACACCGGAGACTTCGGCGATACCGGCGACTTGGCCGACACCGGAGACTTCGGGGAGACCGGGGACTTCGCCGACACGGCGGTGCGCGGCGACGCCGGGGTCTTCGCCGTGTTCGCGGTGCGCGGCGAGGCGGGGGTGTTCGCGGTCGCGGTGGACGGCGCCGTGAATGCCTTCGGAGCGGCCTCGTGCGCCCCGGTGGTGGTGACCTGCTCGCCGGCGACGGCGGACGCCGCGATGCTCTGCTCGGTGGGCAGCGCGGAGCTCTCCTGGCCGGCGAAAGCGTAGGCCGCACTGGCCATCACGCTCAGTCCGAGCGCTCCGGTGGCCACCCAAGCGGTGGTGGTCTTCTGAATCCTCATCATGATGTCGTTCCTCTCCTCTGGCTTGCCCACTACTGAACCAAGCGGTTGTGAGCAGTCGCGGAGACGATGATGAGAACCACCTCATCTGAGCTCCTACGTCATCCCGGGCGAATGCCGGGATCTCGATCAGCCGCACCGATTGGGCTTGTCGAAAGCGGGTTGACCGGGTCTCGACAAGCTCGACCAACGATGGCCAGAGACAGCGAAATGGCCGGCTCGCAGCAGCGAGCCGGCCAGATCGGCGGTCAGCAGGGGGTCAGTCGGCGAGCTTCGCCATCACGTTGACCTGGGCGCCGTCCACGCCCCGGACCCGGAGCGGGCCCAGGGTGATGAACTCGATCTTCTTGTCACCCAGCGGCGCCAGCGTCATGTCTTCGATGCCGACGATGTAGCGATCGACGTGGTTGCCCAGCAGCCACTGGTGGGCGTCCTTGCCGTAGCCGTTGGACGGGCTGGCGATCGAGAGCCAGTCCATGCCGATGCACTGCACCTTGTCGGTGTTCTCGACCAGCCAGCGGCAGGTGTCCGGGTGGAAGGACAGGCCGTCGTGCTCGTAGGTGTGCGGGTCGCTGAATTTGTTCGCCTCGAAACCGGTGCGGAACAGCACCAGCCGCTTGCCCTGCAGTTGCTCGGCGTAGGGCTCGACGTCGGAGACCTCGATCACCGACTTCGGCTTGTTCTTCGCAGGCAGGTCGATGACCAGTACCTCGTCGCCCTCGTAGCCCCAGATGTCGTCGGGCAGGTCGATCATGTCGATGCCGTCGGGGTTGAAGTGGTGCGGGGCGTCCATATGGGTGCCGAAGTGGTTGGGCAGGTGGATCATCGCCGAGTTGAACGGCTTGCCGTCCTTACCGATGACCGAGTCGGGCTCGAAGGTGACCACCGGCTCGCCCGGGTAGGCGTTGTCCTTCGGATCGAGGATGTGTGAGAGATGGACGAACACTGCTGCTCCTTCGCATATGGGTTGTTCGTTGTCGGATCAAGGATGCGCGACGCCTGACCTTCGCTCATCGATGAACATATCGGGTATCAGACATCTGATCTTCCGTCATGGATGGCGCAGCCGTCAAGAGGTCATCGACGATCACCGTTGGTCGAGCTTGTCGAGACCCCTGCCGGAGCGGGCGCGGGCGGGGTCAGAGCACGTAGCGGATCAGGTCACGCTCGGTCTGGTCCATATGTGCCGCCATCGCGGCGGCCGCCAGGTCGGCGTCCTGGGTGCGCAACGCGTCGAGGACGGCGTTGTGCATCTCGATCGCATGCTCCTGCACCGCCGGAACCCGGGACGTGTCGGTGCGACGCTGCTTCAGCAGCGCCTGCAGCGGGTCGAACAGGGTGCGGACGAAACGGTTGCCGCAGGAATCCAGGATGACGTCGTGGAAAGCGATGTCGTGCACCACGAACGCCTCCACGTCGTTGGCCACCGAGGCGGCCCGCATGCCCTCCAGTTCCCGCTCCATCTGGTCCAGGTCGTCGGGCCCCATCCGGGTCGCGGCGAGCGCGCAGGCCCCGGTTTCGATCATCCGGCGCAACTGCAGCAGCTGGATCGACGAGTCGGCCCGTCCGATCTGCTCCTCGGCCACCTGCAGCGCGGCGCCGATGTCGGTCCAGCGCCCCACCGGATTGAGTTCGCTGCGTCGTCCCGGCACGGTGCGGACGATGCCCTGCGCCTGCAGCTTGCGGATCGCTTCCCGGATCGTCAGCCGGTTCACGTCGAACCGGGTGGCCAGTTCGGCCTCGGCCGGCAGCGGCTCGCCGGGGACGAGGCGTCCGGCCACGACGTCGTCGAGGAGTTCCGAGATCAGCTGGTCGACCAGCGATTCGCGCCCCATGGCCACCCCGCTTCTCGGATCGTCTCGGATTGAGTGGAGTAGGCAATCCACTCGCTTCTCGGGAGCCTAGTCGACAACGCTTATCCGATAAGGGTCTCGACAAGCTCGACCAACGCAACCCACCGCTGGTTGAGCTTGTCGAAACCACTCAGCGAGCGCCCTACCGGTAGGGGTCTCGACAAGCTCGACCGGCGGAGGGGTCCTCGCCTCCGTAGGCTCGTGGCATGCCGCATACCTACGTCAAGACGCGTCCGGACGCCCCCGCGGGCTTCTTCGCCGCCGAGGCCGCGGGCCTGCGCTGGCTGAGCGTGCCGGACGGCGTCCCGGTCGCCGGCGTCCATGCCGTGACGCGGACGTCGCTCACTATCGATCGGGTGCCGACCGGCAGCCCCACCCTCGCCGCCGCCGAGGAGTTCGGACGCCGCCTCGCCGCGACCCACGACGCCGGCGCTGCCTTCTTCGGCGTCGGCCCGGACGACGGTCCTGGCGTCGGCTGGATCGGGGACGCCCCGCTGCCACTGCGCACCGTGGCGCCGGCGTCCTGGGGCGCCTGGTACGCCGAGGATCGACTGCTGTTCCACGCCCGCCGGGCAGGCATCGCCGACCCGGCGCTGGACCGGGTGCTCGAGCGGCTGGCGTTCGGATACTTCGACGACGACGCCCCGCCGGCCCGGATCCACGGCGACCTGTGGTCGGGGAACGTGTTGTGGTCGCCCGATGGTGTGGTGCTGATCGATCCGGCGGCGCACGGCGGTCACCGGCTCACCGATCTGGCGATGCTGGCACTGTTCGGCACCCCGCACCTGGCCCGCATCCACGCCGCCTACGCGGAGGCGTCCGACCAGCTTCCCGACGGCTGGGACGAGTTGATCGGATTGCATCAATTGCACCCGCTATTGGTGCATGCGGAGCTGTTCGGCGGTGGGTACCGCGCCCAGGCCGTGGACGCCGCTCGACGCTATTCCTAGCCGCGCTAAATATCGGCTGGGAGCCGCACCTCGACAACCATTCGAAATGGTGCGGCGAAACTCTGGCGATACTGATTGACTTCAGCCCATGAATTCACGTCGAGGACGAATGGCGACCGCCGGGGCAGCCCTGGGCCTGGCACTCGCCGCCGCCGGCTGCGGCACCCCACCCTGGCAGGCCAGCACCTCCCCCACCCCCACCGTCACGGTGTCCGCCACCCCGGCACCGTCGGCCAGCAACGATCTGGCCCGCGGCTCTCTGAAGCGCAGCCTGACCGCCGGCGCAGCCAAGCTGGAGGTCAACTACTGGTCGACGCTCGACCTCGCCCAATGGACGCCTGAGCTGCCGAAACCGCTGAACATCGTGGTGTCAGGCACCTTGCAGGGCGGAGCGAAGGGCCAGCAGGTCTTCCTCAGCGCCGTCCGGGTGGCGACCGTCGCGACCGGCGCCGACGGAACGCCCCACGTGCTCGACGCCGCCGACGATGTGGCGTCCGTCGCCCCCGGCTATCTGATCAGCAAGCCCAACTCGTATCAGCAGGTGCTCACCCTGCCGGCCGCGCCCGCCGGCAGCACCGCGCTGAAGATCACCCTCACCTACGAGTTGCTGATCCAGTCCGAACCGAAGTCGGACGCCTTTCTGCGGCAGGCCACCTCGGACACTCTCGAAGTCCCTCTGGTCACCGGTTCCAGCCCGCAGGCGACCCCCTGAATCGACGCGAGAACCACGTGTAGGCAACCTCAAGAAATGGTGGATCCGACTCTTGAGAATCTCTTGATTGGAGGCCCACCGGCACCAGGGGAAGCCTCATGGTTGACGGATCAGTCTTTTCTCGACCCCACCAAGGAGTGAGAAAAGATGAGCACCATTCAGTTCGAGACAGACCCCCGTCAGATCGCCCTGCACCGCACCGCGACCGTCAGCAACGACGACGCGACGGCCGAGCAGGACGGGCTCGGCCTGTCACGCTACGTCCGCCAGCACTTCGCGGAGATCGACGCCCTGCCGACCTACCGCCCGGTCATCGGCTGCATCATTCCGGCCTACAACGAGGCCGAGACCATCGAGGCGGTGCTGCGGTCGCTGCTCAAGCAGACCCGGCTGCCCGACCAGATCCACGTGATCGTCAACAACACCTCGGACGAGACCTTCGAGCTGGCGGCCAAGTTCGCCGGCCCGCGGACGGCGAAGAAGCGGCAGAAGGGCGAGAAGGCCCGCCAGACCACCGAGATCTTCGTGCACGACATCGGCGAGAACCCGGACAAGAAGGTCGGCGCGCTGAACTACGGCTACTCGCTGATCCCGGACGCCGACTACCTGCTCGGCGTGGACGGCGACACCACCCTGGCCAAGGACTGCGTCGCCCGGCTCGAGGAGGAGATCCTCTCCGACTCGCGGATCGGCGGCATCTCGGCCATCTACACCATCGACGACAACGGCTTCCGCGGCCTGGTGGCGCCGCTGCTGATCGCCGGCCAGCGCGCCCAGTTCGCCGCCTTCAACATGCAGAACATGCTGCGCGGCCGGAACATGGCGGTGCTCGGCGGCCAGTGCTCGATCTTCTCGATGAAGGCGTTGCGCGAGGTGATGGCCGACAACCACCAGGCCACCCCGTGGGTCAACGACTCCGAGGTCGAGGACAGCCTGCTCAGCCTGCAGATCAAGTCCGCCGGCTACCTGACCAAGATCTCGGCCCGGGCCCGGGCGTCCGTGGGCGGCATGACCACCCTGCGCGCCCTGGACGGCCAGCAGGTCAAGTGGAACTACGGCGCCATCGACCTGATGTGGCCGGGCCAGCGGGGCGACACCAAGGGCCAGCCGTTCCACCCGAACCTGCGGCTGCGCTGGGCGGAGAACTTCGGGATGGCGACCAACATCTTCACCCGGGTGGCGTTCATGCTGCTGCTCGCCGCGGCGCTGTCGATCAACGCCTTCGTGTTCTCGCCCTGGTGGCTGATCCCGCCGGCCGTGGCGATCCTGCTCAACGTCCGGATCGCGATGAGCATGAAGGAGCGCACCTGGAAGGACATGGTGTTCGCCGCCAGCGGCATCGGCGCCGAGATCTACATGTGGCTGCGCGCCGGGCACTTCGTCCGGGCCTGGGTGAAGTTCCTGTCCAAGGTGCAGACCGACAACTGGGCCGAGCAGGCCAAGGCCGAGCGCGGCTCGGGCAACAGCCACCTGGTTCCGCTGATCGTCCTGGGTGTGTCCTTCGTCGTCCTGGGCTGGACCTGGTTCCAGCTGCCCACCCTGATCCAGAGCTCGATCCTGTGGCTCGGCTGGCCGGTCCTCTACGTGGTGACCATCGCCCAGACGATCGTGATGTTCGCCAAGCTGATCCGTCGCCAGCACGGCTACAAGGTCTGATCACACACCACCAGCAACACCCGGTCCGCACCCGCGGGCCGGGTGTTCGGCATTGGAGTGAGTTGAGGAGATCGTCGCACCAGGCGTCCGACCCCGTTCACCGAGCGACCCACCCGACAAGGCCCTCCCTAACTACCTGGGCCCTCCCACATGCGGGAGGGCAGAGATAGTTAGGGAGGGGTTTAGCGGTCCGAGGGGCCGGCGGCGGGTGCCGGGCCGGGATCAGCCGAAGCGGCGACCGTCGCCGTCGTCGGAGTCGGCGTAGCGAGTCGCCAGCTCTGCGTAGGGATCGTCCTCGTCGTCGTCATCTTCCGCTACATCGTCCTCGACCGGGTCGCTGTAGTGGTCACCGCGTAGTTCGCGCTCAAGAGACGCGAAGTCGGTGTCGTACGAACGGTATTTGAGATCGCGAGCAACTCGTGTTTGCTTCGCTTTGGCACGGCCGCGCCCCATATGGGTCAGCCCCCTCGCAGGTCACAGCGGCAATGCCGCTTCATTCGTCAAAATGTGTCGTGAGCACAGGGTACCCAAAGACCCCAAGCCAGGAAAGCTGGCCTCACTGCGCGGGATGGTTCCCGATCAGCTCGACCGAGGCGGGCGCTCCGGCCCCCGCTCGGGTCTCGCCGAGCACCCAGGAGGGCACTCCGCGGGCCTCCAGCAGGGCCTGGGCGGCGTCCACCGACGCCTGCGGCAGCACCACGGCCATGCCGACGCCCATGTTGAGCGTGGCCTCGATGTCGGGCTGCGCGATTCCGCCCACCTGCTGCACCGTGGCGAAGACCGGGGCCGGCGTCCAACTGGCCCGGTCGAGCCGGGCCGCGATGCCGTCCGGCAGCACCCGGACCAGGTTGTTGGCCAGTCCGCCGCCGGTGATGTGGCTGATCGCATGCACCTCGCAGCCCTCGACCAGCGCCAGGATGTCCTTGGCATATACCCGGGTGGGGGTGAGCAGTTCCTCGCCGAGGGTGCGGCCGAAATCGTCGACGTGGCGGTCCAGCGACCAGCCGGCGTCGGTCAGCAGCACCTTGCGGACCAGCGAGTACCCGTTGGAGTGCAGCCCGGACGCCGCCAGCGCCAGCACCACGTCACCCGCGCGGACGCGGTCGGGGCCGAGGATCTTGTCCCGCTCCACGACGCCGGTGGTGGCGCCGGCGATGTCGTACTCGTCGGGGTGCAGCAGGCCCGGGTGTTCGGCGGTCTCGCCGCCCAGCAGCGCCGCGCCGGCGGCCGCGCAGGCCTGCGCGATGCCCTTGACGATGCCGGCTATCCGCTCGGGCACCACCTTGCCGCAGGCGATGTAGTCGGTGACGAACAGCGGCTCGGCACCGGTGACCACCAGGTCGTCGACCAGCATGCCGATCAGGTCCCAGCCGATGGTGTCGTGGATGTCCAGCGCCTGCGCGATGGCGACCTTGGTGCCCACACCGTCGGTGGAGGTGGCCAGCACCGGGTGGTCGTAGCCCTTCAGCGCGGACGCGTCGAAGAAGCCGGCGAAGCCGCCCAGGCCACCGAGCACCTCCGGACGCCGGGTGGCGACCACGTGGGCCTTCATCAGCTCCACGGCGCGGTCACCGGCCTCGATGTCGACACCCGCCGCGGCGTACGCCGAGGTCGTCCGGTCCGGTCCGCTCACGTGGTCCTCCCCCGCTCTGCCGGAGTCTGCTCCAGCCGCATCTTCTCGGCCCGTCCGGCCGGCACCTCAACCGGGTACTCACCGTCGAAACAGGCCCGGCACAAGGTCTTCTTCTGCAAACCGGTGGAGGCCACCAGGCCCTCGAGGCTGATGTAGCCGAGCGAGTCAGCGCCGATCGAACGGCAGATCTCCTCGGTGCTCAGCCCGGGCGCGATCAGTTCGGCGCGGGTGGCGAAGTCGATGCCGTAGAAGCACGGCCACTGCACCGGCGGCGACGAGATCCGGACGTGCACCTCGGCGGCACCGGCCTCGCGCAGCATCTTCACCAGCGCCCGCTGGGTATTGCCGCGAACGATCGAGTCGTCGACGACCACCAGCCGCTTGCCCTCGATCACGTCGCGGATCGGGTTCAGCTTGAGCCGGATGCCGAGCTGGCGGATGGTCTGCGACGGCTGGATGAAGGTGCGGCCCACGTAGGCGTTGCGGGTCAGCCCGAGCCCGTACGGAATGCCGGACGCGTCCGCGTAGCCGATCGCAGCCGGAATGCCCGACTCGGGCGTCGGGATGACCAGGTCGGCGTCCGCCGGGGCCTCCAGCGCCAGAGTGCGGCCGATCTCAACCCGCACCGAATGCACCCGGCGGTTGCTGATCAGGGTGTCCGGACGGGCCAGGTAGACGTACTCGAACAGGCAGCCCTTGGGGTCGGCGGCCGCGAAACGGGTGGACCGCAGGCCGCCCTCGTCGATGGTGATCAACTCGCCCGGCTCGACCTCACGGATGAAGGTGGCGCCGACGATGTCCAGGCCGGCGGTCTCGCTGGAGACCACCCAGCCGTTCGCCAGGCGTCCGAGCACCAGGGGACGGATGCCCTGCGGGTCGCGGGCGGCATACATCGCGTGCTCGTCCATGAACACGAAGCAGAAGGCGCCGCGCAATCGGGGCAGCACCTTCAGCGCGGCCCCATGTACGCCCAGATCGGAATAGGTGGCCATGATCGCGGTCACCAGCGCGGTGTCGCTGGTGGAGTCCATCCGATCCTTGTGCGGCACCTCCTGGGAGGCGTCGCGCTCCTTGAGCCAGCGCTCCAGCTCGTCGGTGTTGGTCAGGTTGCCGTTGTGCGCCAGCGCGAGACCGCCGGACGCGGTGGCCCGGAAGGTCGGCTGCGCGTTGCTCCACACGCTCGCACCGGTGGTCGAATAGCGGCACTGCCCAATCGCCAGGTGGCCGTGCAGCGAGTTCAGGGTGGGTTCGTCGAACACCTGGGACACCAGGCCCATGTCCTTGAACACCATGATCCGTTCGCCGTTGCTCACCGAGACACCGGCGGACTCCTGGCCGCGGTGTTGCAGCGCGAACAACCCGAAGTAGCTGAGTTTTGCGACCTCCTCGCCCGGAGCCCACACACCGAAGACCCCGCAGGCGTCCTGGGGTCCCTTGTCCTGGGGATCTAGATCGTGAGTGAGGCGACCATCCGGACGAAGCACGGCGTTCACTCTAGCGTGGACGCCGCGGCCTCCCGACCCCGCCCGGGAATCGCGGGCGATTGGGACGGCCGTGGCTGGGCAGAAGATCCCGGCGTCCACCGGGATGACGGGGCCAGGGTTGGTCGCTGTGGCAGGGCCGGCTCGTCATCCCGGGCTCGCCCCGGGATCTCCGTACGGACGCCACAGGGCCCGCCGGGTCGGCGGGCCCTGTGAGCGGTGGTGCTACTTGATGACCTTGATCGAGAACGGGTACTTGTACGGCCGTCCCTGGTTCTCCGACACCGCGCCCATGATCGAGAAGATCAGGCTGGCCAACCCCACCAGCGGCCACAGGAACGTCCCGATCACCACGCCGGTCAGGATGTAGCTGATGATGAAGCCGATCGCGATGGTGATCTGGAAGTTCAGCGCCTCGACCGCCGCGGCCCGGATGCGGGGGCTGGTCCGGCCCTTCGTGTTCATGATCAGCAGTGGCGCGATCCAACCCAGGACGCCGGCGGTGATCAGGGCCGCGACTGGCCCGGACCAGTGCGCCGCGGGTGCCCAGAACTTCTCGTCGCTCTGGCTCGCGCCGTAGGGCTGCATGCCGTAGCCGGGCTGTTGCCCGTAGCCGTACGGCGGCTGCTGACCGTAGGACTGCTGTTGACCGTAGGAGCCGGGCTGGCCGAACGGGCTCTGCTGCCCGTAGGGCGACTGCTGCGGATCGGCATAGGGCGGCTGGGTCTGGCCGTAACCGGACGGCGTCTGCTGCCCGTAGGCGGCCTGGGGCTGTCCCGTTGAGCCGTAGCCGCCGGCCTGCCCGTACGAGGAGGCGGACGGCGCCGACGGCGCACTGCCCGACTGGCCGTAGCCGGACTGTCCATAGCCTGGCTGGCCGTAACCACCCTGTTCCGACGGGGCCTGAGCACCCGATGACACCGACGGTGCGGCACCCGGTTGGCCATAGGACGGCTGACCGTAACCACCGGACTGGGCCGACGGCGCCGCACCCGGCTGGCCGTAGCCACCGGGTTGTCCGTAGCCACCGGCGGGTTGCCCGTAACCCGAATAGGGCGTGGTAGCCGCGGGCTGGCCACCCGGCTGGCCGTAGCCACCGTAGGGGGCCGACTGAGCCGACGGCGCACTGCCCGACTGGCCGTACTGGGACGCGGGCTGCCCGTACCCCGAGGTTTGACCGTATTGCGAAGCAGGCTGGCCGTAGCCGCCGTACGCCGCCGGTTGGCCGTAGTCACCCTGGCCGGCGGCCGGAGGCGTCGCGGCAGGATAGGGGGTCTGTCCGTATCCACCCTGGCCGTACTGGCTGGGCTGCGGGGTGGTCGAGCCGAACCCGAACGGCCCGGCATCGGCGCCCGGGGGCGGCGTCCCGAGATCGAAGGCACCAGGTGCCGACGTCGGCAGGCTGCCCGGCAGATCGAGCGGGGACCCACCGGCGGACGGCTGGGCGGCCGTGGGACGGTCGGCGGCGGCGGAGTCGAAATCGGTGCCGACCGGCGCGTCCGGCTGGTCCTGGCCCAGGTCGAGATCCGGGCCGTTCGCCGGCGCCGGCTCGTCGGCGACGACCTCCGCTTCGACGGGCTCAGCCTCGGTGGACTCGTCGTTCGCCGCCTCGGACGAGGCGGGATCATTCACGTCCGCAGCAACTTCCGCTGGTTCGGACGGTGCCGGGTCAGTGACATCCGCGGCGGCTTCAGGCTCGGACCAGGCCGGCTCAGCGGCCTCGGTGTGGAAGCCCGCAGACTCGGACGGCGTGACGAACTCGGCATCCACAGGCTCGGACGGGGTCTGCTCGTCGGTTGCGTCCACAGGCTCGGCGCTCACCGTGTCGGCCGACTCGGTCGAGTTCCAGGAGTCCTGGGTCTCCGAGTCGCTCACTTCCTCGGCCACCTCGGCGTCGACCGGCGTCTCGTCGGCGGGTGCGGCCGCGTCGGAGGCGTCGGACTCGACGAGTTCGGCCTCGACCACCTCACGAGGGGCCTCGTCGGCACCGCCGGCATCGGGGACGAATGCTGCCTCGACAGGCGCGTCCGACTCGGTGGGCGTCGGCGCCTGCTGGGGTTGCTGTGCCTCCCAACCCGACGATGGCTGGGATTCCGTCCCCCATCCCGGCGGGACGTCCGCTGGGTCTGACTGCTCGCGCTCGACGGGGCGCTCCCACGGATTCTGGGTCATTGCCTGATCACTGTCCTCACGATGGCTGGCTTGAGTGCCTGGACCGCTCCATTCTTGCGCACCCTCGTCCCTCAGACAGCAGGGTCAACCCGGAGCCCACCCGGTGAACACCGTGATCTCCCGACGGTGCGGAGAGACCGAGATTCCGGGTCGGAGCCCGGAATGACGCGTCACCCCGTCATCCCTGCGCAACGCCGGGATCTCTGGCGGGCGCGAGAAGGGGTCTCGACAAGCTCGACCAGCGGTGGCCCAGCGGAAGTCGTCAGTGGGCCATCGCCTCGCGCAGCGGGGCTTCCCAGCGGGAACGGATCTCGTCCAGCGGCAGGGCGAACTGGCCGACGACCTCGAACTCGGCCAGTTCGGTGACCTCACCGAGGCGCTGCAGCGGGATCTCGTGCTCGACGCACAGCGCCGCGAACTCGGTCGCCGACGAGGCCGGCAGCGAAACGATCGCGCGTCCGGGGCTCTCGGCGAACAGCTGCACGGTCGGGTCGCCGTCCGGGAGGGTGATGGCAACGCCCAGCCCGCGGCGCAGGCAGGACTCCACCAGCGCCTGGGAGAGGCCACCGTCGGCCAGGTCGTGCGCCGAGCTCAACAGCCGGGCCTTGGCCGCGGCCACCAGCACCGTGGCCAGCCGCTGCTCGTGGTCGAAGTCGGGCAGCGGCGGCATGCCGCCCAGGTGCCCGTCGTGGATCACGTTCGCCCAGGTGCTGCCGGAAAGGTGCTCACCGGTCTCGCCGAGCAGGAAGACGGCGTCGCCGGCGTGGGCGAAGCCGAGGTTGGTCCGGTCGGCGACGTCGTCGATCACGCCCAGCACACCGACCACCGGGGTGGGCAGGATGTTGGTCTCGCCGGTCTGGTTGTAGAAGGAGACGTTGCCGCCGGTGACCGGGGTGCCCAGCGCCTTGCAGCCGTCCACCAGGCCGAGGATCGCCTCGGAGAACTGCCACATCACCGACGGGTCCTCGGGCGAACCGAAGTTCAGGCAGTCGGTGATGGCGACCGGTTCGGCGCCGGTGACGGCCACGTTCCGGTAGGCCTCGCACAGGGCGAGCTGCGCACCCAGGTACGGGTTGAGGTAGGCGAACCGGCCGTTGCAGTCGGTGGCCAGCGCGATGCCGAGACCGGTCTCCTCGTCGATCCGCAGCATGCCGCCGTCCTCGGGCTGAGCCAGCACCGAGTTGCCCCGCACGTAGCGGTCGTACTGGTCGGTCACCCAGGACTTGTCGCACAGGTGCGGCGAACCGGCCAGCCGCAGCACGGTGTCGGCCAGCTCCTCACCGGATCGCGCCCGGGGCAGCGTCTCGGCGGTGTCGGCGTTGAGCGCGTCGATCCAGTCCGGACGGGCGTAGGGCCGCTCGTAGACCGGGCCCTCGTGGGCGACGGTGGCCGGGTCGACGTCGACGACGACCTCGCCGTCCCATTCGATCAGCAGCCGGTCACCGTCGGTAACCTCACCGATCACGGTGGCCAGCACGTCCCACTTGGCGCAGATCTCGAGGAAGCGGTCGACGTGGTGCGGCTCGACGACCGCCATCATCCGCTCCTGCGATTCGCTCATCAGGACCTCTTCGGGGGCCAGCGTGTGGTCGCGCAGCGGCACCGTGTTCAGGTTGACGTGCATGCCGCCGTCGCCGGCACTGGCCAGTTCGGACGTGGCACAGGACAGCCCGGCCGCCCCCAGATCCTGGATGCCCGAGATCAGGTTCTCGGCGAACAGCTCCAGCGTGCATTCGATCAGCAGCTTCTCCATGAACGGGTCGCCGACCTGCACGCTGGGCCGCTTCGCCGGGCCGTCCGCGTCGAAGGTCTCGGACGCCAGAATGGACGCACCGCCGATGCCGTCGCCGCCGGTCGCCGCGCCGTACAGGATCACCTTGTTGCCGGTGCCGCGGGCGAACGCCAGATGCAGGTCGTCGTGCTTGAGCACCCCCACGCACAGCGCGTTGACCAGGGGGTTTCCGTAGTAGGTCGGGTCGAAGACCAGCTCGCCGCCGATGTTGGGCAGGCCCAGGCAGTTGCCGTAGCCGCCGACGCCGGCGACGATCCCGGGCAGCACCCGCGCGGTGTCGGGGGCGTCCAGCGGGCCGAAGCGAAGCGGGTCCATCACGCCGATCGGCCGGGCGCCCATGGCCAGGATGTCGCGGACGATGCCGCCCACCCCGGTGGCCGCACCCTGGTAGGGCTCCACGTAGGAGGGGTGGTTGTGCGACTCGATCTTGAAGGTGACCGCCCAGTCGCCGCCGATGTCGACCACACCGGCCTGCTCGCCGATGCCGGCCAGCAGCTTGCCGCGCGGGGTGTCCCGGCCGAGTTCACCGAACTTCTTCAGGTGCACCTTGGACGACTTGTACGAGCAATGCTCGGACCACATCACCGAGTACATGGCCAGCTCGCACGAGGTCGGCCGGCGTCCGAGGATCTGTCGGATCTCCAGGTACTCGTTCTCCTTCAGGCCCAGAGCGGCCCAGGGCTGCTCGAGATCGGGGGTTTCGGCGGCATGCGTCACGGTGTCGACCACGCCCACAAGTTACCGTCTCGGCGACCTCGTCCGATGCGTGTCCCGAGGCCGAGGTTTGGGTACGTATCGGGCGTGGCGCCGTGCTCGCGGGCCTAGAATTCGAACCGAGGGAGGGCGGTGAGGCTGATGTCCGACTCAACGAGCGGCGTGCTGGCCATCGACTGCGGGCAGACCGGTATTTCCTGGAGCATCTCCGGCGGCCCGGGCTTTCTGGGTGGCTCCGGCGCCGGCATCGACACCGGCCGTCCGGTCGAGCCGCAGATCGCCGAGCGGGTGCGCACCATCCTGGACGACAGCGGCGCGCGGCCCGGCGTCCTGGCCTGCGGCTCCCCCGGCCTGGATCGTCCGGACGCCGAATCGATGCTGGGTGCGTTGCGGGACACCTCGATCGACCGGGTCGCCCTGGCCCATCACTCGACCACCAGCTACCTCGGGGCACTCGGCAACGCGGAAGGCGTAGTGATCGCCTGCGACACCGGCGTGGTCACCCTTGCCGTCGGCGCCGACGAGGTGGCCCGGGTGGACGGTTGGGGCTGGCTGGCCGGCGACGCCGGCTCGGCGTACTGGATCGGCCGGAACGCGCTCGAGGCGGCCCTGCGCGGCTACGACGGACGCCGCCAGTCGACGGTGCTGACCGAGATGTTCGCCGACGACTTCGACGATCTCGAACTCGCCTATCTGGAGCTGCAGAACGATCCCGACCGGGTGGCGCGGGTGGCGTCCTACGCGGCCAAGGTCGACGAGGCGGCGGCCGCCGACCCGGTGGCCCGGAACATCCTGGACAAGGCGGCGGCACATCTCAGCGAGGCGGTCATCGCGGCGGCGCATCGGGTCGAACTCGGACGGCACGAACCGCCGGTGGTGTGTGCGCTCGGCACGACGTTCGCGTCGGACCGGATCAAGGATCGGTTCGTCGAGTTCCTGGCGATGAACTGGCCGTCGTTCGAGTTGAGCAAGCCCCGCGGGGACGCACTGAACGGGGCGGCGTTGTTGGCAGATCTGGACGAGGGTCCGCTCAGCAGCAGGGTCTATCGGGCGTCCCGCTGATCGAGACCGCGTTGATCGAACTCCGTTGATCGAGCTTGTCGAGATCAGGTTTCGACAAGCTCAACCAGCGGTGGCGCAGACACGCTCAACCAGCAGTGGTGCGGGACCGGCTCAGCCGGTGACGACCGCGGAGAGGAAGCGCTCCAGCGAGGCGAAGAAGCCGCGTCCGTCCAGGCTCGGCGAGGTGAGCTCCTCCATGTTGTGCTCGGGGTGCGGCATCAGGCCGACGACGTTGCCGCGGGCGTTGGTGATGCCGGCGATGTCGTTCATCGAGCCGTTGGGGTTGCCGTCGAGGTAGCGGAAGACGACCTGGTTCTCACCCTCGAGCCGGGCGATGGTGTCGGGGTCGGCGACGAAGCCGCCCTCGCCGTTCTTCAGCACGATGGTGATCTCCTGGCCGGCGTCGAAAGCGCAGCTCCAGACGGTGTCGACCGATTCGACCCGCAGCTTCTGGTCGCGGCAGACGAAGGTCCGGACGTCGTTGCGGATCAGCGCGCCGGGCAGCAGATGCGATTCGCACAGCACCTGGAAGCCGTTGCAGATGCCGAGCACCGGCAGCCCCTGGTTCGCCGCGGCGATGACCTCGGTCATGATCGGGCTGAACCGGGCGATCGCCCCACAACGCAGGTAGTCGCCGTAGGAGAACCCGCCGGGCAGGATCACCGCGTCGACGCCCTGCAGCGACTCGTGCGCGTGCCACAACGCCACCGGCTCGTGGCCGGCCAGCTTCACCGCGCGTTGCGCGTCGTGGTCGTCGAGCGAACCGGGAAAGGTGACGACGCCGATCCGGCTCACTGCTCGACCCGGACGTCGAAGGCTTCGATCACGGTGTTGGCGAGCAGCTTCTCGGCCGCTTCACGCACCTGGTCGAGCCGTTCGTCGGTGAGGTCGCCCTCGACGTCGACCTCAAACCGCTTGCCCTGCCGGACGGTCAGTCCATCGAACCCGAGCCGCTTCAGGGCTCCGGTGACGGCCTTGCCCTGGGGATCCAGGATCTCGGGCTTGGGCATCACATCCACGATCACGCGCGCCATGCGGCACAGCCTATCGGTGCGCGCGACGGCGTCCGGACACTTCCACGGCGGCCGTCGCGCCCTCGTCCTGAGGAGAACCGAAACGGCTCCCCACCGAGGGTGAGGAGCCGTCGTGCCGGTCGAGTGGACCGGCAGCTGGAGCGTCAGGACAGCCTGATGGTCGCGCGCACCATGTTGTGGTCGGACGGGATGACGCCGGAGAAGCTGCCGTTGGACTTGAGGTCCATGACGACCTTGTACTCCAGCACCTTGATCGACTTCGCGGTCAGGATGTAGTCGATGTGGGCGCCCAGCGCGTAGTTCTTGCGGCTGGTCGGCTTGGACTTGAAGTTGTTCAAGGTGTCGTACTTGATGTTGATCAGCTTCTGGGCGGAGGCCTTGCTGGTCGACTTCATCTTGTGCGTGTTGCCGAGCGGGTCGACCACCAGGCCCGACCTCATCATCGCGTCGTAGACCTGGTTGGCCGAGGTCAGCTTGGTCGCGGAGAAGTCGCCGAGCATCACCACGGGCAGCCGGCTACGGTTCTTGGACTTGATCTCGGCGATGATCTTCGCCGCCTGCTTCTTGCGCAGCGCGCGGGTCTTCTTGCTCTGACCGGGCTCGGTGTGGGCGTTGGCGACGAAGAACTTGCGCCCGTCGGTGCGGTCCTTGAAGATCGCCCAGGCCACGAACCGCGGCCCGGAGGTGGCCTTCTCGTTGTCGAGTTGCTTCGAACCCTGGTCGAGCAGGCTCAGCCGGCTGCTGTTGTAGATGATCCGGACGTCGGCCGCAGCGCCGTTGTTCACCTTCTTGCAGTTCTTGTAGCTGTTGCTCTTGGCGCACCCGTAGCGCTTGTTGTTGGTGAGCCGGTAGGCGCCGCCGAGGCGATTGGCGAGGTCCTCGAACTGGGAGATATTGGCCTTGATGCCCTTGAGCACGCCGGGCGAGGCCTCCTGCAGGCCGACGACGTCGACCTTCTCGCCCTTGATCTGCGAGATCACCTTGGCTCGGCGGGTCTCCCATCTCTTCTCGCGACTGTTGACCCGCATGGTGATCGAACAGTTGGCGCAGCGCACGTTGAAGCTGGCCACCCGAAGAGAGTTGCCGGTGCCGGACGCGGTGGGCACGGCCGCGACCTGGGGAGCGAGCGGGTCGGCGACCGCCTGAACAGCGGCCGGGGAGACGCTGAGCAGGGGCAGCGACAGGCCGAGCGCGAGGATCGCGGTGCGGCGACGGGTCGACGAGCCGATGGAGGGGGTGGGGCGGGGGGATCGGGACACGGGGGGTTGTCCTTTGCTGAATTTTCCAAGCTGACTCTCAGCTTGTATTCAGCATCTTAAGCTATTCGTTCGCGAGAGGTAACTGCTTCGCGATTCAGCCGGCGAAGGTGCGGCCGGTGAGCTTCTCGTAGGCCTCGACGTACTTGGCCCGGGTGGCGGCGACGACCTCGTCCGGCAAGGGCGGCGCCGGGGTGTCGGACGCCTTGTCCCAGCCCGATTCGTAGGTCAGCCAGTCCCGGACGAACTGCTTGTCGAAGGACGGCAGCGCCACCCCGGGCTGCCAGAGTTCGGCGTCCCAGAACCGGGACGAGTCGGGGGTCAGCACCTCGTCGGCGAGCACCACGGAGCCGTCGGCGCGGCGTCCGAACTCGAATTTGGTGTCGGCCAGGATGATGCCGCGACCGCGGGCGATCCCTTCGGCGCGGGCGTAGATCGCCAGGGTGAGCTCGCGCAACTGGTCGGCGAGTTCGGCGCCGTGCAGGTCGACGATGGTGGCGAAGTCGACGTTCTCGTCGTGCTCGCCCAGCGGTGCCTTGATCGCGGGGGTGAAGATCGGCTGCGGCAGCCGCGAGCCGTCCACCAAGCCGGCGGGCAGTTCGATGCCGCACACCGTGCCGGACGCCTGATATTCCGCCCAGCCCGATCCGGTCAGGTAGCCGCGCGCGACACACTCCACCGGGATCATCTCGAGCTGCTCGACGACCACCGCCCGGCCGCGGACGCCGTCCGGGACGTCGGTGCTGACGACGTGGTTGCCCACCACGTCCGCGAGCTGCTCGAACCACCACAGCGACAGCTGGTTCAGGACCGCGCCCTTGTCGGGGATGGGCGTCGACAGCACCTGGTCGAAGGCCGAGATGTTGTCCGTTGCCACCATCAGGATCGTGCCGTCGGGCATCGCGTAGAGCCGACGCACCTTCCCGGCATGGATGAGCGGCAGGTCCAGGTCGAAGTCGGTCACGCCGCTCAGTCTAGGGAAGCACCGATCGACGCACGCACCTCGGGGACGGTTCTTGAACGTGCGAGATTCGCATTTCCGGGGACGGTTCTTGAACGTGCGAAATTCGCACCTCCGGGGACGGTTCTTGCGCATGCGAATTTCGAACGCCGAAGAACCGTCCCCCGGCGTGCGAGATTCGAACGCGAGAGAACCGCCCCCCGGCGTGCGAACTTTCGCCCGCACCGCCGATCGAGCTTGTCGGGATCCTTCTGAGGGTCTCGACAAGCCCCGACCGACGGTGGGGCGACCGGTGGGAGGCGGGTTACCAGGCGGCTCCCACCACCTCGGCGAGGAGGGCTCCGGCGTCCACGTCGAGGCCCTTACGGACGAACCAGTCGGCCATGGTGCGGCAGTCCCGCTCCAGGTAGCCGAAGCCGTTGGGGTTGCTGACCAGGTCGAGCACCTGCGGCACGTCGATGATCACCAACTCGGGTTCGGCGCCGTCCAGACCGCGCACCAGCACGTTGAACGGGCTGAGGTCGCCGTGCACCAACTGCAGTCGGCCGAACCGGATCATCGCCTCAACCACCTGCGGCCACAGCCAGCGCAACTGGTCCGCCGACGGGCCGCACTGGGCGAGCCGGGGCGCCGCGGCGTCCCCCTCGGCGATGAACTCCATCAGGATCTCGCCGCCGTCGATCTGCACCGGGTACGGCACCCGGACGCCGCCCTCCCACAGCCGCTTCAAGGTGGCGAACTCGGCCTGCGCCCAGCGGGTGGCCTCGGTTTCACGACCGAAACGCGATTTGAGCCGGACGGCCCGGTTCTCGCGACTGTCGCGTCCGCGCCGGCCCTCGGTGTAGCTGCTGGCCCGGTGGAACAGCCGGTGGTCGGACGATCGGTACCGCTTGGCGGCGAGCAGGCAGGACTCGGCCTGCGGCACCGCACGTTCGAGCAGGAAGACATCGGCCTCCTTGCCGGACTTGAGGATGCCGAGTTCCGTGTCGAGCGCCGCCTGCGAGGTGACCAGCCAGCCAGGACGAGGTTTGGGACCGCGCGAGGACCGGTCGACGTTGCGCCACGTCGACCAGCGTTGGTTCTCACCGAGGTCTTCGGATATTTCGGTATAGCTCAGCGCAGCCCAATCGAAGGCTGCGGGATTGTCGAGTGACAACGGGTTCTCCTGTGGAGGGAGGCCCGGCGATGCGGCGGACGGCCGCGAAGATTCAGTGAGTGCGGGCCTCGAACGGACGGGACGCGAACGCGCCCAGAACAGTGACGGACATGACGCGCCTCCCTTCCAGCGGAGTGATACCGAACGCCAAGGCTACTCCGGCTCGCGTGATTCCGACAGACCGGGTTTGCGCGTCAGCAAGCAGATCCCGGGTCGGAGCCCGGGATGACGGATGAGGGCCCGGGATGACCCGCCCTCGTCATCCCGGCGAACGCCGGGATCTCCGCCGCGGGTACAGGGAGACGAGATCCCGGGTCGGAGCCCGGGATGACGGTGAGAGCTCGGGATGACCAGTCGTGCGCGTCCGTTCACCGTCCGTTCGTCCGCACGGGCGATAATGCAGACCCAGCCGGGACGGTCCCGCCGCCCACCGATCGAGGAGCCCTCGTTGAGCCTGTTGCGCAGCACTCTCGCGCCAACACCCCGCACCCTGGTCGACATCTTCCGCGAAACCGTCGCCGAATGTGCGGACGCCGACGCGCTCGACAACGGCGCCACCGTCCTCAGCTACGCCGATTTCGCGGACGCCGCCGACGAGTTGGCCGATGAGCTGGCCGGCCTCGGCGTCGGGCCCGGCGACAAGGTCGGGGTGCGGATCGCGTCCGGCACCACCGACCTTTATGTGGCGATCATGGGCATTCTGCTGGCCGGCGCCGCCTACGTGCCGGTGGACGCCGACGACCCGGACGAACGCGCCCGCACCGTGTTCGCCGAGGCCGACGTCCGTGCCGTGATCGGCAACAAGCTGGAGATCGACCCCCGCGGCCCGGCCCGTCCGGCCGCCGAGCGGGTCGATCCGAGCCTGGACGACGACGCCTGGGTGATCTTCACCTCGGGCTCCACCGGCAAGCCGAAGGGGGTGGCGGTCAGCCACCGCAGCGCCGCCGCCTTCGTGGACGCCGAGGCCCGGATCTACCTCACCGACGCACCGCTGGGTGTCGGCGACCGGGTGATGGCCGGGTTGAGCGTCGCCTTCGACGCCTCGTGTGAAGAGATGTGGCTGGCCTGGCGCTACGGCTGCTGCCTGGTGCCGGCGCCCCGTTCACTGGTCCGTTCCGGGATGGATCTGGGGCCGTGGCTGCTGGCCAACCGGATCACCGTCGTCTCCACGGTGCCCACCCTGGTGTCGTTGTGGCCGGCCGAGGCGTTGCGCCGGGTCCGGCTGCTGATCCTGGGCGGCGAGGCCTGCCCGCCCGAACTCGGCGCCCGGCTGGTCACCCCCGGACGCGAGGTGTGGAACACCTACGGACCCACCGAGGCGACCGTGGTGGCCTGCGGCGCGAAACTGACCGGCGAACCGCCGATCCGGATCGGGCTACCGCTGGACGGCTGGGACCTCGCCGTCGTCGACCCGGACGGCAACCCGGTATGGGCCGGCGAAACCGGCGAACTGATCATCGGCGGCGTCGGCCTGGCCCGCTACCTCGACCCGATCAAGGACGCCGAAAAATACGCCCCGATGCCGTCCCTGGGCTGGGAGCGTGCCTACCGCTCCGGTGATCTGGTGGTGAACGACGAAGCCGGGCTGCTGTTCGTCGGGCGTGCCGACGATCAGGTGAAGGTGGGCGGACGCCGGATCGAGCTGGGTGAGATCGACAACGCCCTGCTCGACCTGGGCGGGGTCAGCGGTGCCGCGGCGGCCGTCCGGCGCACTGGCTCGGGTACTCAGCTGCTGGTCGGCTACCTGGCCGTCGAGGACGGTTTCGACAGCAACGCCGCGCTGGCCACGCTGCGGGAGCGGCTGCCGGCCTCACTGGTGCCGCGGCTCGCGGTGGTCGACGAACTACCCACCCGCACCTCGGGCAAGATCGACCGGGACGCGCTGCCCTGGCCGCTGCCGGACGCCGGCGGCGACGGTCCCGAGCTGCAATTGGCGGGCACCCGGGCGATGGTCCGGGACCACTGGGAGGCGGTGCTCGGCACCCGGGTCGGCTCGCTGGACGCCGATTTCTTCGACCTCGGCGGCGGCTCGCTCAGCGCCGCCCAGATGGTGTCGCTGCTGCGCCGCACCCATCCTGAGGTGACCGTCGCCGACATCTACGACCACCCCCGGCTGGCGGCGCTCGCCGACCACCTGGACGAGATGGCCACCCCGGCGTCCCAGCTGAACTCGAACGTCCGGCCGGTTCCGGTCAAGACCCAGCGCGGACAGTTGGTGGCGCTGCTGCCGCTGCGCACCATTCCCGGTCTGCGCTGGACGATCTGGGCCGCGGCCGGCGCCAACCTGGCTCACGCCGCCGGGATGACCTGGCTGCCCACGCTGTCCTGGTGGTGGATCGTGACCGGCGCGATCCTGTTCATCCTGACCCCGACCCGGATGCTGGTCACCGCCGCCGGGGTCCGGCTGATCCTGGCCGGCATCGGGCCGGGTGAGTATCCCCGCGGCGGCAAGGTTCATCTGCGCTTGTGGCTGGCACAACGCTTCGCCGACGAGATGGGTGCCGAGTCGATCGCCGGCGCCGTGCTGCTGCGCTGGTACGCCCGGCTGCTCGGTGCCCGGATCGCACCCCACGTCGACCTGCACAGCACCCCGCCGGTGACCGGGCTGCTGCGGCTGGGCGAGGCCTGCTCGATCGAACCCGAAGTCGACCTGAGCGGCCACTGGCTGGACGGCGACCGGCTGATCATCGGCGAGATCCGGGTCCGCAAGGGTGCCCGGATCGGTGCCCGCAGCACCCTGTGCGCCGGCACCGACGTCGGCGCGGGCGCCGAAGTGGCGCCCGGTTCGTCGGTGTTCGGACGGGTCGGCACCGGCGAGTACTGGTCGGGTTCGCCGGCGGTGAAGGTGCGCGACCAGGCCCGCGGACCGTGGCCCGAACAGCCGGCCAACAAGCCGGTCTGGCTGGCGGCCTACGCGGCGACCGGTGTGCTGATCGCAGCCTTGCCGCTGCTGGCCAGCCTGGTCGGACTGGCGGTGCTGTGGCCGGCGCTGGCGGCGTCCACCTCGGCCGGCGGTGCCCTGGCGGCGGTGCTGCCCTGGCTGCTGCCCGCGGTGCTGGTCGGCTATCTCAGCCTGGCGGTGCTGATCTGGGCGCTGGTGCGGCTGCTCAGCCGTGGCCTGGCGCCGGGCCACTACCCCGTCCAGTCCCGGCTGTCGTGGCAGGCCTGGTCGATCATCCGGGTGCTCGACGAGGCCCGGACCTGGCTGTTCCCGCTCTACTCCAGCTTCCTCACCCCCGCCTGGCTACGGGCGCTGGGGGCCACCATCGGCAAAGAGGTGGAGGCGTCCACCGTGCTGATGATCCCCAGCCTGGTCACCGTGGACGACGGCGCGTTCCTGGCCGACGACACCCTGATCGGCGGCTACGAGTTGGGCGGCGGCTGGCTGCGGATCGAAGAGGTGCGGGTCGGCAAGCATGCCTTCATCGGCAACTCCGGCATGGCGGCACCGGGCCGCAAGGTGCCCAAGGGCGGCCTGGTCGCGGTGCTGTCGGCGGCACCCGCGCGGTCGCGGGCCAAGCGTGGGACGTCCTGGATCGGCTCCCCACCCACCAAGCTGCGGCGCACCGCGGCGAGCGCCGACCAGTCCCGCACCTACGCGCCGGGCGTTCAACTCAAGGTTGCGCGGGCGCTGGTGGACGTCTGCCGACTGATCGCGCCGCTCACCCTGGTCACCCTGACGATGCTGTGCGTGACGACGCTGGTCTGGTTGGCCCAGGGTGGCTGGTGGCTCGCCGCCCTCCTGTCGGGCGTGGTGCTGGGGATCGGCGGCGTGCTGGCGGCGGCGTCCGCGACGGCCGCGAAATGGGTGCTGCTGGGCAAGCTGACGCCGTCCGATCATCCGCTGTGGAGTTCGCTGGTGTGGCGCAACGAACTGGCCGACATGTTCGTCGAGATGCTGGCCGCACCGTGGTTCGCGCATCCGACGATGGGGACGCCGGCGCTCAACGCCTGGTTCCGGTCGATGGGCGCCAAGGTCGGCGCCGGCGTGTGGTGTGAGACCTACTGGCTGCCCGAGGCCGACCTGATCGACCTGCGCGCCGGCGTCACCGTGAACGCCGGCTGCGTGGTGCAGACCCACCTGTTCCACGACCGGGTGCTGAGCATGGACACCGTCACGTTGAGGGCCGGCGCCACGCTGGGACCGAACAGTGTGATCCTGCCGGCGGCGACCATCGGGCGACACGCTACGATCGGGCCGGTATCGCTGGTCATGCGCGGTGAATCCGTCCCTGACAAGACCCGATGGATCGGAAACCCGATCGCTCCGTGGCCGGCGTCCGAGCCGTTCACGGAGGAATGATGCCCGCAGCCGACCCGTACGTCCCTGGTCATGGGAGCCGGCGCTATGCCGTGGGCTGCTATCGGCTCGACTTGGACTACAAGGTCACCACCAACCACCTGACCGCCCGCGCGGTGCTCGAGATCGAGGCGCTCGAGGACCTCGATCACGTCGCCCTCGACCTGTACGGGCTGAGCGTCTCCCGGGTCCGGGTGGACGGACGGCAGGCCCGCTACGCCCACCGGGAGCGGAAGCTGCGGATCACCCTGCCGTCGAAGACGAAGCGGGGCGGACGGCTCAAGGTCGAGGTGCAGTACGCCGGCAAACCGCGTCCGATGCCCAGCGTGTTCGGCCCGGTCGGCTGGGAGGAACTCACCGACGGGGTGCTGGTCGCCGCCCAGCCGTGCGGTGCGCCGTCCTGGTTCCCCTGCAACGACCGGCCCGACGACAAGGCCCGCTACCGGTTCGCGGTCACGGTGGCCGAGAGCTATCGGGTGATCGCCAACGGCCGGCTCGAGGAGCGCCACAAGCGCTCGGGGCGAACGACCTGGCATTTCCGGCAGGACGAACCGATGGCGCCCTACCTGGCCGTGCTGCACATCGGGCACTACGTCGGCACGCCGGCCGGCGAGCGAGTGGAACTGGTGCATCCGCGCGGCGTCACCGTGGGTGCCGGGACGGCGTTCGAGCGGCAGGCCGACATGGTGGACACCTTCGCCGAGCTGTTCGGGCCGTACCCGTTCGGGCGCTATGCGGCGGTGATCACCGAGGATGAACTGGAGATCCCGCTGGAGGCGCAGACACTGTCCACCTTCGGCGCCAACCACGTCGAAGCCGGCTGGGAGAACGAGCGGCTGGTGGCGCACGAGCTGGCCCATCAGTGGTTCGGCAACAGCCTGACCGTCGCATCCTGGAAGGACATCTGGCTGCACGAGGGGTTCGCCTGCTACAGCGAATGGCTGTGGTCGGAGGAGTCCGGCGGTCGCAGCGCGGCCGAGTGGGCGTCCGAGCATCATGGACGGCTGGCCGAGTTGCCGCAGGATCTGGTGCTGGGCCATCCGGGCCGCGACCTGATGTTCGACGACCGGGTCTACAAGCGGGGTGCACTCACCCTGCACGCCCTGCGTGGCGTGCTGGGCGAACAGTTCTTCCCGATGCTGCGCGACTGGACGGCAGCCAACCAGTGGTCGAGCGTGACCACGGAGGAGTTCGTCGCGCATGTCCAGCGCTACACCGATGCTGACGTGGCGGGGTTGATCGACGCCTGGGTGTATTCGACTCCCCTGCCTCCGCTCGGGTAGTTCGTCCACACCGTCGGTCGAGCTTGCCTGGGCCACCGTTGGTCGAGCTTGTCGAGACCCCTTTCGCCACCGTTGGTCGAGCTTGTCGAGACCTCTGTTCTGTGGTCGGGTTCGGGGTGGTCGGGTTTGGTTCCGCGGAGTGGGCTGCACCCCGTCCCGCCCGTGCGCAGCTCGCCACTTCTGCTTTTGTCTTTCAGACCGTGGGCGGGGCTCGCGCGCTTTACGCCCGACCTACCCGGACGCGGTGCAGCCCACTCCGCTTTCCGGTTGCGTCTCTGCCGGACCCACCGGTCGTCGGTTGCGTCTCTGCCGGACCCATCGGTCGTCGGTTGCGTCTCTGCCGGACCCACCGGTCGTCGGTTGCGTCTCTGCCGGACCCACCGCCATCGCGACTGCCGTCATCCGGGCTCCGACCCGGGATCTCAGTAGACCGACCGACCGGCCACGAACTCGCCGCTGGCCCCGCCGTTGGTCACGCTTGTCCAGCCCCTTCCCCACCATCATCGGTCGAGGGTGCCGAGATCCCTGCCCCACCGCTGGTCGAGCTTATCGAGACCGCTTCCCAGGCACCGGTGGCCAGTTCTCGAGCGGTTGGGCTCAGGTTCCTGCGGCCAACCAGCTGGCGATCGCGCGCGTCCCTAGTTCGAACGCCTCGGATTCGGGGCGGGCCAGATAGCCGTGGGTGGTGTCGGGGATGTACCAGCCCTCGTGCGGGACGCCGGCCAGGGTGAGTCGGTGAGCGAAGTTCTCGGCGGAGGCGCGCAGGATGTCGCGGTCGGCGTTCAACAGCCGCACCGGCGGTAGCCCGGTGAGGTCGCCGAGGCCGGGGAAGATATGCGGATTGTCGAGCGAGTCGGCCGTCCCGGCATGATTCACGGCGGCCCGGCGAACCATCTCCTGCATCACCCGCAGGTCGGGCAGCCCGAACAGCCGCCAGCGCAGCGCGGCCGACGTGGGCGGCAGCACGCCGTGGAACAGGCCGTAGAGGAAGGCGAGGCCGATCGGGGGCGGCGCTTCGCCGTCCCGCAGCCGCAGCGCGACCCCGGCGGCCAGGCAGGCTCCGGCGGACGCACCGCCCAACCACATCGGACCGCCGTGGGTGGCCTGAGCGTCCAGCCAGGCGTCCATCACCTGGTCCTGCGACACCGGATACCGGAACGGTGAGGGACGCAGCCGCATCGGTCCCACCACCGGGAACATCGGCACCAGTCCGTACTCGACGCTGGTCACCGGGAAGCCGGCCGCCGCCACCCGCAGCGACACCTGGTGCGACTCCGGCTCGTCCAGGGTGCCGACCACCCAGCCGCCGCCGTGCACCCAGACCAGCCGGGGCCTGGCGACGTCACCCGGCGGCAGGTATTCACGCACGCGAACCTCGCCGTGGCGTCCGGGAACATGGCGCTCGATCCAGGTCGGTTCGGACACCGCAACTCCCGTTCTCTCGCGCCCGACATGTTGTCAGCGCCATGATGCCAGTGTCGTCGTTGCGCGAGCGATGCACGGCGGTACCTTTTGTCCCATGCACGAACTGAGCCGTCGTACGGCGTTGGTTGGGCTGCTCGGCACCGGCGTCGCCGTCGCCGGCTGCTCAGGCCAGCCCGCGTCGTCCACCCCCCCGGTCGAAGCCCCCTCCGCCACCCCCACCCCCACGCCGTCCACCGATGCCCCACCCCGCTGGCCACTCTCCGGCAGGCTGCTCAAGGACCCGGCGGACGCCAAACACGCCGCGGTCGCCGTGAAGGTTCCCGACAACCGCAACGAGCATCCGCAGCGCGGCTTGGATCAGGCCGACATCGTCTTCGTCGAACTGGACGGCTACCGCGACGACTCCGGATACAGCGGCACCCGGCTGGTGCCGGTCTTCCATTCCTCGATGCCGGACGCGGTGGGCCCGGTGCGCTCGATCCGTCCGGTCGACATCGCGCTGCTCTCCCCCATGCACGCGATCATCGGCAACACCGGCGCGACCGGCTGGGTGCTCAAGTACGTCCAGGAGTTCGACAGCTACATCGAGGGAATGCTGTCGTACATGAACACCAAGGGCACCGGGTCGTACTCGATCGACAGCTCACGGATCCGGGTGCTGAACGGCGTCCGCTACTACGACCGCGCCGTGGTGTGCCATCCGGCGGTGCTGGCGAAACAGACCAAGAAGTTCCGCGACGGGCCACCGCAGATGTACTTCCCGTTCGGCGACGCCGACGCGGCCAGCACCGTCGACGGTGACAAGGTCAAGACGATCAGCGTGCCGTGGAAGAGCGGCAACAGCTACAACATGGGCTACACCTGGAACGCCTCGTCCGGCACCTGGCTACGCAGTATGCCGTGGGGTCCGCATGTGCTGGCCGGCGGCAAGCGGGTGGCGCCGAGCAACGTGCTGGTGATCAGCGCCCACCAGCACTACGCCAAGCTCCGCTCCGGCAGCGGCCACGACGAGCCGATCCACGACGTCATCGACACCTCGGGCCCGTTCCACTACTTCCAGGGCGGTCGCTACGTGACCGGCACCTGGACCAAGGGCGACGTCTCGGAGCCGTTCAGCTTCGCCCTCGACGACGGCAGCCCCCTGGTGATGGCCCCCGGCCAGACCTACGTCGAACTGCCCGACAAGAAGGCGAAGATCGTCATCAAGAACTGACCGTCTTCCTCCACCCCGCGACTGCCCTGAACATCGTTCAAAGCCTGGGGACGGTTCTCCAAGATGCGAATCTCGAACGCGCCGGGGACGGTGCTTCGACATGCGAGTTTCGAATGTTCGGGGACGGTTCTTCGACGTGCGAGTTTCAAACGCGAAAGAACCGTCCCCGGGCATGCGAATTTCGCACCTCGGAGAACCGTCCCCCAATGTGCGAGAGAAGGGGCCCGTGGGTCAGAGGACGGAGCCGGGGGTGTAGGCGGCGGCGTCCGGGTAGAGCTTGGCGATGCGCTTCACCTTGTCGGCGACGTCGTCCACCTGGTCGCGGGCGGCGCCGGTGAGTTCCAGCGGGTCGGCCTGGGTGGCTTTCAGTTGCTTGCGGCTGAGGCCGAGGCGGGGGTCGGCGGCCAGCCGGTCGAGCAGGTCGTTGGTCTGAGCGCCACGGCGTAGCTCCAGCGCGACGGCGACGGCGTGCTCCTTGATCGCCTCGTGGGCGGCCTCGCGTCCGACACCGGCCTGGACGGCGGCCATCAGTACCTTTGTCGTGGTCAGGAACGGCAGATAGCGGGCCAACTCGGCCTCGATCACTGCCGGGAAGGCACCGAACTCGGCCAGCACCGTCAGGAAGGTTTCGAACAGTCCGTCCAGGGCGTAGAAGGCGTCCGGGAGCGCCACCCGGCGCACCACCGAGCAGGAGACGTCCCCCTCGTTCCACTGATCGCCGGCCAACTCGCCGACCATGGTCGCGTAGCCGCGCAGCACCACACTCAGCCCGTTGACCCGCTCACACGACCGGGTGTTCATCTTGTGCGGCATCGCGGAGGAGCCGACCTGGCCCTCCTTGAACCCCTCGGTGACCAGCTCGTGGCCGGCCATCAGCCGGATCGTCGTCGCCACATTGGACGGTGCCGCCGCCACCTGCACCAGCGCGGTCAGCACCTCGTAGTCGAGCGAGCGCGGATAGACCTGGCCAGTCGAGGTGAAGATTCTTGCGAAACCCAGGTACTGACCGATCTGCGACTCCAGCGCCAACTGCTTCTTGGCGCTGCCGCCGAGCAGGTCGAGCATGTCCTGCGCCGTCCCCATCGGACCCTTGATGCCGCGGGCCGGGTAGCGGTTGATCAGCTCATCGACCCGGGCGAACGCCACCAGCAGCTCGTCGGCGGCCGTCGCGAACCGCTTCCCGAGCGTGGTGAGCTGCGCAGCGACGTTGTGCGACCGTCCGGTCAGCGCCTGATCGCGGTACTGGACGGCGAGCCTGGACAGCGCCACCAGCACGGTCACGATCCGCTCGCGCACCAGCTTCAGTCCGCTGAGCACCTGGTACTGCTCGATGTTCTCGGTCAGGTCGCGGCTGGTCATGCCCTTGTGCACGTGCTCATGGCCGGCGAGCGCGTTGAACTCCTCGATCCGCGCCTTCACATCGTGCCTAGTGACCCGCTCCCGCGCCTCGATGGACGCCAGGTCGACGGAGTCGATCACCCGCTCGTAGTCGGCGATCACCTCGGCCGGGTCGTCCCCGCCGAAGTCGACGCCCAGATCCTTCTGCGCCTCCAGGACGGCCAGCCAGAGCCGCCGCTCGGCGACGATCTTGTTCTCGGGGCTCCAGATCGCCCGCATCGCCTCGGACGCGTAACGGGTGGCCAGCACGTTGGGAACGGTCATGGGTTCATGGTTTCACGACCGGACGCCGCCGCGCCCCCGGCTCCGAGGTAACGGACGCCGTGGGGCCGGTAGCGCTGGTGCCACTCGCCGCACTATTCCCAGCACCATCGACTCGCAGCCAGCAATCGGGTGGAGTGGGAGCATGAGCCGATCCCAGACAACCACCGCCGGTCGACACCTGCCGGCTCCCCAGGCCACGATCCGACGGCACTCACGACTGCGGCGGCGGCCGGGCGCGCGGACGGAGTGGGCATGAGGGTGCGACCCGAACCCGAGCAGGTGGTGGAGCGCATCGCAGCCATGGTCGGCTCCACCTGGCCGACGTCCGAGGGCGAGCGGCAGGCCTGGTTCACCCTGATGGGGCTGCCGGCCGATGGTGAGCCGGTGCCGGAAACCGACGGACAGATTCATCGAAGCGTGCAGTTCACCAGCCCGGCGAGCCAGGAGTGGCCAGCGATCTGGTGGCATCTGCACCGTGGACGATTCGTCGGCGTGCACTGGTTCCTTTGGGCCGGCGAGGACGAGGCCGAGACTCGCGCGGCGGCCGAGCATCTTCGCGGCCTCATCTCCGCGCGGTGGCCGGCGATCGATGAGTTGGCCGATCCGGCAGTCGGGTTCACGACGTTGTGGCAGCCGCGGGACAGTCAGATCGACATGTATTACCACGCGCCGAGGCACGACCTGAGACCGCCGCCGACACCTGGCGTCGTCCAACTCCACGTGGACCACCGTGACCGTGCGGCTGCCGAAGAAGCCGACGCGATCCGCGACCAGCGGGGGCGTCCGGGCGACTGAGGCGCACGCGCAACCCGCGCGGCACCCGTCAATCCGTGACTGCCGTCACCACTCCCCGGCGTCACCCTCGGCAACATCACCGGCGTACTGGGTGAGGGTCGAGTTCACCTGGTAGGCGTCCGAGACGGTGATCTCGCCGCGTTCGGCGCGGGCCGCGATGTCACGGCGGCAGAACAGCGAGGGTGCATCGAGCTGGTCGATCGCGGCATAGGCGTCCGCCCGCGCGCCGGCCAGGGTGTGCGCGTGGGCGACGACGCCGAGCACCCGTCCGCCGGACGCCACCAGCTCGCCGTCGGCGTTGCGGGCGGTGCCGGCATGCACGATGTGCACGTTGTCGTCCGAGCCTTCCAGCCGCGGGCCGCTGATCGTGCCGCCCAGTTCCGGCGTGCCCGGGTAGCCGTTCGCGGCCATCACCACGACGACGGCGGATCCGGGTTTCCAAGCCAGCTCGCCGATCTCTTCCAGGCTG
Source organism: Micropruina sp. (assembly GCF_047606365.1). GTDB lineage: Bacteria > Actinomycetota > Actinomycetes > Propionibacteriales > Propionibacteriaceae > Micropruina. The sequence continues at coordinate 2,550 of NZ_JASGEN010000025.1, read as the reverse complement.
TCGGTCGCCGCCGCGTACAACACCTGGCCGAGCGGCGAGTCCAGCGCGGCCAGCACGGCCTGGGTCTCCGGATCGCCGAAGCGGACGTTGAACTCCACCACCCGCAGGCCCTTGGAGGTCAGCGCGAGCCCGGCGTACAGCAGGCCGACGAACGGCGTGCCCTGCCCTCCGAGTTGGGCGATGGTGGGCTCGACGACGCTCTCCATGATCTCGTCGACCAGGCCCGGCGGCGCCCAGGGCAGCGGGGTGTAGGCACCCATCCCGCCGGTGTTGGGACCGGTGTCGCCGTCGCCGACCCGCTTGAAGTCCTGCGCGGGCTGCAGCGGCAGGGCGGTGTGCCCGTCGGTGATCGCGAACAGGCTGACCTCGGGGCCGTCCAGATACTCCTCGACGACCACCGGCAGGCAGCCGGCGGCATGCTCGAGCGCGGCGGCGCGGTCGTCGGTGACGATCACGCCCTTGCCGGCGGCCAGTCCGTCATCCTTCACCACGTGCGGCGCACCGAAGTGATCCAGTGCCTGCTCGACCTCGGCGAGCGACTCGCAGTACCGCGAACGTGCGGTCGGCACGCCGGCGGCGGCCATCACGTTCTTCGCAAAGGCCTTGGACGCCTCCAGCCGGGCGGCGGCCGCGGACGGCCCGAAGCAGGCGATCCCGGCGCCCCGGACGGCGTCCGCGACCCCGGCGACCAGCGGCGCCTCGGGCCCGACGACGACCAGGTTCACGTGCAGCCGGCGGGCCAGCGCGACCACGGCGCGCGGATCGTTGATGTCGACCGGGTGGTTGCTGGCGATCGTCGCGGTCCCGGGGTTGCCGGGCGCGCAATGCAACTGGGTGACCGCCGGATCACCGGCCAGCGCGAGGGCGATCGCATGTTCGCGTCCGCCGCTGCCAAGGATCAGGACCGAGAGCTGGGTATGCACCCGCTCAGCCTAATGCCGTCCGTCCTCCAGGTCTCCGCACGCCGTCACTGGCACGAGGGGACGGTTCTTTCCGTTCCACTTCACGAACTCCGGTGGCACGAGGGGACGGTTCTTTTCGTTCCATCTTCTCGGGATCCGGACAGTTGGGACGGGATTTCCCGGGATTTCTGGTCCGCAAGAGCGCTGTCCCCCTCGAGTCGGCCCGGTACGAAAAGAACCGTCCCTTCGTGCCACCCGTGCCACGTGGCCGTCTCGGACGCAGTCTCAGCCGTCGCCGGGTGTGCGTTCCGCCTGGGCGGTGGCCAGGAAGACGCCAAAGCTGCGGAGTTCGCCGTCGATCTCGCGTTCGGTGGTGAGGGCGTTGCGGACGCAGACATGGCTGTAGCCGGCCGCGGCGAAGGCACGCCGTAGGGCGCCGCGGCTGAATCCGTGGTGACCCTCGAAGCCCGGGTCGTGGTACGTGCCCGATTCGGGTTCCAGGTCGAGGACGGCGACCCAGCCGCCGTCGACGGTCGCCTCATGCAGCCGGGTCAGCAGCAGCGTGATGTCGGGCACGTGGTGCATCGCCATCAGGCTCACCACCAGCTCGAACGGTTCGCCCGCCCACGGCTCGGCGGTCAGATCGCCGACCTGGGCACTGATGTTCGCCCGTCCGGACTCGACGATGCGCTGGCGGGCGGTCTCGATCATTCCGACGGAGGAATCGAGCAGCACCACCTCACGGACGCGGTCGGACAGGGCGATCCCGAGCAGTCCGGTGCCTGCGCCGTACTCCAGTACGCGCATGGTCTCCCGGACCGGGACTGCGGCGGCGATGGCATCGGCGGCCCGGCGGGCCCGCTCGACCCGGCGGGGATCGTCGTCCCAGCCCTTCGCCAGCTCATCGAAATCGGTCATGCCCTCAGCCTGCCGCACGACGGCGCGCACGGTAAGCCGCCACGTTGGCCCGATTCCCACAACCCGCGTCACAGAACCGCCGGGAACGGTTGCGGCTGAAGTCGACCAGCACCTGATCACAGTCGTCGCCGGCACAGCGGCGCAGCCGGTCGAGGCCGTCGGCCCGGACGACGTCGATCATCGACATCGCACATTCGACCATCATTCGGACCGCGAGCGGGGCGTCGTCGCTGGTGGCGTGGATGTGCCAGCCGAAGTCGTTGTGCCGCACCAACCGGGGCAGCGCGTCACCCTCCCGCAGCAGCCGGTTGATCAGGGCGACCACCTGCTGCTCGCTGCCGGCCTCCCAGAATCGGGCCAGCGTCGGACGCAGCGCGCGGACGTCGGCGAGTTCGACGGCGTCGTGGGTACGGCTGCCGCTCCACTGCCAGCGGACGCAGAAGGCGTCCAGGTCGGCAACAGTGGTCAGGGTGTCAGGAGCACGGCTGTTCACCAGCGCAGCCGCCGCTTGCAGCGACAGTCTTGCGTCATGAGTGAATTCCACTGTTACTCCTGACACGGCCTACGATGTCATGAGCTTAGAGGTTCCGCAGGTAGGGCTGCCGAGCTGGGCGTCGTTCCAGTGCGTACATGAGTGCCGCCGACGAGGGAGTCGTGGCGGAGCCACGACGACCGAGGAGAAGGTGCTCAGGTGCGTGCTGGGGCGGCGGCCAATCGACATTCGCCTACC
>NZ_JASGEN010000024.1:0-5601 GCF_047606365.1 Micropruina sp. | reverse complement strand
TCGAACACGTCGCCGACCCGGCCGTGCAGCGTCGGACCGATCGGACGTCCGTTGTAGGTCCAGCGCCGCTGCCAGATGCCGGGCGCGACCTGTAGCGGCACCTCGGTCATGGTGAGCGTCAACCGGTGGACGCGTTCATCAGTGAGCGGCGACAGCACCGGATCAACCACCTGATCGGACGCCAGGCTCGCCTCGGGCGCCGGGCTCGCCTGGCCATGCTCATGCCCCGGAACGGACGCCGACGGCTGCGCGCCTGGCGCCGAACCCTCGACGATGACGTCGAACACCATGCCCATCTGCCGATGTCCGGCGACCGTGCAATAGCCCTGAACGCCGGCACCGATCACGCCGGCGTCCAGCTCGGTGCGCTTGCCGGGACCGATCCGCGAACTGCGGGCGTCGCCGATCACCACGTCGTGGGTGGTGGTGTCGGCGTTGACCAGGTCGAGCACCAGCCGGTCGCCGGCCCGCACGGTGACGCTGGACGGGGTGAACTTCATGTCGCCCATGGCGACCTCGATGCGCACCACCTTCCCGGTCGGCTGCACCGCGACGGACGCCGTCGGCGCCGGTCCCGCAGCACCGGCAGCGCTCGGGTCGACGCCTACGCCGACGACAACTGCCGTAGCCAGCGCGGTCAAACCGGCGATCAGCTGGCCGGCGGTGAAGATGGTGGGCCGCTCCGGCTCCGGACGCCGCGCGCCCGGCGTCCGTTCGACACCGGACGCCGCAGCCAGCTCACGTCGGGCGGCGATGCTGGCCTTGAGCCCGAGGATCATCAGCGGCAGGAACGCGGCGGCCGCGCCGAGAGCGAGCAGCGACCCGGCCACCTTCACCCAGCTCGGGCTGGGCAGCAGCCACAGCAGCAGCCCGCCGTTGATCGCGATCAGCCGGAACGAGCCGGCCCGGTTGAACCATTGCTGCCCGGCCCGAACGACGCTGGGACCGCCGCCCAGCACCGACGGCAACAGATACGACAGTGCCCCCGACAACACCTGGACGGCGAACCCGGCGCCCAGCACCGCGGCCGGCCAGATGAAGCCCTCGCGCACCGCCGTCCAGTCCGGCGCGGTGGCCAGCAGCCAGCCGGCCCAGCCCAGTCCGATCACCAGCCAGCCCAGTGCGACAGCCACCGAGGCGGAGGCGAACTCGCGCGGCGGCCGGGTCCGGGCCGGACGCCACAAGCCGCGTCCCCACAACCCGATCGCCACCAGGTAGAGACCGACACCGGCGGCGGAAAGCCAGCTCAGCCCGGCCAACGCACCCCCGACGGAGACTGCGATGGCGGCGCCGAACAGCGGCAGCGCCTGCTGCGTCCACCGTTCGGCGACGTCATCCATCCGGGTGCGCAGCATGGTCGGCCACAGGGTGAGCAGGGTGCCGGTCAGGGTCAGTCCGACCCAGCCCAGCACGTTCGCCAGGGCGTGCGCGACCAGCAGCCGACCGTGCCAGGGATCCTCCCACCCCAGCGCCAGCAACACCCCGAAAGTCACGCCGACAAGCAGCGATGCCGCCGCACCCAGGTAGTAGCGGACTGTCACCCGGAACCGGGCCGGCAACGCCCGGCGCATCATTCCCCACAGCACCAGTCCGTGCCAGCCCACCGCGACAGCGACCAGAACCCCACCGGCAAGAGTGAGCGGCCACCAGGTGGTCGGCACCCCGATCAGCACCGCCGCGGCACCGAGGGTGAGCAGCCCGAGCCGCTGGTTGTGCCGGGCCGCTTCGGTCTCGGACGCCGGCGAGCGCAGCAGGGTCTGGGCGAAGTGGAAGCTCCACACCACGATGGCGTGGGTGAGGGCGCCGAGCAGCACCAGGTGCAGCATCAGCCAGTTCGCATCGGGTAGCCAGCGATGGGAAACGGCGATCACGACGGCCGCCGCGAGCCAGCCGATCAGCGGTAGGTCGCGCAGCCGTGAGCGCCGGCGTCCGACCGGGCGTCCGGTGATTGCGCCGCGGCCCCCCGGCCCACCGCGCTGTTGATCACCGGGCCCGGCCGGACGACCGTGTCCCTTCCCCCCGTCCGGCGACGGCCCCCCACCGCCGGACATCTTTGGTGCCCCGGGGCCGAGTTCGCTCGGCTCGCCGGGACCGGTTCCGTTCGCGTCGTTCATCGCCGCACCACCAGGGTGATCGCGGTGGCCATGAAGACGAGCAGGGCAAGCACGGTCACCACACCGCCGACCTGCCAGGCGACGTCCCACCCGCCGAGTGCGCCGGCGAAGCGCAGCACCAGGCCGACGTGCAGCAACCCGAGCGGCAGCCACAGCACCGGGCGGTACGGCAACGCCCGCCCCAGCACGGCCGGCAGGATCACCGGTACGTGCGCCATCACCATCGACAGCGCAAAGCCGAGGAAGACGCCGTGCACCACCACGTCGTAGCTGGCCCGCCCCGTACTCAAGCCGGACCAAGTCAGAACCGCACCCGCCAGGGCCAGATTCAGATAGCCCGCCAGCAGCGCGACCGCCAGGTACCGGTGCTGGCCGGAGAGCCGCAGCTGCCGCCGCACCACGTCGTGGGCCAGCAGCCACGCCGCGATCGCTAGCAGCGCGACACCCACCAACCGCGGACCGATCGCGGGCAGTGTCAATGCCGCCAGGATCGCCAGCGTGAGCGCACCGGCCAGGCCGAGCAGCTCGGAATCCGCGCGGGGACCCATCGCCAGCTGGGCGAGTTCGGCCCGCTCGGCGGCGATGGTGAGCACCACGAAACCGGCCAGCCAGGGCAGCGCGACGGTGACGTCGACGAGGGCGGCGACCACCGCCCCGCCCAGCGCCAACACCGCCGAGAGCACCTGGATGGCGACCAACGGCCACGGCGCTCGCCGCCACAAGGCCAGATAGATCGCGACGAACAGCACCCCGGCCTCGATCAGCAGCAGCTGTCCGAGCAGCAGCGGTGCGGGGCTGAGCAGCGCCAGCCCGCCCGCCCCGTACAGCGCCGGCGCCAGATAGCCCCACGCCCGTCCCAGCGACTGCGCGCGTTCCAGCGAGATCAGCGTGCCGAGGAAGCCGAGCACCATGACCAGGCCGTGCACATCGCCGGCCCGGTCCGAGGTCACCGGGGCCCACACCTCGAGCCGGATCAGACCCGCGTTCAGCCCGCTGACCAGACACACCCCGCCGAGGATCATCAGCAGCAACCGCCCGCGGGCACTGCCACGGCGTCCGGACGGCGCAGCGGCCCGCGGACGGGGCGGAGCGGTGTGGGACACAGATCCTCGCATTTTCTCCATGTTTATATGGAAAAAGTAGCACTAGGATGCTGACATGAGCACATCGGCGCCGATCCCGGACGGCGACCAACCGACGGCCACGGATCCCGCCCAAGCCGCGCCGTCCACCGCTGGGCTGGGCCCGCAGCCGGCTCGCACCGATCGTCCGCGCGACGCGGCGCTGCGGGTGCTGCGCAGCCTCGCCGCCGCCGAGGAGCCGGTCACTATCACCGCCCTGACCACCGAACTGGGCGGCCATCCCAATAGCGTCCGGATGCACCTGGAACACCTGGTCAGCGAGGGTTTCGCGGTCGAAGAGCCGGCACCGACCGGCGGCCGCGGACGTCCACCTCGGGCCTACCGGGCCACCATCGCCGGCCTTCAGGTCGCCGGCCAGGACGACACCTGGGACGGCAGTTCGGCGCTCGTCGCGGCGCTGGCCGAGCAGTTCGCCACCGGTCCCGAACCGGTGGCCGCCGCCCGGGAACTCGGCAGGCGCTGGGGTCGCCGGTTGCGGCAGGCGGACGCCGGGCTGCTCGCCACGCTGGCCGCGCAGGGCTTCACACCGCAGCTCAGTGACGACGGCATCGAACTGCGCACCTGTCCCCTGCTGGCGACCGCCCGGCAGCTTCCCGCGGTGGTCTGCAGCATCCACCAGGGCCTGATCGACGAGTTGTCGGACGACCCGCTCCGGCTCATCCCTTTCGCCCGCCCGGGCGCCTGCGTGCTGCGCCCCGTCCCGGACTCTCGCTAGGGGAAACGCTGATCATTCACGTCATCTCGGGCTCCGACCCGGGATCTCAAGATCTCAACTGGGAGAGATCCCGGATCAAGTCCGGGATGACGAGGGGGCTGACGACAACCTCAGAGGGCAGTTGTGTGGCCCGGTCATGATGGAATCCGTTGGTTTACAGCGCGCGGGGCGCGGGAGGGGTTACTGATCATGGACGTCATCGTCGTGGGCATCATCACCGTCCTCATCGGAGCGCTGCTGTGCTTCCGGGGGTATGTGACGATGCGCCTGGTCATCAGCCTGTTCGGCGCGTTCGCCGGGTTCATGCTGGGCTTCGGCCTGTTCGCAGGCAACTCCAGCGGCGTCGGACAGGTCGCTCTCAGCTGGCTGGCCGGGGCCGTCGGCGCGGTGCTCTTCGGGCTACTGGCCTACTTCTCCTACCAACTGGCCGTGATCATCGGGATGGCCGCCATCGGCTTCACCCTCGGCACCAGCGTGATGGCGATGGTCAGTTCGGCGTCCTCGTTCCTCACCCTGACCGTCGGCGTCATCGCGGGCGTTCTGCTCGCGATCCTGGCCGTGACCACGAACCTGCCCGCCGTCCTGCTGGTGGTGCTGACCGCACTGGCCGGCGCGAGCGTCGCCACCTCGGGGGTGGCGATGCTGGTCGGCGCGATGACTCTGGATCGGCTGACCGGCCAGGGCTTCACCGAGCTGCCCGGTGGCATCGGCTGGACGGTGCTGTACATCGCGCTCGCCGTCCTGGGTCTGATCAGCCAGTTGCGAGCGGTCTCCGGCCGCCATCGTTCGATGCGTCAGCAGTGGGGCTCGTCGCGCCTGGTCGCCCCGGCGCACTGAGGTTCAGCCGAGCCGGGCGTTGATCCGGCGGACGGCTTCTCGTCCGGCGCGGTTGGCGCCGACGGTGGACTGCGACGGGCCGAACCCGATCAGCTGGATCCGCGGATCGGCGACCACTTCGGTGCCGCGGACGGCGATGCCGCCGCGCGAATTGCGTAGTCGCAGCGGGTCCAGGTGGTGCAGGTCGGGCCGGAACCCGGTCGCCCACAGGATGACGTCAACCGGGGTGAAGCTGCCGTCGCCCTCGCGGACGCCGTCCGGCTCGATCGCGGTGAACATCGGACGCCGGTTCAGCACCCCACGCTCGCGGGCCGCGACCGCGTAGGGCAACCAGGGCAGGCCCGTGTAGGAGACGACGCTGCCGGTCGGGTTGCCGGCCTCGGCGTCGGCGGTGACCTTGGCGATGATCGCGCGGCCTTCCATCTCGGGACGGAACTCGCCGTCGCGGAACACCGGTTCGCGGCGGGTATACCAGTACACGCTCGCCGCGCGGGAGATCTCCTCGAGTTGCTGGATGGCCGAGATGCCACCGCCGACGATGGCCACCCGCTGCCCCGCGAACTCGTCGGCGTCGAGGTAGTCGCGGGTATGCAACTGCCGTCCGCGGAAACTGGCCTGCCCCGGGTAGGACGGCAGCACCGGGTTGGTCCAGGTGCCGGTGGCGTTGATGAGCGCCCGGACGCGCCACCGGCCCGCACTGCTGTCGACCAGCAGGTCGCCCTCGGGGTCGGCGTCCGCGCGAGTCACCGCACCCACCGTGACCGGACGCAGGATCGGTAGCGCCAGCTTCTGT
>NZ_JASGEN010000023.1:0-16285 GCF_047606365.1 Micropruina sp. | reverse complement strand
GCCCCGGACGCGACCGCGCGCAGGCCCTCGTGGACCAGCGCCTGGGCCAGCACGGTGGCGGTGGTGGTGCCGTCACCGGCCACGTCGTTGGTCTTGGTGGCGACCTCTTTGGCCAGCTGGGCGCCGAGGTTCTCGTAAGGATCGGTGAGCTCGACCTCTTTGGCGACGGTGACACCGTCGTTGGTGATGGTCGGAGCGCCCCACTTCTTGTCGAGCACCACATAGCGGCCCTTGGGGCCGAGCGTCACCTTCACGGTGTTGGCGAGGATGTCGACGCCACGCTCCAGGGAACGCCGCGCCTCCTCGTCGAACTGAAGGATCTTGGGCATGGTCTGGGGATCCTTACTTGGAGACGACGGCGAGGATGTCGCGGGCGTTCAGGAGCAGGTACTCCTGGCCCTCGTACTTGACCTCGGTGCCGCCGTACTTGGAGAAGATCACGACGTCACCCTCGGCGACGTCGAGCGGAACGCGGTTGCCGTTGTCGTCGATGCGACCCGGGCCGGTCGCAACGACCTTGCCCTCCTGCGGCTTCTCCTTGGCGGTGTCGGGGATGACCAGGCCCGAGGCGGTGGTCTGCTCGGCCTCGAGCGGCTGGACGAGGATGCGATCCTCGAGCGGCTTGATCGTGACTGCCACGTCAAAACCCTTTCTTGTGCTGGGCACGTAGCCCGTTGCTTGTCGGATTTCAGCCGGGGCGTCGTCGCGGGTGCCGCCGGCGGCCGTTCGCACTCTCTAGGCGAGAGTGCTAACTGCGAATCTATCGCGGGCTTAGCACTCGTTCAACCTGAGTGCCAGCCGCGCTTCTTTTCCGTCGCCCGGACGCGGACCCGGCAGACTGGCCCGATGGACGTTCGCCGGCTGACCCATCCGGTGGCCCGCCGGGTCGCTGCGGGACTGAACGCGTTCAACGCCGCCCATCCGTGGAACCACAACGAGCATTTCCACGGCTGGATCCTGCGTCACCTGCCCGCGCGTCGCGACCGGGGGCTCGACGTCGGTTGCGGACGCGGCGAGTTGCTGGCGGCGCTGGCCGTCCGGTTCGACGCGGTGCACGGCACGGACGTCGATGCTGCGATGCGCAAGGCCGCCCGGCTGCGCTGTGCCGCCCTGCCGAACGTGACCGTGGACGACGCCCAACTCGCCGACCTGGACGGCCCCTATGACCTGATCACCATGATCGCCGTCCTGCATCACCTGGACGTCGCGGAGGCGTTGCGCCAGGTGGAGCGGCTGCTCGCACCGGGCGGACGGCTACTGGTGGTCGGCCTCGCTCCCCCGACCACACCGCTCGACGTGGTGTGGGATCTAGCCTCGATGCTGCTCAACCCGCTGGTCGGCTTCGTCAAGCACCCGCGCCGGACGTCCGGAGTCGATCCGCGTCCGCCGGTCCCCGTCCGGGCCGCCACGTTGAGCCTCGGCGACCTGAAGCGGATCGTCCGCGCGGTGCTGCCCGGTGCGGTGGTCCGGCGTCGGTTGTTCTTCCGGCACACGATCAGCTGGACGAAACCGGCGCACCTCAGGTGACTGACACCTTCCCGAGCCACTGCCGCCCTGCAAACCGTCAGTGGCTCCCGAACCCGCCAGTCACCCTTCGCGACCGCGATCAGGCGAACCAGCCGGCGATCAACTGCCAACATCCCCAACCGGCTGCGACGGCGAGCAGGCCGAGGTAGGCGAGCACCAGCCTTGTGTCCCGCAGTACGCATTTCGACCGGGTGAGTCCGGCCCGGCGGGCCCGCCAGTAGCCGGCGAATCCGAGGCCGGCGAAGAACAGCAGAGCGAACGGCCCCAGCACCCAGCCGAGCAGGGCGACGGTGGCGAAGATGCACAGCCGGAGCGGATCGAAGGTCCGCTCCTGGGTGGTCGGGGCACCGTTGACGGTGGCGGCGGCACCCGTATCGGCTACAGCATCCGCCGCGGCTGCGGGGTCAATCACGGCAGGGTCCATGGCGAGGCGGCCGTCGTTCGCGTTGCCGCTGCGCTGGTCCCGACTACGCACGATCCGGGACGGCGACGGCCCGGCCGCGAGCCGCCGCGCGTCCTCCTCCGCGCTCACCCTCGGTCTCCCCACGTCCTCCGTCGAGCCGTCACGGCCTGCTGCCGCTGGGCTGCAGCAACCGCAGTTCGCGCCGGGTGGTGGCGGTGCTGAGCCGCTGCCGCGCCAGCTGCGGCCAGGCCTGGACGGCGCAGAACGGCGCGCACTGGTGGGCGTCCGCCTCGCTCTTGGTGCCGACGTGCACGCAGCACTGGGTGAGTCGTTCCTCGATCATCGTCGAGATGTCCATGAACGGCTTCACGGTGATCCGCACCACCCGTTCGGCGAGCAGCCGGCGCAACCGGTCCTGCTGGCCGGGCAGCTTGCCGGCCGCCAATGTGGTCAGGGTGCCGATGCCGAGGTCGCACTGGGTGCAGATGTTCTGCCACAGTTCCGCCGTTCGCGGGTGGGACAGCGACGCCTGCTCGCTCATCAGGTCGAGGAACGAGGTACGCATCAGGTCGCGCAACCGCAGCGGGATGTCCCGGTCGGCGATCCGGTTGGCGAACGCGTCCGGATCGAGTTCCAGCCAGGCCAGCAGTTCGTCGTGACCGACCAGCGCGCACAGCGACCGCCACACCCCGGCGTCGTCCTTGAGCAGGTAGCCAACTGAGGCGCAGTGCGGGTGCGAGCAGGGCAGGGCGGTCAGGTCGTGCCAGGCCACCACTCCCCCGGTCTGTTCCTCGAGCCTTGCCAGCACGCCGGTGTGGGTGAGCCGGTTCACCGGGTCGATGCCGTGGCCGCGTCCGGAACCGAAGACTGGTTGCAGCGCGACCCCGCCGACGAACGGCGTCTCCAGCGCCCGGAGCACCACCGCGCCGATGTCGCCGTCGTTGACGCCGAGCGCCGCGGTCATGGTCAGCGTGGTGAACACCTCCGCCTGGGACAGCCGGGCGATCGCGGCCTCCTTGAACCGGGTCAGGTCGCCACCCCGGTGATAGACGGACGCCTCGGGCGACGGCCCGTCGTACTGCAGGTACACCTCGACCCGGGAGCGGTGCTTGCGCAGCAGCGCGACCAGTTCGTCGTCCTGGGCGACCAGCAGACCGTTGGTGTTGATCATGATCCGGACGATCGGCCGGGCCACCAACTCGTCGAGCAGTTCGGCCAACTGCGGGTAGAGCGTCGGTTCGCCGCCGGACAGCATCATCACGTCGATCCGGCCGTTCTCCCTGCTCAGCCGGGTGTCGACGTTGGCCAGGATCTCGGCCAGCGGCACCACGCCCTTCAGGGTCGGTCCGGACGCGGTGAAGCAGGTCGGGCAGCGCAGGTTGCAGTGCTCGATGACATCGGCGAGCAGGATGCAGGTGTGCTGGGTCTGCGCCGGTGGCAGGCCGTAGGCGTAGGCCTCGGGCACCTGGCGGAAGTTCGCCGGGTCGTCCGGATCGTGCCGCTTGGTCGGCGCCTGCCACTTCTCCAGGTAGCGCAGGATCTGCGGGTCCTCGTCATAGAGGGTGGTGACGATGCCGTGGTCGGGGCAGACCCGCTGCAGCCAGATCCGGTCGTCGCGTTCGAGCAGCTGCCCGGACAGCCGGCGCACCTGCGCCAGCGGCGGATTCGACTCGTGGCATTCGGGGCAAAAGGCGGTCACATAGCGGTGGATCCGGTCGCCGCGCAGCGGCTGGCCGGGGCCGAGGACGGCGGGGCGTGGAGCCATCGCTCCCCCTCACGGGACGGACCCGGCCACTCCGCTCGGGTCGGCGGGGCGGAGGCGCGAGGCCGTCCGCTGGATCACCCGATGGTAACGGCCGGGACCGACACGGCGAAGGCCCTGTGGGCGGGAGCCGTCGGATCGGCTGATCAGCCGTTCCCGGCCAGCATGAAGAGCAGGCCGAAGCAGACCCCGGCGAGGATGATCAGCGCGGCACCGATGGCCAGCAGCAGTCCAGAGCCGAAGCGGCGAGTGTCGGCCCGTACGGCCAGCGCGATCGAGCCGCCGAGGTAGAGCAGCGGAAGCGCCAGCCCGACGAAGTTGGCGACCTCGCCCCGCAGGTACTCGGCCAGCGCGAAGAACAGCCAGCCACCGCCGAAGAGCACCACGAGTCCGACCACGATGCCGAGCACCAGCGAACCACCGGAGCGTCCCGGCGGAGGCCCGCTCGGCGGTCGCCACGGCGTCCCGGGCGGCGGGGGCCCACCCGGCGGCATCCCACCCGGCGGCATCCCAGCCGGAGGACCCTGCCATCCGGGCGGCGGTCCCTGCCCCGGCGGAGGTTGCGGAGGTGGCGGCGGAGGTTGCCCGGACGGCGGCTGCCGGCCCGGCGGGACGCCGGACGAACCCGGCGGCTGGAAATCCGGTCCACTCATTGAGCCATGGTGACCCATCCGGACACCTGGGCGCAGCACTCTCGGCCGAATCCGGGGAACCGCCGGCGTTCGTCGGTCGAGCTTGTCGACCAGCAGCGGCGACGCTGGATCAGCGCTCCCCTAGGTAGTCAGGTGGGTGTTCAGTGAGGGCGTCGGGGCCCGCAGCGCCCGCAGCACCGAGCGGATCAACAACGGCGCCACCGCCAGCAGGCACCACTGGGGCCGGGTCAGTCCGAACCAGGTCTCCTCGTTGCCCCGGACGAACTCGACCGCGAACCGGAACAGGGCGTAGCCGGCCACGTAGAGCCGGAACAGCGCACCGGGCGCCAGCCGTCCGCGCCAACGCAGCAGCAGGGCCAGTGCGACCGCGTGGAAGGCGATCTCGTACAGGAACGACGGATGCAGCCCCACTCCCGCGACGCCGCCGAGTCGCTCGGCCTGCTCGGCGGTCATCACCATGCCCCAGCCGCCGCCGGTCGGCGTGCCGGGATTCTCGGTCAGCAGGCAGCCCACCCGGCCGATCATCATCGCCAGCGCGACGGCGGGGGCGAACAGCTCTCCGGTGTCCTCGCGGTAGCCGGTCAGCCGCTTGCCGAGCCAGACCCCGATCCATGCCCCGATCAAGCCGGCCAGGATGCTGCGGTTGCCGAACGTCCACCACTCCAGCAGCGACGACGGCCGGGAGGGATCGAGCGTCGCCGGCCAGGTCAGCAGCCGGGCGCCGAGCGCACCGAAGGCGACCGCCATACCGGCCAGCACCCAGAGCCGATCGTCGTGCAGCCGCAGCCGCCGCTTCTCCAGCGCGTACCAGACCAGGCCGGCCACCACTCCGAGACCGACCCAGAACCCGTGCACGAGATCGTTGCCGGGGTACGGCAACGGGATCATCGAGGCACCGCCCGGTGGGGCATCATGCCCGGAGCCTACCCAGACGGCGCCTGACGACCTCGGCTCAGTCCTCCTTGACCAGGGTGGCGACGCCGCCGAACGGGGGCAGGCTGACGGTGAAACCGCCCAGGCCGTCCACGTCGGCGATCTTGCGCCGGGTGGTCAGGTCGAAGACCCGGCCGGCCGGGATCTCGTCGGACTGGACGCGTCCCTCGATGGGTTCCGGACCGAAGTTGAGCACGGTGATCTGGGCCGCACCGATGTAGAGCCGGTTGACCAGGATCAGCATCTGTGGCACCGGCACCTCGGGCACGTCGCGCAGGGTGCCGGTGGAGAGGCCGTGCTGCTTGCGGACCTGCAGGATCGGGGCCAGCCGGGACGCGAACGACCGCGGATCGGCGAGCTGCTGCGGCAGCGGACCGTAGAGCGTCCGGGCCGCCGGCATGCCGGAACTCGCACCGTCGGTGGCCACCCCCATCAGGTCGTAGGCGCCGCGTTCGATCCACCGGGTGTCACCGGTGGAGATCAGCCCGGAGACCTCCTCGCGGGGCAGCGGCAGCGCGCCGACCAGGTCCCAGCCGGACAGCGCGAAGACCCCCGGCTGCCACGCGTTGTACATGCACAGCAGCAGGTGGGCGTCCTTGATCTGCTCGGCCTGCTCGGGCGTGATCGAGTCCAGGTCGGTGATGCCGAGGCTGGCGGTGATCACCGACGCCGTGGTCGAGGCGATGCCGTTCTGGGTGAACAGCGCGTTGTAGGGCGCGGCCGGGCCGGTGATCCGCTGCCGCAACGTCTCGCGGATGTGCTCGGCCAGGTCGGCGCCGGTGTAGTCGACGCCGCCCAGCGTGTAGTGGTCGGCGGCGTGGCGTCCGGCGAAGTGGACCAGTTCGTAGGTCAGTTCGTCGTGGTTCTGCATCGCATGCACCAGGGACGCCTGGTCGATGCCGGCCGCGATCGCCTCGCGCAGGGTGAGCCGCAGGAACTCGGTGTCTCCCGTGGCCAGGGCCAGATGGTAGGCGGGGCGGGTGATGAAGTCGTAGGACAGGTCCGGGCCCACCGCCGCGGTCTCGGCGATGTCGTCCACGCCCAGATTCAGCTCCTGGAAGGTGAAGCCGCCCACCTTGCGGACCATCGAACCGATCAGCTGGTTCGCGGCCTGCGACAAGGGGTGACCCTCCGACCAGGCCGGTCCGGCGATGTTCTTCTCCACGCCCAGGAAGCCGTTCGCGTCCAGCCGCAGGCCGCCGGAACCCAGGTCGAGCAGCGAGTGCAGGGCGTCGCCCATCACCAGCCGCATGCCGGCGAAGGTCGGGTCGAGCCAGTTGATGGAGGGCTGGCCGTCCTTGAAGTAGTGCAGGTACACCCAGCGGCGCAGCACACCCTCGTGGTCGTAGATCGGCGGGGTGACCGACCAGTTGGTCTCCTTCACGCCCGGCTCGTAGAAGATCACCCGCTGCAGTTCGCCGATGATGTAGCCGGCCTCAGCCAGCGCCCGCTCGTGCGAGGCGTCCAGGTTGACCGAATCCTTGCCGGGCGGGACGTCGGGCAGCAGGTGCCAGGCCTCCTCGGGGATGTCGACCATGTGGTAGATGCCCGGGTAGTCGCGGTAGTTCAGCTCGGCCAGCCGGAAGTCGGCGCCCTTGCCGGTGTGGCCCGGGACGATGTCGTCGATCACCGTGCCGCCGTGCCGCGACGCCACCTCGCACATCGCGCGGAACTCGTCCTCGGTGCCGAACAGCGGGTCGATCGCCATGCTGATCCGGTCGAAGTGACCGTCGACGCTCGGGGTCAGTTTCCAGCCGGTGATGCCGCCGGCCAGCTTCACCGGCCCGGTGTGGACGCCCTCGATGCCGATCTGCTGGAAGGTGCGCCACAGTTCCTCGTCGCCGATGGCGCCCAGGAACGACTGCCCGGGGGCGGTGACCAGCGAGAGCGGATAGGCGGTGAACCACACCGCCGTCTTGTCGACCGCGGCCCGCGGATCCGGTGCGGCGTACGGGTTGCTCCACATGGTGTGCAGGCCGGCGAGCTGCCGGGCCATCGCGATCGAGTCGCCCAGCATCGACTGGTTGACCAGCCACTCCACGTAGGCCTTGTTGCGGCCGTCCGGCTCGAACGGCGGCGGGCCCATCGCCTGCAGCATGTCCTTGCGTCGCCGGGCGGCCGGCCGCAGTTTGGCCGGACGCGCCGGGTAGCGCTGAGCGTCGAAGGTCGGTTCGGCCAGCACCTCGTCGTGGTCGGTGGGCACGTCATCCTCAAGCTCGGCGGTCATGGGCGACAAGCCTAGTGCCGTTCCCTCGCAGTCCCCCCGCACAGGGCCCGCCGCCACGCAACAGTTTCGGCCGCCGCCCAGCGGGTAGGTACCCCAGACACCCCGAACGACCTCGGTGACGAAAGGTGTTTCCGCATGACCAACGACCAGTACAGCTTCGAGAACCCGGTGACCCGCTACGACTCGATCGCGCCGCCCGAACAACGGCAGCCCGAGCCCGGACTCGACCGGGACCTGAAGCCGCCGGCCGATCGTGGTGAGGACAGCTACCGCGGCACCGGACGGCTCACCGGCCGCCGCGCCCTGATCACCGGCGGCGACTCGGGTATCGGCGCCGCCACCGCGATCGCCTTCGCCCGCGAGGGCGCCGACGTCGCGATCAGCTACCTGCCCGAGGAGGAACCGGACGCCGAGCGCATCATCGCGCTGATCGAGCAAGCCGGACGCAAGGCGCTGGCGCTGCCCGGTGACCTCAAGGACGCCGCCTACTGCCGCTCGCTGGTCGACCGGACGGTGGAGACGTTCGGCGGCCTGGACATCCTGGTCAACAACGGCGGCAAGCAGATCAGCCAGGACAGCATTCTGGACATCTCCGACGAGCAGTTCGACGAGACGATGACCACCAACATCTACGCCATGTTCTGGATCACCAAGGCGGCGGTCGCGCACATGCCGCCGGGCTCGACGATCATCAACACGACCTCGATCCAGGCCTACCAGCCCTCCCCCACGCTGATCGACTACGCCACCACCAAGGCCGCGATCAACAACTTCAGCAAGGGCCTGGCGCAGCAGTTGGCGCCGAAGGGCATCCGGGTCAACGCGGTCGCACCCGGCCCGATCTGGACGCCGCTGCAGCCCTCCTACGGACAGCCGATGGAGAAGCTGACCCAGTTCGGCCAGGACACGCCGCTGGGACGTGCCGGCCAGCCGGCCGAACTCGCCCCCGCCTACGTGTTCCTGGCGTCCGGCGAATCGAGCTATATCAGCGGCGAGACGCTGGGCGTGACCGGCGGCAAGCCGACCCCCTGAGCCAACCTCAGCCGAGGTCGATCCGGCAGGCGGCGGTGGACCCGGGCAACCGGTGGCGGTTGCGGGCCACCAGGGCGTACGCCGGCCGCGCCAGCCAGGAAACGGGCGGGTGCAGCAGCAGCCAGCCGGCCAGCCGCCAGCCCGGTCCGCCGGTGGCCAGGGCGCGTCCGATCGCGACGTGGCCGTAGCTCACCCGGGTGCCCGCGCCGTCCGGCTCGACGAACGGGATCTGGCGCCGCGCGCGGTCGGCGTCCACTCCGAGCCCGGCCAGGTCGGCGCGGTGCAGCGGGCTGATCGCCGTCCGCAGCTTGCGGCGTCCGAGCCAGGCGGCACTGGCGGTGCAGAAGCCGCAGTCGGCGTCGTAGAGCAGGGTCATCGCAGCGCGGTCAGCAGGGTGAGGTCGTCGGCGGGGAGGTCGTCCACGGTGGCGGTGACGGTCATCGCCTGCAGGCTCAACGAGCCGGACAACGTGGTCAGGAACGCGGTGTCGGCGGCGTCGCGTCCGGTGGCGATCCGCAGCAGGCTGGGCCGCGGGGCCAGCGTGGTGGCGTCCACCACCCACCAGGCGCCGTCCAGGTAGGCCTCGGCGACGGCGTGGAAGTCCATCGGATCCAGCCCGGGCGCATAGACCGACGCCAGCCGGGCGGGCACGTTGAGACCGCGCAACAGCGCGATCACCAGGTGCGCGTAGTCGCGGCACACCCCTTGCCGGGACAGGTAGGTGTCGATCGCACCGTCGGTCGGCTTGGACGCCCCGGAGACGTAGCTCAGCCGGGCACCGACCCAGCTCGACACGGCGTCCAGCAACTCCTTGCCGGACAGTCCGGCGAACTCCGCCTGCGCCACCGGCATCAGCTTGTCCGAGTCGCAGTAGCGGCTGGGCCGGGCGTATTCGATCCGATGCCATTGCGAGTGCGGTTCGATCTCGGCGATGCCGTCCACCTCGACCTGGTAGTCGATCTGCAGAGTCCCCGGCTGCAGGCCGGCGAGCAGGTGCAGGCGTCCGCCGTGCGGTGCCGCCACCTCGTGCACGGCCACCGGTGCGCCGTCCAGGGTGATGTCGAGGCGCTCGGTGCGGCGCGGTCCGTCGGCGACTGCGATGGCCAGCACCACCTCGGCCGCGGAATCGACGTGGGCGATCAGTTGAGCCGTGGCGGAACGCTGCATGGCTCCATGCTGTCAGCCGGCGACGGCTGTCGCTGACCGAGCCACCAGGTGGCCACACCGCCGCGGCCAATCGAGGGTGGACGAACAGCCCTGCCGGCCGGCGCCCGGAGGTTGTTCCGGGCCCGGTCGAGATTCTTCTTGGCAGGATGTCGAATACGGCCGGCGATGAACGTATGGGAGATGAGCATGGCAGCACGGCCATGCCGCGACGAAGGAGAAGGATCATGACCCAGTACCTGCTGAGCAACATCACCCCGACCGGCGGCACCATCGAGCCGGAACGGCTGCAGCGCATCATCGAGAACGTCACCGCCGTCACCCGGGAGATGCAGACCGCCGGTGTCTGGGTGTTCGCGATGGGGCTGAGCGAGCCGTCCTCGGCGACCGTCGTGTCGAGCACCGACGGCACGGTCACCCTGGCCGATGGGCCGTTCGCGGAGCTCAAGGAATACGTCGGCGGGTTCACCGTCATCGACGTCGCCGATCTCGATGCCGCGATCTCCTGGGCCGGCAAGGTGTCCGAGGCGACCGGGCTCAAGATCGAGGTCCGTCCCACGCCGAGCTTCGGCGGCTGAGCACCCTGGTGACCGAAGGAACCGTCCCCGGTGACCGGAAGAACCGTCCCCAGTGACCGAGAGAACCATCCCCGATGAGGCGGTGGCGGCCGTACACCGGGCATTCCGCTCGGAGTACGGCCGCACCGTCGCGATCCTGATGCGTACCTTCGGCGACCTGGACGCGGCCGAGGACGCCGTCCAGGACGCGTTCACCATCGCCGCCGACAGCTGGCCGACCCAGGGGGTGCCGCCCAACCCGCAGGCCTGGATCGTCACCACCGCACGGAATCGCGCGATCGACCGGATCAGGCGGGCGCAGACCGAGGAGCGGTACGCCCCGCAACTCGTCCAGGACCCGACGGTGGCCCGGCCTGGCGTCGCCGAAACGGACGGCACCGTGGACGACGAGCTGCGGATGATCCTGCTCTGCGCCCACCCCAGCCTGACGCCGGAATCCCAGGTGGCGTTGACGTTGCGTTACGTCGGTGGGCTGACCGCCGCCGAGATCGCCCGGGCGTTCGGCAGTTCCGAGGCGACCACGGCCCAGCGGCTGGCGCGGGCGAAACGGAAGATCCGGGACGCCCGGATCGGGCTGCCCGAACCCGAACGGCTGCACGACCGGCTCGGGGTGGTGCTGGCCGTCGTCTATGCGATCTACAACGAGGGTTACGTCACCACCGCCGGCCCGCTCAGCCGGTTCGACCTCAGCCAGGAGGGCGTCCGGCTGGCGCGGCTGGTGGCCGTCCACAGCAAGGGCGAGCTCGAGGCGAAGGGCCTGTTGGCGCTGCTGCTGCTTCTGCAGGCCCGCCGTCCGGCACGGATCGCCGACGACGGCGCCCTCATTCCGCTTCCGGAGCAGGATCGCGCGAAGTGGGATCGAGCGCTGATCGCGCAGGGCCAGGCGCTGGTGCGGGAATGCCTCGCCGCGAACCGGCCCGGCCCCTACCAGGTGCAGGCGGCGATCCAGGCGGCGCACTGCGACGCCGCGCGCGACGAGGACACCGACTGGCGGCAGGTGCTCGCCCTCTACGACCTCCTCCTACCACTGCTGCCGACCGACGCCGTCCGCACGGCACGGATCGTGGCACTCGCCCACGTCGAGGGCGCCAAGGCTGCCCTGGCCGAACTCGACCCGGGATCGGACGACCAGTATGTGCTGGCGGTCCGGGCCGATCTGCTGGCGCAACTCGGACGGGCCGCCGAGGCCCGCGCACTCTTCCACCGGGCGGCCGCCACCGCCAGCAACGCGGCGGAACAAGCCCACCTGCTGCGCCGGGCGTCCGAACTCGCCTGATCCGGCACCGCCGGCCCGAACTACAGTTGCCTCGACCGGCAAAAGGAGCGGCAGGAGGATCGCCGAGATGGTCCAGCAAGCGAGGATGGAGTGGCGATGACCGGACTGTTCCGCACGTTGATCCCGAAGGTGTTCTACGCCGACCTGACCGTCGGCCGCGACCTGTTCGTCGACGGGCTCGGCTTCGAGGTACTGCACGACGACGGCGACTTCGTGATCGTCGCCCGCGACGGCTGCAAGCTCTACCTGGTCGAGGACGCCGAGTTCGCCGCCAAGGACCGCCCCGAGTTGGCCATCGAGACCGACGACATCGACGCGGTGTACGCCGACATCGCCGGACGGCGTCCCGACCTGCTGCACCCCACCTACCCGGCCGGCGGCGGCATCATCCGCCGCGAGTACGGCGCCCGCGAATTCGCTGTGCTCGACGCCACCACCACCGGCGTGGTGTTCCGCGACTGGAGCTGACCCGCGCGGCCAACCAGGCCGGCTCGATAGACTCCGAGCGGAAACCCCGAGGAGACGGATGGACTGGACGGCACACGTCATCTGGTGGCACTGCTACCCGTTGGGCTTTGTCAACGCCGAGGACACCGCGGTTCACCAGGTGCGGCACCGGCTGGGTCAGCTGACCAACTGGCTCGACTACCTGATCGAGCTGGGCTGCAACGGCATGCTGCTCAACCCCATCTTCGCCTCCGCCACGCACGGCTACGACACCCTCGACCACTACGCGATCGACGCCCGGCTCGGCGACGACGGCGACTTCGGCGAGCTGATGTGGAAGGCCAAGGAGCGCGGCATCCGCATCCTGCTGGACGGCGTTTTCAACCACCTGGCCCGCGAGCATCCGCTGGTGCAGCGGGCCCTGGCGGCCGGCCCCGGCACCCCGGACGGCGACTGGCTGCGCTGGGAGGACGACCACCCGCGGGTCTTCGAGGGTCACCAGCCGCTGGTCGAGCTGAACTTCGCCAACCCGGCCGTGCAGGACTTCGTCGTCGACATCATGTGCCACTGGCTGGGTCGCGGCATTGACGGCTGGCGGCTCGACGCCGCCTACGCCCCCGGTGCCGAGGCGTGGCGTCCGATCGTGGACCGGGTGAAGGCCGCCTACCCGGACTGCTGGCTGCTGGGCGAGGTGATCCACGGCGACAAGGACACCTTCGTGCTCGAATCGGGCCTCGATTCGGTCACCCAGTACGAGTTGTGGCACGCGATCTGGCAGTCGATGAACACCACCAACCTGTGGGCGCTGGACTGGGCGCTGCAACGGCATCGCCGCTTCTGCGAGCATTTCCGGCCGCAGATCTTCGTCTCCAACCACGACGTGTCGCGGATCTCGTCCCAGCTGGACGACCGGCGGCACATCAGCCATGCGGCGGTGCTGCTCACCATGCTGCCCGGGGTGCCGTCGATCTATGCCGGCGACGAGCAGCGGTTCGAGGGCATCAAACTCGACCAGGCCGGCGGCGACGACGCGGTGCGGCCGCCGTTCCCGGCCACCCCGGACGGCCTGCTGCCGTTCGGCGCCGACACCTTCGAGCTGTACCGGACGCTGCTCGCGCTGCGCCGCCGGCATCCGTGGATCGTGGACGGCGTGGTCACCACCCGCGACCTGACCAACGAGTCCGTGGTGGTGCTCGTGGCCGGCCCGGACGAGGTGATCGAGCTCGCCCTGAACATCTCCGACCGGGTCGGGCCGCTGCCCGAGGGCGAACTGCTGCTGGCCAGCGAGAAGTGCACCGAAACCGTACCCCCGCACGGCTGGGCGATCGGCGTCCGGCCGCGCACCACCGACGACGTGCCGTTCCTGCCGCGCGACGCGGGCTGACCAGGCCCGGGCGCCTGCCGTAGGCTCTGCCGCAGCTTCTCAGCGCGACAGGAGTCATCGATGCCCACTGCCGCCCTCGGACCGGCCCGTCCGCTCGCCGTCCTGGCGCTCGGCGCCGCGGCGTTCGACCTTGCTGTCTTCCTGGTGTTGCACGCCGCCCAACCCGGCGTGGACGTGCTGCAGGAACCCACCAGCAGCTACGTGCACGGCACGCTCGGCTTTCTGTCCCCGCTGGCAGCGGCCGCGGTCGGCATCGGCGGTCTCTGCCTGGCGGTGGCGTGCTGGGGGGTGGTTTCCGGCACCTCGGCGCGGATCGGCGCGATCCTGCTGGCACTGTTCGGCCTCGCGAAGCTCGCCCAGGGCTTCTTCCCCATCGATGCCGCCGGTGAGGCGACGGCGTCCGGTGCGATGCACAACCTGCTCGGCAACCTCGCCTTCTTCGTGCTGCCGGTGGCGGCCGTGCTGCTGACCGGCCCCGTCGCCCGAGCGACCGGACACGGCCGGCCCACGTGGCGGCCGACGGCGGTGTACTGGCTGCTGGTCGGGTTGACCGTGCTGGTGCTGGCCGGGGACGCCCTGGGTTGGTTCGGTGTGGCGCAACGGCTCTATCTGGTCGGCGCCGCCGGCTGGTCCGCACTCATGGCGATCTGGCTCTTGGTGCGTCCCCAGGCTCGCCCCGCCACCGCTGGTTGAGCTTGTCGAAACCTGGTGACCACCCGCCGGTTGAGCTTGTCGAACCTGGTGAGCTCCAGAGGTCGAGGACACCTCCACTCAGCGGCCCACCAGCCGCCGGACGGCCAGGGCGCGGACGCCGTCCAGGGTCGGGGTGAGTACCACGGTGGCGGAACGGGGGCCCTTCGGCTTGAGCCGCCGGCGCAGCACGGCCGGGTCGATGTCGACGCCGCGCTTCTTGATCTCCAGCGTGCCGATGCCCTCGCGGCGCACCCAGGCCCGCAGCGTCTTCTCGCCGGCGTCCAGCACCTCGAGCACCTCGAAGGCGGTCGCGAATGGTGTCGGACGGTGGTCGGCGCCGAGCAGGTAGGCCAGCTGGGGGCGCAGCCGTCCGGCGTCCAGGTGCTCGGCCAGGAGATCGACCAGGCCGGCCCGGATCACCGCCGGATCGGGCTCGTACAGCACCGCGCCCGGTTCGGGGCGGACGATCTCGGCCGGCGGCGGGGCGGCCTGCCGGGTGTCGAGCAGCACGCCGCCGGGCAGCAGCACCGCGCTACGACCCGGCTCCGGTTCGGGTGACCACAGCGACAGTTCCACCAGATCGCCGTGGTCGCTGACCCAGGTGGCGAGCACGCCGTCCGGGATCAAGGCGTGCGGGGCGCCGGGTCCGAGCTTCACGCAGGCGATCCGTTCGGCGAGCAGTGATTCGACGAACGACCACGGCGGGCTGAGGTCCTCGACCCGCCAGCTGCGTCCGGACGCCGTCCGCCGGGCCGGGTCGCAGAACACCGCGGTCGCCGGGTCGGGTGGCGTCAGCAGGGCGACCGCGTCGCCGACCGTCACCTCGATACCGAGGTTCGCGCCGGCCAGGATGGCGGTCACCTCGTCGGCCTCGATGGCCTCCACCTGCAGGCCGGCGTCCAGGCAGGCCAGCGCGTCGGCGCCGATGCCGCAGCCGAGATCGACCACCCGCGCCACGCCGGTCGACCGCAGCCGGTCGGCCCGCCAGGCCGCCACCCGGGGCCGGGTGGCCTGCTCCAAGCCGTCGGGGGTGAAGAACAGCCGGTCGGCGCGTTCGCCGAATTTCGTCCGGGCGCGACGCCGCAGCGCGACCTGGGCGGTGACGGCCGCGGCCCGCTCGGGCGGCAACCGGCGACGCAACCGCTCGGCCGCGCCCAGTGACGACGGATCGGCCTCGGCCGCTACCCCGGCCAGCTCGTCCGCCGCCTCCGGGCCGACCAGCCAGCGGGCAGTTGCGGCGTCCATGTCTGGCGTTCTACCGGATCGCAGCCTTCGCGTCGAGGCGACAGGAGCCTGTGTCAGTCCATCGGCATAGGATTCGGCCATGAAACTGCTTGCCAAGATCCTGCTGATCGCAGCCGCGGCCATTGCGCTGTGCTCGGTCTGGCTGCTGTGGGTGGCCGGATGGGAGGTGTGGCGCCAGTTCGTGGCGCTGGACGCCCTGCGCACCCGCGAGTTCAGCAACCCGGTCGGCACCATCGTCGGCGGCGCCGCGGTGGCTCTGGTGGCCGGCGTGGTGTGCGGCTTCGCGCTCGGCATGCCGCGCAAGCCGAAGGCACCGCTCACACCGTCGGCGCAGGCACCCGAACCGCCGACCGATCCCGACCTGCGTTGACGCCGGCCAGCGTGCGCATCGTCATCGCGCCCGACAAGTTCCGCGGCACCCTGGAGGCCGCCGAGGTGGCCTCCGCCCTTGCCACCGGCCTGACCGCTGCCCGTGCCGATCTTGAGATCCGCTGCTGCCCGGTCGCCGACGGCGGCGAGGGCACCCTGGCCGCCGCGTTGGCGAACGGCTGGGAACAGGTGACGACGACGGTCGCCGGACCGCTCGGCGCACCCCAGGTCGCCGCCTTCGGCCTGGGCAGCCTGGACGGCGAGCCGGCCGGCCTGGTCGAACTCGCCGTGGCCAGCGGCCTGGCCCTGATTCCCGCCGACGCCACCGGACGCCGGCGCACCGACCCGCTCGGCGCCACCAGCCGCGGCACCGGCGAGCTGATCCGGGCCGCCCTGGACGCCGGCTGCGCCACAGTTATCCTCGGCATCGGCGGCAGTGCCTGCACCGACGGCGGCGCCGGCCTGCTCACCGCACTGGGCGCCCGGTTCCTCACCACCGACGGAGCGCCGATCGGCCCCGGCGGAGCCGGCCTGGCGACGCTCGCCGCCGTGGACCTGACCGGGCTGGACCCGCGCATCGCCCGGACCCGGT
>NZ_JASGEN010000022.1:0-6667 GCF_047606365.1 Micropruina sp. | reverse complement strand
CTTGTGGGTCAGCCCGGCGACCGGGTTGGTCTGGTCCATGAACTGCGACAGCTGCGACGTGCCGAAGAACTCCTTCAGCGCGGCCGACACCGGACGGATGTTGATCAGGGTCTGCGGCGTGATCGCCTCGATGTCCTGGGTGGTCATCCGGTCGCGGACGGTGCGCTCGAGACGGCCGAGGCCGATCCGGAGCTGGTTCTGGATCAGCTCGCCGACGGTGCGCAGCCGGCGGTTGCCGAAGTGGTCGATGTCGTCGGTCTCGACGATCAGGTCGCCCAGCTGCTCGCGGCCCTCGTGCAGCGCCACCACGTAGCGGATGGCGGAGACGATGTCCTCGACGGTCAGCACCTGGGTGTCGAAGGGCAGCGACAGACCGAGCTTCTTGTTGATCTTGTAGCGGCCCACCTTGGCGAGGTCGTAGCGCTTCGGGTTGAAGTAGTAGTTCTCCAACATCGCCTGCGCGGCCTCGCGGGTCGGCGGCTCGCCCGGACGCAGCTTGCGGTAGATGTCGAGCAGCGCCTCGTCGGTGTTGGCGGTGTGGTCCTTCTCGAGGGTGAGCCGGATCGACTCGTACTCGCCGAACTCTTCCAGGATCTGCTCGTTGGTCCAGCCCAGGGCCTTGAGCAGCACGGTGACGTTCTGCTTGCGCTTGCGGTCGAGCCGGACGCCGACCATGTCGCGCTTGTCGACCTCGAACTCGAGCCAGGCGCCCCGGCTCGGGATCATCTTGCATGTGAAGATGTCCTTGTCGGACGTCTTGTCCGGGGTCTGCTCGAAGTAGACGCCCGGGGAGCGGACCAGCTGCGACACCACGACACGCTCGGTGCCGTTGATGATGAAGGTGCCCTTGTCGGTCATCAGCGGGAAGTCGCCCATGAACACGGTCTGGCTCTTGATCTCGCCGGTGTCGTTGTTCATGAACTCGGCGGTGACGAACAGGGGGGCCGCATAGGTGACGTCGCGGTCCTTGCACTCCTCCACGGAGTGCTTGGGGTCTTCGAAGCGGTTGTCACGGAAGGACAGCGACATCGTCTGCGACAGGTCCTCGATCGGGGAGATCTCTTCGAAGATCTCCTCCAGGCCGGACTTGGTGTTGACGTCGGTGCGTCCCTCGGCGAGCGCTGCGGCTACCCGGTTACGCCAGGTCTCGTTGCCGACCAGCCAATCGAAGGACTCGATCTGCAGGTCGAGCAGATTCGGGACTTCGAGGGGTTCGGCGATCTTGGCGAACGAGATACGGCCGGAGGCGGAGACGACATTGGTGTTCTTCGACGCAGAGCGCGAGACGGCCAAGGTGATGGTCCTTCCAAGAAACCCGGCGGTGTAGCCGGTTCTTTGCACGCAGAACGGCCCGCGTCAAATCACGGGTCGTAGGTGAGCGATGGGCAAACAAACACTATAGTCCATCGGCCACGACTTGCCAAGTGGGCCCATCCACCCCGGGCCGCACCTGTCTCCACCGCGTCATTGCGATGCCGGTTCGGCCGCCGTCGTCACGATAGCGCGCAGACCCGCAGCCGCGACTGCGCAACGCGGAAGAGGGCGGCCGGCGAGGAGTCGGCACGGAGACGGCCTGTCAAAGGATGAGGGTTGCCCGGCAACGGTCACGGCAAGCGCGGCGCGGGAGCGCACGAACCTCGGAAAGCGAAGGGCCCCAGAACGCACTGAATCGGTGCTCGCCTCGGGCAACGGGAGGAAACTCACAAGGCGAACACCGATCAGCAGTGCCCATCAACGACGCTATCGGGGGGTTGTGCCGTCGACAGCAGTAATCACACCACCACTTGACAACCTTGTCAAACACTAGGGGTTGGGCTGTCCACATTATGGACGCCCATGTCTTCGAGTGCAGCGGCCCGCTGCCAGCACTGGCTGGCTTGACGGAATTGCTCCTGTTTTCCGTACAGATCGGCAGCGCGGATGAAGGCCGCCCGGGCGCGTTCCGGACGCCCCAGGTCGAGTTCGATCTCGGCCAGCAATTCCTCGCCCTGGCCGTTGCTGACCGTGGCCGGACGCATCGCCGGGTCGACCAGTACCGCTTCGACGTGCTCGGCGGCCTGCTCGGGTCGCCCCTCGTGCAGCAGCAGCTTGGCCTCAGCCAGCCGCAACTCGAACATGTCGAACGCGCTGCCGATCAGGCTGAGCCCACCGCGGGCCACTTCGAGCATCTCTCGGACACCGTCGGTGATCCCCGCGTCGAGTCGGCAATTGGCGGCCGACCGGTTCAATCGCAACCACATTCGCAGGTCGCGACGAGGGTTCAACAACTCCATCGCCAGGTCGTGCAACTCCAGACCCTTGGCCACGTTGCCCGACTTGAACGAGGCGGTACCCAGCGTCCAGTAGATGACGCCGCGGGCGTGGGCCGACTCGACGTGCAGCGAGACATCCTCCAGCCAGGCGCACAGCCGATCGGTCTCGGCCGTGGGCCGGCCCGCCTCCAGCGCGGCGCTGATCAGGCACATCAGGGCGTCCGCCATCACGATCGGCGGGGCCTCCCTAGCCAGCTCCACAGCCTGCCCGGCATGCACGAGCGCCATCGGCAGCTCGTCGCCGACGCGGTGCGCGGTGGCCGACAAGCACAGCGCCTGAGCACGCAGTGTCGGCGAGGTGGCCGCCACCTGGTGCGCGGCGAGCCGCTCGGCGAAGTGGATCGCATCGGCGAACTCGCCCTCGGCCAGCGCCGCCTGCGCCTGCACATAGAGCGCCTGCCAATGCCGTTCGGGCTGCCCTGCGTTCAGCGCGGACGCCGCCGCACGGGTCGCCAGTTCGCCGGCGGTCGCCCAGTCGCGATCGTGCCAGGCACGCTCGGCAACCAGCAGATGCTCCAGCGCGTGGGTGTCGTCAAAGCTGTCGATCGGCTCGGGCAGCGACGGTTCCATGCCGAGTTCGTCGGCCGTCACGCCCAGCCGCAGCGCCAGGAACTCGACCACGTCGTGCGACGCCGCACGACGTCCGCTTTCCAGATGCGAGATGTAGCTGCCGGTGTAACGGTCGCCACCGAGCTCTGCTTGCGACATACCGAGCCGCTTGCGGGTGGCCCGAAGTCGAGCGCCGAACCCGTCGTGGGTCAGCGAAGTGGTCAAAACGCACCTCCTCCGGACTTCTGTCTTCCAGTCTGACCAGTAGTTGACATGTCCGTCAAGTATGGATACGTTTTTGTCAACAGCAAGTCCTCGCCAAACCACCCGGGGAGCACAATGAACAAGACGATCCGCAAGGCCCTCGTTGCCGTAGCGGCGCTCATCGCCGTCACTGCCGTGCCGGTCGCCTCCCAGGCCCCTCAGGCCGCCGGCGGCTTCGGCGATTGGCCCGTCAGCGCTCGCCTCGGCCACCGCTGACCCCTCAAAGCCAGCCCACACCCACCCCCGCTAGGCAGTTCGGCGGCGGAACTCTCGGGTTCCGCCGCCGATTACTGACGCCCGGGGTGGGCGTCACGATCTCGACATCGTCACCGGGTGACCGGTTCGGTACACGATCTCGGGTTCCAACGCGAAATCGCGTACCCGGCCGAACATCGTGTCACGATCCCGAGATCGAGACCGCACTGCGCCGTCCGGAGCTCCCCCACGCAGTCCCGCGTCCCTGAGTCGGGTGAGCGGTCCCGCGAGACGGGTGTGAGCACCCCTGAAACGCGAAATCGGCGGTGGAACCCTTTCGGGCTCCACCGCCGATTTGTGCGGTGTGTGTCAGATCACTTGACGGACACGGCGGCGCCGGCGGCCTCCAGGGCCTCCTTCGCCTTGGCCGCAACGTCGCGAGCGACCTTCTCCAGGACGGGCTTCGGGGCGGCCTCGACCAGGTCCTTGGCCTCCTTGAGGCCCAGGCTGGTGAGCGCGCGCACCTCCTTGATGACCTGGATCTTCTTGTCGCCGGCGGACTCGAGGATCACGTCGACCTCGTTGCTCTCCTCTTCGGCGCCGGCATCGCCGTCGCCACCACCGGCGGCCGGGGCCGCGGCGGCGGCAACAGCCACCGGAGCGGCGGCGGTGACGCCGAAGGTGTCCTCGAACTGCTTCACGAACTCGGAGAGCTCGATCAGGGTCATCTCCTTGAAGGCATCAAGGAGTTCGTCGGTGCTGATCTTCGCCATGATGATGTTCCTTTCGTCTTACTTCGATGCAGCGTCAGCCGCGTCTTCGGTGGCCTCCGCAGCGGGCGCTGCATCGGTTGCCGGGTCTCCCCCGGCCTGCTTCTGGTCGGACAGTGCGGCCAGGACGCGAGCGGCCTGGCTGAGCGGGGCGGCGAACAGGCCAGCGGCCTTCGCCAGGTTGCCGTTCATCGCGCCGGCCAGCTTCGCGAGCAGGACCTCGCGAGACTCCAGGTCGGCCAGCTTCTTGACCCCTTCGGCGTCGAGGACACGACCGTCCATGACGCCACCCTTGATGACCAGATGCGGGTTCGCCTTCGCGAAGTCACGCAGACCCTTGGCGACGTCGGCGACGTCACCGGTGATGAACGCGATCGCGGTGGGGCCGGCGAGCTGGTCGTCCAGGCCCTCGATGCCCGCTTCACGGGCGGCGATCGTGGTCAGCGTGTTCTTCGTCACGGCATAGGTGGCGTTCTCACCCAAGGACCTGCGCAGTTCCTGCAGGTTCTTCACGGTGAGACCGCGGTACTCGGTCAGTACGGCGGCGGCCGCGTTGGTGAAGCTGTCCTTCAGCTCCGCCACGGCTGCGGCTTTGTCATCCCTCGCCATGAGTCTCCTTCCCACTTCCGTTGATCTGCCTCGGACATGGAAAAACCCCGGCGCGCAAGGCAATCCGGGGCGAACTCGTGACGAGCTGTTCAGGAATACCTGCGCGGGCGATCGTTGATCCTTAGGACATCGAGTGATGTCACCAGCGGTCTTCGGCTCCGCACAGTCTATGGCACGGCGTCCGGGCCGGCCAAATCGGCGGACGCGGCGTCCGGCTCGGAAAGGTCGCCTCGCCTGTTGCGCGGTTTGGGACGATTCTCGGATGAGCGGGATGCAGGTGCGTGACTATACCGAGGCCGACGCCGCGCCGACCCTGAAGGTGTTCCGGGACGCGGTGACGGTCACCGGTGCGCAGCGCTACACGGCCCAGCAGGTGGTGGCGTGGGCCGGTCCGCCGCAGGACAACCTGCCCGCCTGGCACTCGGCCCGGTCGGCACCGGCCACGATCGTCGCGGTGCTCGACGACACCGTGGTCGGCTTCTCCGACCTCGACGCACAGGGCTACATCGACATGCTGTTCGTATCGCCCGAGTTCGGACGCCGCGGCGTGGCGAGCCGGCTCCTCGACGAGATCGAGACACGTGCGCGCACCGCCGGGCTGGACGCGCTCACGGTGAGCGCCAGCCTGCTGCTGCGTCCGTTGCTCGAGCGCCGCGGGTTCGTCGTCGAGAAGCAACTGGCTCCGGTGGTGAACTCGGTGTCCCTGGTCAGCTTCGCGATGCGCAAGAGCCTCTGACTCTGCAGGTGGGGCCGGACGCGGAACGGCCCGGCATCCCATCGGGATACCGGGCCGTTGCCGAGTGATCGAACTCAGACCTCGGCGGGCTTCGACCGGGTGGGGTCGACGCCCACGCCGGGGCTCATCGTGGACGACACGGTGACCTTCTTCAGGTACCGGCCCTTCGACGAGGACGGCTTGAGCCGGAGCACTTCGTCCAGGGCGGCGAAGTAGTTCTCGGTGAGCTGCTCGGGGCTGAACGAGGCCTTGCCGACGATGAAACACAGGTTGGCGTGCCGGTCGACGCGGAACTCGATCTTGCCGCCCTTGATGTCGCTGACGGCCTTGGCGACGTCCATGGTGACGGTGCCGGTCTTCGGGTTCGGCATCAGGCCGCGCGGACCGAGCACCCGGCCCAGGCGTCCGACCTTTCCCATCATGTCCGGGGTGGCCACGACGGCGTCGAAGTCGAGGTAGCCGCCGGTGATCTTCTCGATCAGCTCGTCGGCACCGACCTCGTCGGCGCCCGCGGCGGTGGCGTCCGCAGCCTTCTCACCGGTGGCGAAGACGAGGACCCTTGCCGTCTTGCCGGTGCCGTTGGGAAGGTTCACGGTGCCGCGGACCATCTGGTCCGCCTTCCGCGGGTCGACGCCGAGCCGCATCGCGACCTCGACCGTCTCATCGAATTTGGCGCTGGCGTTCTTCTTGACGATCGCCAGAGCCTCCTCCGGGGTGTACACCTGATCGGCGTCGCGGTTGTCCGCGGCTGCCCGGTAGGCCTTGCTGCGCTTCATTACTGGTCTCCTTGTGATGTCGGCCCCGTGTGGCCGATCTGCCAGGTGCGGTACGGACGTCGTCCTGCCGCGGGTGTGGGTGGTGGCTACGTACTCAGCCGGCGACGGTGATGCCCATGGAGCGGGCGGTGCCCTCGACGATCTTGGCGGCGGCCTCGATGTCGTTGGCGTTCAGGTCGGGCAGCTTGGTGGTGGCGATCTCGCGGACCTGGGCGGCGGTGATGGTGCCGACCTTGTCCTGGTGCGGACGCGCGGAGCCACTCTTGACGCCGGCGGCCTTCTTGATCAGCTCGGCGGCCGGCGGGGTCTTGGTGACGAACGTGAACGTGCGGTCTTCGTAGATGGTGATCTCGACCGGGATCACGTTGCCGCGCATGGCTTCGGTTTCTGCGTTGTACCGCTTGCAGAACTCCATGATGTTGACGCCGTGCGGGCCGAGCGCGGTGCCGACCGGCG
>NZ_JASGEN010000021.1:0-5242 GCF_047606365.1 Micropruina sp. | reverse complement strand
GTCCTGGCCGCCGCGCAGCTTGGGGCGCCGACGATCATCGCGATGAGCCGGCACGCCGACCGGCAGGCGCTGGCCCGCCGGTTCGGCGCGACCCACATCGTCGCCGAACGGGACGAGGCCGGGGCCGAGGCAGTCAAGAAGCTCACCGACGGGATCGGCGCCGACTGCGTCCTGGAATGTGTCGGCACCGAGGGCTCCCGGCTGCAGGCGATCGCCAGCGTCCGGGACGGCGGCAACATCGGCCTGGTCGGTGTCCCGCACGGCGATCTGCCGGTCAACGAGCTGTTCTGGCGCAACGTCGGCATCAAGGGCGGTCCGGCGCACTGCCGGGCCTACCTGCCGGAGCTGCTCGACCTGGTCTGGAGCGGCGTGATCGATCCCGGCCCGGTGTTCGACCTGCAACTGCCACTGTCCGAGGTTGCCGAGGCGTATGCGGCAATGGATTCCCGCCGGGCGATCAAGGTCATGCTGCGGCCCTGAGCCGTCCGATGCAGCCTCTGGGGCGAGGACCTCCGGGGCATCTGCGGCGTAACGTGGCTCGGATGGAGCCGCCCGAACCCGACGAGATCGTGCCGCCGAAACTGCCGGCGTCCGAACGCAACGAGACGCCTGCCGAGCGGCTGGACCGCAACTGGGGTGAGCTGTTGCAGGAGCTCCGGGTCACCCAGACCGGCATCCAGCTGCTCAGCGGGTTTCTGCTGATCCTGCCGTTCCAGGCCCGCTTCGCCGACATCGACCCGGTGCTGGTCGGCGTCTTCCTCGCTGCCGTGCTGCTGGCCGCGCTCTCCACCGCACTGGTTCTGGCGTCGGTGACAGCCCATCGCCTGCTGTTCCGACGACACGACAAGGACCTGCTGGTCAACCTCGGCACCATCATGGCCAAGGCGGGGCTGGTCTGCCTGGCGCTCACCACCGGGCTGGTGGCCACGCTCGTGGTGGGTGTCGTGGTCAGCCTCAGCGCGGGGATCATCACCGGCGTCGCTTCGCTGACGGTGTTCTTCCTGCTCTGGCTGGTGCTGCCGCTGTCTCTGGTCCGCCGTCGCCAGCGCCGGCCCTATATCTGACGGCGGCAGGAGCGACCTTCCTCGCCCTCGGCGTGGCCGATCAGGTGACCAGGTCGGACGCCCGGAACGCATAGACGGCGGCGAGCCGGCGAGCGGTCAGGGCGCGATAGCCGGGGATCCGTTCGCGAATGCCGGCGTCCGGGCCGTAGCCGTCCAGCAGAGCGGCGATCGCTCGGTCCGGATCGGCGAGAACGCCCTGGCGCCCCCGCAGCCGGAGATGCTCGATCAGGTTGGCCAGGTCGAGCGCCGGGTCACCGGCAGCCAGCAGATCGAAGTCGAGCAGTCCGACGCCGTCCGCTCCCCCGTCGCCGGACACCAGGAGCTGTCCATCGTGGAGATCGCGATGGATCGGGACCGGACGCGGCGCCGTCGGCGGCAGCGGCACGTCGTCCGGCTCAGGCAGCGACAGCCCGTAGGACCGCGCACGTTCCTCCCACCCGATGGTCACGGCCAACTCGTCCGCCGGACCGTGTGACCTGGTGCCGGGCAGGGGGTCACAGGCGTGCAGCCGGGCCACCGCCTCCCCGACCGCGGCGAGCACTCGCGGGGTCGAGGCGCCGAGCAGCATCGTCAGCGGACGCCCGGGTAGCGCCTCGGTGATCACCAGCGGACCCTCATCGTCGCCGGCCACCTTCGGGGTGCGGATCGGCAGCCGGGCGACCCGTCGAAGACCCTGCCGGATGCGTTCTGCCCGACGGCGGCTGTCGACCAGCTTGGCGAACCGGGCGTCGTCGTCGAGAGCGATCACCGCCCGGCGTTCGGGGCGGTGGGCGATCAAGCGATTGGCCGGCCGACGCACCAACCTCGCCAACCCGGTGAGCACCTGGTCGGCACCATCCGGTTGCAGGACGACCCGTCCCGACCTCCGCGATCCGGGGGTTGCCGCCGCCACCTGGGCTGCCCTGGACATATCGGCGAACCATTGGCCGGCCAGCCGGGCGCCGCTGTCGCCAGAATCCAGATCGAGCAGCAGATGCCGATCCGAGCGCGGCCACGACCGGCGCAGCCGTAGCCCGGTCGCCTCGATCTCGGCCTGAACGTCTTCGAACCGGTTCATCCCATCGCCTCCTCAAGGGCATCCAGCCGGGCCGCTATCTCGCCGCGCCAGGCCGGACGGCACTGCCGCAACGGCTCGGTGATCCGGAGCAGCCGGCTGAGAACGGCATGCCAGTCGATGTCCGCCGGCAGGTCCCGGACGTCGGCGTACCCGGCCAGCACCGCGTCATGTCCGGCCCGGGACAAACCGGCAGCGCACAGGGTGCCCAGGTCGCCGCCGGGATCTCCCCAGCCGCCTCGATCCCAGTCGGTGAAGCCCACCACGCCCTCGGCGTCGACAATCACCTGGTCGGCAGAGAAGTCGCCATGCACGGGCCGCAGCAGACGGCTGGTCGGCGCCGCGGCGGTCAGCCTACGGAGCAACTCAACGGCTCTGGCGCGGCAGTCGGGCAGGACCGCCGTCAGCTCACGCAGCACCACTCCGGCTGCCCGCAGCCGTCCGGTCACTCCGTCTCCGGGACGCCCCGGCAAGCCGCCGTGCAGCCGGGCGAGCTGAGCTCCTACCCGGGTCAGCACGTCACTGGGGGTCGAGCCGTCGGCGAGCAACCGGTCCAGCGGCGTGCCCGGCAACCACGAGGCCACCGCGCTGCCGCGCCGCTCGTCCCGGGCCAGGATCCGGGGCAGCACCAGCCCGGAACCGCGAGCGGCCACCTCGGCGGCCAGCTCCCAGCCGGCCATCGCGTCCCGCAGATCTCCCCGCCGGTAGGCGCGCACCACGACCGGCAACGGGCAGCAACCGTCGAGCGGGCGAGCGACCCAGCGGCGCTGAGGCTTGTACGCCAGCGTCGCCCAGCGGGTCAGCCCGGCCAGCTCGGGCAGTGTCCTGGCAAGCCGATCCGTCCGGGTCAGCCCGGGTAGGTCTCGGTCGGCCTCCGCCCTGGCGATCACCACACTCTCGGTCGACGCCCGCCACAGCACCGAGCCCTTGGGTGCCCGGTCAAGGGTCTTGTGCAGCTTAGGTGCCGCGTCGGCGCCGACCGCGTAGGCGAATCCCGGGCCTGAGGACAGGGTCAGCCCGGCGACCAGGCTGGTGCCGGGCTTGTAGCGCAGGTATCGGCGGTCGATCAGCTGTTCGCCGGCCTCGGCCACGACCTCTCTCAGCTGGGCACCGTCGCCGATCAGTGCCACACCCGGCACCGACGGGTCGGTCAGGCCGAGCGACCCGAGGCTCATCGCGCCGGGGTACGCCGGGTCATCTCCGGCAGCACCTCGTCCGGGCTGCCGCAGGCCTGCACCCGGCCGTCCTGCAGTTGGACCACCAGGTCGCAGCCGGTCGCGGCACTCACATCGTGGGTGATGACGAAGGTGGTCCGGCCCGCCGTGAGCCGGTCGAGCGCCGCACCGACCTCGCGGGCGGTCGCCGCATCCAGGCCGGTCAGCGCCTCGTCCAGGATGACGATCGGTGCGTCCCGGATGGCGGCGCGGGCGATGGCGATGCGCTGCCGCTGACCTCCCGACAAGGTGGCTCCGCGTTCCCCGACCACGGTGTCGTAGCCGTCGGGTAACGCGCGGATGAACTCGTGCGCACCGGCCAGCCGCGCTGCGGCCTCGATCTGCTCGTCGGTGACGCGCTCCGGCGAGCCGAGCGCGATGTTGTCGCGAATCGTCGAGGCGAACAGCACGCTCTCCTGCAGCACGATCGAGATCTGTCTGCGCAGCGACTCCAGGGTGAGGTCGGCCAGATCATGCCCGTCGATCCGGACCCGGCCGAGATCGGGGTCGCGAAGCCGGCACAGCAGCGCCATCAGCGACGACTTGCCGGCACCGGACGGCCCGATCACCGCCACCCGTTGCCCGGGCCGCACGCTGAGACTCAGCCCGCGCAGAACGGGATGTCCGTGGCGATAGGACAGCTGGACGTCGTCGAAGTCGACGTAGCCGCGGAACGCCGGCGCCGGCCGTGCCCAACTGGCGTCGGTGATCTCGATCCGCTCGTCGATCACGTCGATGATCCGTTCGCCGGAGGCGGCCGCCTTGGCGATCCGGCCGGTGTACTTGGCGATGTCCCGCAGCGGTTTGAAGGCCGTCTTGAGGTAGGTCAGGAAGACGGTCAGCTCACCCGGGGTCAGCCGGCCGTTGAGCACCTGGTGGGCACCGAAAGCCAGCACCAGCCCGGTCGCCACCCCCACCAGCACGTCGGTCTTGCGTTCCAGCCCGGCGGACAGCTTCTTAGCCTTGACACCGTCGGCCAGGCTGCGCTGGTTGCTGCCACCGAACCGTTCCTGCAGCCGCGACTGGAGCGAGTAGCTGTGCACCACCACCATCGAACTGAGCGACTCGGTGGCGAGCGAGGCCAGGTTGCCCTCGGCGGCGCGTTGCTGCCGCGAGACGCCCGCGATCCTACGGGTCAATCGGACGCTGAGCAGGCCGAACAGTGGGAACACCAGCAGCACCACCAGCGCCAGCTGCCAATCCATCACGGTGATCACCACGAGCATGCCGGCCAGGGTGAGCAGGTTTCCGACCAGCGGCACCATCGCGGTGACCGCCGCCTCCTGCAGCCGGCCCACGTCGCCGGTCACCCGGGTGACCAGGTCACCGGTGCGGCGGCGGTCGTGGAAGTTCAGCGACAACGCGTTGAGGTGTGCGTACAGTTCGGCCCGGACGCGGGTCAGCACCCGGTTGCCGGCCAGCGCGAAGCAGATCGTCATCAGGTACGACATCAGCGCCCGCAGTGCGACCACCGCCACCACGGCCAGCGCACAGACGGCGATCAGCACGGTGAGGTCGGTGGTCCCGACCCCGCGGGTCGCCAGATCGGAACCGGACGACGCCACCAGAGCATCGATCACGTAGGCCAGCGGCCACGGCTCGAGCAGCCGGAAGCCGACCTCGGCGATCAGCGCCAGCAGTCCCCCGGCCAGCAGCCCGCGCTGTTGCCGGATGTGGTCGCGGAACCGGACGGCGGTCGACCGCAGCCCCGGCCAGGCCTGTCGCAATGTGGTGGGTCGCGCCATCACGCAGCCCGACGTCCGGCTCGGTGGGCCAGCGTCCGCTCCACCACTTGCGCCCAGGTGTGCCGTTCCAGGACCTGCCGTCGGCCGGCGGTGCGCAGTTCCGCGCGGCGGCGGGCGTCCGACCGCAACTCGGTCAGCGCCGTGGCCAGGGCGTCGGCGTCACCG
>NZ_JASGEN010000020.1:0-32818 GCF_047606365.1 Micropruina sp. | reverse complement strand
GCCGTGATCGGCTGCGGCGGGGTCGGCGCGGCCGCCATCGCCGGAGCCCGGCTGGCCGGGGCGTCCCGGATCATCGCCGTGGATCTGGACGACCGCAAGCTGGAGACCGCCACCCGGCTGGGCGCCACCCACACCGTGAACAGCTCCGGCACCGACCCGGTGGCCGCCATCCAGGAGTTGACCGGAGGCTTCGGCGCCGACGTGGTGATCGACGCGGTGGGGCGTCCAGAGACCTGGAAGCAGGCCTTCTACGGACGCGACCTGGCCGGCACCGTGGTGCTGGTCGGCGTCCCCACCCCGGAGATGCAGCTGGAACTGCCGCTGCTCGACGTGTTCGGACGCGGCGGCTCGCTGAAGTCCTCCTGGTACGGCGACTGCCTGCCGAGCCGCGACTTCCCGATGCTGATCGACCTGTACCTGCAGGGCCGGCTGCCGCTGGACGCGTTCGTCAGCGAAGAGATCGGTATCGACGGCGTCGAGGCCGCGTTCGAGAAGATGCACGGTGGCAACGTGCTGCGTTCGGTGGTGGTGTTCTGATGGCGGTCCGCATCGACCACGCCGTGACGTCCGGCACGTTCTCGCTCGACGGTGAGACCTTCGACGTCGACAACAACGTCTGGATCGTCGGCGACGACACCGAATGCATCGTCATCGACGCACCGCACGATCCGCTGGCGATCGTGAAGCTGATCGACGGACGCGACGTCAAGGCCGTGGTCTGCACCCACGCCCACGACGACCACGTCCGCTGGGCACCGACCCTCGGCCGGGTCACCCAGGCGCCGGTGCTGCTGCACCCCGACGACGCCGTGCTGTGGAACCTGACCCATGACACGCCGCCGGACGGCCCACTGGCCGACGGTCAGACGATCACGGTCGGCGGCGAGACGATTCGGGTGCTGCACACGCCCGGCCACGCCCCCGGCGCGGTCTGCCTCTACCTGCCGTCGCTGGGCACCGTGTTCACCGGCGACACCCTGTTCCAGGGCGGACCAGGTGCGACGGGTCGCAGCTACAGCGACCGCGACACCCTGGTGGCGTCCATCAGGGCGAAGCTGTTCCCGCTGCCCGACGACACGGTGGTGAAGACCGGACACGGCGACGACACCACCATCGGTGCCGAGGAGGAGGCGCTGGGCAACGTGTAGGGCCGGCAAGGGACGCGCTGGCTACCGCCGGTCGAGCTTGTCGAGACCCTCTGGCAACGGTTTCGACAAGCTCAACCAGCGGTGATCGCGTTGATCAACGCCTCCGGTAGGGCACCGTCGGCTACTTCTTGACGGACGAGGTGGTCTTGGAGGTCTTGGCGACGCTGAGGTAGCCGGATTTGCTGCCGGTCACCTTCACCTTGATCTTCTTGCCCTTGTCCTTGCTGGTCAGCTTGTAGCTCGACTTGGTCGCACCGGAGATCTTGCTGCTGCCGCGGTACCACTGGTAGCTGAACTTGGCACCGGACGGCTTCCAGGTGCCCGCCTTCGCCTTCAGCGTCTTACCGACCTTCGCGGTGCCCGAGATCTTCGGGGTCGGCGTGCTGGTGAACTGCTTCAGAGTCGTGATCTGCACCGACCAGGTGGCGTCGGTGGACGCGATCTGCGGGTGGAACCAGTACACCGACGTCCGCGGGACCCGGAAGGACGTGGTTGCGGTGCCACTGGTCTTGGAACCGCTGGTGAGGGCGTGGTCGTCACCGTTCACGTCGTAGAGCGCAAGGCTGAACTTCCACTCCGTCTCGCCCTCGGGACGCACATTGCCGGCGAACGTGGTGGTCATTTGGTAGGCGCCGGCTTTCAGCCGGTAGAACGGTGAGGAATTCAGCCCGACGCCACTTACTGACGTGGGCATGGCGGGCGCGCCGTCGGTGCCGACCGATTCGAAGGTGACCGTCCAGGCTGCGTCCGATCCGGCGTCCATCACCTGGAAAGTCACCTTGGTTTTCAGGAAGATCTGCACGAGTTTGTGGGTGGAATGCTCAGTCCGCTGGTCGACGGCCAGAAGTTCCAGCACGGTGTCGTTGTCGCTGTTCAGCAGCGCCCCGAACAGGGCTGGATCTTCCCCGTTGGCGTTGCCTGAGTAGGTCAGCGTCACGTCGTACATGCCCTTGGCCAAGCTCACGCTGGCCTCACCCGGACCGATCCCGGTGAGGGTCTTGGTGGCAGCGGACGCCGGTGTGGCGGCGGCCAGGCCCAATGCGGACAGCGCGATCACCAGCATGCCGAGCACCAGATGGCGCAGCGTGGTTTTCGGGCGTGCGGAATGCAACGCGGTCATTATCTGATTCCCCCGGACTTTCTTTCCTACGGCCCGATGGACCGCGAATTCTCGCGCACCCGTCCGGCACGCTCGCAACACCCTACGGGAATCGCCTGAACGAACCTTGGGGATCAGATGAATGCAGCCTGAGCAGGGCTCAGTACACCATTCCCATGGCTTGCCGAACCTCATCCAGGGTGGCCTCACCGATCGCATTCGCGCGCGCATTGCCTTCGCGCAACACCGACAGCAGGTAGCCGGGATCGGCCGACAACTCGGCACGTCGGGCGCGGATCGGGGCGAAGAAGGAGTTCACCGCCTCGGTCACCACCCGCTTCAGGCCGCCACCGCCGCCGTCGCCGATCTCGTCGGCGATCGCCACCGGGTCGCCGTCGGTGCACAGTGCGGCCAGCATCAGCAGGTTCGACACCTCGGGCCGGTTCGCCGGATCGTAGGTGATGTGCCGGTCCGAATCGGTGACGGCCTTCTTGATCAGCCGGGCGGTGGTGTCGGCGTCCATGCCGATCTCGATCACGTTGCCCTTGGTCTTGCTCATCTTGGTGCCGTCCAGGCCGAGCACGGTGGGCGCCTTGCTGAGCAGCGCCTCGGCTTGCGGGAAGACCGGCTCGGCCGGGTTGGCCCGTCCGTACCGTTCGTCGAAGCGGCGGGCGACCACCCGGGTCTGCTCCAGGTGCGGCAACTGGTCCTTGCCCACCGGCACCAGGTTCGCCTTGCAGAACAGGATGTCGGCGGCCTGATGCACCGGGTAGGTGAGCAGCAGGCCCGACATCGGCCGGTCGCCGGTCGCCTCCAGTTCGGCCTTCACGGTCGGGTTGCGGCGCAGCTCGGCGTCGGTCACCAGGGAGAGGAACGGCAGCAGCAGCTGGTTCAGCGATGGCACGGCGGAGTGGGCGTAGATGGTGCTGCGCGCCGGGTCGATGCCGATCGCCAGGTAGTCGGCGACCATGCCCAGCGCCCGTTCGCGGATCGGGCCGGTGCCGTCGCGGTCGGTGATCACCTGGTAGTCGGCGATCAGGATGATGGTCTCGACACCGGCGTCCTGCAGCCGGACGCGGTTGGCCAGCGAACCGAAGTAGTGGCCGATGTGCAGGGCCCCGGTCGGGCGGTCGCCGGTCATGATCCGGAACTTGGACGGATCGGCGGCGATCTCGCGTTCGATCGCGGCGCTGCGGGCTTCGGTGCGGCGCAGTGAGGCGTCGGAGGTGGACGCCGCGAGTTCGTCGCCCGCGTCGTCGAGCAGTGCTTCAGTCATCGTCAATCACTCGTTCGTTCGTCGTCCGGACATGCGAAAGGCCGCCACGCAGGGTGACGGCCGGGTCTATTCAATCGAGCCGTCAGCGGAGGCGCCAGTCAGCGGTTCGATGCACAGCCCGACCCTATCACCGCCGTCCCTCGCTGCTGGATCCGCCCCGCGCTCGCCGAACTATTCAGGGCTCGCCGAATTCAGCGAGCCCTAAGTAGTTCGGCGAGCGTTTGGGGTGGGTGTCAGCCCTCCAGTGGTGGATGCAGCCGGGCCGGCGTCCAGACCTGTTGTCGCCAGGCACCCAACGCGGTCGCCGCTACCGACACCAGCAACAGGCCGGCGAGCACCCACGCACCGGTGGCCAGCTGCCCGGCCGGGCCGCCGCTGATGCTGACTCGCAGCGCATCCACCAGGTAGGTCATCGGCACCACCGGATGCGCCAGTTGGAAGAAGGTGGGCATCACCTCCACCGGGTAGAGCCCGCCGGCGGCACCGAGTTGGACTATCAGGATGACCAGCATCACCGCGCTGCCGACCAGTCCCAGCCAGACCCGCAGCGCCTGGGCCAGCGCGGTGAATGCGCAGACCGCCAGCACCGAGACGCCCGCGGTGGCGGCCAGATCGACCGGCGCCAGCCCGAGCAGCAGATCGGTGACCGTCAGCAACAGCAGCGCTCCGGCCGAGCCCAGCAGGGCCGGCGGCAGCCATCCGCCGAGCGCCACCAGCACCGGATGGGTGCCGGAGGCGATGCCGCGTTTCGAGATCGGACGCATCAGCACGAAGGCGACCAGCCCGAACACCCACAGCGAAACACCGAAGAAGAACGGTGCCAGGCCGCGTCCGTAGTAGGTGGCCGGGTGGGCGACCTGGGACTCGATCTGGACCGGGTTGGCGACGGCGTCCGCGTCCCGCGCCCGTTCGGCGGCGGACAGCTTCGGCAGCGCATCGGTCGCCTTCTTCAGCCCCGCGGTGAGCCGGCGTTGTCCGTCGGCCACCTGCTGCGCCCCGGAACTCAGCGTGTCGATCTGGTCGACGGCGGTCTGTGCGGCGGCCAGGATCTCGGGCACGCGGGCGTTTACATCGGCCGCCACACCGGCGACCCGGGACGCGTCGCGCGCGACCCTGGCAGTGACCCGCTGCACCTCTCCGGTCACCCCACTGACCCGGCCGACCGCTGACTGCAGGTCCTTCACCACGTCCTCATCGGCCAACTCCGGATGGGCCGCGATCAGCGCGGCCAGGGCGTCCTTTACCTTCTGCTGTTTGGCGTTGCCGTCCTTGGCCAGCGCGGCGATGTCGGACGTGGTGGTGGCGACCTCGCGGGTGACCCCGGCCGCCTCCTTGGCCGAGCGGCGCAACGTTCCGGACGCCCGGTTCACCACCGGAACCACCTTGTCCCGTATGGTTCGGACGCCGTCGGCCACCTTCTGCCCGCCGCTGGCCAGGGTCGCCGACGCCTTCGAGGCTTCGGCAAGTCCGCTGCGCAGCGTGCCGACCGAGCCGAGTGCGGCATCGGCATAGGACTTCACCGCGGCGGCGTTGAGCTGCGACTGCAACTCCTTCTCGGCGGTTTCGGCCATGATGCCCAGGATGTAGCCCTGCGAGTTGTCGAAGGCGATGTCGACCCGTGCCCGCCGCGGCTCCTGCGAGGTGGCGATCGAGGTGAGGTCGGCGGAGAAGTTCGCCGGCACCGTGATGCTGAAGGCGAAGCGGCCGTCGGCGACACCGGCCGCTGCCGTCGACGGGTCGGTGGGGCGCCAGGTGAACGACGAGGTGTCGGCCGCGAGCTGGTCGACCAGGTCCTGCCCGCCCTGCACCTTGGTGCCCTCGACGGTGACCGGACGATCCAGGTTCACCACCGCCACCTCCAGCCGATCCAGGCGGCCGTACGGATCCCAGTTCGACCACAGGTAGATCGCGCCGTAGAGCAGCGGCACGCACACCAGGAAGATCGCCGACAGCACCGGCAGCGGGCCGCGGAAACGCCGCAGTTCGGTCAGTGTCAGATTCCAGATCTGCCTCATCGGTCCACCTCCATTGCTCGGATGAGCGAGGCGATCAGTGCCACCCCGCTCAGTTCGGTGGCGCGGTGCAGGTCGGCGACCAGCCCCGGCCAGTCGTCGGCGCTCACACCCCGGTCGACGCGGTCGACGATCACCGCCACCGGACGCGCCAGCAGGCCGCCCGCCACCGCCACTCGGACGGCGTCCGCCGGCCCGAGTTCGTCGATCGGCACGTGCGCCGCGCCCTGGTAGCCGACGTCGGCAAGCGCCTGCGGACCGTCGAGCCGGTTGTGCCGGCTGCCGTGCAGGACGGCGCAGGAGGTCAGGTACTCACCGACGGTGAGCCGCGGCTCGGCCTCGATGGCCTCCTCGACCCGGGCCGGGACCACCTGGCGGCGCAGCAGCGCCGGTGTTGTCTCCCGGCCGAGCAGCCGCACCGTCCCGGTGACCGGACGGAAGCGTCCGCTGAGCGCCAGCGCCAACTCGGCTGTCCCCCGGCTGTCGTCGCCGGGCCACAGGGTCAGCTCACCGGGACGGGCGACCAGGTCCAGCGGCGTGCTGCCGCCGGCGCTGAGCGCAACCGCTTCGAGCGCCGGGCCGGGGACGTCATCGGCCTCTTGGAGCCCAGCGGG
Organism: Micropruina sp.; assembly: GCF_047606365.1. Classification (GTDB taxonomy): domain Bacteria; phylum Actinomycetota; class Actinomycetes; order Propionibacteriales; family Propionibacteriaceae; genus Micropruina. The sequence goes on along the minus strand of NZ_JASGEN010000020.1, from coordinate 26,669 downwards.
TTGTTCTTCGGCCTCACCGCCCGGATCCGCATCGACGGGTTGCTCGCCCGTCTCGGGCAGGTCGGCGGAGTCCTCAGCGACGTCCGGCTCGGCCAAGTCCACGGCAATGTCCGGCTCGGCCGAGTCCTCAGCAACGTCCGGCTGGGCGGTCTCCGCAGGGTCGGGCCGCGTTGGCGACTCGGGACTGCCCACTCCCCCGGTGCTGGGGGCGGGCGGGTCAGGCTGGTCGGTTCCCGCGGGGGCGGCGTCGGGTGCTTCGGGAGTGGCCATGGTCGAGTATCACAGCTTGCCCGTCGCGGTGGGTCAGTCGAGCAGGCCGGCGTCGCGGATGGCCATCGCCGCCGAGACCCGGTTGTCGGTGCCGAGTTTGACGAACAGCCTGGTCAGATGGGCTTTCACGGTGGCCAGGCTGAGGTGCAGCCGGGTGCCGATCTGGGCGTTGGTGAGGCCTTGGGCCAGCAGCACGGCGATCTCCCGCTCCCGCTCGGTGAGCGAGTCGGCCACCTCGCGCAGCGCGGGCGCCGCCTGCTCGGACGCCGTGGCTGCAGCGATCACGGTCGAGGTGACCGCCGGCGACAGCACCGGTTCGCCGCGCTGCATGGCCCTGATCGCGGCCAGCAGGTCGGCAGGATCGGCGTCCTTGAGCAGGAACCCTTGCGCCTGCTGCCGCAGCGCCCGCAGCACGTAGTCGTCGGTGTTGAAGGTGGTCAGCACCAACACCCGCGGCCGGTGGGACGCCGCCCCGAGCCGCTCCAGCACGCCCAGGCCGTCCAAAACAGGCATCCGGATATCGAGCAGCACCACGTCCGGTGTCAGCTCACCGATCAAGCGCAGCGCCTCGGTGCCGTCCGCTGCCTCGCCGACCACCCGTAGCTCCGGGTCGGCCGCGAGGATCATCCGCAGGCCGGTGCGCACCATCGGGTCGTCGTCCACCAGCAGCACCGAGATCATGCCTCATCCTCCCAGGGCAGCGACGCGGTCACGGTGAACCCGCCGTCGATCGCCCCGTAGCTCGCCGAGCCACCCACGGACGCCGCCCGTTCGGTGACGCCGAGTAGCCCGAAACCGCTGCCGGTGCGATCCGGGAGCGCCAGATCGGCCAGCGGATTGCTGACCCGCACCTCCAAGCTGTCGCCGGGCACACCGGTAACCGACACCACTACCGGGGCACCGGGAGCGTGCTTGCGGGCGTTGGTCAGCGCCTCCTGGACGATCCGGTAGGCGGTCCGGCTGACCCGCGCCGGAACTCGGTCCGGCTCCACGCCGAGCGACAGTTCGATCTGCTGGTCGGAGCCGAGGTCCGCGATCAGCACCGGAAGCTCGGCCACCGTCGGCTGCGGAGGCTCCGGCGGGGCGTCCGCACCCCGCAGGCTGGACAGCACCATCCGCAACTCGTCCAGGGACTGTCGCGCGTTGCGCTGAATCAGCCGCGCCGTCTCGCGGGTCTCCTCCGGCCCCAGGTCGTCGCGGAAGGCGAGCACTCCGGCATGCATGCTGACCAACGACAGCCGGTGCGCCAGCACGTCGTGCATCTCGCGGGCGATCCGCTCCCGTTCGGCCAGCCTGGCCTGCTCGATCCGGGCCAACTCCGCGTCATGCCGGGCCTGGTCGGCGTCCACCCGGCTCTGCGACTCGGATTCCCGGCTGCGGACCAGCCAGCCGACCAGGGTCGCGATCACCAGCCCCGTCACGGCGATGGTCGATTCCACCCAGTGCGCGCCGCTCCACTCCCCCGACGCCGGCCCGACCAGCAACTCCAGCAGTTTGGCGGCGATCAGCCACAGACCCGACAACAGCACCATCGCGGCCGAGCGGGTGCGCCGGGCCAGCGACGCCTGGGTCACGAACGCGGCACCGATCACCCCAGGACTGAGGAACAACAGTCCGCCCATGGTCAGCGCCACCCCGGTCGGGAACCGGCGCCGCAGCGGCAGGATCGCCAACGCGGCGGCGGGCGGCAGCACGCTGAGCAGCCACAAAGCAATCGGATTCTCGTGACCTGGTCGCAGCAGCGGGGTCAGGTAGTACAGCCAGAACAGGACGGGGACCAGCCAGGTCGCCATCCCGGTCGGCTGCCGCTGTCGGACATCGTGCGCATCCATCCCCGGCAGCCTACGGACGGACCCCCTCGTGCTCTAGCGACCATCGGCTGATCCGACCTAGCTCATAGGCCGGCGAATCGGCGCTCACGGCGTCCGAACGGCTGCCGGAGGCGAGGCCATCGCCCGATGTCGGCGACCGGTCGGTCGCGATGAACTCGAACCATGATCACCTTCGACAAGCTGACCAAGACCTACCCCGGCCTGCGGCGTCCGGCCCTGGACGAGGTGTCCTTCACCGTCCCGGCCGGGTCGGTGACCGGATTCCTCGGCCCGAACGGGGCCGGCAAGTCCACCGCGATGCGCATCCTGCTCGGCCTGGGCCACGCCGACTCGGGCACCGCCCGGGTCGCTGGGCAGAACTACCGACGGCTGCCCGAGCCGGCCGCCGTCGCCGGCTCCCTGTTGGACGCGGACGCCTTCCACCCCGGCCGCACCGGACGCGAGGCGCTGCGGCTGGGCTGCCTCACCCTCGGCCTGCCGGCCCGACGGGCCGACGAACTGCTCGACCTGGTCGGACTCTCCGCCGCTGACGGACGCCGACGCGTCCGCGGTTATTCGCTGGGCATGCGACAGCGCCTCGGATTGGCCCAGGCCCTGCTCACCGATCCGCCCGTGCTGGTGCTCGACGAGCCGGCCAACGGGCTCGACCCGCAGGGCCAGCGCTGGCTGGGCGAACTGCTTCGGGCCCGTGCGGAACGCGGCGGTGCCGTCCTGCTCTCCAGCCATCAACTCACCGACGTGGAACGCCTCGCCGACCGCCTGGTGGTGATCGCCGGCGGCCGGGTCGTCGCCGACGACACCCCCGCCCGGCTGCGCGCCCTGCACGGCGACATCACCGAGTTCTACTTCTCCGTCACGGCCGACGCAGCCGCCTGATCCCGAAAGGACCCACGATGAACACCCTGACCCTCGCCACATCGAACTCGACCCACACCTCGGCAGGCCCGGCCGTCGATCGGCATCGACCGCTGCGACTGTGGTTGGTGGAGCTGCGCAAGCTGGTGGACACCCCGGCCGGCATCGCTCTACTGGCACTTGCCGCGCTGCTGGCCGGCGTCTTCGGCGGCGGTGTCGCCCTCGTGACCGACGAAACCACCCTTGACCGGATCGTCCGGCTGGCTGGCATCCCGGCCGGCATTCTGCTGCCGGTGCTGGCCGCACTGTTGGCCACCGGCGACAGGCAACACCGCACCGCACTGACCGGCTACGCACTCACCCCTCGCCGCGGGCAGGTGCTGGCAGCCAAGGCCTGGGCGGTAATCAGTCTCGCCGTTGTCGCCTGGGTGCTCGCCCTGCTGGCCGGGGTGCTGATCGCCGCGGTGGCCACACCGCTGGTCAACCACCCGATCGAGTGGAGCATCAACTGGACGGGACAGCTCTGGTTCGCCCTGGGCCTCGTGCTGGCCGCACTGTCCGGCTACGCCGTCGGCCTGGTCGCCGGCAACGCCCCTGCGGCCGTCAGCGTTCTGCTGGCCTGGCCGGTCTTCGCGCTGTTCCTCGGCATCGTTCCGCAGATCGCGGAGGTGCTGGCCTGGCTGGACATCAACGCGCTGGCCGCGTTCGCCGACGGCATCGAACCCGTCGAGGTGGCCCGGGTTGCCACCGGTGTGGCCGCCTGGGTGATCCTGCCCGGAACGGTCGGGGTGCTGCGGGAACTCCGCCGGGAGGTGCGCTGAGATGCCGGCCACTCCTCCCCCGGTCCGCCGTCGACGCGGTCGCGCCCTGATCATCGTCGTGCTGGCTCTCGCGCTTGTCGCTGTGGCCGGTGGCGCCGTCCGCTGGTGGCAGACCCGACCTCAGGGCAACCCGCAGGCCGTCGAGTTCGCGACCGCCCCGCTGTCACCGGAACTGACCGGCGCCACCGTGCTCGCCCTCGGCGAGGCCACTCACGGCAACGCCGAGTTCCAGCGGCTCAGGCTCGGCTTGGTGCAGAAGCTGCCAGAGTTCCGCGCCCTCGTCCTCGAGGAGGACTACGGCAGCACCGCCCGGGTGAACGAGTTCATCCAAGGCGGTCCCGGAACGGCCGAGGAGGCAGTCCAGCGGTTCGGGTTCGTGCTCAATCACACGGCCGAGATGGCGGAACTACTGAGTTGGCTCCGCGACCACAACGCCGATGTGTCGGCGGAGCAGCGGATCCAACTGGTCGGCATCGACGTCCAGCGGATCGACGCCAACAAGGAGATCGCACTGTCCTGGCTGACTCGGCACGACCCGGACGCCGCAAAGCGGCTCCGCGCCCAGCTCACCGACTGGACCGACGCCGCCAGAGGCGCCGCAGATGCCGCGGAGCGCGGCCGACGGGCGCGTCCGGTGGTGCAGCAACTGGCCACCGCCATCTCCACGACCTCCGACAAACCCGGACGCCTCCTGGCCACCAATGCGGCACGTACGCTCACTCAGTACCTCGACCTGAACGGAGCCGGCATGGACTACGGCAGGCGGCGCGCCGAACTGATGGCGGACAACCTGAACCGGACGGTCGCCGAGCAGCATGAACGCGGCAATGACCACTCGCTGCTGTTCGCCCACAACGGCCACGTCGACAAGGCCTCCGCTGCCTTCGGCTATCGCGACCTGGGCGGACTGGCCGCCGACCGCCTGGGCGACGGCTACCGGGTGATCGGCACCGAGTTCGTCAGCAGCCGATTCCGCACCGGCGAGGGACGGCAGCGCTGGGAGGTCACCATGAACAACCCGACACCGTTGCGTGGCATGTTCACCGGCACCACCCAGGGCTACCTGGAGTTCGCCATGGCGTCCGCCGAGAACCGGGAACTGCTCGGACGTCCGGTGCGGATGACCAGCGCCGGTGAAGCCTTCCAGCAATGGCAGGCCTGGATCCCCTGGTTCAACTCGGTGGAAATGGTCCCGTCAGCGAGCTACGACGCGCTGATCTTGGTCCAGCAGGCCACACCCGTCACCCCGCTCTGACCAACTTCAGGGTCATTCTCCCTGCAGTCTTTCAATGGTTCCCGAGCCAATGACACGATCGACATACACGAGAAGGAAGGGCACACCTGGTCTTGCTAGTTTTCGAGCAGTAGGAGACCAAAAGAGAAGTTCTACATTCAGGTCCGACTCTCCCGGCTCCAACGGACGCATGTCCACGGTGGATATCCCAGCACCGAGCAGAACGCCGTCGATCTGGATGGGGAACGACGGGGTCGGCGTTGGCCAAGTCCGCTTGAGACCACCCTCAACTGTTGATCTGAGCGCCAAGGCGGCCGCAACCCGCGTCGGCAGGAGCCTCGTCATAATCAGCAATTACCTTAGGGGAGTTCGAAAAAGCCCGGAGGAAGGTTGGCGGCCGATATGGACATGTTCTCCACGGTCACACGGGGTACGACTATTAGGTTGCGCTCGACGAAATTTCGTCCTGCCTTGATGTCCATCTCTACATCAGTGGCAAGATTCTCGGGATCGTAGAAGGTTACCGATACTTCGCACACATCGAACACAATTCGAGCCCGATACCAACCTTTGTCCTCCACTTCGAAAGCTGCAAACTCATCCCAGTCTCGGGGAAGTATCAGTTGCGGCTCCATACGTCTCCTTAGCGATGGTGGCACAAATCCTAGCTCTCATAGAGCCTCCGGATTGCTAAATCGGGGCTCCGTGAGCCTCTGCTAATAAAGGTCCACCCCAGCGGAAGCCACTTGGTTTCGCGCCTATCAGCGTTCTTCCTGGCGAGGCCAAGGTTATCTTCGTCGGGCGGTGGCTGGCCGCCCCTGAAGCAACTCGTCGATCGTCCCACCACCGATGACTCGATCGGCATAGGCAACAAAAAATACGATCCCGGCCGAACAATATCCTGCGCAACTGGCGACCAGAAACGCAGCACGATCGAACGGGCCACATCTCTGGGATTTAGCGACCTGGGCCGACATACCGTCCCACTGTCGCCGCTTCGAAACAAGAAGGACTCGCCCTGCATCGAGAGGCTGAATGAAGTCGCTTGACTCCAGGATCCCAGACAAGAAGGCGGCGTGCGCCGCCGCATTGGCCTCCCAGGACCTCCAGCTCACTGCGCTCGCGCTGACCCCGCAAGGGGGCTGCGTCGCCAGAGGTGCACCTCAACTTCCCTGCGGTCCAAAACCAATTTAGCTGCGGCGGGAGTTCGATCCCTGATCGCAGTTCGGGGGCCAGCGCAAGGACGGGGCCAGAATCCGAGGCTGTGAAGTGACATTAAACCTCCAACTGTTCGCACAGGAGAGCCTACATTTAGTGCACACGCATTAACACTGCGCCCTGCAGCGCTCCGACCTGATTTGATCATGAAATAACCAATGGACCAAGTGGGCCGAACGGCAAATCGAAATCGGGATGCATCGGAGTCACCCTTCCATAATTGCGGAGCGAATCAGATCAACTCGTATTTCCCTCCGGCGCGTGCGGTCGAACAATTCCGGGACGACTGCCAAGGAGCCAATCACTGGGAGTCCAAGTCCTAGGTCAGCCCAACTCCCCGAACCAGGAGCTTCATTCAGGATTTTGATCGTATAGTCGCGAGCGTATTCATCAGCTTCTTCATCAAAGGGAGCATCCAAGAGGTAGAGAGAGTTGTCAAACGCCACGACGAGAATCCGCGGGTAATCCGAGTAGTCCAGATACTCAAATGGTGCCCACTCTGCTGTCATCTGATTCTCTCTTTGGCTGGTATCGGATTCGCGATCAGGGGGCCGAACGGGTTCTTGAGCAAATCTGGCAAAGTGACGTCGACATGCCACGGATTCCATGTCCTAAGGCGAGTGCACTCAGGCCCGACCCCATTCGGGAACCATGCGGTTTCGAGCCCATCCGCGTTTTTTCGTGGCGAGCCCAAAGGTTATCTTCGTCGAGCGACGGCCGGACGCCCCTCAAGCAACTCATCGATCACGCCGCCACCGACTACTCGATCGCCATAGACAACAACAAAATACGATCCCGGACGAACAATATCCCGCGCAGCTGGCGACCAGAAACGCAGCACGACCGAACGCGCCACGTCTCCGGGGTCTAGCGGGTGCTCATCCTCCGTGTAGAGGTCGGCGCCAACCTGCGCAGAACCAAACAGATATAGGAATGACGGAGTCGGGACGTCCCATGTCCGCCGAAGACCACCGGTCTCCTTAGTTCGCAAGTCCATGGTTGCCGACACCCATGTCGAAATGAAATCGGCCATCAATCAATACGCCCTCACACTCATGGCATCACCAAGATACAGACAACATCGCATATCTTCGGCACGATTCCATCGCCTTCTCGAGTGACCCATCCTACACCTTCATCGACTGACTCATGCGCCAGAGCCCGCGCAATGACACTCTCACGAACAAGTCCTCGCGTGACCGTCTGCGGAACGTCAGTCGAGCCGTCGAAGAGTTTGTCTTTCGCCATCTTGACGGCATCCTCCATATCGCGGAAGAAGTACTTAACCTCAGTCGGCCCGTACTCATATCTTCCGGTCTTTCGGATTCTCTCGGCCTCCTGGAAGCCGACCGCGCGCCAGACCTCCACGAGATCATCCACCGCAGGCCTGCTTTCAGCGGCCGCCACACCAGCCTTGATAACCCTGCCACCGTGCTTGGTGGCGTACTTGGCCGCGATCGCTCCCATACCTAGGCCCGGCACCATGCCAGCGGCAGAGAAGGCTGCGTTCACCCAGTCACCTTCGGCTGCGTACCACAGTGCATTGATTCCGTCGGCTATTTCGCCAACTCCGGGTACAAGCCCTGCTAGGTCTAGTGCGACATGTCCGATCTCTTTCCAGTTGGCTCCTTCGAGCATCTTTGCTGGGTCGGGCCACTTAAATTCCGGCGCGGGTGGTGCGGGTGCCCGGTTCGCCGGGGGTGACCAGTCTTGCTGGCTGCTGCCGCTTGGGTTGGCGGCGTGTTTGTTGGGCCATTTCTTGGTGGTCCTCTTGGCCCGTTTGGCGTAACCCCCGCTAGAGGCCGGATAATCAAATCCTGGCGATGCCATCGGCGGTGGTTGGCGAGGTGGTGACCCTCCCCCACCTCCAGAGGACGTGCTTAGGCCGGTGGGGTCGCTGAAGGTGGTGGGGTTGTTCTCGCTGTAGGTGTATCCATTCCATTGCAGCGGATTGGTGAGCGCCAGAATGGGGTCGACTGTGGTGAAGCGTTGCAGTTGGGGGTCGTAGTCGCGGGCACCGATGTGAATCAGCCCGGTGGAATCCTTGCTACCGCCAACGAATGTTTGCTCGCCTGCCCAGCCGGTGGGTGGTGCGCCGCGGCTCGCGCCGAATGGGTTCTGCCAGCTGGTGGTGACTGTGCTGTTGTCGTTGCGGATTTGGTGGTGGGGTGTGCCTTGGTGGTCGGTGGCGACGCTGAGGAGCTTGTCGGCGGTGTTGCCGGTGCGAACGGCGATGGTCGCGCCTTGGAAGGCGTAGTACCGATTTGCGTCGGCGGTGCTGGTTGCGGCGTTGAACCTGAGTTCGGCGCCAGCCACTGTCAGGGTGGTGGTATCTCCTTCCTTCTTGAGGATCCGGTTTCCGGATGGGTCGTAGACCATCAGCGAGTTGATGGTGGTGCCTGTGGTGACTTTGGTGAGCTTGCCCTCGTCGTCGTAGGTGAGGGTTTGAGTTGCTCCGGTTGGGCCTGGCCTTGTGAGGGTGTTGCCGGCGGCGTCGTAGGTGTAGTTGCGGGTGGCTGCGCCGGTGCCGGTGGTGACGGTTTTGGTGACGCTGTGCGGTCGGACCGCAGTGGCGCTGTTGGCAGGGTGGGTGTAAGCGGTGGTGGCCGTGGTGGTCGCCGTTTTGTCGGTGCGGCTGCTGGTTTTGCCGATGGTGTCGGTGGCCCAGGTGGTCCAGTACGGTGACGGGCCCGAGCCGAGGGTGCTTTGGGTCGGCGTGGTAGCGCAGTTGGCGGTCGCGGCTGCTGTCCAGGCTGCTTTCAGTTGTTGTTGCGCGTCGTAGGTGAAGCACTGGTTGTCGACCGTGCCAGACAGCAGGGTGGCTTTGATGTTGGTGATGTTGCCGGCTGGGTCGTAGGCGTAGGCGGTGTTGTCGACCGTGCCTGCGGCGGTGATGGTGCGGGCGGTTGTGAGCCGTCCTGTTGCTTGATTGTGGTCGTAGGTGAGGAAGATCGAGTTGTCGGCGACCGAGCCCATGTTCACTGCAGCGATGTCGCCGTATTGGGTGTAGCTCGAGCTTTTGACGTAGCTGCTTGCACCGGTGAGCGAGTAGCCGGCGCCGCGGGTGTTGTATCCGTAGGTGAGTGTTTCGGCGGCTACGGGGCCTGTCGCGGGTAGCGCGGTGGTCGCTAGCTGGCCGGTGGGGTGGTAGGTGTCGTTGACGGTGTAGTCGCCGGCGAGGCCTGCGGGGACGAGCCCGTTGATCGTGGGTAGGTGCAGGGTAGTGGCGGTCGGCCTCCCTGCCGCGTCGTAGCTATCTACCGTCGTCCGGATGGCGATGGTGGCGGTTCCTGCGGGCTCTTTGACGTAGCGGGTACTGCTGATTGCGCGGCCGTTGGTCGGATTGAAGGCTGCGCTGGTGAGTTGCGTCGTGCCTGCAAGGTCGGTGGTGGAAGTCACTCTGCCGAGGGCGTCATAGGTGTAGGCGATTCCCTTGTTACGGGCGTCCTTGACTGTGGCGGCTATGTCGACCGCGTTGTAGGTGGTGGTTGTGGTGCCCTTGTCCGGGTCGGTCGCGGTCAGCTGGTTGCCCTGCACGTCATAGGTGTAGGACCACTTGTTGCCCTTGGGGTCGGTCATGGAGGCCAGCTGGCTGGCCGGGGTGTAGGTGTAGGTCGTAGTGGAGTCGGCCGCGAGGTGCTGGGTGAGCTTGGTGGTTCGGCCTTGAATGTCGGTTGTTGTGGTGGTGGCGGGGGCACCCGTTGGTGGCGTGATCTTGACCGTGTTGCCGCCATAGGCGGTGTTGGTCTGATACTGCAGCGTGTTGCCGGAGTAGGTGGCGTGGGTGAGGGTGCGTCCGGCGTAGTCGCGGGTGATACGAATATTGGGTTTGACGTCGCCCCAGGTGGATGCGGCGATCAGGCTGGTACTTGGCGCTGAGTTCGCGGTGTAGGTGCCGGTGAGCGCCACTAGACCGCGTGAATCGTGGAAGGTGTCTGTCACCACGATGCCGTTGCTGGGCGAGTGCGCTTGAGTCTGACGGGGCCTCAGCAGAGAGTCCAGCAGTTCGACACTTGTTACGTAGTTCAGCCCGGTGCTGGTTTGGGTGAGGGTGTTGGTGGTGACCGTGCTGACGCCGGTAGGGCTATTCACGGTGTAGCTATAGGTGACGGATGCCGAGTCGGCACGGGCTCGCCCCGGTTTCCAGACGGCGGTCACCCGGCCCATCGCGTCTCGTTCGGTTTCGGTGGTTTCTCCTGCCGGTGCGACGCTCTTGACTTCGACATTCCGGCGCGTGTCGGTGAACACGGTGCCGGTCAACCGCGTGGCCGGGCCGGCGCCGTCGGGGTCGGGCGAGGTGACTTCGGTCTTGGTCGCCGACTTGATTGCTGCAGGTGTGAAGGTGGTTGTGGTGGTGCGGCCGAGCGCGTCGGTGAGGCTGACGGGTCGGCCGTGTTGGTCGAAGGTTGTGGTGATGTTGGTTCGCCAGGTGCGGGTGGAGGATCCTGTTAGCTGTTGGGTGGCTGTGAGGAACCCGGGTCCGGTGACGGCGCCGGGGCTGCTCGCTCCGTCGTAGAGGTTTCTTATCCAGCTGATCACCGTCGCCTGGGCGACCGCGACTGAACACAGCTCGGGCATGACGGACTCGTCGGCTATGAGGTTGATCGCCAGCGCACTACCCGACGGTGTCGCGTAGCTGGTGCGAGTGCAGGTTTCGTCGCCGGTCACTGCCGTGTCCCCGGTGTCCTCTACCTGGGTGGGTTGGCCCCAACTGTCCCGCGCCTTCACCGTGATCGTGCGGCTACGAGACCCCGACGTCAGGAACTGAGTCGACCTGGTGGTCTTGATGTCTATCTGTGCTGCTTTGGTGAGACCGTCGTCAGCTCCGGTGACGTTGGTGATGCTGTGGTCGAAGATGCTGCGCGAATCTGGCGATCCGCCAACCGCCTTCAGCACACGAGTCTCTCGTACTTGGCCCGAGAGCTTCTTGTCGTCATTGACGGTCGTGCCCGCACTGTCGGTGATCGTGTCCGTCTTGGTAGCGGTTCCGGCGTCGTTGGCTCGATCCCCATACATGCCTCGGTAGTAGGTGCTCTCCGTGACTGATTGCTCAGCGCCGGACTTCCCAACCGCGGTGACGACCTTCTTGTATCCGCGCCAACTGTTCCAGGTAAGTCGTGCTCCGGGCTCCAGGATCGTGTCGTCAAAGTGCCATGCCGCGCCACCGCTGTAGGTGTATGTGGTTACTGTGCTGGTCGACAGGTCGAGTCCTGTGATGCCGGGCATTGCGGAGACTTCGGTGGAGGTGTCGAACTCCTCGACCTTGGCCACCACATACTTGCTGAACCAGTTCTGCTCCGGGGTATCACCAGGCACCGCTGCGTAGTAGTTAGGGAAGCAGCGTGTGGTGTTCGTGGCGGGGTTGGACGGCAACGTGGTGGGTGTGCAGCCTCCGTCGGAGTAGGTGACAGCGGTGACTCCGCCGCCTTCTCGGAAGATCCGCGCCAAACGGGGACGAAGCATCCCGTATGTGCCGCTCGGGCCATCGACGCGGTTGTGGGTGAAGACCGGCTCCAGCGTGACCGAAGGCATGGTGATTGTCGGTTGGCTGGCGGGGCCTGTGTGCCCGGTATGGGTGATCGAGTTCAACCACAGGGTGGCAGCGGAACCGGGATCGCCGGAGTCGGGGAACCCGGTATCGAAGGCCCAGCTGTCGACCGGGTCGTAAGTGGAGGAGTCAGTTCGTTGCACGAACGTGGCGACCTTGTTGAGCTTATGTCGGGTGAAGAAGGTTGGGCCGTCTTTGATCGACGGACAGAACGTGGCATCGCATACCGCGTCCATGGGAACGTCCGGCCACGCGGCCATCGTTGATGTGGTGGGTGTCGCAGTGGCGCAGGTGGCGCTTATGGTGGAGTCGCAGCGTTCGCTGGTCGTGAACTCGACCTTCGCTGCGGGGCTATTGCCTTCCGAGCCTTGGCGTTCGCCGTAGTGGATCTTGATCAGCGTCGATGACCGGTCATAGGTAGTCGGGGTCGAGCCGGCCTTGTTGTACTTGTTGGTCGCTTTGGCGTAGTAGAACGTCATCGTGTCGCCGGTTGGGTCGACGACGTAATCCAAGTTCCACCGGTACGGCTGCTCGGTGAACGACGAGGAGAATGATGAGGCATGCCCTGGCTCGCCGCTGTGGTTGCCCGCTACCGGCACCTTCAGCACCGAATGAGTTGCGGCGGCCGAAGCTCCATCAGCTTTGCCCTTGCCGAAGAAATACTGGGTGCCGTCGGGTGTGATGACCTTCCACGATTCGTTGCCGGCCGCGATGGTGCCGATCTTCTCCACCCGGGTACCGTCATCGTTCTCCAGGCGCCAACTAGCGGTGTTGTTGATCCGCACGAGAGTGCCGCTGTGCCCCTGCAACGCCAACACCGCATTGTCGAATCTCGCGTTGTTCGTGCGAGCTGACTCGGTCGCCCAGCACAGGTCCTCGCTCCCAGAGGGTTCGTTCCCGCCTGGCCTGGGGCCCTTCTCCATCCCGCACGGCACGTACTTGCGCTCGATGAAGCCAATCGGCAGGTCAAATCCTTCACCGAGCCACGAAGCTTGGTTGTTGGTTGTCGACACTGCACCGTCGGTGACGCCTGAGTTGTAGCCGATTGCCAGTGCAGGGGCGACCGGCCCGGCCAGATTCGGGGCGGTCAACGGGTAGCTCCATCCGAACGACCCCGACGACCCGCCAACCTCCCATGAGGTGGCGGGACTGAGGCTGGTCGCCCCGTAGCTACCCTGATCGCTGCTCGAGGCTGTCATCAATGCCAGCACAGCAACGCCGGCGTCGTCGGTGGTGACTTCGCCCGAGACCGACTTAGCGGCGACAGACAGCCCGTCAACGGGCTCAGTGGTCCGACACGCCGCTTTGGATGAGTCCGTGGCAGCGCAGGCCGGCAAGGCGACTAGGCGCGCACGACCACCGAAGTCTCCGCCTGCTGCTCCGCGAATCTGGGCTGTGTCGATGGCGACGCCAACCGTGGTGGACGGTTTGGTCTTGACCTCCACCACGACACCAAGACCGATCAACCGCTCCGATTTCTCGCGCGATAGCACCGACACCGATACTGGGCCGGGGTCTGCCTTTAGCCGCCGCACTGCGACCGGGGTGTCCTCTGCCTTGGTCAACTGTCCCGCCTTTGATGGCGTGACCTTCACATCCTCCGTGGCCTGCGGCCAGGAGACTTTCGGCGGTTCGGCAGCCTTCACCTTGGCAGGAGTCAACTTCCTCGGGCTGACTCGTGTCGTCTCGGCGAAGTCATACTGCTGCGGGGTGGGCGGCTTCTGCTCTTCCGCGACCGCTCTAGGGGTAGAAGACACCTGGAGTCCCGCGCAGACTACCGCCAACGCGACAACGGCGGCCACGGAACGCCTCAGTCCAACAGCCAATGCGGAGCGTCGACGATATTTGGCGTGCGGCATGCTGATCTCCCTCAGTCACCAATGGCGATCGTCGACTGGGGCGACCAGGGCCCCACCAAGCCGAACGCTGAAACCCCTCGCGCGCGGATGAGTAGCGATCCCGCACATCCGGCCACCGTGATATTGGCGGTGGATGTCGTAACCTCACCGCTGGAGGATGCCGCGTTGGAGCACACCGCTTCCCACTCGAACTTCGCCACCGGGTTCGCGTTGGTGAAGGTCACGGACACCGGCAACCCCTCCGTGGCAGGGGGCGCAATGACGACCGTTTCCTCGGGTCGCAGGCCGGCTGTGAATGTGATGGCTGTGCCAGGCGACGTCAACAGGTTGGTGGTCTTCGTCGACGCGACTTCGACTCGATAACTCCGACCTTCGACCAGCGCGGCCGAGGTCGGAACCTGCACTTGGGCGGTGGTGCCCGCGGCGACCGCCGGGGCGGTGCCCTGCCACACCACATCGTTCGTTCCCTGATCGAAAACCGTGAATGTGGCGGCCAAACAGGCAGTCAACTCCAGGCAGGTGGCTCCCGTCGGCAGTCCCACCCTGGCCCGCAAGAGGGGCGTCAAGGTGTCCGAGGTGCCGGAGTTCTGCCACCCACCTCCCGCATACGGTGCGAATGCCACCTCACTGGGCGTGGTTCCGGGGTTCTGATCCGACCAGAACGAGAAAGTCTTGCTCACAGTGCGACCCGAGCGCGTCTCCTCACCCTCAATCTTCACCGTGTAGGACTTGCCATCCTGCAGGCCCGATACCGTGATCGGTACCGTTACTGATGACGCCGAGGTCGAGACCCACGAACCTGCGGTGCCCGATTGACCAGGCCCGGTTATCGTGGCCCGACCCTTCAAGCAGGTGGAGCCATCACAGGTCAGCCCGGAGGTCGCAAGCTTCACCTTCGGCGTCAGAGTGGGTGCCGCCGAGGTCGTCACCCAGGGCGGGCCCGCGACGGAGCCGGCAATGGCGAGTTCAGTGCCGAGCGCCACCGGATTGTATGCGATCAGCAACTTCGGGCCAGGGTTGTTGTCGTAGTGACGCCAGCCCTCCTTCTTCGACTCGTCAGCCGAATAGATCCCGACCGTCACCGTGGTGCGTGACTTGTAAGAGGAGTGGCTCCGCTCAGACTTCAGCATCGACGCAATCGACCATGTCTGCCATTTGGCTGCACATCCATGAGACTCGCTTCCCACCGCCAACGAGGTCGTCTTCGGGTCCCACGAGTGCGCGCTGGGCCCCGGCCATGTGGTGTCTGAGCCAATCGAGTTATAAAGTCGAACACGCACACCCGGCCCATAGGAGGCGCCGCAATCATACTGCGGTGAATGCCTCTGCAAATACTGGAACTCAGCATCAATGATCTGGCTTCCCGTCAGAATCTGCTGATCACCCGAAGATGTCGGCCACTTGAATTGATAGAACATGCGAGACTTGTAATAGGGAGAATTCCAGCCGTTGTAGCCAACCTTCCCGTCCACGCTCATGTTATTGATCTGATCGAAATCCTCGGTGACTCGAACCACGTAGGACTGCGCCAGCGATACCTCGGGATCAATGATCACGGGGAACACGGCGTCAGGATCATCCAGCAGCGACCCGTCAGCGACAGCTGTCAGTCGACCAGGCTCCACCTTGACATCCACCGGTGCCGTTCGCGCCTCGGCGGCCTCCGCGACGACATCGCTGGGTCGCGTCACCCCCCGCTCCTTACCCGAGGAGTCCCACATTCGAGCAGGTGGGATCACTAGTCGCTCCACTCCCTGACCGTCCACGAGTGACCGCGCCCCATTGCCCAGCGGGCGGATGGTCAAGCCTGAAGAAGCAAAGGTGAACGCCGCCGTCCGAACAGACGGGTTGGCTGCTGCCGCCGGCGTCTTCACAACCAGAAATGTCTCCGCCGATGTCACCGTCGCACGCACCACGAGATCCACGCCCTGATACACCTCGGGATACGTTGCCGTTGCGCCATCCACAACCGCTTCCGGCAGGGCGCTCGGCCATCCCAATGACACGCTGCTGCCCCCATCGGCCACCACGACCAGGTCGGTCGAACCGCCGGCGGAAACGGTTACTTCGGCAAGTGCCGCCTCCGTCCGCCAGACATCGCCAGCCCGCACAAGCTTCGCCGAAGGGTCCCTCCATCCCCCGCGCCCGTCACGCACCCGCGCGACCCCCGCAGAGAGAACAGCCTCAAAGTGCCCCTCTGGCTGAGCTGTGACGAGCGTCCGCTCATCAGTCAACGCTGACGCGACCACGGGTAGATCGGTGGCCTGGGCCCTTCTCATGGCTTCCGCCTCGCTCACCAGCGGACTACCTACCTCCGGTGTGGGCGTTGGATCCGCCTTCGCCACCAGAACCTGCCCGCTGCCAGACATGAAGGTCAAGGCAACAATTGCACTGACCAGGCGAATTCGAGCGCTCTTGGACATCACTGGATCCCCCGCACCTGTAAGACGCTGTGGCACTGCTCGGCCGACCTAGAGGCAACCAGGAAAATATGGAAACAGATCACAGAAGCCCGCATTGGTGACCTGACTCGCCGCGTGGGTGGTCGGAGCGGGCGCCAGCGGCAGAACGCTTGCGATTCCCAATGCGGCCACGGCCAATACGTATCGCGTCCCCCGCTGGCCACGACGCCCCTTTTTCCCAAGACCATGCATGACGCAATGCTGTGGCCATGCCCACTCGGAGTGGAACCAGATCAGGAGAAGACCGACCACTCGGGCAGTCACCTCGTCCCCCCATGCTGTCCAGCTGGACAGGCGGCGTACCGCACGGCTCGCCAACCGGCTAGCGTGCCTGTCACCTGCTCAAGAAGGGTTGAACAGTGCGGCTCCTGAACAGCGGTTGGTTCGAGGTTGCTCTATCCGTACTGCTCGCCACCCTCGCCGTCATCCTCGACCTCAGCAGCGGCCATACTGCCACCGCGACCCTTGACGTCACAGCATGCGTGGTGGCCGCATCCACGGCCCGATGGCCCAGGGCGGGGGCAGCAACCCTGGGAGCCGTACTTGCTGCCTACCTGCTGGTACCTCGCGAGTGGGTCACCATCGGCGAGTACGCCGCCCTGATCCCTATCCTCAGCACGGGCATGCGCGACGCCACGCGCCTGCGAGCCCTCATCAGTGTTGCCTACCTAATCATCCTTACTCTCATCCAACATCACGACTACCCAGAAAGGGGTGCGCTGTTCCTGCTCGCAGGCCTCGCCTGGGCCGTCCTCATCGCTGTCTGCTGGATCCTCGGCACCATGTTCAGCACCCTCACCCGCACTCAGGCAGCCGCACAACGCGAGGCGCTCACTCGGCAACGCCTCACCGTGGCGCGTGACCTACACGACACGGTCGCACGCACCCTCACCCATCTGTCTCTCACTGCGAAGACAGCGCGCGAAACTGGCGATCCAGCCGACCTAGAGGCCGTCATCGACGGCGTGCACCACGTAGCCAATGAGCTGCGATGGGTGATGAGCGTGCTGAGCGATCCCAGCCAGCCGTCCACCGCCACCGGGCCAGCTACCGCCCAGCTCCAGGCAACCGTCGATGCCTTGCAGACGACCTTGACAAAGCATGGGTTCCCGACCACCGTCACCCTTGAGGGCAATGGCCTTGACAACATCCCTCAACCGATCCAGCAAGCACTCAATAGCGTCCTTGCAGAGGCAGCTGCCAACATCGAACGCCACGCTACGCGACACCGCCCATGCGCAATCTTGGGCGTCATCGACCCAGCTGAGGTCCAGTTCCTGGTAATCAATGAACGCGACCCGTCCCAAACCACGGCCGGAACACGAATGGGCCTTGCTGGAATGCGCGAAATACTCGCTCCGCACTCTGGAAAAATCGAAACTCGACAGGAAGACACACGATGGACCCTGCACGTGATAGTGCCGCTAATTCGGGAAAGACCCGGGTCATCGTCGTCGACGACGACCTATACGTCCGAACCAGCCTGAGCACGATCCTCAACAAGTCAGCTCACGTCAACTGCGTCGCAACCCACGCCAGCGGCGAACGAGCCGTCGCCGCCCTCGCCGGCGACCGCCCACATGTCGCACTGGTCGACATCAACATGCCCGACATGGATGGACCCAGCACTGTCCGCGCCATACACAACGCAGCCCCCCGCGTGCAGATCCTCGCACTCACCTCACTCACCGACGAGCAAGCCGCAGCTGCCATGATCGATGCCGGCGCCAACGGATTCCTCGCCAAGGACCTCCCTACACCTGCCATGATCAACGCCATCTGCGCCGCAGCCACCGGCCTACAGGTTCTCTCCGGACCCGCCACCCGACTCGTAGCAACCGACCCCTACCGCGACCGCCCCCATCTCGAAACCCCTGAAAGGCGCCTACTCGGACTCGTCATGGACGGCCGCAGCAACAGCGAAATAGCAAAGGCTGTCCACCTTTCCGAGTCCACCGTCAAATACCACCTCAACGCGCTCATGGCAAAATTCCAAGTATCCAACCGCGTCACGCTCGCCGTACGCGCCGCGCAACTTGGCTATCGCTAGGTGGGCCCGCACTAGCCACAACGAAACGCCCAACCTCTTGGGGGTATTCCTATCGACGTAACTCCAAATTGAGTAGCATCTATTTGGGCCACCAGGCGGACCGCTGAATAAGTTAGTCACGCCCGGGGTCTCGAGCGCACGATGACCAAAGATCAGTGGCTCCTTCCAGGGCCCCGACAAGCTCCGGACGGTGACATCTGTGGTTACAGCTGCCCGCCGCGGGCACGGATCCGGCGGACGAGTTCGTTGTACACATCCGGGTCGGTGGTCTCGCAGGCCAACGGGTTGTTCACCTTGCCGAGGCCGTGATGGTCGGACGAGCCCAGCGTCAGCAGCCCGAGCCGGGAGGCGAGGTCACGCAACCGCGTCCGGGTGTCGGCGTCGTGATCGGGATGATCGACCTCGATGCCCTCGAGCCGGTTCTCCATGGTCAGCTCGGACAGCACCGCCGGAGTGAGTTCCTTGTAGCGGCCGCGTCCCCACGGGTGAGCGATCACCGGCACGCCTCCGGCGCGGCGGATCAGTTCGATCCCCCGGCGCAGCGGGCACGAGTAGCGGTTGGCGTAGGCCGGTCCGCCGTCGTGCAGGAAGCGGTCGAACGCCTCCTGCCGGTCCCGGACGTAGCCCTTCGCCACCATCGCGTCGGCCACATGAGGGCGTCCCAGCGACGGGCTGGAGCCGACCTGTTCGGCGATCTCAGTCTCGGTCAGCGGCATGCCGAGTTCGGCGAGCTTGGTGAGCATCTCGGGAAGCCGTCCGGTCCGCCCCACCCGGACGCGCGCCAACTCGTCCAGCAACTCCTCGAAATGCGGGTCGCACCCGTAGCCGAGCAGATGGACGCTGGCACCCTCGAGTTGGCAGGACATCTCGATGCCCGGCAGCACCACGATGCCGGCCGACGCTGCGGCGAGCTTCGCTTCCCGCAGGCCGTCGAAGGTGTCGTGGTCGGTCAGGCCGAGCACGTCAACACCCTCCGCGGCGGCCTTCCGGACAAGCTGGGTGGGCGTGTCGGTGCCGTCGGAGACGCTGGAGTGGGTGTGCAGATCGATCCGCATGGGCGTAATCCTGCCCTACCGAGCACCGCGCCCCGTGACGCGACCCTCAGGCGGGCAGCAGCGAACGCACCAATCGGACGCCGACACTGACCCTGGCGACGTCCGGCTCCTCGCACACCAGCCCGAGCGTGGCGACCTTGTCCTCCACCCCGGGGGTCTGGGCGAGCCAGGCGTCCACCTGTTCCGCCGCCGGCTTGGACGGGTCGGCCAGCACCGCCGATGTCAGCTCGCCGTGCGCCTTGAGCAGCTCGTCACGCAGCGCGGCACGCGCCATCGTCTCCCACCGATCATGCTGCGGCAGCGCGACGACCGTGTCGTGCAGCTGATCCAGCCCCAGCCGGTCGGCGAGCAGGAAGGCGATCTCGGCGACCGTCCGGACGGGCGCCTGCCGGGCCTGGGCGATCTCGACGATGGTCAGCGCGAAGTGCGAGTAGGCGTCCTGGGCGACCTCTTCGGCCAATGACCGCGGGACGCCCTGGGCGATCATCCGCTCGGCATGCCGACTGGCGTTCGAGGCCTGCCGGGGTGTCAGCAGCGAGCCGAGTCCGGCCCGCACCTCACGGACGCCGTCGGTGAACTGCGCGGTCGTCGCCACGATGTCGAGCGGTGCCCGGCGGCTGGCCAGCAGCCAGCGGGTGGCCCGTTCGACCATTCGTCGCAACGCGACCCGGAGTTCGGTGACCACCTGGGCTCTCAGATCACCGGCGTTGCGCAGGTCGACCTCGGACTTGCCGACCTGGTAGATCGACCGGGCCGCCAACTGGGCACGAATCACTTCGGTGACGGCCGCATTCGTCTCGTTGTGCAGCCGGTAGTAGGCGGTGATGCCCTGCGAGTCGACGAAGCGGTTCACCGCGACCGAAGTGATGATCTCTCGGGCCAGCCGATGCCGCGGCATCTCGGCGGCATAGCGCTGCTGCAGTTCGCTCGGGAAGTACTGGATCAGCCGATCCGCCAGGTAAGGGTCGTCGGGCAGGTTGGAGGCCAGCACCTGGTCGGTGAGATAGATCTTGGTCCAGGCCAGCAGGGTCGCCAGCTCGGGCCGGGTCAAGCCGTGGCCGCCCTCCCGGCGAGCGTCGAGTTGCTTCGCGGTGGGCAGGAACTCGAGCCCCCGGTCGAGGTAGCCGGCCGCTTCGAGGGCCTGCATCCATCCCTCGTAGGCGCCGGTCAGCTCGGCGGCGCGGAACATCGAGTTCGACAACGCCAGGTTCTGGTCCAGGTTGTGGCTGAGTACCAGCGCGGCCACCTCGTCGGTCATCGAGGCCAGCAGTTCGTTGCGCTGCTCGATCGCCAACTCGCCGGCGGCCATCTGCCCGGCGAGCAGGATCTTGATGTTCACCTCATGGTCAGAGGTGTCCACACCGGCGGAATTGTCGATGGCGTCGGTGTTAATCCGGCCGCCACCCAACGCGTACTCGATGCGGCCCAGCTGCGTCCAGCCCAGGTTGCCGCCCTCGCCGACGCACAAGGCTCGGACGTCGGCACCGTTGACCCGGACGGCGTCGTTGGCCTTGTCACCCACCTCGGCATTGGTCTCGGTGGTCGCCTTGATGTAGGTGCCGATGCCGCCGTTCCAGAGCAGATCGACCGGCGCTTTCAGGATGGCGTTGATCAGATCCGCCGGAGTCAGCGCCACCACGCCGCTGCCGAGACCGAGCGCGGTCCGCACCTCCGGGGTGATCGGGATCGACTTCAGCGTGCGGGCGTAGACCCCGCCACCGGCCGAGATCAGCGAACGGTCGTAGTCCGCCCACGACGATCGCGGCAGCCTGGACAGTCGCTCGCGCTCGACGAAGCTGCTCTCGGCGTCCGGGCTGGGATCGAGGAAGATGTGCAGGTGGTTGAAGGCGGCCACGAGTCGGGTGTGCCGGCTGCGCAGCATGCCGTTGCCGAACACGTCGCCGGCCATGTCGCCGATGCCGACGCAGGTGAAGTCCTCGCTCTGGCAGTCCCGGCCCAGCTCGATGAAGTGCCGCTTGACCGACTCCCAGGCGCCGCGGGCGGTGATACCCATCGCCTTGTGGTCGTAGCCGGCCGAGCCGCCCGAGGCGAACGCGTCGCCCAGCCAGAAGCCCCGCTCCAGCGAGAGCCGGTTCGCGTTGTCCGAGAAGGTCGCGGTGCCCTTGTCGGCGGCGACCACCAGATACGGGTCGTCACCGTCCCAGCGCACCACCGCGTCGGGCGGCACCACGTCGCCGGCCACGATGTTGTCGGTCAGCGTCAGCAGCGACGCGATGAAGATCTCGTAGCAGGCCACGCCTTCGGCCAGCCAGCCGGCCCGATCAACACTCGGGTCGGGCAGCGACTGTGGCACGAAGCCGCCCTTGGCGCCGGACGGCACGATCACGCTGTTCTTCACCATCTGCGCCTTGACCAGACCCAGCACCTCGGTGCGGAAGTCCTCGCGGCGATCCGACCAGCGCAAGCCGCCCCGGGCGACGCTGCCGAACCGCAGGTGCACGCCCTGCACCCGCGGCGAGTAGACGAAGATCTCGAACATCGGCCGCGGTTCCGGCAACAGCGCCAACTCGCGGGGGTGCACCTTGAAGGCGTGCGCCGGCGCACCGGGCTGGAACGCGTTGGTGCGGATCATCGCCCGCAGCACGGCCAGGAACATCCGCAGAATGCGGTCGGCGTCCAGGCTGGCCACCTCGGCCAATTGCTTCTCGATCGCGGTGCACGCCTCGTCGACGGCCGCGGCACGGGCGTCCAGGTCGGCGAAGTCGGCGTCCGGATCGAATTTGGTCCGGAAGGCGCGGACCAGCGCGGCCGCGATCACCGGATTGTCGTTGAGGGTGGCCGCCACGTACGGCTGGCTGTACGGGATGCCGGCCTGCACCAGGTAGCGCGACATCGCCCGTAGCCAGGCGATCTCCTGCCAGGTGAGCCCGCCGGTCATCACCAGCCGGTTGAACTTGCCCGACTCGGCGCGGCCCCGGTAGGTGGCGTCGAAGGTGTCGATGAACCGGGCCTGCAGTTCCGGCGTCCATTCCGGACGGCGGTCGGCGGCACCGGACAGCTTCAGCCCGAAGTCGTACAGGTAGACGTCGCGACCGCGCAGCTTGAACTCGAAGGGTCGCTCGTCGAGCACCTCCACCCCGAGCACCGACAGGTGCGGCATCGCGTCGGCCAGCGACATCTGCCGGTAGGCGAACACCTTGAACCGGACGTCGGCGGAGTCGTTGGGCCACAGCGGCCGGTAGACGTCGTAGGTCAGGTCGTCGTCGCCGGTCAGCTGGTTGGCCAGCTGCAGGTCGACCACACCGACCGCGGCCGGGTACTCCTCCTTGTAGGCCTCGCTGAACTCGACCCCGCGGGACTCGCTCGGCAGGTCGCGGGCGGCGTTCTCGAAGTCGTCGTCCCAGCTGCGGACGGCGGTCTCGATCCGGGATTCCAGTGCCGCCTCGTCCAGGTCGCCGAGCAGCGGGTCGTCGTCCGGCCGTTTGACCACGAAGAAGAGCCTGGCCAGCACCGATTCGGTGACCCGGGCCTGATGCTCGACCGATTCGCCGCCCATCTCGTCGATCAGGATCCGCTGGATCGCCTCGCGGACGTCGGTGGTGTAGCGGTCCCGGGGCAGGAACACCAGCGCCGAGATGAACCGGCCGTAGCAGCCTCGCCGGATGAACACCCGAACCACCCGACGGTCCTTGAATTGGGCCTCCTGGGTGATCACCGGGAGCAGTTCGGCGGTGGTGGCCTGGAACAGTTCGTCGCGCGGGTAGCTGTCGATCACCTGCCGGATCGCCGAGGCGCCGTGGCTGTGCGGATCGAAGCCGGACGCGTCCAGCAGCCGCTGCGCCTTGCGCGCCAGTAGCGGGATGTCCCACACGCTCTCGCTGTACGCCGATGCCGCGAACAGGCCCAGGAAGCGGCGTTCCCCGGCCAGCCGTCCGGTCGCGTCATAGACCCGGACGCCGATGTAGTCGAGGTAGGCGGGCCGGTGCACCGGCGAACGCCGGGAGTCCTTGGTGAGCACGATCAGCGCCCGGTCACCGTTGATCGGGACGGCCTGGAACTCCTCGGCGCTGGACTCCTCACGCAGAATGCCCAGGCCGGTTCTCGGCACCGGCTGATAGCCGTCGCCGTCATGCCGCGCCTCCCGGTAGCCGAGCAGCACGAAGTTCCCGGCGCCCAGCCACTGCAGCAGTTCGGTGACCTCGCGGACGTCGTGCGGGCTGACCGGCTGCGGATTGTCGTTGATCAGCTCGATGGTCTCGGCGAGCCGCCGCTGCATCGGCTGCCAGTCGTCCACGGCTGCCCGGACGGCAGCCAGCCCGCCGCTGATCGCCGCCTGCAACGCCTCAGCGAGCTGGTCGGCCGCCTGACCCAGCGGAGGGAAGACCTCGACGCAGATCCAGGATTCGGCGGTCGCGCCCGGCCCGGTTCCGCCCAGCCCGGTCAGGGTGCCGTCGCCGTCCCGGTGGACCTCGTACTGGGGGTGGAACAGCGACCGGATGTTCCAGCCCCCGCGGGTGATGTCCATGCTGACCGTGTCGACCAGGAACGGACGGTCGTCGGCGACGATCAGCATCACGGTGGAGGCGCCGGGCTGCTCGGGCAGCAGTACCCGGACCTGGGATTCGCCCGCCGACCGGCGCTGGCCCAGCCGCAGATGCTCCACGATGAGATCCGCCACCCGACCCGGCTCGAGGTCGCTCAGCTCAGTGTCCGGCAGGTGCCGGACATAGTGTTCGGCGAAGCCGTCGGGCAGGATCAGCTCCGGAAGATTCTTCAGCCTGATCGACAGTTCGCCAAGCAATTCATGGATCCAGTCCGGACGGGACGGATTTATTGCGGACACTTCGCCTCCTTGCGAGCCCACCATGTGCAAGCCACTCACTGTAGTGCGCCGTTGTCGCGCTGTCTCGGTGGCGACCGCGTCGGCAGACAAACTCGGCGGTTTCCTACGGCAGAATGGCCCGCATGCAGATTCAGGCCCGCAACGACTTCGCCGCGGACGCTCTCACCACCCACGCGATGCTCACCGATCCCGCCTTCCTGGCTCAGGTGTGCGAGGCGTCCGGAGACCTCGACTATCGGGTGGACGGCGTGCCCGAACACACTGCCGTCCAGCGGACGCTGGAGGCACCCTCGGCGGTCCGCAGCCTGCTCGGCGACCGGCTCACCCTGCTGCAGGAGATCCGCTGGAACGCCGCGGACGCGACCGGTGCCCGGACCGGTGACCTGGAGCTGACCGTGCAGGGCATGCCGGCCCGGGCCCAGCTCACCATCGACCTGCGGGCCGGCGGACGCGGCACCGTGGTCGACTTCGTCGGCGAGTTCACCATCAAGGTGCCCCTGGTCGGCCGGTCCCTGGAGGGCAAGGCTGCGCCGGCGCTGACCGCCGGGTTCGACGTCCAGCAGCAGGTCGGCGACAACTGGCTCGCCGAGCGCAGTTGACCTTGACGTAACGTCAACCCTCACACTCGATGGTGTGACGACGACCAAGACCACGCTGCCGCTGTATCTGACCGCGACCGCCACCTCGCTGTTCGGCAACTCGGCCATCGCCATCGTGCTGCCCTGGCTGGTGCTGGAGCGCACCGGGGATCCGGCGATGGCCGGCCTGGTGGCGGCGGTCAGTGCTGTCCCTGGCGCCATCGCGGCGTTCGTCGGCGGACACCTGATCGACAAGATCGGCCGTCGCCGCATGTCGGTGCTGTCCGACATCGGCTCGGCGGTCGCGGTCGCCGCGCTGGCCATCGTCGATGCGGCGGTCGGTCTCAACGTCGCTTGGTTCATCGCTCTCGGGGTGCTGGGCGCACTGTTCGACGTCCCGGGGATGACCGCGCGGGAGACGTTGCTGGCGAACGTCTCCGAAACCTCCGGTGTCGGGCTCGACAAGATCGCCGCCTGGCGCGGCATGCTGTTCGGCCTGTCGTTCTTGGCCGGTCCCGCGGTGGCCGGCTGGCTGCTGGCGGTGCTGCCGTCCATTCAGGTGGTCTGGATCACCGCCGCCTGTTCCGCGGTCGCCGCCCTGGCCATCGGGGTGATGCCGCTGCGCGCCAGCGCGGTCGCAGCTGCCGAGGACAACTCGCCGCTGGCCGGGTTCACTCACATCTGGCGGAGCCGGCCACTGCTGATCCTGCTGGTGGTCAGCCTGGGTTCCATGGTGCTGGTCGCACCGCTGCTCAGCGTGGTGCTGCCCGCGCACTTCGTGGCGCTCGCGGCACCCGGCCTGCTGGGCCTGAGTCTCTCCGCCTACGCGGTCGGCACGATGGCCGGCTCCGGGGTCTACGGCTGGCTCTTCGACGGACGGCGCTGGGCGGCCTGGGTGGTGGCCAACCTGCTCTACGTCGCGTCCGCCGTCCTGATCGCACCGTTGCAGGGGTTCTGGCTGGTCGCGGCCGGCATGGTGGCCGCCGGCCTTGGCTCCGGTTTGCTGCAACCGATCAGCACCGTGGTGCTCACCGAGCATGTGCCGGACGCCCTGCGCGGCCGCGTCTTCGGCGCCTACTCCGCCCTCGCCATGGTCGCCAGCCCGCTCGGACTAGGGCTGATGGCGGTCGTGCTGGCCGGCGCCGATCTGCGGTTCGGGGCCTGGGTGCTGGCCGCCGGCTGGGCCGTGGTGGGGGCGTACGCCCTGGTCGCACCCGGATTGAGGAACTACATTCAGCCGCGACGAGAGGACGCCGATGCTGACCATCGGCCAGTTGGCTGAGTACACCGGAGTCACCCGGCGGGCGATTCGGCACTATCACGCGCTCGGGCTGTTGTCCGAGCCGGAACGCAACTCGGCCGGCTACCGCAGCTACGACGCCCAGGCCGTGGTGGACCTGCACCGGATCAAGGTGCTCGCCGATGCCGGCGTCCCGCTGTCCCGGGTGCGTGAGCTGGTCGACGCCGAACCGGACGCCTTCCGCGACGCCGCCGCCCAGATCGACGCCGAGTTGCAGGCCCGGATCGCCGAACTGGAGTCGACCCGGCAGTCCCTCGATCGGCTCGCCGCCCAGGGTGAGCCGTTCCTTCCGCCGCGGGTGACCCGGATGCACGACGAGATGCGTGCCCTCGGTGTCTCGGAGCGCACCCTGCAGATGGAGCGGGACGCCTGGCTGCTCATCCAGGTGCTGTATCCCGACCTGGTCGCCACCTGGATCGACACCCAGCAGGCGATGCTCAACGACCCGGACTACCGCGACCTCTATCTACGCACCGACCAGGCTTTCGACTACCCGGCGGACGATCCGCGGATCGAGGAGATCGCCCGGGCCACCGTCGAGTGGATGATGACCCACCGTCCGCCTCCCGAGGAGGCGGAGTGGTCCGACGACTCGGTCGCCCAGCAATTGGTGGTCAGCTACCGCCGCGACTACTCCCCCGGCTGGCGGCGCCTGATGGAACGGATGGGCGAGCTGGTCCAGGACTGCACCTGAGTGACCAAGGGAACCGTCCCCGGTGACCAAGGGAACCGTCCCCGGTGACCAAGGGAACCGTCCCCGGTGACCAAAGGAACCGTCCCCGG